>NZ_JANPGP010000077.1:0-38169 GCF_031424035.1 Novosphingobium sp.
TTGCTGTTTCCTTTGGATTCGCGGCCCGGTTGCGGGCTTTGGCGGCGCTGCTAATGAAGAGCCGCCGCTTTGGCAAGATATAGGGTTGCGCGAAGATATGATATACGGTGGATCATGGGATTAAGCGCAGAGGCGATCCACAGCGGACTGGATGCCATCGCCGCCGCCGAACCCCGCATGGCGCGGGCGCTGGAGATCGCCGGCTACCCCGAACCGCGCATCCGGGAACGCGGCTATGCCACCCTGCTGCGCACCATCGTCGGCCAGCAGGTCAGCGTCGCCGCTGCCGCCTCGATGTGGCGCAAGCTTGAGGCGCACCTGGGCGAGGACGTTGCCCCGGAAAAGCTGATCGCCAGCCACTTTGACGAACTGCGCGCCTGCGGCCTTTCGCGCCAGAAGCAGGGCTATGCACGCAGTTTGTGCGAAATGGTCCTGTCCGGCGACCTGACCTTCGACGCCCTGCCCGCCGATGACGAAGAGGCCATCGAACTCCTCACCCGCATCAAGGGCATTGGCCGCTGGAGCGCCGAGATCTACCTGCTCTTCGCCGAGGGCCGCCCGGACATCTGGCCGGCGGGGGATCTCGCCGTGCAGGCAGGGTTGCACCGGATTCTGGGGCTGGACGAGCGGCCGGGCGAGAAGGAGACGCGCGTGCTGGCGGAAGGCTGGCGCCCGCATCGCGGAGCGGCGGCGATTTTCACGTGGCATTGCTACAACAACGCGGCGCTGTAACCGCCGGATCCGTGCCGTCTGAAAGCATGGACTGGACACACTGGACACAGCCCTGAGTAGAAAACTCAAGGCTGAACGACAGGCGAATGTGTCGCTGCTTTTGAATGGTCGAAAGCGCTGGATCATCCGGCGATTCTGTCATTCACTGCGCGTGTAGGATAGCCCGTTTTCTGGTCATCAGGTCAAGGCTGCACCGCGCCTTACGCTATGCCCGCAAGTGCCTGTGGGCCGCGCGCCCTTCCCGCGAACCGTGCCTCCAGCCAGCGCCGGACATGCGGGGCAGAGCCTTCGGTGACCTGGGCGATAGCCGCGCAGGCGGTCAACACGGTGGCAATCCCGCCAAGCAGCACCAACACGCTTGAACCGGCGCTTACCCCCGCCAGCTTCATCACGTCGAGCAGCGGCATGTGGAACAGGTAGAGCGTGAACGAGAACCCCGCGCCGAAGCGGATCGGACGCTGCCATGCTTCCAGCCGCTCGGCGTGGGCCTGTGCCAGTGGCCGCAGGGCGGCGAGCAGGGCCACGAAAACCAGCGCCAGCGGCAAGTCGGACAGCAGCCATTCCGACATTCCGAGCGAGAACGGCGAGGCCTCGCGTAGCCACATAAGCGCATCGAGGTCCCAGGTGGCAATGAACTTCTGCGCCAGCAGGCAGCCGAGTAGCACGGCGAGCGCGGTCTGGCTGCCCATCCGGTGCAGCCGCGCATCGCGGTTCAGCCAGACCCCTGCGAGCCACGCCGGGAGCAGCAGCAGCACGGCGCTTCCCGCCACCAGCGCCAGCAGCGGCACCGCAACAACGCGTTTCCAGCCGCGCAGGAAGAAGGCTGCGGCGAACAGGACGTAGTACCAGACCTCGTAGCTCAGCGACCACCACGGCCCGTTGCCGAGGATCCAGGTGCCCCACAGGTCCGACTGCGAGGTAAAAGTCAGCCCCGCCAGCGCCGAACGGCCAAGTGACCAGCCGAAGCCATCGGGCAGCGGCCCCTTGCTCATTATCGCCAGCGTATAGACAATGCAGGTGAACGCCATGGCGGGCACTGCGACCGGCAGGATCCGCGCCGTCCGTGCAACCGCGAACTGGCCCAAGCCGGCAGCCTTGCTGCGCGCAGAATGGTCGATCATCAGGCCCGAGAGCACGAAGAACATGATCACGCTGTTGTGCGACAGGCGCGGCGTAAAGGGCAGCGCGCCGGTATAGTGCAGCGTTTCCGCAGCATGGACGAGCATCACCCCCAGCGCGCTGAGGAAGCGCACAAGGTCCAGCATGATCGACGTCGGCCGATCGATGAAGCGCTCCCCGTCCATGCGCGAAGGCTTAGCCACTTCAGGTGAATAAAGCGTAAGCGGGGGACAGATCGGCGCGAGGTTCGCCCTGCCGTAACGGAATCGACAAGCCGCGCCCAATCGGTTTAACCTCCCCGTCAACGGGAGAGACACACATGGATCGGAAAGCGATTTTCATCACCGGCGGCGGATCGGGCATTGGCCGGGCGGTTGCCATCTGGTTTGCCGCGCGCGGCTGGTTCATCGGGATTGCCGACATATCCGACAGCGGCATGGCGGAGACCAAATCGCTGCTGCCGCCGGAGTCCTGCTCCACTCACAAACTCGACGTACGCGACCGCGAGGCGTGGGACGAGCAGCTTGCAGCTTTCGCCAGGGCCAGCGGCGGGCGTATAGACGTTCTGTTCAACAATGCCGGCATCGGCACCGGCGGCATGCTGCACGAACTCGACAAGGACGAGATAGACACGCTGATCGCGATCAACGTCACCGGTGTGGTTTACGGCGCGCAGGCGGCCTATCCCTATCTCAAGGCCGCTGCCCCCGGATCCTCGCTGGTCAACACGGCGAGCGCGGCGGGGCTTTACGGCTCGGGCGGGCTGTCGCTCTATTCGGCAACCAAGTTCGCGGTGCGCGGCTTTACCGAGGCGCTCGATATCGAATGGCGCGATGATGGCATCCACGTCTGCTCGCTGATGCCCAGCTTCATCGACACCGGCATCCTCGCTGGCCCCGCCAACAAGAAGAGCAACGTGTCCAAGCGCGACAGCGTGGTCCGCGCCGGTCTGGAATTCACGCCGGTCGAAGTCGCGGCGGAGACGGTGTGGAACGCGGTCAACGGCGGCACCAAGGTGCACAATCTGGTCGGCAAGACGGCCAAGTCGATGGCTTTTGCCGCCAAGTGGATGCCCGGCAAACTGCGCGAACGGTCACGCAACCTGATGAAGGCGCGGGCTGCTCTGGAATAAGGCCGCCTCGCGGGGGCGATGGACTTGCCACCGCCCTTTGCCCTTGGCTGAGGTCATGCAACCCTGCGGCGATACAGACTTCGCAGAGGATGCCCGACCATGCCCGCCCCCAAAACGAACGGCGCACGCCTGCTTGCCCTGCTTGCCGTGGGAGCGGCAGCTATCCTGCCGCTCGTCGCGCAGGCCCAGCCCGCTGCCACCGCCCCCAAGACTTCCGCCGTTCCCGGCTGGAACGAGCTGGTCGGCAAGCTGTCCGACCTGCCCGACAGGATGCTCGCCCGGCTGCCCGAAGCCATGCGCAGCGATCCGCAGGTGCAGCAGGAAGTTGCCCGGCTGGCGCTGGAATCGCTGACATCGCAAAGCCTCGACGCGCTGGGCGGCGATGTCGATGCGCCGGAATTTCTGCCGGCGATCAACTATCTGTTCAACGTCGGCCAGCCCAATGCCGATACGCTTTACCGCACTGCTCGCGTCGATGGCGCAGGCATTTATCGGCTGCGGGGCAAAGCGGGATCGCTCAATCAGGCGATCATCAGCCAGGTGGTCCCGCGCAATGCCGAAACCGGCAAGGGCCGCACCCACATCGACCTGTCGAAGCTCAAGCTCGACAAGCAAGGGCGCTTTGACGTGCTGCTGAGCGCGGAAAAGCCCAAGGGCCACCGCGGCGAATGGTGGGAACTGCGCCCACAGGCCAGCCGGCTGATGATCCGCATGGTCAGCGCCGACTGGGCGAAAGAGCAGGCCCCGACGCTTTCCATCGAACGACTCGACAAACCCGCCGCCCGTCCGCGCCGCTCTGCCGCCGATCTGGAGGCGCGGCTGCGGGCGCTCCCCGGCATGGTCGACATGATGGCGCTGATGTTCGTCGATCACGTGGAAAAGCTGCGCGCCGAGGGATTCGTCAACAAGTTCAAGACTTTCGACATCGCCAGCGCCGGGGGGCTTGCCGGCCAGTATTATTACGAGGGCGCCTATGACCTTGCCGATGATGAGGCGCTGATCGTCGAGAGCGCCATGCCCAAGGTCTGCCGATATCGCTCGCTGATCCTGACCAACGAGCTTTACGAGACGACCGACTGGTACAACAACCACTCAAGCCTGAACAACGCGCAGGCCCCGGCGGACAAGGACGGGCGGCTGCGGATCGTGGTGTCGCACAAGGATCCAGGCGTGCCCAACTGGCTCGATACCGCAGGTCACGCCAAGGGGCTGATTCAGGGCCGCTGGATGGATTGCGACAGCCAGCCGGTGCCCAGCACGATCAAGGTCAAGTTGGCCGATGTGCGCAAGCACCTGCCCGCCGATACCGGTACGGTCACGCCCGAGCAGCGCCAGACGATCATCCGCGAACGCCGCACCGCGCAGGTGCAGCGACCGGTCTGGTAGGCCTTAGAGGAAGCCCTCGATCGCCCGCGCCATGTCGGCATCGCGCGCCGAAAGTCCGTCCGCGTCGTGCGTAGTCAGGGTGATGTTCACGCGGTTGTAGACATTGGACCATTCGGGGTGGTGATCCGCCTTGTCGGCATAGAGCGCGACGCGGGTCATGAAGCCGAAGGCGGCGTTGAAATCGCCAAACTTGAACACGCGCTCGATCGCCTTGCCATCGGCGCGCAGCTGCCATGCGGGGCATTCGGCAAGCAGCGCATCGCGCTCGGCATCGGTCAGGCGGGGAATGGGCATGTAGCACTCCTTGGCAGTGCGGCCCGTTTCGCCTAAGGCGCTGCCCCATGCAAGGGGCCAGCCTGAAAGCGACCGATCTCGCCTGCCAGCGCGGCGAGCGGCTGCTGTTTCGCGGCCTGTCGTTTGCGCTTGCGCCGGGCGAAGCGATGCAGGTTGCAGGCGCGAACGGGATCGGAAAATCCAGCCTGATCCGCATGGTCGCCGGCTTGCTTCGCCCGCTTGCGGGGACGGTGGAATGCGGCGGCGCGGCGGCCTTGCTTGATGAGCGGCCCGCACTCGATCTGCACCTGCCATTGGGCAAGGCGCTGGCCTTCTGGGCGCGCATCGATGGCTGGGAAGATCTGCCACTTGGCCTGCTGGGCCTCGAAAACCTGCTCGATGTGCCGGTGCGCTATCTTTCCACTGGCCAGAAGAAGCGCGCTGCGCTGGCGCGCCTGGTCGGCCAGTCCGCGCCGGTCTGGCTGCTTGATGAACCGCTCAATGGCTTGGACCGCGCGGCGGTGAGAATGGTCGAGACGCTGGTGGCGCAGCACTGCGTGGCTGGCGGCGTGGCACTGGTCGCCTCTCACCAGCCGATTGCGCTGCCAGGTGCCAACCGCATCGACCTTGCCGAGTTCGCCGCATGAGCCGGCCTCTCCTCGCCATCCTGCGCCGAGACATCGCGCTGCTGCTGCTCGGCGGGCGGCGCGGCGGGGCGACATTGCCGCTGCTGTTCTTCCTCTCGGTCGCCATGCTGTTCCCCTTTGCCGTCGGGCCGGACCCGGTGCTGCTGGCACGCACCGGCGGCGGGGTGATCTGGGTCGCGGCGCTGCTCGCGGCGATCCTGCCGATTGACCGGCTGGTCGAGCCTGACCTCGATCAGGGCATGTTCGACCAGTGGGCCCTGCGCGGCATATCAGAGGAAGCGGTCATGGGCGTGCGCATCCTTGCCCACTGGCTGAGCTTTGGCCCGCCGCTGATGCTCGCCGCCCTCCCCGCCGCCGCCCTGCTCGGGCTGGATGGCGACACGCTGCGGATCGTCGAGATCGGGCTGCTGGCCGGAACCCCGGGGCTGGCTGCGCTCGGCGTCATGGTCGCCGCGCTCACCGCCGGCCTGCGCGGCGGCGCGGCGCTTGGCGGCTTGCTGGTGATCCCGTTGGCCGTGCCGCTGCTGGTGTTCGGCGCGGGCAGCCTTGCCGTGGGCGGGACAAGCGGCCTCGCCCTATGCGGCGCGTCGAGCCTGGTGCTCCTGGCCATCGCGCCATTTGCTGCGGGTGCGGCAGTGCGGAACGGGCGGGGTTAGTAAGGCGGCTTATCCAGCCCCTTCGGGCTCGCGGTGAAGATTTCGCAGCCGGTCTCGGTAATCCCGATTGAATGTTCGAACTGCGCCGAAAGCGAGCGGTCGCGCGTTACGGCCGTCCAGCCGTCTTCGAGCAGCTTCACCCCCGGCTTGCCGAGGTTGATCATCGGTTCGATGGTGAAGAACATACCCGGCTTGAGCTCCGGCCCGCTGCCACGGTGACCCGCGTGGACTACTTCGGGCGCATCGTGGAACAGGCGGCCGAGGCCGTGCCCGCAGAATTCGCGGACGACACCATAGCGGTTGGCTTCGGCATGCTTCTGGATGGCCGCGCCGATATCGCCCAGCTTGGCGCCGGGCTTGGCCTGTTCGATGCCGATCATCAGGCACTCATAAGTCACGTCGACCAGCCGCCGCGCCTTCAGCGGCACGTCGCCGACGAGGTACATCCGGCTGGAATCGCCGTGCCAGCCATCAAGCAGCGGGGTCACGTCGATGTTGACGATGTCGCCATCCTTCAGCACCTTGTCGCTCGGGATGCCGTGGCACACGACATGGTTGATCGAGACGCAGCACGAATGGGCATAGCCGCGATAGCCCAGCGTCGCCGGCACCGCGCCGCCATCGAGCGTAAGCTTGCGAACGAGGTCGTCGATCTGTCCGGTGGTGACGCCCGGCTGCACAAACGGCGCCATTTCATCGAGGATTTCGGCGGCGAGACGCCCGGCCTTGCGCATGCCCTCGAAGTGTTCGGGGGCGTGCAGCTTGATCGTGCCATCGCGCAGGAGGACATCGGTGGATTCGACGGTCTGGTATTGAGTCATGCTGCCCACATAGGCGCGATTGGCTGGAATTGCGAGGCCCCTCGCTCCACCCCCTCGCAAGGTCATCCTGAACTCGTTTCAGGATCCATCGTGCCGCAAGCGCAGGGGCATGAGCGTGTAGCTGCCCGCGCTGCATAGCCTCTCTGGAAACCCTGCCTGACGAGAAATGGATCCTGAAACAAGTTCAGGATGACGAGCTGGGTTTGGTGGCGCGCGAACCGAAAGGGATTCCCACTCCCCACTAACCGTCCTATGCCTAACCACATGAGCGACAAGAATTCCCTGATCCAGCCCGATCGCGGGCAGAAAGCCACCGCGATCCACCTCGTCTCGAAGGACACTTTCCCCGTCTTCGTCAAGGGCCTGAACGCCGCACAACGCACTGCGCTGGCGGCACAGAAGTTCGAGGGCGATGGCTATGCCCATGCGATCGTGCCTGATGGCGATCACTGGTTCGTCGTGTCCGGCGTGGCCAATCCGGACGAACTTTCCAGCTGGTGCATGGCGAAACTGGCCGAAGTGCTCCCCGCCGGCACCTATCGCCGCGAGGGCGGTGATCCGGGCAAGGCGATGTTCGGCTGGCTCAGCGGGCAGTACTCGTTTGACCGCTATCGCTCCGACCCCAAGGAAGAAGGCCCGCGCGTGCTGCTGACCAAGTCGGTCAAGGCCATCGACGCGACGCTGGCCGAGGCAGCCGCGACTGAACTGGTCCGCGATCTCGTCAACACGCCGGCAGAGGACATGGGGCCTGCCGAACTCGAAGCCACCGCGCACCAGATCGCCAAGCAATACCGCGCCGAAATCCACGTAACCAAGGGCGATGCGCTCGAACGCGAATTCCCGATGGTCCACATGGTCGGTCGCGCCGCCAGCCGCAGCCATGCCCCGCGCATGATCGAGATCGAATGGGGCGATCCCAAGCACCCGCGCGTGGCCATCATCGGCAAGGGGGTGTGCTTCGATTCAGGCGGGCTCGACATCAAGCCGAGCGCCGGAATGCTGCTGATGAAGAAGGACATGGGCGGCGCAGCCCACGCGATTGCGCTGGCGCAGCTGATCATGGGCGCTGGCTTGCCTGTCCGCTTGCATATGCTGGTGCCAGCAGTGGAGAACGCGGTGGCAGGCAATGCCTTCCGCCCCGGCGACGTGCTGCGCAGCCGCGCTGGGATTTCGGTCGAGATCGGCAATACCGACGCCGAGGGCCGCCTCGTGCTGGGCGATGCTCTGGCCAAGGCGAGCGAGAGCGCGCCGGAGCTGATCATCGATTTCGCCACGCTCACCGGCGCGGCGCGCGGGGCGCTTGGGCCGGACTTGCCCGCGCTGATGACCCGGCAGGATGCCACGGCAGAGGCATTGCTGGCGGCGGGCCTCGAAAACGACGATCCCGCATGGCGGTTGCCGCTACACAAACCCTATGCCGAATGGCTGAAAAGCGACATTGCCGATATCAACAACACCCACACCAACGGCTTTGCCGGGGCCTCGGTCGCGGGGCTGTTCCTTGACCGATTTGTAGGTGAAGGCATCGACTGGGCGCACTTCGATACCTTTGCATGGCGCCCGGTTTCGAAGCCCGGACGGCCCAAGGGCGGCGAGGCGCTGGGCCTGCGGGCAAGCTGGGCCATGCTGCAGGCGCGGTTTGCGAAGTGAGGCGCTAACTTGCCTGAAAGGCCTCTATTGTATAAGCGCGCCCATCCCCGGGGTATCCGGGCAGGGGAACCGGAGGGCAAGTGAGCGAATTGGCCAGCCTTGATACCGAACTCGACGGTCGCTGCTTTGCAATGACCGGGCCGATGAAGATCGCCGATCCGGCGCATACGCCGGTGCGCGGTGACCTCGCCCATGTCCGCCTCGCGGGCTGTTATTTCGTGCCGCATTATGCCGTTCCCGCGCCGCACAAGGTTGTGGCTGGGGGCGCGCAATTGCTCTCCTCGGGACGCGCCGATGCCGAAGTGCTGTCTGCACTGGCCGCAGGTACGCATTTCGACGTACTCGATGTTGCTGGCGGCAAGGCCTGGGGACAGGCGGGCGATGAGAACGGCCCGGTCGGCTATGTGTCGATGGACGAACTCGAACTCGCAGCATGACCGCACGGGTTTTCATTGATGGCGCGGCGGGGACGACCGGGCTCGAGATTCTCGAACGGCTTGCCCCGCGCAGCGAATTCGAGCTGATCGTGCTCGATGACGTTCAGCGCAAAAGCGCCGACGCACGCCGCGATGCCTATCACGCCGCCGATTTCGCCGTGCTCTGCCTGCCTGACGATGCCGCGATCGAAGCGGTCGCGCTGGCCGAGGGCGCAAAGGTACGCATCGTCGATGCCAGCTCCGCGCACCGCGTGGCGCCGGGCTGGACCTATGGTTTTCCCGAGATAACCGGGCGCGAAAAGATCGCCAATGCTGCGCGGGTGAGCAACCCCGGGTGCTATCCCACCGGCTTCATTGCCCTCCTCGCGCCGCTGATCCGCAACGGCCTGCTGCCGGCGGACTGGCCATACGTCTGCCACGCCGTCTCGGGCTATTCGGGCGGCGGCAAGGCGCTGATCGCCCGGTTCGAGGATGATACCGACATCGCCTACCGCGACTACGGCCTTGCGCTCGGTCACAAGCACGTGCCCGAAATGCAGCGCTATGCCGAGCTTGGGCATGAGCCGGTTTTCGCCCCTGCGGTGATCCCCGCGCACCGGGGCATGGTCGTCGAAGTTCCGCTGCACTTGTCGATGATGGAGCGCGCCGCGCCGGTCGATGGCCTGCGCCAGTGCCTGCAACTGTTCTACCAGAGCAGCGAAGTCGTGACGCTTCACGCCGACACGCCCGATGAATTGCTGCTGCGTCGTTCTGCCGAGCAGTCCGACCGGCTCGACCTCTATGTTTTCGGCGCAAGGGATGGAAAGCAGGCGCGGCTCGTCGCCGTGCTCGACAACCTTGGCAAGGGTGCCAGCGGTGCGGCGGTGCAGAACCTCAACCTGATGGCGGGCTTGCCAGAAACCGCCGGCCTTTCGCTCTAGTGGACCCGAAGGCGCCGCCGATTTCCCCGGCGGGCATGGCCGCGCTGCGCAAGCGCTATGACCATCTGCTCGGAACCGAACGCCCGGCCATTGTCGAGATCGTATCGTGGGCGGCGGGCAATGGCGACCGCAGCGAAAACGGCGATTACCTCTATGGCCGCAAGCGCATGCGCGAGATCGACCGCGAACTGGCCTTCCTCGCCAAGCGCATGAAACTGTGCCGGGTGATCGATCCCTCCGCGCAGACCGACCCCGGCCGCGTATGGTTCGGCGCGACTGTCACCATCGCTGATGAGGATGACGAACAGCGCACCATCACGCTGGTCGGCGATGACGAGCAGGATGCCAGCAAGGGGCTGATCGGTTGGTCCGCACCGATGGCCTGCGCGCTGCGCGGCGCGGCGCTGGGCGACTTGCGCAAGGTTCGCCTGCCCGGCGGCGAAAAGGAATGGGAAGTGGTCGCCATCACTTACCCGCAGGCGCTCTGATGGCCGAGATCGTCAACCTGCGCATGGCGCGCAAGGCTCGCAAGCGCGATGCGGACAAGGCCGCCGCCGCTCAGAACCGCGCGCTCAGCGGACGGACCAAGGCCCAGAAGCTGCAAGAACGCACAGAGCAGGACCGCGCGGCGCGTGATCTTGACGCGCACCGGCCCGACGGCGATTGACCGGGAATGTCGCGCCGTCTGCCTCTCCTGCTTATCGCCCTGCTGTTCGCCGCCCCGGCTTCGGCGCGAGACAACCTCGGCGTCTATGGCAAGTGGGCTGCCTTCCGCGATCCCGCTGTGCCGCGCTGCTATGCCATCGCCATGGCCGAGCCGTCGCGGCTCCAGCGCGATTTCCAGCCCTATGCCGCGATCGGCACCTGGCCGCGCCGGGGTGAGCGTGGGCAAATCCACTTCCGTCTGTCGCGCAATCTGGCGCAGGGTGCGCGCGTGATGCTGACGATCAGCGGCCAGCGCTTCGAACTGTCAGCCGGCGGTGGCGACGCCTGGGCGGCGGACAAGCGCATGGATGCCGCCGTGGCCGCAGCCATGCGATCTGCCGGATCGATGACGGTCAGCGCGCGCGATGCCTCGGGCCGCAATTTTGCCAACACCTATGACCTGTCAGGCGCGGCGACCGCGATGGACGCGGCGCAGATCGGTTGCGCCGGAATCCGCTGACGCATTCGCTGAAGCTAGCCAAACTGCGCCGCTATCCCTATGTGCCCGGCCATGGCCGATACAGCACTGATGTCGATTCCGGGAATGATCGATCCCGTCCCCACCCCGCGCGAGGTCACTCCGCGCGCTGATGGCCGGGTGGATCTGCTCGGCCTGCCACGCAAGGCGATCACCGCGCTGTTCGAAACCGCAGGCCTTGAGGCGAAGGCCGCGAAGCTGCGCGCCAAGCAGGTCTATCACTGGCTCTACCACCGCGGCGTCACCGATTTCGACGCGATGACCGACATTTCCAAGACGATGCGCCCGTGGCTGGCGGCGCGCTTCGTTGTTGGCAGGCCCAAGGTCGTCCTCGCCCAGCATTCAAATGACGGCACCCGCAAGTGGCTGCTGCGCACCGATGACGGCCACGAGTTCGAAATGGTCTTCATTCCCGACGAATCGCGCGGCACGCTGTGCGTTTCGAGCCAGGTCGGCTGCACGCTCAATTGCCGTTTCTGCCACACCGGCACCATGCGACTGGTGCGTAACCTGACGCCGGGCGAAATCGTCGGACAGGTCATGCTGGCCCGCGATGAACTGGGCGAATGGCCGCGCAGCGCCGATGATACCCGCATCGCGACGATGGCCGGGCTCGACGAGGTGGAGGACGAAGACGGCGGCGGTTACTCCCCCGATGGCCGCCTGCTCACCAACATCGTGATGATGGGCATGGGTGAGCCGCTCTACAATTTCGACCATGTCCGCGATGCGCTGAAAATCGTCATGGACGGCGAAGGCCTTGCCCTGTCGAAGCGCCGGATCACCCTGTCAACTTCGGGCGTGGTGCCGATGATGGCCCGCGCGGGCGAGGAAATCGGCGTCAATCTGGCGGTCTCGCTCCATGCGGTGAGCAAGGAAGTGCGCGACGAAATCGTGCCGATCAACCGCAAGTATGGCCTGGAGGAACTGCTCCAGGCCTGCGCCGACTATCCCGGCGCCAGCAACGCACGGCGCATCACGTTCGAATATGTCATGCTCAAGGACAAGAACGACAGCGACGCCGACGCGCGCGAACTGGTGCGCCTGATCAAGCAGTACAATCTGCCCGCCAAGGTCAACCTGATCCCGTTCAATCCGTGGCCCGGTGCGATCTATGAATGTTCGTCACCCGACCGCATCCGGCGCTTCTCCGAAATCGTCTTCGAAGCCGGGATCAGCGCCCCGGTGCGCACGCCGCGGGGGCGCGACATCGATGCCGCCTGCGGCCAACTCAAGACCGCCGCGCAGAAGATGAGCCGCGCCGAGCTTGATCGGCTGGCCGAGGAAAAGCAGGCCGCGCTCGGCTGATATTGGCGACTGATCGTGCTTTCGGGGCAGTCCAACTGCCCGGCAATCCGCAGTTCAGCGTTGGAACCCTTTGGTGCTCTCACGAGTTAACACCGCCAAAGGAGACTACCCATGTTCCGCAAGACACTCATCGCCGCTGGTCTCGCCACGATGGTCCTGCCGGCTGCCGCCGCCTATGCCAAGCCGCCTGCTTGGGCTCCGGCGAACGGCTACCGCGCCAAGAATGGCGACATTTCCTATCGCCGCACGGATAACGGCGTGAACTACTGGCAGGGCCGCGATGGCCGCTATTACTGCAAGCGCAGCAACGGCACGACCGGCCTGCTGATCGGCGCAGCCGGCGGTGCACTGGTGGGACGTGCGATCGACAGCCGCGGCGACCGCGCCACCGGCACAATTATCGGTGCAGCCGCCGGTGCATTGCTGGGCCGCGAGCTCGAACGCAGCAATTCGCGCTGCCGTTAAACCTGTAACCCGATGTTTCGCCCGCACGGCTTGTCGTGCGGGCGGCACGGCCTGACTCATTGAGGTGAGTCATCGTCGGCAAGTTTACGTAGCTTTCGCGTGGTTCGTCCATGCGAAAGGATTGCCCATGCGCAAGTCAATCATCGCCCTCACACTAGCTGGCTCAGTCTGCTTCGCCGCTCCCGTTGCGGCCGATCCGCCGCTCTACACGTTTGGCGGCAGCGCCCCGGCCAACAGCGCCGTGGCTTATGACGAGAACGGCCAATATGTCACCCCGCAAGCGCTCGGCGCCAGTGACCGCGTCTGGCTGGGCGAAGACGGCCAATATCATTGCAAGCGCAAGAACGGCACCACCGGGCTGGTGATCGGCGCGGCCATCGGCGGCTTCCTCGGCAACCGCATCGCCGGGCGCGGCAAGCGCACACTGGGCACGATCATCGGCGCGGTTGGCGGCGGCCTGCTCGGCAAGTCGCTGACCGATGGTGAGGTGAAGTGCCAATAGGCGCTTAGGGCACCGCAAGCTCCCCACCAGCCGACACGGTCGCCACGCGCCCGCCGATCCACACTCCGTCAGCTTCATTGCTGGCATAGACCAGACCGTCAGCGCCGGTCTTGCGGCCCTGCGCGGCGACATAGCTGCTGCTGGCCAGCCCGCTCTCGAACAGGTGCATCGCAACCCCGGCATTGAAACTGCCGGTGACCGGGTCCTCCGCCATGTCCCCCGCCCCCTTGGCGAAGAAAGCGCGCAGTTCCCAATCAGCCTCGCTATCCGGCGCACAAGGTCCCGCCAAACCGACATCGGTCCCGGGAGCGGCCTTTGCCGCCGGTTCCGCCGCAAGGACCGCGTCGGCACTGTCCATGCGCAGCAGCACCCAGTTCGGCCCGTTGGCGACATGGACCGCCTCCACCACGCGGGTTTGATCGGCGCCCGATACGCGCAGCGCTTCGGCCAGTTCATCGGCTGAGAGCGAACCGGTGTGGATCAGCGGCGGGGCGCGGAAGGCCAGCCGTTCGCCCTGCTGGCGGACCTCGATCAGTCCGACGCCGCATTCCTGCACGATCCGCCCGGTCTCTTTCGGCACGCCGCCCGCCGCCAACCAGGCATGGGCGGAACCCAGCGTAGGATGGCCCGCAAAGGGCAATTCGCCCGCCGGATAGAATATCCGCACACGGTAATCGGCCGATGGATCGGTCGGCGGCAGCAGGAAGGTCGTCTCGGAATAGCCCAGCCAGCAGGTGATAGCCTGCATCTGCTGGGTCGTCAGCCCTTCGCCGCCGTGGACCACGCCGAGCGGGTTGCCGCTTAGCGGACCGTTGCAGAACACGTCGATCAGATCGAGTTTCACCGCATCATTCTCCTGTACGTGCCGGGAAATCGCCTGCGCGCTCTTCCTTGCCGGCGCGGCTTATGCTCCAAACGGCATATGGCAATCAACCGACCCGCCGTCCTCATCACCGGCGCCGCCCGGCGCATCGGCGCCATACTTGCGCGCAGCTTTGGCGCGGCCGGGTGGCATGTCGTGATCCACCACGGCTTCAGCCACGCCGAGGCCGATGCGCTGGCCGCCGAATTGCCGAGCGCCGAAGTCGTGCAATGTGACCTGACAGACGGAGACGCAGCTGAGGCCATGGTCGAGGCCCTCGCCGAGCGCCTGCCCGACTGGCGCGTGCTGGTGAGCAACGCCGCCGTATTCAACGAAGACCGCGCCGACCGCATCGATCCGGCCGTCTTTGCCGAGGCGATGGCCGTCAACGCCGCCACGCCGGTCCGCATGGCGCAGGCGTTCCTGCGCTCTGCCAGTGCCAGCGGCGGGCGCCGCGTAATCCAGTTCACCGACATGAAGGTCGCGAATCCGAACCCCGATTTCTTCTCCTACACCATGGCCAAGAACGCGCTGGCGGCATCGGTGCGGACGCTGGCCATGGCGCAGGATGACCCGCGCGACCGGGTCTATGCCCTCGCCCCGGGCGCCATGCTCCCCAGCCACGACCAGCGTGACGAGGAGCACCTGCTATCGGGCCGGATGAACCTGCTCGGCCGGATCACCGAGCCCGAGGAACTGGCCGATGCCGCGCTGTGGCTCGCCGAAGGCTGGCTGGCGAGCGGCCAAACGCTGTTCATCGATTCGGGACAGCACCTGATGACCCAGCCGCGCGACGTGCTTTACCTTGCGCGCGGGCTGACATAGGGCGCGGCCCATGCTCGAAGCCCTGCTCACCTCTACCCTCGTCGTCGCACTTGCCGAAGTGGGCGACAAGACCATGCTGCTCGCCATCGTGCTCGCCGCCCGTTTGCGCGCGCCGTGGCAGATCATCGCGGGCATTTTCGTCGCCACCATTGCCAACCATGCACTTGCCGCGCTGGTCGGGCGCGAGGTGGCGGGGCTGGTCGAATCGCAAGGCTTCCGCATTGCCGTCGCGCTGGGCTTCATCGCCATGGCCGCCTGGACTTTGGTGCCGGACAAGCTGGACGACGATGAAGAAGCATCGGTCCGCACCAAAAGCAGCGCCTTCCTGACCACTCTGGTCTCATTCTTCTTCGTCGAGATCGGCGACAAGACACAGGTCGCGACAATCGCGCTGGCCGCACATTACCGCAATGTCCTCACCGTCGCCGCCGGCACGACGCTGGGCATGATGATCGCCAATGTGCCCGCCGTGTTCCTCGGCGAGGAACTGGTCAAGCGCGTCTCTCTCAAGGCTGCGCGCACGGCGGCGGCGGCTTTGTTCTTCGTGCTCGGCGCATGGCAGCTCGCTTCGGCGCTCGGCTGGCTCGGCTGACAGATCAAACTTGCCTTTGAGCACAAGTGGCATAGGCTTGTTGCATGTGGCTGCTAGACAAGATGCTGCGCGCGTTGATCCGCAAGGGTCGTCTCGTGCTGACCGACCACGACGGCAAAGTGTACACCTATGGTGAGCCTGCCGCCGATCCCCTCCACATCCGGCTGACCGACCAGGGCGCCGCGCTGCACATCGCCAGGGACCCGCGCATCGGTGCGGGTGAGGCCTATATGGATGGCCGGCTGGTGATCGAGCCGCCGCACGACGTGCGCGACTTCATCCTGTTTGTCATGAGCCAGGGTTCAGGTGACAAGGTGCGCGCGCGCAACCCGCTGCGCCGGGTTCTTGATAAGGTTGCGTCAAGGCTCGACCAGAACAATTACCGCGCGCGCGCCGCCAAGAATGTTGAGCATCATTACGATCTTACGCGGCGTTTCTACGAGCTTTTCCTCGATACCGACCGCCAATACACGATGGCCTATTGGCGCGACCCGAACGGCACGCTGGAGCAAGCGCAGCTCGACAAGAAGGCGCTGATTGCGGCGAAGTTGCGGATCGAACCGGGCATGCGGGTGCTCGATATCGGTTCCGGTTGGGGCGGATTCGGCTTGTTTCTGAACAGACATTACGGTTGCGAAGTGCTCGGCGTCAGCCTTGCGCCCGATCAGGTCCGCTTTGCCAACGAGCGCGCCGAGGCCGCCGGCGTGTCGGACAAGGTCAAGTTCCAGCTGACCGACTACCGCGACGTCAATGTACAGTTCGATCGCATCGCCAGCGTCGGCATGTTCGAACATGTCGGGCTGAACAATTACGACGAGTATTTCGCCAAGACCTGGGATCTGCTGGCCCCCGACGGCGTCATGCTCACCCACACGATCGGACGGCTGAAGCAGAGCGGCGCGACGGACAAGTGGAACCGCAAGTATATCTTCCCCGGCCACTACCTGCCGGCGGTGAGCGAAATGTCAGCCTCATTGGAGCGCACCGGGTGGGAAATCGCCGACCTTGAGATGATGCGCTACCACTACGCCTATACCCTGGCCGAATGGTACCGCCGCGCGACGCTCCACCGCGAGGAAATCGAGCAACTCTACGACGCGCGCTTCTTCCGCATGTGGCAGTTCTATCTGGCAGGCGCCGAACAGGGCTTCCGCCACGGCAACCTCGTCAACTTCCAGTTCCAGACGGTGAAGCGCCGCAATGCCGTGCCGAACACGCGCGATTACATCGAAGCGGAGATGCTGCGCTTGCTCGCGGCTGAGCAAGCGCCCGATTGGCACCTGGAAAAGTACGCTGCCGAATGAAGGCTCTGGCCTTAGCCGGGGCGCTTTCATCCCTGCTGATGCTCGCCCCTGCCCCGGCGCAGGATGCGAAGACTGCGCGCGATGCAGCGGCGGAAGCTGCGGCCACTGTAACAGAGGCGGTTGAAGCGGCAGCTGAGGACGTTCCGTCGAACACCGAAGGACCAAGCCATGCTTACGGCAAGCCGGTAAAGTTCACCTGCCCGGTCGGCGGTGAGAAGTTCAGCCAGATCATCGACGCGTTCAGCTTCCCGCTCGAGAGCTATCCCGATGGCGGCGGTCCGGGATCGGAAGGCAGCGACGTCCAGCTGCCCGAATGCCCGTCAAACGGCCTCGTGCTGATGAACGAATACAAGCACGAGGAAGGCGACAGTCAGGAGCCTTACACCACCGCCGAGATTGCCAAACTGCCCGCGCTGATCGCGACGCCCGAATATCAGGCGCTGCGCAAGGACAGCCGCGCCGCGCGGTTGCTGTGGCTGTCGGAAATGCTAGGCCGACCAGCTTGGCAACGCTACCACCTGCTCCAGCGCGCCGCTTGGGTGGCCAAGACGCCCGAAGACCGCAAGCGCTGGATGACTCGCATCGCCAATGAGAGCGAGGCGATGGCCAACGCCCCCGGTTTTCCGCCCGACTTTGCCGTGCAGCTCGACGTGTTTCGCATTAATGCCCTGCGCGAAACCGGGCGCTGGGACGAGGCGCTGAAGGCGATTGATGGGATTTATGCCAAGGCCGACGCCTTGCGCGCCAAGCAGCCGGTCAATCCGCATGTCCTGGATCAGCAAGGGGATGATGACGGCCGGATCGACATTCTCGAACGCCTGCGCGCGGTGATCGCCGACAAGGACGATGATCCGCACCCCGTCGGCATGATGGGCAATCGCTGGGCGAGAATGATCTGCCGCGACATCGACGAACCCGGCAGGAACCCGCTGATCGGCCCCAATACGCGCCGGGGATGCGCGAAGATGAAGGCGGACGCCGAATTCGAGACGGCCCTTACCGAACTCGAAACCGATCTCGTGGGCGACGTGGTCAAGCGCGACAAGATTTGCGTGCGGACTCCGGCGGACAAGCGCAGCAAAGTCGAGGCAAGGGCCTGCGAAGGCGCGCTGGCGCAGGTCGAATGGATCGCCGAGCGGGCGAAGATGGAGGCCGGGGCCAAGCGCCTTCTCGCCAACACCGCTGCGCTCGACGTGCAATGCAAGGCCGTGACGATCCGCCGCTTTGACACGCCCGCCACCGCGCTCGGCAAGGCCTGCCAGGAACGGGCTCAAGACCTGCACGAGAAAGAATCCCGCCGCCTGCGCGAAGTGATGGAAAAGAGTCCGGCGGAGTACGACAAGCGCTGCACCTACAAGTTTCCGCAATATGCCAGCGAGGACCCGCTCGAAGAGGCCTGCGCCTCGGTGAAGTCATCCCGCGAATCTGAGCAGGATGACAAGGCACGGCAGCAGGTGGACAAGCTGACCCCTGCGGAAATCGCCGCGCGCTGCGCCCAGCGCGACGAGGCGGAAGCGGCAGCCCGTCAGAAGGATGCACCGGCTTTCCCGGAGGCAAAGGCCTTTGACCCGATAGACTACAAGTGCATCTCGCTGCGCTCGCAGCGTGAGGAAGCGGAATGGGCGAAGATCGCGGCCGATCCTGCCCTCCTTGCCGATACCTGTGCCAAGGCTCTGGCTGACGAGGATCATCTGTACCGCAGCCGCTGCGACGCCATCGAGGAGGTTAAGCTCGACGCCGCGGCTTACAAGCTCGCCAAGGATCACACCGCACTCGCCGCTTCGTGCCAGTCCACGCCCATGGAGCAGCGCGGCAGGGTGCTCGCCATGGCCTGCGAACGCTATCGCAAGTGCGTGATCGTCCCCGTCGGCAAACGTGTGCCCCAGAAGAACATGTTCCGCGCCGACTTGCCCATCGGCTATTACGGCGAGGAAGCGGAGAAGCGCTTCCGCGAAGGCGAGCATGGCGATGGCATGGGCCGCTATTGCTATGAGACGCTGGAGGAAGCCAATGCGGCCTGGGAACTGGTCAAAGACCCGGCGAAACGCATGATCGATCCGATCGACCTTGGCGATCCCTACCCCGATCCGAAGGTCAAGGGTCCGGCAAAGGGCAAATCCAACAGCAAGACCAAGCCGTCTGCGCCGCCCGTGGCGATGTAGCCCGGCGGGCTCTTATTCCTGATACCGTGCACTCATGAAACGCCAGTTGAAAGCCACGAGCTCTTCAAGCACTTCCAAGTCCACGTCAGTCAGCTTGTTGATATAGAGGCACGCCTTGCCGGTCTTGTATTTGCCCAGCCGCGCGAACAGGGCAGCGACTTCGGGCTGTTCCTTGCAATAGGTGCCCATCAGGTAAAGTGTCATCGCCGCCTTGCGCGGGCTGAACCCGGCGCGGCACATCGTCCCTTCGCGGCCGCTGTCGTATTTGTAGTCGTAACTGCCGTAGCCGATGATGCTTGGCCCCCACATCTTCGGCACCATGCCCGTCACGCGGCGGTGAATGGCATCGATCACTGCGGCTTCTTCGCGCCGCCGGATGTCAGGAACGGCCGCGATGAAATCGGCGACGCTGACTTCGGTCGCCTTGGTCTTCAGGTCCGCCTTTGCCATGCCGGTTCCTCCCGATGCGCCATGCTATCACGCATCGGGGGAAAGTCACCCGTCGCAGTCGCTCCAGTAGTCCTTGTTGGTCGTGCAGCTTTGCAGACCGGAGTAGTGGTTAACCGTGCAGACCGTCTTCATCGGACAGGCCTTGAAGGTGCGCGGGCGGTACTGCGGCGGGGCTGCGGGGCGGTTGAACACGGCCACGACCTTGGGCTTCAGCGCGCTCATCTGGCTGCGCACGTCGGAGTTCCCGTATTTGATCGAATAGTCGATCCAGTAGAGGATCTCGTCCTGATGCTTCCCCGGCTCGCTCGATTGCAGCAGCGCCGACGCCGCCATCACCGCGCCATAGACCTGCCCGTCTTCCGCCAGATTCCGGCCGAGCCGGTAAGCGAGGTTCCAGTCCTTCTTGGTCCCCTTGCCCTCGTTGAGCATGTCCCAGGCGAGGAAGGTGCCATAGATGTGCCCACGTTCGGCCGCCTTGCGGAACCAGGCGAAGGCCTTGGTGGGGTTCTTCGCGGTTCCCAACCCGGCCATGTAGAAGTTGCCGGCGCTGAACATCGCGTCAACATGGCCCGCTGTCGCAGCCTTCTCGACCAGCGCAAGGCCGGCCTTGTAATCGACCTTGTTATCCACCTGTCCGCGCGCCAGCAGCACGCCCTTGGTATAGGTCGCTTCAGGATCGCCAAGGTCTGCCGCCTGCGAGATCAGCTTGTAGCCTTCATTGCCGTCCGACTTGCCGAACTTGCCGTTCCACATGGCCAGCCCGGTCTCGAACATGGCCACCGGGTCTTTTTGCTGCAGAGCATAGCCCGCCGCCCCGCCCATGCCCTGCTCCGTCTCGATCACGTGCTTGTCGGCGCGCACAGCAAGACCAATAGGCGGCTTGGGGCAGGGCTGCTTCGCCCCGCGCGCCGCTTCATAGGCGGCAGCCCAGCTCGCTTCCTCAGCGCTCGACTTGCGGCCCTTTGCGTTCTCGGCGAACAACAAGTCGTAGGCGTTGTGGCAATTGGTGCGCGGCTGGTGGACTTTGTCGATCGCCGGCAGGCCATAAGAAGCCAGCTTGCGGTTGGTCTCATCAACCGAAGGCTGCGAGGCGAGTTGGCTGCCGCAGAACGCGGAGGCGGAAAGGATCAGGGCATAGGCAAACGAACGGCGCATGGGTTTCCCCTCCCAGGCTGGTTGCCACGCAAATATCATGCAGCGAGAGTTTAAGGTCCAATGACAAATTCTGTCATCGCCCATTGGCCAGCCTATGGTTGCGATAGTGCCCCCATCCTGCTAGCCGCGCCCGCGAATTGCTGCCCTTTTTAGCGAGTCCCTGCCCCATGTCCGATGCCATCAAGAAAGTCGTCCTTGCCTATTCGGGCGGCCTCGACACCAGCGTCATCCTCAAGTGGCTGCAGGTCACCTACAACTGCGAGGTCGTGACCTTCACCGCCGATCTCGGTCAGGGCGAGGAACTGGAACCGGCGCGCGCCAAGGCCAAGCTGATGGGCGTACCCGATCACCACATCTACATCGACGACCTGCGCGAGGAATTCGTCCGCGATTTCGTCTTCCCGATGATGCGCGCCAATGCCCGCTATGAAGGCGACTACCTGCTCGGGACGTCGATCGCCCGCCCGCTGATCTCCAAACGCCTTGTCGAGATTGCGCATGAGACTGGCGCTGACGCTGTTGCGCATGGCGCCACCGGCAAGGGCAATGACCAGGTGCGCTTCGAACTCAGCGCCTATGCGCTCGATCCCAATATCAAGGTCATCGCACCGTGGCGCGAATGGGACCTGACCAGCCGCACCGCGCTGATCGCCTGGGCCGAACAGCACCAGATCCCGGTGCCCAAGGACAAGCGCGGCGAAAGCCCGTTCAGCACCGATGCGAACCTGCTGCACACCTCGTCCGAGGGCAAGGTGCTCGAGGATCCGTGGAATGAAACTCCGGACTATGTCTATTCGCGCACGGTGAACCCCGAGGACGCGCCCGACACGCCCGAATATATCACCATCGATTTCGAGCGCGGCGACGGCGTGGCACTGAACGGCCAAGCCATGTCACCCGCCACCCTGCTGACCGCGCTCAACGAACTGGGCCGCAAGCATGGCATCGGCCGTCTGGACCTCGTCGAGAACCGCTTCGTTGGCATGAAAAGTCGCGGCATGTACGAGACGCCGGGCGGCGAGATCTATGCCCGCGCACACCGCGGCATTGAAAGCATCACGCTCGATCGCGGCGCCGCACACCTCAAGGACGAGCTGATGCCGAAATACGCCGAGCTCATCTACAACGGCTTCTGGTTCGCGCCTGAGCGCGAGATGCTGCAGGCAGCGATCGACCACAGCCAGGTGAAGGTGAGCGGCACCGTCCGGCTGAAGCTCTACAAGGGCAATGCCAGCGTCGTCGGCCGCAAGAGCCCGAACAGCCTCTATTCGGAACGCCACGTCACTTTCGAGGACGATGCCGGCGCTTACGACCAGAAGGACGCGGCAGGCTTCATCAAGCTCAACGCGCTCCGGCTTCGGTTGCTCGCCCAGCGCGACCGCTGAGGCGAATCGCCTTCGCGGGCGACGACTGAAAAAGATGTCCACCGCAGGAGCCGACTTATCCACCGTGGAGTCGGTTGCCTGTGGATAAGTCACCCGAATCCCGCTTGTGCGACTCGGTTTGTGGGCGCAGCTTCAAGTCATCGGAAGGGCGCTTCAGACGCAACGGGTCAGAAGGAAACTTCTGAAACGAAACGGAAAAAGCAACCAGAAGATACGGCGGCGCTGCCCGCAGCAGTATCGGAAAACACGCCTCGCAAGTTCCCCCCGGAATAAGCCTGGCGAACCGCAGATGCAGTGAGAGGCGCGCTACCGTCAGACCGCTTTCGCGAGGAGCGCGGCAACGGAGAGAGGCAGGACCTTCGGGTCAGGCCAAGAACCGGAACCAAGCACCAGAAGGCAGTCACGGAACCGCCAGGCGGGAACGGCATGGGTCGGCACGCGTTGTCTTCGGACAAGCGATGCGCGGATCGGCCACCCACCTGACGGGACCGGGCACCTCTACGGTGGTGCAGAGGTACGGCGACCGGTCGCTAGGGATTTCGGTCCGTGGCACCGCTGGCAGAGCCAGGCAAAGTTGTCCCGAAGGCTGCAACGGCACAGACGGTGAGCGGGGGCTGGCAGCAATGCCGGCCCCTTTTGCTTTTGCGGCTTCCCCTGACCCCCCGGCGCACTTCACCACGGCACGGCCCCTCACGCCGGGTTAGTCATTGCACTTGCTCACCTATTCGCTAGGCTCGAAGGCCTGTGCCGCCCGGAAGAGGACCTTGCCGGCGGACACCCCAACCGAAGGAGTTTCCATGATCCGCAACCTGCTCCCCCTCGCCGCGCTGGTGGCGCTTGCTGCTTGCGGCAAGGCTGACGGTGAACTCAACCCGGGCAACTGGAAGACCACGATGAAGGTCACCAGCTTCGAAGTGCCCGGCGCGCCGCCGGAAATGCAGGCGCAGATCAAGGAGCGCATGGCCATGATGATGGGCCAGGGCCAGTCGACCGAAAGCTGCATGACGGCCGAGCAGGCCAAGGCCGGCGTTCGCGACTTTTCCAAGAAGAGCCAGCAGGGCGATTGCACGCTTGATCCCTACACCCAGGGTGGCGGCAAGATGAGCGGTACGCTGAAGTGCAAGGGCGGCCAGTTCGGCGCTGACGGCATGAAGATGGAAGGCACCTACAGCGACAGCAAGGTCGACATGGCCATGGCCGCCGACATCAACCAGCCCGCGCTGCCCGGCGGCAAGGCCACCATCAAGATGACCGTCGTCTCCGAACGCACCGGTGACTGCAAGAAGTAGCCAACCGAGCGAGGCTCCCCCTCCCGCCGGAAGGGGGAGCCTGCTCCCAACCGCAACCGCACGTTTTTAGCGCAAAGGCTTAACGGCGGTCGCAGTATTCGTATCGGCCCGCTTCGCACAGAGAGACCGCGCGGCGCCAGGCGGCCATATCGCGCTGGTAGCGGGCGCGGGCAGAGGCATAGTCCTCCGCGCCATCAGCGCCCAACCGGCCGTTCTGTCCGCGCCTTTTATATTCCCGCCACGCCTTCCAGCCCTCGGCATATTCCGCATCGCGCTTTTCGACATAGGCGAGCTGGCCCAGGTTCAAATCGCGAATGATCGCCTTGTCACGCGCCCGGTTTGCCGGGTTGCGCATCGACGGATCGTTGGGATCATCCGCCCGCGCCATCGACGCACCGCCCGAGCACACAGCGATTGCCAGCATAGGCGCCAGGGCGCCCGCCAAAGTCCAATTCCTCATGTCTGACGCAACCCTTCCAACCCTCTGCGCCAGATATGACGCAGTCGGCGGAGTCGGTGCAAAGCGCTTGCGACGAAGCGTTTTCACCTCGTCGCAGGATTGGAGCGCTTCGGCTTCCGCGCGTTACTGGTCGCTAACCTCGGCCAGCGGCGCGGCGCTCTCGGCGGGTTCCAGCGGCTCGGCCTCGGCGGGCTTGCCGCCCCGATGCACCTCGACTCCGAGGGTCTCCGCCGGCTCTTCCACAACCACCGCCTGAGCCACCGCGCGATGCAATTCTGCTTCCTGACGCTCGAGGATCTCGCGCTCGCGGGCCAGACGCCAGCCATGCGCGCCATAAACGTCGATCGGGCCGCGATCGGAAGGCAGCGCCCCGCTGTAGCTGTACCCTGCCGAAGCCTGCGCCAACATCTGGCCCGAAGCCGGCTGCCACGCATTCACCGCGCCGGGCTGAGCCCAGGGGCGTGCCGGCTCGACCGCTTCATAGCTGGGGTGCGGAAACATCGCCCCCAACAGCGCCGCCCCGGCAGCAGCGGCGGAAAATGCCAGTTTCGAGGCGATCGGATCCATCTTGCAGCACTCCAAAGGCCCCCTCTGGAACTTGCAAGTGAAACACGGGGGCCAGCGCGATGGTTCCCGCAAAGGGCCGCCTATTCGCGCCGCACGAGTCCCGCTGCGGGACTTGGACCGAGGCGGCCTTGGGCTTCTGCTTCCGGGGGCGCTTCCCCTTACCCCTGCCCTTCCGCTTCCACGTGCCCTTCCCCTTCCCCCTCGCCTGCATCGTCATTCCCGCGCAGGCGGGAATCCATCCCGGCTATCCCGATTGCGCAGACGGCAGATGGATCCCCGCCTGCGCGGGGATGACGGGAGGGGGTGCGGGGATCACCATAAGCGGGAATGGACTGGACACTATGGACACTGTCCTGAACGACAAGTCCGGCGCCCCCGCACTCGCCCGGTTCGTCCCCGCCCCGCACGGCCCCGCCCCGCACGGCATCCACCGCGCGGTAAAGCTCGTCGTGGAAGCCGTCCCACTCCTCCCCGGCCGCGGTGACGGCGGCGGCCACGGCCTCGCCGTCAAACGCCTCTTCGGTCCAGCGATCCGGCCCCACGCCATGGGGGATCAGGCTGCGCGCCTCCTCCACCGCATCGGCGCGGGCTTCGGCGATGAAGTCGGCGCGCGGCGGCCAGGCCATCGGCGCGCCGGTCTCGGGATGGCACTCAGCGGCTTGCGGAAGATCGCCCACCTCGCCGATCACCGCATCAAAGCGCGCCGCATCGTCCACCGCTTGGGGCTCTTCGACGCAGAGCCGGTCGAGCCGCCCAAGGTGCGCCAGCAGCAGCCGCGCATCATAACGCCGCCGCGTGCCGACCAGCTCGCCGCGATAGAAGATCTGCTCCTCCACCCCTTCGAGCGCCCGCTCGGCCAGCACCGCCTCGGCATGATCGCGCGCCAGCACCAGCGCCGCCCGCCACCCCCGCGCAAACTCCGCATCGCGCCGCTGGGCGAGGTAGACGGCAGACCGCGAAACCCCGACCCGCCCCGCCGCCACCCGTACATTGCCGTGGCGCGAAAGCTCGTCGAGAAAGCGCAACTTGCGCAAAGGCGTAAGGATGGGCTCCCGATACCGCCAATCCTCCCCGTTCCGGGGAGGGGGACCGCCCGAAGGGTGGTGGAGGGGGCCCTCCCCACTCACCGCCCCATCCGGAGCAACCCGAAAACAATCGGAACAAACGGCATCGCAGCGCCCGAACTGCGCCTGCGCGGAAATCTGGTTCATGGTTCACCTGTGCATGGAGAGCGAAGGGAACCGGACTATTTATAGGGGATTGGGGGTGTAGGACAGCTTCGAACGAATGCTGAACCATTGCGAAGGTTGAGCAGCCACGAAATAAGTATGAAGGAGCCTCGTTTGAAACTAATTCTTCCTTCGTGCTTTGGCTCTCAAAGCTCGAGTTTCTGAGCGGTTCCGACCTCGAACCTCAGGTGAATGATCCTCTGTAGCTGCATAAAATTTATAGGGCACTGGTTGATGCTTACCTCGAATTCCGAGATCGGTGTCTGGGTATTCTTTCGCGCTGTAATTACGCGGTGTCGCAGAATTAAAAACTTCAAATTTGTCAGCAAGAATTCTAGTTTCATTTATAGCATCATCGGTCCATTCGGGCGGCTCTTGATAAATGAGGTCTTCAGATCGACCACCGCCAAAATCCCCTTCAGTCGCAATTCCAACCACACGTTTAATGTTCCGATATCTCTCCAAAAGAGCTTGCGAATATGCGTGTGAACACATTGCTCTGAAAGAGCGGTACTCATCAAAAGATAACCCCGCCAGACGTCCATTCTTCTTCAGGAGAAGTATGAAAAAAGCAGTATCGCCGTCTTGCTCGTTTGGCGGCAAAATCGCACGAAAGAACCGATCTGCACGGCTTTTCCCGAGAGTGTCGAACGCGCCTAGAATTGCTTGAGAATGCGCCCTTCGCAGCACTCGTGATTGAAGCGCCATAAATCGAAGACCAATTTCCGCCCCCCCGTTTCTCCCATCAAACGATGATAACTCATTTGGAACCGGGGCCAGCGTTCCCGCCGTTAAATGACCTGCAAATGTTTCAATCAATTTATCCCAAAGGTACGAAACCTTATCTGCACGCTTTTTTCTTTTATAAGCTGAGTTATTTACATAGTTTAAATAAGTCCCCTCTTGAATCGCAAATTTTTCGTTGGACTCAAAGCGCACACCCGTAGATTTCACAAAATCGTGAGCACCGTATTCGTTGACATCTTTTAAATATACTGCAAGAAGGTCCTCCTCACTCGCCGCGTAAAACAAATTTCCGCCATCAATAACACGTCTGCGGGCATTCAGATAATCGACGAAGTCGCCAATTGTATCTAGCTCCTGCAAAATCACATTAAGATTTGCTTCGTCAAGCACATGTACAAAATTCTGAATTCCGCCCGGATTTCCAACATGAAATGGATTTGGATTATTCACATTTTGTTCGGGGTCTATAACTAGCGAGCCACTTCCGCCGTTAAAATGACGAATGCAGGCACCCGACGCCCCATTGGCAACGCAAATTAGATGAATTGTTATGTCATCAGAAACCCTTTCAAAGAGGTCTATTGGGTTGCGACAGGCTGCATCCGTAAATATTTTATTTCTAAATTTATAGATCCAACCATTAGCTTTCTTAAGTTGACTGACAGAATGCAATATTGCTCGATTGTACCATCTCTGCCACGAAATCGACAAATCAATTTCGAAGTCAAATTTAACCTTTTTGTCACTGAAGATGATCACGTTATTGTGGCATACCACCACTACGTCAGCCAATTCCTTGCCTGGCTTGCGAAAAAGGTTCGAATGAGACCACAGAGATAGAAAGCTCCTATTCGCCAGTCTACTCAAATACCGTTCAGTTTCGGTCACCCCGCCGGGAGAACTAGATTTCATAGGCTGCCTCAGTTAGAAGTGGTCAATCACATGACAATAGCAGTATGTTAAAAACAGGGACACGCTTTCGCGTGCCCCTGTTCCAGCGCTCCAAAACGGGCGCTACATATCACTTCACCAACTGCCCCCGCACCGCACCGGCCGGGAACGCCGCATTGTGCACGTTGACGTAATAGTCGCCGGGCGTCTTGATCAGCGCCATGGCGAGGTCGCGGGTGATCGTGGCGCAGGCGTCGCTCGATCCGTCGGCGGGGGCTTCGAGGGCTACGGCGACCGGGCCAGCCACGCCTGCCTTGCCCGTATGAATGTGCGCGCCGGTGGCGGCGTCGATGCCGGCCACGGTCAGGGTGTAGCAGACCTCGCCCTTGCCGGGGTTGACCCGCGCCGAGAAGGTGCCGGTGCCGTCGCTATCACCGGGGCCGGGAACTTCGGCAGCGCCGGTCAGCGTGGTGGAGAGCTTGACGCCGCCCTCCCCTAAAGCCGGATCAGCAGCAAAAGCGGGAAGCGCGGCGGCGCCGAGTGCGGCGCTGGCGGCCAGCGCGGCCAGGGTGCGAGTGATCGGGGTAAAGGTCATGGCGGGAACTCCTTCATGGGATGAGAGGGAGATTGAACCCGCTGCCGTCCTGAAGGTTTCCGCCCCTGCGCCGGGGCGCGCGGGAGTTGCGATGCGCCTTTATCCGTCACCCCGGACTTGATCCGGGGTCCCGCTGTCCTTTCGGGCGTGGAGAAGGAAGCGGGATCCCGGGTCAGGCCCGGGATGACGGGGAGTGGATTGATCAGGCCAGCGGTCCCGGGTCAGGCCCGGGACGACGTCAAAACCCGCATCTCGGTCTTCGTCACCCCGGACCTGATCCGGGGTCCCGCTGCCTTTTCTGGCGTGGAGAAGGAAGCGGGATCCCGGGTCAGGCCCGGGATGACGGGGGGTGGGTTTATACTTCCCGCCCCTGCGCTCAGCGTTCCAGCAGCGGCGCCAGATATTGCCCGGTGTAGCTGCGCGGGTTCTTCGCCACGTCCTCCGGCGTGCCCACGGCGACGATCTCGCCGCCGCGCACGCCGCCTTCGGGGCCGAGGTCGATCACCCAGTCCGCGGTCTTGATCACGTCGAGGTTGTGTTCGATCACCACCACCGAATTGCCGCCATCGACCAGCCGGTGCAGCACTTCGAGCAGTTTGCGGACGTCTTCGAAGTGCAGGCCGGTGGTCGGCTCATCAAGGATATAGAGCGTCTGCCCGGTGGCGCGGCGCGAGAGTTCCTTGGCGAGTTTGACGCGCTGCGCCTCACCGCCCGACAGCGTGGTCGCCTGCTGGCCGACCTTGACGTAGCCGAGCCCGACCTCGTTCAGCATGTGCATCTTGTCGCGGATGGGGGGCACGGCCTTGAAGAACTCTTCCGCGTCCTCGATCGTCATGTCGAGCACGTCGGCGATCGAGTGGCCCTTGAACTTCACCTCCAGCGTTTCGCGGTTGTAGCGCTTGCCGTTGCATTCCTCGCAGGTGACGTAGACGTCGGGGAGGAAGTGCATTTCGATCTTGATCAGGCCGTCGCCCTGGCACTTTTCGCAGCGCCCGCCCTTGACGTTGAAGCTGAAGCGCCCCGCCTTGTACCCGCGCGCGCCGCTTTCGGGCAGGCCGGCGAACCAGTCGCGAATCTGGGTGAAGGCGCCGGTATAGGTCGCCGGGTTGGAGCGCGGGGTGCGGCCGATGGGCGACTGGTCAATCTCGATCACCTTGTCGCACATTTCGAGGCCGGTGATCTTGTCATGCGCGCCGGCGATCACCCGCGCGCCGTTGAGCGCCCGCGCCGCGCCGGCGTGGAGCGTATCGAGCGTGAGGCTCGACTTGCCCGAGCCCGACAGGCCGGTGACGCAGCAGAAGGTGCCAAGCGGAAATTCCGCCGTGACGCCGCGCAGGTTGTTGGCTCGCGCATTCTGCACCACGACCTTGTGGCCGTTGCCCTTGCGCCGCGTGGTCGGCACCTCGATCCGGCGCTTGCCCGAGAGGTACTGGCCGGTGAGGCTGTCCTTCGCCTTGAGGATGTCCTTGAGCGTGCCCTGCGCGACGATATGCCCGCCGTGGACACCCGCACCGGGGCCGAGATCGAGGATATGGTCGGCATGGCGGATCGCGTCCTCGTCATGCTCGACGACGATCACGGTGTTGCCGAGATCGCGCAGCCGCTTCAGCGTTTCCAGCAGCCGGTCATTGTCGCGCTGGTGGAGGCCGATGGAGGGTTCGTCGAGCACGTAGAGCACGCCCGACAGGCCCGAGCCGATCTGGCTGGCGAGGCGGATGCGCTGGCTCTCCCCGCCCGACAGCGTGCCGCTTGTGCGGTCAAGGTTGAGGTAATCGAGCCCGACGTTGTTGAGGAAGCCCAGCCGCTCGTTGATCTCCTTCAGGATGGCCTTGGCGATCTGCTGCTGCTGGCTGGTCAGCTGGTCATTGAGCGCGCCGAACCACGCCACCGCGTCCGACACTGACAGGTGCGTGACCGAGGAGATATCGCGCCCGGCGACCTTGACCGACAGCGCCTCGGGCTTGAGGCGCTTGCCCTCGCAGGTCTCGCACGGCTGCGCGGTCTGGTACTTGCCCAGCTCCTCGCGCGTCCAAGCGCTTTCGGTCTGGAGCATACGGCGGTTGAGGTTGCCGATCACGCCCTCGAACGCCTTCCTGACGGTATATTCCTTGCGCCCGTCCTTGAACGTCAGCGGCACGGCGCGGCCGGCGGTGCCGTGGAGGATGACGATCTTCACCTCGACCGGCAGCGCATCCCACGGCGTGTCGAGCGCAAAGCCGAATTCCTTGGCGAGGCTGGCCAGCACCTGCATGTAATAGGGCGACGGCGGGTTGCTCTTCGCCCAAGGCACGATGGCGCCCTGCTTGAGGCTGAGATGTTCGTTCGGCACCACCAGCTGCGGATCGAACAGCAGCTTTTCGCCCAGGCCGTCGCAAGCCGGGCAAGCCCCCTGCGGGGCGTTGAACGAGAACAGGCGCGGTTCGATGGATTCGATGGTGAAGCCGGAGACCGGGCAGGCGAACTTTTCGCTGAAGACGATGCGGTTGGCGGGCAGGCCGGTGCCCTTCATTGCGCCGCCCGTCGCATTCGGACCCGCGGCCTCCTCTTCCGCGCGCCCCGGCACCGGGCCATCGGCGAGGTCGAGATAAACCAGCCCGTCAGCCAGCTTCAGCGCCTGTTCGAAGCTATCCGCCAGCCGCGTCTCGATGCCTTCGCGCACCGCGATACGGTCAACCACCACCTCGATGTCATGCTTGAACTTCTTGTCGAGCGCAGGCGCGTCCTCGATGGCGACCATTTCGCCATTGATCCGCACGCGGGTATAGCCCGCCTTCTGCCACTCGGCCAATTCCTTGCGGTATTCGCCCTTGCGCTGCCGCACGACCGGCGCGAGCAGATAGGCGCGCGTGCCCTCGGGCAGGGCCATCACCCGGTCGACCATCTGGCTGACCGTCTGCGCCGAAATCGGCAGGCCGGTAGCGGGGGAATAGGGCACCCCGGTGCGCGCCCAGAGCAGACGCATGTAGTCATAGATCTCGGTCACCGTCGCCACGGTGGAGCGCGGGTTGCGGCTCGTGGTCTTCTGCTCGATCGAGATTGCGGGGCTGAGCCCGTCGATATGCTCGACATCAGGCTTCTGCATCATTTCGAGGAACTGGCGCGCATAGGCGCTCAGGCTCTCGACATAGCGCCGCTGCCCCTCGGCATAGATCGTATCGAAGGCGAGGCTCGACTTGCCCGAGCCCGACAGCCCAGTGACGACGATCAACGCATCGCGCGGCAGTTCGACATCAAAGCCCTTGAGGTTATGTTCGCGGGCACCCCGCACGACAATCTTGGATAGCGACATGCGCCGCTCTGTTCCACATCTGTTCGATTCCCGCAAGGGTGTGCCGGCAGTCCCTTCGCGCTAGTTCTTCTTGCCCACCGACACGCCAGAGAAATCGGCCGAGCTCGATTGGCCGTTGGGGGTGAAGCGCATGTAGAAGCTTGCGCCATATTCCGCGGCGTTGAGGCCGAAGAAGCTGCCGTTGGTAACGCCGGTCCAGCTGGTGTTGGTCAGGGTGGTCGTACTTACCGGCAGGTACCAGCGATTGCTGGGGGTGCAGGTCGCCCCGCAGAAGCTGGACAGCTGGCCGGCATAAGTAAAGGTGCCGATTGATTGCAGCACATTGGCCGCGTCCATTGCCGACACCGTCAGGGCGAGCGATCCCTGGCCCGTGCCGAAGTTGACGTTGAACAGGCTGGTGCCCGACATGCTGGAGCTCGTGCCGAAATTGGCGCCCCCGCCCTTGCCATAGACCACGCCGTTATAGGCGGCCGTACCCGAGGTCGGCATCTGGTAGCTGGGGGTCAGCCCGCCGAACGGCACGTAATAGGTGGCGGTATAGTTCTGGCCGTTCGAGGTGACCGGCTTGGTCACTTCCGCGAAGCTTGTGTAGGTCAGCGCAAGCGCGGGATTGCCGGAACCGACCTTGAATATCCGTGCTTCGAGGTTCGGCGCGGAATAGACGGTAAAGGTGGAATTGCTGCGCGCCGCATCGATCTGCGATGCCGAGAGCGTCTGGTTGATCAGCAGGTCAGCATAGCTGATGGCCGTGGTATTCGACTTGAGCAGATAGGAATTGTTGGTCGGATCATAGGTGACGCTGACATCGCCATCGTTATAGACTGAGGTCGGCGGGCTGAGGGCGGGTGTATAGGCATAGATCGCCTCCGTGCCGGACAGGACAGTGCTGGAGGTCAGCGCCGCCAGCCCCTGCTGCGAGGCCGAATTATCCGCGCCGCGGCCGCCGGCCAGCGAACCGACAACCATCGCACCATTCGAAGCCGTCGCGGAGAATGTTGCCCCCACGGCATCGGCTGCCGCGCCGAAGAATTTGCCCGCCAGGGTGCCGGTATAGGTGCGCCCGCCAGTCAGCGTGATATTGCCCGACAGGCTGTTGGCCGAACTGGAAATTGTGCCCGATCCGGCCCAGCTGCCGCTGTCCACCTGCGTGCCGGACCCGATCGACGTGGTCGAATTGGGGATGGAATCGAAAACCTTGTAAGTCCCATCCGTGGCCAGAGTTCCGCTCGCCAAGTTGGCGGTCAGGCTGCCATTGCCCATAAGGGTCTGCAGCTTGTTGCCGACATTGGCCACGGCGCCAAGCATCTGGGTGGTGAAGGAGGCGCTGCCCGTGCGGGGAACCGCCGAAGCTGCGGTTTCCGTGCCGAATACGAAGCTGTCGAACTGGGCGAGGTTACCTTGCTGGCTGATCTGCCAGCCCGCCTGGACCGGACTTGTTCCCAGGTCACCGACGATCATGTAACTCAATGCGGGACCAAAGGCCGCCGGGAATGGCCGCGTGATCTGCGCATCGCTGCGATAGAAAACCGGGTTTCCGCCATTCTGCGCGAAGTAGATCGAGGCGAGCGGGCTGTTGCTGGCCACGGTTGAAAGCACGCTCGCCGGATCGATCGATCCACGCAGCGAAGCGGAAACCGGTTTGAAGAACCAGTGAGCGCTGGGGGAAGTATTGAACGTGCCGCTATTGATCGGCGCGGTCCCGCGCGCGCCATAGATCGAGCCAACAGCGAGTTGGTCAGAATTCGGGTTGATGGCAAAAACGCCGCCGATTTCATCTGCCGCAGGGCCGTAGAAATTGCCCTTGAGGCTTCCTTCACCAACGCCATCAAGCTTCAGGCTGCCCGTAAAGCTGTCATTCGTGGACGAGAGCAGCGCGGCGGCCTGCCAGGCCAGCCCGGAGCCAGCGGGCACGCCCGTTTGCGAATCCGTGCGCGAATAGGATCCCCTGCCGTGAATGCCACCGGACAGGAAATCGGCGACCACAGAGCCCGTACCATTGAGCGAATAGATGGTCGTGCTGAACGATTCCGCGCCCAGCAGCTTTACATCGAAGCTTGCCGTTCCCGTTCGCGGCATGGCTGTGCCGGGCGTGCTGACGCCGTAGGTAAAGGCATAGAACCGTCCGTCGATGGTGCTCGCGCCGTTGACCTGCCTTTGCCAGAAGCCCGAGGCGACATAGCGCGTCTGACCGGCGGCCGTGCCCGTTTTCGTCAGCGTCAGGAAATCGGTCGTCGTGCCAGAGGTGACCTTGTAAGTCGTGATCACCGAATTGCTCTGTGTGGGATCGATCTGCGATGGCAGGAAAGTCTGGGACAATGACCCGTCCGAGACCGTGTAGGACTGATTGGCCGCACTGTAGGAAACGGTCATCGTCACCGCCGGAATGGAGGTGGTGACATTGGCCCCGCTGGTTGGCACGGAAAGCCTGCCAAGCACGGCGGCATTGCGGAAAAATTCACTGACCAGCGGATCCAGCAGCGTCGTGTTGACCGACGGCGGTGGTGGCGGAGTTGGCGTGGGTGTCGGAGTTGGCGTTGGCGTTGGCGTTGGCGTGGGCGTAGGCGTGGGCGTAGGCGTAGGCGTAGGCGTAGGCGTGGGCGTAGGTGTCGGCGTAGGAGTTGGTGCGGGCGCTGGAGGCGGGGTGCTAATTACGCTGCCACCGCTACCGCCGCCGCAAGCCGCCAGAAAGAACACGATTCCCGATGCAGTCGCGTTGCGTACCCAATTCCTGTCCATCTGCTTCCCCCTCAGAATGCGGCGGTAATCCCGACCTCGCCGCTAAGTCGTTTGTAATCATAGATTTCGACGGTTGAAAAGTTCCGTTCCCACCGAATTCGCGCGATCGGCGCGAACGGGCCGACGCGCAGTTGGCGGAAGGTTGTGGAAAGGCCGGCGCTGAAGCGATTGTCGATCCGGCGCTGCGGATAGAGGAATATCCGCTCGTCCGCTTCGAGGTGGCCGAAGCCGAGATTGGCCACCACTGTCATCGCGCCCATGTCGCGCCAGGCGTAGATCGAGGCATTGCCGCTGGCGAGCGCATAGCCTGGATCCGCAGCCGTCTGGCGCGATGCCGAAAGCTGAAGCCCGCCGCCGACCTTCTCCGAAAAGGCATGGTCGAGCGATCCGGAAAGCGAGAACAGGTCCCCCGTCTGCGCGGCGTTGCGGCGGTTGGTGACGTGGGCGATGCCGCCTTCGGCGCGCATCTGCGTGCGCTTGCCCAGCGGATGCTGCCAGCTGGCATTGCCGCCGAGCGAGACGGTGTAGGGATCGGTGCCGTACCAGCGCCATGCCGGACCAAGTGATAGCGCGATCCGGTCAATCCCCGAGCGGTATTCCGGGCCAACCTGGAGCCCGATGGTGAAATCGTCGAACTGCGACTGCCGGTACAGGTCGGCGCTGCCCGAAAGCCGCGCCACCAGCGCCGCGCCGCCGGGTAGCGGCCGGCGCAGATAGGCCTGGCTGCGCAGCGCAAGCCCCAGGCCGGACTTCGCCTTCGCATCCTGATCCAGCGTGAACTCGCCGATGATCGTGCCTAGGGTATCGGACCGGGTCGCCCGGTTGATGTTGGTGTCGGGGGCGAGTGCGACTTCGATACTGAAACCGTAAGGCTTCGCGGCGCTCAGCGCATTGGCGTAGAAGCGCACCATGCGCTCCACTTCGGGAGGCAGGCCGCCCGCCTGTGCCGCACGGAATTCGCGCTCGGCGGAACCCAGGTTGCCCATCATCGCCTGCATCCGCGCCAGTTCCAGCCGCACGCGCGCCGCCTTGGGCTTTTCATCGAGGATCGCGCGGAATTCTACCGCCGCGTCGCGCAAGCGGCCCATCCGATCGGCCAGCATCATGCCAAGCCGAAAGCGCGCCTCGGTCCGCAATTCGACATCGGGATTGGAGGAGAGCGCGCGGTAGGCTTGCTCGGCCGATCGGTAATCGCCGGCGTCGCGTGCCTTGTCGGCAAAGGCGAACAATTGCGCGGGGGTGAGTTGAACTGCAGCGGGACCTTCCGCCTGCACGTCCTGCGCCAGAACGGGCGCGGCCAAGGCCGCCGGCCCTGCGCCAAGTGCTAGCAGCAGCCGGCAAATATATGCGAATCGGCGACCCATCCCTGCTGCCGCGATAGAGCAAGGTGCTGGTGAGGCAAAGAAATTGTGCTGGCGCCGCTTGTCCGTCTCATTCCACCAACCGCATTTGCGCCTCCACCAACAGCATTGACTCGCCCGCCCCCGCGCGCGAGCAGGAAAGAAATCGTTTCAAAAGGAACCGGAATGAAATCTGCCGTCCTTCTCGCCTCGGCTGCCGTTCTGGCGCTCGGTGCGCCCCATGCCTTTAGCCCTGCCCTTGCTGCCACGCCCGAGACCGCAGCCGCCTCCCCTGCCGCCGGTTCCGACCCGGCCAAGTCCGGCAAGTACGGGGAATGGGGTGTGGCGCTCGAGAACCGTGACACGTCCGCCAAGCCGGGCGACGATTTCGACATCTACGCCTCAGGCAAGTGGCTGGCCAAAACGCCGATCCCGGCGGACCGCAGCGGGGTCAGCTCGTTCCTTGAACTCTACGACCGCACGCAGGAAAATCTGCGAACGCTGGTGACCAAGGGCGACCGCACCAAGTACGGCAAATTCTACAAGAGCTTCATGGACGAAAAGGGCGTCGAGGCGCGGGGCATGGCGCCGTTGCTGGCCGACATTGGCAAGGTCCGCGCGCTGGAAAGCAAGCGCGATTTCGCCCGGTTCATGGGCGCGACCAATGGCGATTACGGCATTGCCCCGTTCAACTGGGGGGTCGAAGCGGACACTGCCGATGCCTCGATGACCGTGCTGTGGCTCTATCAGGGCGGCATCGGCATGCCCGAGCGCGACTATTACCTGAACAAGCGCTTCGCCCCGCAGCGCGCTGCCTACAAGGCCTATATCGCGCGCACGCTGGCCAAGCTGGGCGAGCCGAATGCAGCGGCAATGGCAGGCAAGGTCTTCGCGCTGGAAACAGCCTTTGCCCAGAAATCATGGCCGGCTGCCGACCGCCGCGATGTCGACAAAGTCAACAACCCGATGTCGAGCCTGGACCTCGCGCAATATGCCCCGGGCATCGAATGGAACGCCTTCTGGGAAGGCGCGGGCGTGCCGGCGCAGAAACGGCTGATCGTGTCGGAAAAGACCGCCGTGCGCGACATTGCCGGGGTCTATGCCAATACGCCGCTGGGCGTGCTCAAGGCGTGGCAGATGTTCCACATCGCCGATGGTGCCTCGCCCTATCTGGGCAAGGCGATGGTCGACAGCCGGTTCCAGTACCGCAAAACGATCTCTGGCGTGACCTCGATCCTGCCGCGCTGGAAGCGTGCGGTGGGGCAGGTCGATGGCTCGATCGGGGAATTGCTCGGGCAGGATTACGTCAAGGCGCACTTCCCGCCGCGCGCCAAGGCCAAGATGGAAGAGCTGGTCGCCAACCTGAAGCTCGCCATGGCGGACCGGATCAAGGGCAATGCCTGGATGAGCGAACCGACCAAGGCGGCGGGGCTGGAAAAGCTGGCGAAGATGGACGTGATGGTCGGCTATCCCGACAAGTTCCGCAGCTATGACGCGCTGAAGATCGATGCGGGTGACCTTTACGGCAATGTCCAGCGCGCGGGCAAGTTCGACGCCGATTACAACCTTGCTGATCTGGGCAAGCCGGTCGACCGCAAGAAGTGGGCGATGAATCCGCAGACGATCAACGCCTATAACGGCGGGCTGGAAAACAAGATCGTCTTCCCCGCCGGCATCCTGCAGGCGCCGTTCTTTGACATGGAGGCGGATGACGCGGTGAATTACGGCGCGATTGGCGCGGTGATCGGCCATGAAATCGTCCACGGTTTCGATGATCAGGGCCGCAAGATCGACGCCACCGGCGCGGTGCGCGACTGGTGGACCAAGCAGGACAACGACCGCTTCGTCAAGGAAGCCAAGATCTTCGGCGACCAGTATGCCAAGTTCGAGGCGGCACCCGGCCAGTTCGTCAATCCCGACCTGACCATGGGCGAAAACATCGCCGACCTTGGCGGCGTGCTGGTGGCGCTCGACGCCTATCGCAAATCACTGAACGGCAAGTCCGCGCCGGTAATCGGCGGCCTGACCGGCGAACAGCGCTTCTTCCTCGCCTGGGCGCAGGTCTGGCGCGAGAAGAACCGCGAGGACGCGATCCGCAGCCAGATCACCGCCGACCCGCACAGCCCCGGCCGCTTCCGCGTGCTCGGCCCGCTGGCGAATGTCGATGCGTGGTACGAGGCGTTCGGCGTGAAGCCGGGCGACAAGATGTACATCGCCCCGGAAAAGCGCGCGCGGTTGTGGTGATGTGAGCGGGGGGTAAAAGCCCCCGCCCCCGTTATCCCGGCCTCACCTCACCTGAATACAATCGTCATGCTGAACTCGTTTCAGCATCCATTTCTCGTCACGCCCGAAGCTCTGCGAGGATACACGGGCGGCGCGCTCGGTTGTCAGGCTTACTGAACTGCGCCCGCGGCATGATGGATGCTGAAACAAGTTCAGCATGACGATGCTTTCAGATCAAAAGCAGCAAACCGATCAGGTCGTGGGCTTTTTCGGCTCACGATAAAGCTCGTGGCAGCCCTTGCAGGTCATGGCATCGCCCAGCACGTCGTTCACCGCCGGGACCGAGCCGGTTTCGCCCAGCTTGGCGATCTTTTCGGCACCGGCCACGAAGGCGTCGAGCCGCTTGGAAAAGTCCGCCCAGTTGCTCCACGCCTCGGGCTTGGTACGGCCGCCGGGAACCTTCATCGAGAAGGCGGCGTGCGATTCCTTGGCGTCGCGGGCCAGCGCAGCGGTGGTTTCCTTGAGCTTGGTTGCAGGAGCGATTCCGGCGACGATTTCGCCGAGCAGTTCGGAATCCTTGTCGATCTGGATCATCAGCTGCTGGCGTTCGTAGATCAGCGTTTCGATCTCATTCTTCGACAGCTTCGACACATCAACCGCAGCGGGTGCAGCCGGTTCGACGGCGGAGAGCGAGGTGCCGCCTCCGATCATCGCCGCTGCCAGAGCCGCCAGTGCCGCGCCAAGGGTCCGGCCCGGCTTGTTCATGAACGTCATCGTTTTCCCCGCCGTAACTCTTCACGCCCGTCTGGGCGCTGCGACATTTCCACGAACTGAACG
>NZ_JANPGP010000078.1:0-46405 GCF_031424035.1 Novosphingobium sp.
GGACTTACGCATGTATCAGCTCTCCGAGGCGGAACCCGCCGGTTGGTTATCTGCCTTTTCGCGCGAAAGCAGCGAACGGGCAAGCACTATCAAAACGCCGATGGAAATGGCCGCATCGGCAAGGTTGAAGATCATGAAGGGACGAAATTCGCCGAAATGGAGGTCGGCATAGTCGGCGACATAGCCCAGCCGCACACGGTCGACGATGTTGCCGAGCGCCCCGCCCAGCACCGCACCGAGAGCAAGGATATCCGCCTTCGCCGTCTCGCGCAGGATCCAGTAGACCACGCCGCAGGCGATCAGCGCGGTGACTGCGACGAGGATCCAGCGCCCGGTTTCTCCCTCGGCCGTGAACAGCCCGAGCGAAATACCCCGGTTCTCTGCCCAGGTCAGGCGGAAGAAAGGCAGGATATCGATCTGCTGCAGGAACCGGTCTCGCAGCGCGAGCGGGCCCATGACGAGCCACTTCAGCGCCTGATCAGCGATGAAGATGACGGCGGCGATCAGGAAGCCGAGGCGGCGGGGGCGATTCATCAAAGCCCGCCCCCGGTATCGTCATCCTGAACGTGTTTCAGGATCCATTTCGCCGCGCGCACCAAAGCGTTGTTGGGCATGTGAACGGTGCCGTTGCGCCCATTCCGAGAGTGCCGAACGCGCGGCCCGATGGATGCTGAAACAAGTTCAGCATGACGAGCTTGGCGGAGAGGCAGCGTTACCCTCATGCCGCGTCCATGCCCGCGACGACGTTATCGCAACGTGAACAGAGATCGCCGTCCTCGGCGACATCGGGCAGGTGCCGCCAGCAGCGGCCGCATTTGTGGTGGTTAGAGATGAATCCAGCAATCAAGGATCCGCCATAGGAATATGGTGTCTCTGGATCGTCAGGATTGGTGCTGATGACCGTAAATCCGTTTGTCGGTTTGCTCACTGTCACTGAAGCACACAAAAGGACTTCAGCAAGATCCACATTCTTCAAAACATCGAAGTTTTCACTCTTCGCAGGCTCGATCCGCAGATCGGCGATAAGACTTGAGCCAATTTCCTTCGACCTTCGCATCGGCTCAAGCACATTGAATGCCTGTTCTCGAACAGAGCGGATCAGTCTCCATGTCTGGAGAAGGGCATCATTATCCCAATTGGCATCAACTTCCGGCCATTCAAGTAGGTGGACGCTACCCGCATCCGGGAACCGAGTCCCCCAAACCTCTTCCGAGGTAAACACCAGCACCGGCGCAGCGTAGCGGACGAGCGCATGGAACAGCATGTCCAGCACCGTGCGATAGGCCATCCGCTTGGGATCGGTCGCCGCGTCGCAATAGAGCGAGTCCTTGCGGATATCGAAGAAGAACGCCGACAGATCCTCGTTGCAGAAGTCAGTCAGCGCGCGCACGTAAGTGTTGAAATCGAAGTCCGCCACCGCTTGCTTCAATGTCGCGTCCAGCTTGGCCAGCAGCGCCAGCACATAGCGTTCCAGCTCGGGCATGGCCTCCACGCCCACCTTCTCGGCCTCGCTGAACTCGTCCAGCGCGCCCAGCAGGTAGCGGAAGGTGTTGCGCAGCTTGCGGTACTGGTCGGCCACGCCCTTGAGGATCTCGTCACCGATGCGGTGGTCCTCGGTATAGTCGACCGACAGCGCCCACAGCCGGATGATGTCCGCGCCGTTGGTTTCCATCACCTTCAGCGGGCTGATCGTGTTGCCGAGCGACTTGGACATTTTCATGCCCTTGGCGTCCATGGTGAAGCCGTGAGTCAGCACCGCATTGTACGGCGCGCGGCCGCGCGTACCGCAGCTTTGCAGCAGGCTCGACTGGAACCAGCCGCGATGCTGGTCGCTGCCTTCAAGGTAGAGGTCGGCGGGCCATTGCATCCCCGGCCAGCGCCCGCTTTCGAGCACGAACGAATGGGTGCAGCCCGAATCGAACCACACGTCGAGAATGTCGGTGACGCGCTCGAAATCGTCGGCGATGTAATCCGCGCCGAGGTATTCCTGCGCGCGTTCCTCGGTCCAGGCATCGACGCCCGCTTCGCGCACGCCGGCGATGATCCGCGCGTTGACCGCCGGATCGCAGAGGTACTGGCCGGTCTTGCGATTGACGAACAGCGTGATCGGCACGCCCCAAGCACGCTGGCGGCTCAGCACCCAGTCCGGGCGGCCTTCGACCATCGAGCGGATGCGGTTCTCCCCCTTGGCGGGGACCCAGCGGGTGTCGGTGATGGCCTTGAGCGCGAGGTCACGCAGCGTTTCGCCTTCGCCCTGCTCGGCGCGGATGCCGGCTTCGGTGGCGCAGAGCGCAGCTTGCCGGTCGACCTTCTTGTCCATCGGCACGAACCACTGCGGGGTGCAGCGGAAGATCACCTTGGCCTTGGACCGCCACGAATGCGGGTAGCTATGCTTGTAGTCGGCCGAGGCGGCGAGCAGTCCGCCGGCTTCGCGAAGCGCGGTGCAGATCGGGCCGTCGGGCGCGTTGAACTTCGGGTTGATGACCGAACCCTCGCCGCCGAGCCATGCCCAGTCTTCGCGGTACTTGCCATCGCCCTCGACCGCGAAGACCGGCTCGATCCCGTTGGCCTTGCACAGCAGGAAGTCGTCCTCGCCGTGGTCGGGCGCCATATGGACGAGGCCGGTGCCGCTTTCGGTGGTGACGAAGTCGCCGGGCAGGAACGGACGCGGCTTGGCGAAGAAGCCGCCGAGCGCGTGCATCGGGTGGCGGGCGATGGTTCCGGCGAGGTCGGAGCCTTTGATGCGGGACTCAACGACCAATTCAAACTTCGCGTCGGGCGAACCGTACTGACCCAATTCAAGCTGCTTCAGCATTCCGTTCACGCGAGCGACGAAGCTGCTGACCAATTCTGAAGCAATCAGCACCGGGCGAACAAAGAACTCATTGAACGTGGGTGAGGTCACAATGCACTGCATCGCTTCATCGGACACGTTCACGAAAGCGGGCATGCCGAGGACGTATTCAATCTCAGGCCCATAGGCGATTGCCTGATTGACTGGGATTGTCCACGGCGTGGTTGTCCAGATCACGGCAAAGGCGCCACCAAGCTCCTCAATTGGGCTCTCATCAATCTGAAACGCCACGTCGATCTGCGTCGAGACGATATCCTCGTACTCGACCTCGGCCTCGGCCAGCGCGGTCTTTTCGACCGGCGACCACATCACCGGCTTGGCGCCGCGATAGAGCTGGCCCGACTCCGCAAACTTCATCAGTTCCGAAACGATGGTCGCCTCGGCCTGGAAATCCATGGTCAGATAGGGATTGTCCCAATCGCCATTGATGCCGAGCCGCTTGAGCTGTTCGCGCTGGGTATCGACCCAGTGCTGGGCATAGGCGCGGCATTCGGCGCGGAATTCGGCGGCCGGAACCTCGTCCTTGTTGAGCTTCTTCTTGCGGTACTGTTCCTCGACCTTCCACTCGATCGGCAGGCCGTGGCAGTCCCAGCCGGGAACATAGGGCGCGTCCTTGCCAGCCAAGCTTTGCGTGCGGACCACCATGTCTTTCAGGATATGGTTAAGCGCGTGGCCGATGTGCATGTCGCCATTGGCATAGGGCGGGCCATCATGAAGGATGAACTTTTCCCGCCCTTCGCGCGCCTCGCGAAGCTGCTGGTAAATGCCCTCGTCCTGCCAGCGCGACAGGATGCCGGGCTCCTTTTGCGGAAGGCCGGCCTTCATGGGGAAATCGGTCTTCGGCAGGAAGACGGTGTCTCTAAAGTCGCGCTTGTCAGTCATACGCGGCGGGCCTTAGCGGGCGAGGCACGGTTTCGCAATTTCTGGTTCGCGCAAAGGCCGCAAAGATCGCGAAGAAGGAAAGAAGCAAAGGGATTTCTCGCGCAGAGACCGCAAAGGGCGCAGAGAGGTTATGCGCCGAAGGCTATCGAAGCAGTCTGGCGAGAGCTTGCCTGCCTGAAGGGCGGCTTCGCCGCAAAAGCAACACTCTTTGCACTCTTTGCGGCCTTTGCGCGAACCCCTTCTACTCCCGCGCCTTGCGCCGTGCGGCGAGTGCTTCGGCCAGCGCCTGATCCTGATCGGGGCGGCGCTTGTTGTAGGCGGGGCGCAGCGCCGGGCCGATGGCGTAGATGTCATCCACCCAGACCGTGCCGACAAAGCTCGCCGGCACCTTGCCGATCTGTTCGGGCAGGTCGAGCCCGGTTCCGGCGTGCTCCTGACCATAAGGTCCGGTCAGCAGGATCCGCGCGCCCGCTTCCTTCATGCGGTTCTGCGTCTTGTTCGGCCAGCCGGCGAAGGCCCACTGGTAATTGAGCGGGACCATCAGCGTGCCGCCCTTGCAGCTTTCCGGCACCTTGGTCAGCCAGCCTTGCAGCAGGTAATCCTTGCTGCACTGTTTTGCGCCCTCGGCACTGAAGGCCCAGGCGCCGGGGAAGGCCTTGCGGAAGCGATCGACCTGCGCCGGGGCGCCCTGAAAACCGTCGCCGCGCTTCACCACGTCGCGGCCCGCATCCTTCAGCGTGGCGATCAGCAGGTCGGCTTCGGCCGGGTCCTTCGACTTGAGGTTGTAAAGCAGCGCCGTATCGGGAACGAAGGCCAGCGTATCGGTGAGCAGCGGCATCTTGCCGACGCCTTGACCGCGAAACGGGAAAGTCTTTCCGCCGTCCGCCGTATAGCCATAGCCGATGTCGAGCGCCTTCAGTTCCGCCCAGGTGTGCCCGCGCACCTCGCCTTTGCCATTGGTGCGGCAATCGAGCGTCCAGTCATGGAACAGCACGATGTAGCGATCCTTGGTGGGGGCAACATCAATGCGGATCATCTGCGCGCCGAGCCGGCCCGCCTGTGTGATGCCTTCGATCGTGTCCTCAAGGAAATCGTGCACCGGCTTTTCGATGCGGGTGGCTGTGCAGCTTTCGTCGGTGACGCCGGAATGATCGAACTGCTGCATCGTGCCGCGATGGGCGAGCAGCTTGACGTAGCCCGGCGGGCCTTTGACCATCCAGCTGGCATTGACCACGGTGAGCACCAGCAGCAGCACCGCGAGCGCGAGGCCCACGCGTTTCAGCCAGACGATGGTGCGGTTCTGCGGCGGCGGCAGGTCATCGTCCGCGTCTTCGTAGTCGCTCAAAGTTCAGCCCCCAGAACCTCTTTAGCCAGGGCGCAATCGCGCGCCATCTGGTCCTTCAGAGATTCAAGGCTGGAGAATTTTTCCTCTCCCCGCAAGAACTTGTGGAACGCGACTTCGATTTCCTGGCCATAAAGGTCTTCGGCAAAATCGAAGAAGTGCGGCTCCAGCAGCTCCTTGGGCGGATCGAAAGTCGGCCGCACACCAAGGTTCGCCGCGCCTTTCAGCACGCGGCCATCGGGCAGGTGGCCGGTGACGGCGTAGATGCCGTAGCGCGGGCGCAGGTAGTTGCCCATGTCGATATTGGCGGTGGGAAAGCCAAGCAGCCGCCCGTTCTTGTCGCCATGCTGGACCGCCCCGCGCACTGCGAAAGGCCGGGTCAGCAGCCGCGTGGCTTCTTCGCAGTTGCCAACGCGAAGGGCGGTGCGGATGCGGCTGGATGAGACCGGCCCATCGCCATCCGTCACCGCGCCGACGGTGCGCGCGGGCAGGCCATATTCGGCAAAGGTTGCGGCGGTCCCGCCGCGTCCCTGCCCGAAAGTGAAATCCTCGCCGGTGACGACTCCAGCGGCACCGAGATGACCGGCGAGCAAGCCGGCGGCAAAATCCTGCGCGGACATTCCGGCCAGCGCGCCATCGAAGTGGAACACCAGCATGGCATCGGCCCCGAACTCGGCAAAAAGCCGTTCGCGCTGGTCGAGCGTGGTCAGGCGGAAGGGCTCGGCCTGCGGGCGGAAGTAGCGCATGGGATGCGGATCGAATGTAGCGACGATGCAGGGGCGTTGCTCTGCGCGCGCCCAACGCAGCGCCTCGCCGACCACGGCCTGATGGCCAAGGTGGAACCCGTCGAAATTGCCCAGCGCCAGGATCGCGCCGCGCAGGGTTTCGGGCATGGATTCGCGGTGATCTAGCCGGATCATGGCGCGGCTATAGGCCCCGCTTGAGCGTGACGAAAGCATGGGCAGGCTTGCCATCCGCAGCGGCGTGATCCTCGCGGGCGACCTCGTGCCATTCGGCCCCAAGCGGCGGCATCACCGTGTCGCCTGCATATTCGCCTGCAATTTCCGTCAGTTCGATCCAATCGGCAAGCGGCAGGAACAGGCCGTAGATTTCCGCCCCGCCGATCACCGCGACTGCTTCATCGCCGGCCAGTTCCAGCGCCTCGCCCACCGAATGGGCCACCTCAGTCCCATGCGCCTGCCAGTTCCGGTCGCGGGTCAGCACGATGTGGCGGCGGCCGGGGAGCGGCGCGGGGAACGAATCAAAGGTCTTGCGCCCCATGATCATCGCCTTGCCCATGGTCAGCGCCTTGAAGCGTTTCAGGTCCGCAGGAAGGTGCCAGGGCAACTGGCCCTTGTTGCCGATCACGCCATTTTCGGCGCGGGCATAGATCAGGAAAACCTCTGCGCTCATCGCGGTGCGCGATTCGAACAAACCTTCGTCATTCCCGCGCAGGCGGAAACCCATCTCCTGACCTTGCGCCGATTTGCACCGGCCGGAGATGGATCCCCGCCTGCGCGGGGATGACGAATGAAAGGGTATGCGAAATGCTGATGCGACGCCATCAGAGGATCAGCCGCGTAACGTGGCCCATCTTGCGGCCGGGGCGGGCGGCGGCCTTGCCGTAAAGGTGCAGGTGGTTCGCCGGGTCAGAGAGGATCTGCGCCCAGTCGTGCACCTCGTCGCCAATCAGGTTGTTCATCACCACGCCTTTGGCGGCGAGGTGGCAATCGCCCAGCGGCAGACCGCAGATCGCGCGCACGTGATTCTCGAACTGACTGGTGATCGCGCCTTCGATGGTCCAGTGCCCCGAATTGTGCACACGCGGGGCCATCTCGTTGAAAACAGGGCCTTTTTCTGTGGCGAAGAACTCCAGCGTCAGGACGCCGACATAGCCCAGCGCCTCAGCCACCTTGGCGGCCAGAGCGCGTGCTTCATCAACTTGGTCCTGAACAAGGGCAGAGCCCGGAATGGTCGAAACCGAGAGAATGCCGCCCTTGTGGACGTTCTCGGGCGTGTCCCAGAAGCGGATATCGCCATCCGCGCCGCGGCACATCAGGACCGAGAATTCGGCGCGGAAATCGACGAAGCCTTCGTAGACCAGCGCGGCTGCCGGCAGGTCCAGTCCTTCGGCATCGGCGGGTGTCATGATCCGCCACTGGCCCTTGCCGTCATAGCCGTCGCGCCGGGTCTTGAGGATGCCGGGTGTGCCGATGCGGGCGATTGCGGCATCCAGATCAGCACGCGAATCGACCGCCGCCCACGGCGCGGGTCGTCCGCCCAGCGCCTCGACGAAAGTCTTCTCGTCCACCCGGTCCTGTGCGGTTTCCAGCGCGCGGGGATGGGCCAGCAACTTGTCCGCCAGCGGCGCAAGCGGGGCGACGGGCACGTTCTCGAACTCGTAGGTAATCACCGCGCAGTCAGCAGCAAAGCGGGCCAGCGCCTCGGCATCGTCCCAGGCTGCGCAGGTGAAACCGCCGCAGACTTCGGCGGCGATCGATTCGGGTTCGGGAGCGTAGACGTGGCAGCGGTAGCCCAGTTGTGCAGCGGCCATTGCGATCATCCGGCCCAGCTGGCCGCCGCCCAGGATGCCGATGGTTTCGCCGGGTGGGATCATCTTGCTTACGAGGGCCGCTGCGCCACGCCGTCGCTCTGCGCGGCGCGGTAGGCCTTTAGGCGTTCGGTCAGCGCCGGGTCGTTACCTGCAAGGATCGCGGCAGCGAGCAGGCCGGCGTTGGTCGCGCCCGCCTCGCCGATGGCCAGCGTGCCGACCGGGATTCCGGCGGGCATCTGGACGATCGACAGCAGGCTGTCCTGCCCGGAAAGCGCGCGGCTTTGCACCGGCACGCCCAGCACCGGCAGGTGCGTCATCGAGGCGACCATGCCCGGCAGGTGCGCCGCGCCGCCTGCGCCGGCGATGATCACCTTGAAGCCCTCGGCCTCAGCACCCTTGGCAAAGGCGACAAGCCGGTCAGGCGTGCGGTGGGCCGAGACAATGCGGACGTCGTGGGCAACGCCCAGCTTGTCCAGCGCATCGGCGGCACACTTCATCGTCGGCCAGTCGGACTGGCTGCCCATGACGATTGCGACAAGAGCGTTCATCTCAGCGATCCGCCAGATAGTAGCGCTCGGTGGCCTTCAGCTCGTCATCAAGTTCATAGACGATCGGCTGGCCAGTCGGGATTTCGAGGCTGGTGATGTCTTCATCCGAAATGCCCGAGAGGTGCTTGACCAGCGCGCGCAGGCTGTTGCCATGGGCGGAAACCAGCACGGTCGATCCGGCGCGCAGGTGCGGCACGATCGACGATTCGTAATAGGGCAGGACGCGGGCGATCGTGTCCTTCAGACTCTCAGTCGATGGAATCGCGATGCCGGCATAGCGCAGGTCACGGGCCAGATCGAACTCGCTGCCGGCTTCGAGCACAGGCGGCGGAATGTCGAACGAACGGCGCCAGATCTTGACCTGTTCATCGCCGTGCTTCGCCGCCGTCTCGGCCTTGTCGAGCCCGGTGAGGCCGCCATAATGCCGCTCGTTCAGCCGCCAGTCCTTCGTCTCCGGGATCCACAGCCGGCCCATGGCTTCGAGTGCGAAGTGCAGCGTGCGGATCGCGCGGGTCTGGAAAGACGTGAAGGCGATGTCGGGCAGCATGCCCTTTTCCGCGAGGAGCCGGCCAGCGGCGCGGGCCTCTTCCTCACCCTTTTCAGTCAGGTCGACGTCCCACCAGCCGGTGAAGCGGTTTTCCAGGTTCCACTGGCTCTGGCCGTGGCGAACGAGAATCAGGCGCGGCACCGTGCAAACTCCCTCAAAGCGCAAGGAAGCGCCGCCCCTAGCGGTTGGGGTCCGGTTTGGAAAGGGGCGGATCGCTGATGGATTCGCGGGCGCGGCCTTGCGCCTTACGCCGCCTAAGATTCTCGCGCAGTTGAGCGGCAAGGCGGTCTTCTCGGGTGCTGGGTGTCTCTTTTTCACTCATCTCTGCTGATTTCTTGCCTGAAATGCCGCGGGGCTCAAGCCGTCCTTGACATTGCCGGCCCGCGCGGACAATAGCGCCCGCCTGTCCGGCGGCCCTTGGGGCTCGCGGGACGGCGAAGAAATGGTTGGCTGCTGTAGCTCAGTGGTAGAGCGCATCCTTGGTAAGGCTGAGGTCGGGAGTTCAATCCTCCCCAGCAGCACCATTTCACTGTCTTTTGTGCGGGATTTGAGATCCCGGCACATGGCCAGTCTCAAACCCGCGCAGTTCTGCGCCTCTGCAGGCTCAAGTGATTCGGCCTCAGGACAGAGACTCCAACATCAACGCGAAATCTGGGCCTGAACTGGGCGCAGTTCTCTAATGGCCATTTTTGTGTCCTGTGGTGGTTCTACGGGCAGTAAGGTGAGTCTAGGTTGTTCAGATGAAGCCAAACATCCGCCGCTGATCGTTCCAATCGACCGGAAGCTCGCTGCAGCGCAGCAGCGTGCGGGCAGTGAGCTCGATCGGCTGACGGCCTTCGACAATCGCTATGGTGATGTCGGGTGCCAGAAAGCGGAGCCGCGCCAGGCGGACGAGATGGCTTCGCTCGACCGGGTTAGTTGACCGAGATTCGGTATTTAATTTCTTCCATGCGGCCCAACTGCGACGGATCAGATCGACGAGATGAGGGTCGCGATTGGCTGGCCGCGAATCAGGTGCCGCGTAGACCAACCTGAGTTCAATTCCCCGCCGCTTGAGTGATACCGGTGTGACCAGTACGATGGGGTCAGGATGGGGATCAGCCGGACCGTCCATCCTAATCGCAGAAGCGAGGTGGCTTCGACTGAGTTCGATCTTGAGGGCTAACGTGTCGATCGAAATCTTGGCGTCCAGCAGGTCCAGCGTTTGGCGCAAAGATGTCATGTTACCGGGACTAGGGACTAAGTGAGCTGCCTGAGATATAGCAACGTCTGTCAGGCCCATTGAACCCAGCTCGCTGCTGATGCTGACCGGATCGGTCAGGAAGCCGGACAGGGACTGTTGAACCATTGCATCAATATCGCCCGCAGGCAGGCGCCAGTCCTTGTCATTCTCTCGGGTGCTGCTGACATAGTAGCTGTAGCGCTTGCCATGCTTCTTGCCGTGGGTGCTGAAGAGGCGCTGACCTCCGGCGCCGAAGATCCGGCCAGCCAGTGGGCTTACATAACCCGTGCGAGGCCGCTTCGATGCGGTGTTCAGGCGAGCTTGAACTTCGTCCCAGAGCTGACAGTCAATGATCGGATCGTGTTCGCCGGGATGGATCTGGCCCTTGTGGCTGACTTCACCCAGATAGATGCGGTTAGCCAGGATGTGCCGCAATCCGCCGGGGCGGAATGGCGTTCCCCCAAATGCGCGACCTGTGCGGGTCATTCGCTGTTTCGAGCGAACACCCCGCTTCGCGAGATCGTCCGCAAGTGCATCAAGCGATGCGGCAACCAGGTACCGCGAAAAGATCAAACGGACCATCCCAGCCTCTTCAGCATTGATGACAAGTTTGCGGTCAACGACATCATAACCGATCGGTATCGGGCCGCCCATCCACATGCCCTTGCGTTTCGATGCAGCGATCTTGTCGCGGATGCGCTCGCCTGTAACTTCCCGTTCAAACTGCGCAAACGAGAGCAAGACATTGAGCGTCAGCCGACCCATCGAATTGGTCGTGTTGAACGCCTGCGTCACACTCACAAAGCTGGCACCCGCATCATCGAGAACTTCGACGATCTTGGCGAAATCGACCAGCCGCCGTGTCAGGCGGTCGACCTTATAGACGACGATGACGTCGACCTTGCCCTCACGCACATCTGCCAACAGTCGCTGCATCGCCGGACGATCCATGGTGCCGCCCGAGATGCCGCCATCATCATATAGGTCTGGTACCAGAGTCCAACCCTCATGTTGTTGAGACATGACATAGGCCGCGCAGGCTTCGCGCTGGGCATCGAGACTGTTGAACGCTTTTTCCAGGCCTTCTTCGGTCGATTTGCGAGTGTAGATCGCGCAGCGCACCGAGCCAGGACTGGTCCTGCTCATGCGTTGGTTGCTCGCTTGAGTCCAAAGAAGCGCGGACCCGACCATCGCGCTCCGGTGATGTGACGGGCTATCATCGACAGCGAACGCCAGGTTTTGCCGCCAAACGTGAACCCATCTGCAGTTATCAGCACGGTGTACATGGTTCCATTCCACTCACGCATCAGTCGGGTTCCCGGCTTCAGCCTCAGTGGTGGCTCCGGCATCGCAGAGGTTTCATGGGCCGCCACGGTCTCAAGCCGTTTGCGCAGCACCTGCGGTAGGCCGCCGAACTTGCGCTCCTGCCGATCATGGGCCAGCGCCCTGCGCAAAAGCGAGGTTGCCACGTCTGGCATCGGCGTAGCGAATGTGTCAGCCCACGCCGATGCCAAAGTGTCGCCATTTAGTGCAGCAATCCGTTGAAGGTCGGTTGCCAGCCAGCCCATCAGCCAGCTCCGCCTTCGATGCGATAGCGGCGAACGCCGTCAAGCTTTTCGCTTGTGACAATGTGGCCTTTCTTCTTGAGCCCCGTGAGCGCTGCCCGGGTGGTGTGTGGTTGCCAGCCAGTGCTTGCAAACAACTCATCCAGCGTTGCGCCTGCCGCACAGGTCAGCATCGTCACAATCTGGTCGATTTTGGTCGTGCGCTTCGGTTTGACGCAGACAGCATTGGCCTTTGGTTTACGTGCCATCTTGCGCGGGCGCGTGGTGGCGGGCTTTGTCTCATGAGTCGTGTCCATGGGTGGTTCTCCGGTTCGGTGCAGCAGGCATTGCTGCTCCCACCACCCAAGGCCCTGCCGATTTGCTCGGTCAGGGCAAAAGCACCGCAAGCGGACCGCAATCCGGTGACAGCACCAATGCTTGGTATTTACAGGAAGTCCAATGGAATGTCGGCTCTGTCGGACGATCCGGAATGGCGCCTTCGGCAAAGGGCGTGGCGATAAGCCGCCGTTCCAGCGGCTTATCGCCATTATGAGCTTTGCGCCCCAAATTCGGTTTTTCGAGGGATTTCGAACGAATCCCAAAAGCAGATAAGATCGCCAGTTATCGAGGCCGCCGCTGCCGCGTCACCTGCGCTCCTGCCGCGAGCAAACGCGGGATCAGCAATTTGCCCTGATTGCCATTGGCGGCAGTAACCAAAATCATGCGGCAATCCTCCGAGCCGATAGAGGTTGGTAAAGCCCCGATTCCGCTACGCGGAGCAAACTGGAATTCGGTGCGGTTGTGGAGAGGGGCAACGCTGCATCGGCATGGGTAACCTCGGCGAAGATAATCCCGCTTGCATGCCAGCCCTGTCGTTCCTGGAAGGCATCGACGAGCATCAGTTCTGTCAAGCCGAGGCCCGTCTCCTGAGACAATATATGCTGGCGCTCGGTCATCAGGGCGGCAAGGTCACTCGATGCCCCGCCGTCGAGAAACTCGATATAGAGCAAACTGCGTTCCTGCCTTGCGAGCAAACCCGGCTGTCCTTCGATCGGGCGGTAGAAAAAGGCATGCGCTGGCAGAGCGAGCGCTGTCGTTCTTGGCAGGAGGGGGGTGCCTTCTTTGCTCTTCCGATCGTCGGCAAAAGTTTGCGGATCGCGAACTTCATAGAGCGCGAGATAGGCGTAATTGCCCGGCCCCGAACCGGTGATTTTGCCGAAACGCTGAGCGGAAAGTGCGTCCTTGCAGGCCAGACAGTCATCGAGATGCTGTTCTTCATACCAGCGGTTCAGCTCGTCATCCCTACCCGGCATGGCATTGGCTTGTACGACAAAGAACGGATTGGCCATTGCGCTCCCTTTCCGTTGATTACTGCCGTCACAGGTGGTGGTGGCGCCCAGCGAGCTTGCGGTATTTTGCGCCTTGCGTCTAAGTGCAGCACGATTGGAGGGCAAGGCAGTGAGTGAACGGATCCGGCAGCCGCGGCAGAGCCGCAGCCAGGAATCGATGATCCGGATCCTCGATGCGTTCGAAAAGTTGCTCCGCAAGGACGACTACGAAGCCATCACAATCAATGACATTGCCCGGGAGTCGGCGACAGGTGCCGGCTCGATCTATGCCCGGTTCGATGGCAAGCAATCGATCCTGCTGGCGCTTCACGCGCGGGCCAGGGAACGGGCGCGGCGGTACTTCCATGCGCTCTTCAATCCTGAAGCCAAGTCCGATGAGAGCCTTGAGGCAGGTGTCGAGCGGATCGTGCGGGGCATGCTGGCCTGGCACAAACGCAACCGCAGCATCATCAAGACTTCGTTGCTGCTCAATGACGCGGATATCTACCGTGCCATTTCCAATTCTTTCCATCCATGGAACGAGCGTCTGGCGCTGCTCTTGTTGGCGAGGGATGGACGGATTGCCTCGGCGGACGCCGCGAAGGCGGCTTCGGCCATCCTGCAGATTACCACGGCGGCCTTGCAGCAATGGGTGATCTTCGGAGCCATCTCGCCCATTGGCGCTGACCTCTCGGAAGAGGATCTGGTGACGGCAATGGTGGCGGCTTGTCTGGGACAAGTGAACCCGCTCCGCAGCTGAAACACGGCGGGATCGGCGACCGAGTCGCGAGCCGCGGTTTCATGATCATCACGCAGCCGGCGACCGGCATTCGGTGAGGCGACGGCTGTCACGTTGCTGGTTTTTGCCCGTAGGAATTAATCGAAATCAGAAACTTGCGGACCTTCGCGCTCCGCATTTTCTGCGTGAGTGGCGAGGCTGAGAACGGGCCTTGACAACGGGATGCTCTCCGGGCAGATTTGTAATCAGATTACAAATAAGAAGTTTGGGAGAAGCAGCGCAAGCCCATGGCCGGCGAGTGTCCTTAGGGACGCAGGACCGGACAGGAGCGCAAGTCTGCAAAGTGTTCTCGCAAACTTTCGGTCAATCGCTGGTCTGGTTGTCATGACCGATGGCGAGGGAATGTTGCGGGGAACTGGAAATGCAGAGCGTCAATTCAGGAAGCGAAATCGCCGTCGGCATTTTTGCCGGACCGGTCCGCGGCCTGAAGTATCGCTCGCCATCACTGTGCGGCACCACCAACGAGCGGGGCGAATTTTCCTATCGTATAGGGGAGGCCGTCACCTTCTACGTCGGGGGGCTCGTGATCGGGTCGGTTGCGGGCGCGCCGCGCGTCAATCTCGCCCAACTGGTGCCCATCGTCGATGGCAAGATCGACCGCCTGCACATTCCCGTCGTCACCAATCTCGCGCGGCTGGTGCTAACGCTGGACCGGACTGGTGAGATTGAAGGCGGGGTAACGATTGCTCCCGCCGTGCAGGATCTGGTCGGGCCCGGGTTCATCAACTTCAACCAGCCGGAAGACAAGTTCGTTGCCGATCCGGCAGTGGTCAGCCTGCTTGAAAATCTGAACGCCGCGCCGGATGCCTTTGCCGCAAACCGGCCGCGCCAGCTGTGTCATGGAGCGACCGCCCGCAATGAACTGCGCCGGAATATGCGCGGCATCGTCAAGATGACCGACGTCCGCGTGCCAATGCGCGACGGCACCTACGTCTGCGCCGATGTCTTTCGTCCGGCTGAGGACGGAAACTACCCGGTGATCATGGCCAAGGGCTTTTACGGCAAGGCCTTCTACCACGAATGCATCTGCAATGATGAGGAAGCGCTTGAGAAGGAGGTGCTTGAGGATCGCTACTTCTCGGGCAACCCCGATGGCTTGCAGTACGAAAACCACGAAAGCGTCGATACTGCGGTGTGGGTGCCCAAGGGCTACATCTGCATCCGGGTCGATGCGCGCGGCGTCTGCAACAGCCCCGGCGAGCAGGCTCCGTTCAGCCGACAGGAGGCCGAGGACTATTACGACGCCATCGAATGGGCGGGAACCCAGCCATGGTCGAATGGCAATGTCGGCCTCTGGGGCATGTCCTACCTGGCGATGTCGCAGCACAATGTCGCGAGCCTCCAGCCCTCGCACCTGAAGGCGATGGTGGCACAGGGCACTGACGCCGACATCTATAACGAAGCGCTCTACGGCGGCGGTATCTTCGGCGAAGGGTTCTGGACCTGGTGGCACAAGGCCTGGTCGGGCGGAAACTTTTGCGGAGAACGCCGCGAGACTGACTGGATGGACCGCGTTCTTGCCACGCCGTTCAACGATCCGGAGGCCTACGGACCGACGGGCTCGATCTTCATGGCGCCTGAAATGGACAAGGCTACTGCACCCGTGTGGATCGTCGGTCCGCAGGCCGGTGCAGTGATCCATCAACTTGGCAGCAGCGAGACCTTCATTCGCTCGACCGCGGCAAAGGCCCGGCGGTTTGACTTCACCGACGCCTGGTTTCCGGCATCGTACAGCCAGGCCAGCATTGCCGATCACGAGCGCTGGTTCGACTATTGGCTGAAGGGCATCGACAACGGTGTAACCGACGAAGCCCCAGTCCGCATCCAGCTCCGCACCGGCGACGGCGGCTACCGCCTCGTCGAAGAACAGGAATGGCCGGTTGCGCGGACCGAGTACCGGCGTTGGTATCTCGATGCGACGAAGTCCGATTGGCAGGGTGACGGCCGGCGGACCGACCTGATGCGGATTGCTCAGGACGTGCCGACTGCAGAAGCCAGCGCGAGTTACGATGCCGCGGTTGAACTCGGCCAGCCAATGCTCTCACCGATGGGGCCGGTTGGCGGTCCGCCGCGCTGGAGCACCGGCATCTCCTTCGTCAGCGAACCGATGGCCGAGGACATGGCGCTGATCGGCTACATGAAGGCCGGCCTGTGGGTGTCGTCGACCGCGAGCGACATGGATGTATTCGTTTCGCTGCGGGTGCTCGATGAGGATGGCCGCGAAGTGCGCTTTGACGCACCGATCCACCCCTCGCACCCACTGTTCGCGGCACCAGTGGGGCATGGCTTGCTCAAGGTGTCGCACCGCAAGGTCGATAGCGCGCGCTCAACCGAATACTGGCCGGTCCACACCCATGCCGAAGCGGACCATGCGCCGCTCGCGCCGGGCGAGATTGCGGAGATCGAGCTTGGGCTCAACCCCAGCACCGCGATGATCCGCAAGGGATGCCGGCTCCGCGTCGATATCCAGCCATATGCTCCCGATGGTGCGCCGACCCGCGCATATGACGAGAGCTACCACACCGGGGCGGTGAACACCGTGCACACCGGTCCAGCCCATCCCTGCTTCATCCAGCTGCCGATCGTGCCGCTGGCCCCGCAATCGTGACTTCAAGACCGGAGATCAAGGCAATGACTGCAAACCTCGACAAGTCGCAGCGGCTGGCCGCCATCCTCGACAACGTCCGCGCCATCGGGCCGACCCTGCGCCAGCGCGCACCGGAAGCGGAGAAGGCGGGCCGTCACTCGGACGAGACCATTGCCGAACTCGACGCCGCCGGCGTGTTCAACATCGGCAGCCCCACTGAATATGGCGGTTATGAACTGTCGGTCCGCCAGCAGCTCGATGTGATCGCCGAAGTATCGAAGTGGGATGGCTCGGCCGGCTGGACTTCGTGGGTCGCTGCATCGACCAACTGGATCCCGGCCGGCTCTGGCCCGAAGGTCATCGAAGAGGTCTATGGTCCCAAGTGGGTCGGGCCGCGCGTGGCGGGCTCAAGCCATTTTCCGGCGTCGAAGGGACGCGCAAAGCGCACGGAAGGCGGCTGGATCATTTCTGGCGGTCCGTGGACGTTTGGCAGCGATTCCCTTTGGGCTCCGTACACCAACCTTGGCTGCATTGCCGATGACGGTGACGGAACGTTCCTTCTCGGCGTGCAGGTGCCGCTCGACCAGTTGAAGTTCATCGACGACTGGGACGTGGCCGGAATGTGCGCCACGGGCAGCGTTTCCATCGTGCTCCAGGCGGAAGAACTGTTCGTGCCCGAGCACCGCTGCATCGACTTCCGCGACATCACCAGCGCCCGCATCGAAAGCGGGCTGGAAGGCTCGATCTGGAAGGCCCCGGCGCTTGGCTGGGCGTTCAGCTTGATGGCCGGCATGTCGATCGGGCTTGCCGAAGGCGCACTTGATCGCTTCCTTGAGAGGTCCGGCGGCCGGCCCATTCGCGGCACGACCTACAAGGATCAGCTACAGGCGCCGTTGACTCACCTTATGCTCGCCGAAGTTCATTCCAAGATCCAGTCGGCGAAGCTGATGGCCCAGGCAAACGCTGCCGAGACTGACCGGCTTGGCGAGCTCGCTGCCGCAGGGACGCCGGCTGATGGCGAATACATGCAGAAGTTCAGCGCGCGGGTTCTTGCCGAGACCGCCTTCAGCGTGAAGTGGTGCGCCGAGGCCATCGAACTGCTCCAGCGCAATTCGGGTTCGACCGCGATCATGAAGTTTGAGCCGATCCAGCGCGCTTGGCGCGATGCGCGGGTGATCACCCTGCACGGCGCGCTCAACCTGGAAGCCCTGTCGGAGAACTGGGGCCGCCTGATGGCTGGCATTCAGCCGCACAATTTCGCCGGGATCACTACGCTGGATCGTTTTGCGCCAGCGCCGATGAAGGCCGCTTGATAGCGCAGCTCCATTAAAGGCAGGCAAGACATGGGCAAGACAATCAACGGCATCGATCAGGAAGTGATGCTGCCCGGACTGGATCCGGCCGGCCGGGGCTATCCGGGCTTCAACCCGCGGCAGGAGACGGTCGACGGACTGACGATCGATTATGATGTGGCGATCACGCTGCGCGACGGCGTGACGATCTATGCCGATGTCTTTCGTCCCGCAGGTGTGGAAGGCCCGCTGCCCTCGTTTATTCTGTGGAGCGCCTACAGCAAGCATTACCGCTGGCCCGAACCGGTGCGGCAGATTTTCACACAGGGCGCAGTCGTGTCCAAATACGCGCCGATCGAAGCGCAGGACCCGGCGGTCTGGTGCCCGCTGGGCTATGCCATCATCGTGCCCGACCCGCGCGGGATCAACAGTTCCGAAGGCGACGTGACCAGTTGGTCCCCGCAGGAAGGGCTCGACATCCATGACACCATCGAATGGATTGCACAGCAGCCATGGTCGAACGGCAAGGTCGGCATGGCGGGCGCATCCTATTTCGGCATCGTCCAATGGTTCGCCGGCGCCACGCGCCCGCCGCATCTGGCCGCGCTGATGCCCTATGACGGGATGAGCGACCTCTACCGCGAGATCGCCTTCCACGGAGGCATTCCGAACCCGGGCTTCGTGTCCTTCTGGAACAACACCGTCCGCAGCAGCCACAACCGCGCCGAGGACTGGGACAAGGCGATGGAGGTCCACCCCTTCTTCGACGACTATTGGCAGAGCAAGGTCCCGACGGTCGAAAACATCAATGTCCCGACCTACGTCATTTCCTGCTGGAGCGACCATGCTGTCCACACCCGCGGATCGCTGTCCGCTTTCAACCGGCTGGGGACGGACCAGAAGTGGCTCGATGTCCACGGCCGAAACAAGTGGGCGCACATGTACACGCCCGAAAGCCTGCGCCGCCAGATCGCCTTCTTCGACCGCTTCCTGAAGGGGGTCGAGAACGAGGTCGACAGCTGGCCCAAGGTGCGCCTGGAAGTGCGCGAAGGCATCGATGTCGGGGCCGAGCGCGTGGAAGCTGAATGGCCGCTGGCGCGCACGCAGCATGTCCCGTTCTATCTCGACGCCTCGTCCGGATCATTGAGCGCGCAGCCGGTCAGCGCCGCGTCGTCGATCTCCTACGATCCCACAGCTGGTGAGCCCGAGGCAGTGTTTGCCCACACCTTCACCGAAGAAACCGAACTGACAGGCTATTTCAAGCTCAAGCTCTGGGTCGAGGCTGAAGGTGCAGACGACATGGACCTGTTCGCCGCCGTGCAGAAATTCGATGCGGCGGGCGAACTGGTAAACTTCTACTACATCACCCGCTTCCGCTTCGGCCATGCCGCACACGGCTGGCTGCGCGTGTCGCATCGTGAGCTCGACGAGGCAAAGTCCACGCCATGGCAGCCAGTTCACGCGCACCAGCGCGAACTGCGCCTGTCACCCGGCGAGATCGTGCCCGTGGAAATCGAGATCTGGCCATCAAGCACCATGTTCCACGCCGGCGAGCAGATGCGTGTCGTGGTGATGGGCAAGGATCCGTTCCCGGCTACCGCCGATCCCGGCGTCGGCATCGCATTGCATCCGGTCACCCGCAACGCCGGACGGCACATCATCCACACCGGCGGTCAATATGACAGCCACATCCTGGTGCCGGTCATCCCGGCCTGAACGATCAACCAATGAGGCCGGCTACCGGTCAGGACTGAAGGAAGACGATCATGGCAACAACCGCCGAACCGCGCGCAACCGGCAGTGCTGGCGCCCGCGTCCGTCCCCGGCTGGCGATGGGACACAGCACGCTGGCGGCGCGCAACCTGCCTGCGCTGCGCGATTTCTATTGCGATGTGCTGGGCTTTGAAGTGACCAATGAAGGACCCGTCCCCGGACAGAACCAGGAGCTGGTGTTTCTCAGCCAGGACCCCTCCGCACATCATCAGATTGCCATGGTCGGCGGCGCCATGACGGCGGATTCCGACTTTGTCATGGTCGACCATCTCGCTTTCCGTACCGGTTCGCTCGATGATCAGCGCATCATCCACGCGAACCTGCTGGAAGCCGGAATCACCGACATCCTCTACATCGATCATGGCAATGCGTGGTCGCTCTATTTCCATGATATCGAAGGCAATGGCGTAGAAACCTACGTCGACACACCGTTCCATGTCGCGCAGCCCTATGCGAGCACCTGGGATATCACCGACAGCAACGAAGAAATCGAGGCCAAGACGCGCAGGGAGCTTGCGGACAAGCCCGAGTTCCAGTTGATGAAGGATTGGAGCGTCAATTTCTCTCGCCGCCTCGACCGGCGCTAGGGTTTACGGACCGATCTGATTGCAGCCGACCTCTGCCGACAAGGGCGGGGCGGCCACACGGGAGAATTGGGTGTGAGGCGCTGGCTCGTACTGCTTGGTTGTTTCATCGGCATGAGCCTTGCGACTCCCGCCATCCTCATGCAGCCGATGGGGCTGTTCCTCAAATCGATGACCGGCGAGTTCGGCTGGACGCGCACCGAATTCTCGAGCGTGATCTCGATCGCGGCGTTGTGCAACGCACTGGGAATGCCGATTGCCGGCTACCTGGTCGACCGTTTCGGATCGCGGCGGATCATCGCCATCGGCACTGTGCTGGGCTGTGCCAGCTACGCCAGCCAGTCCTTGGCCCGGTCTTACAGCGAATTTGTCGCCATCATGGTGGTGACGGTCTTCACCAGCAACCTCGCCAGCTACCCGGCATTCATGAGCTTGGCGCAGCGCTGGTTCGATGAGCGGCTGGGCCTTGCCCTGGCGATTACGTCCACCGGCTTGGCCGTGGGCGTCGCGGGCTTCTCGTGGCTCATCACGCAGACCATCGCGGCGGAGGGGTGGCGCAATGCCTTCGTAACGGCAGGCGCGGTCGCACTCGTGATCGGACTGGCAAATGTCGCTCTGCTGGTTCGCAATGATGGCCGGCGGCTGGAACCGGCGGGTGCGAAGGGCGGCGCGTTTGTGCCAGATGCTTCGTCCACTGTGGGCGAGGCGCTGCGGACGAGCGACTTCTGGCTTTATTCCGCCTCTTTCGCGCTGATCATCTTCGCAGTGGTGGGGTGCAATTTTCACCTGCCGGCCTTGCTTTCGGACAATGGTGCCTCTCCGGGCCAGATTGCTTCCGTGGTCGGTATCGGGGCGGCTGGATCGCTGTTCGGGAGGCTGTTCACCGGCGTCATGCTAGACCGCTTTTCGGTTCGCGGGGTTTCGTCGGTGTTTTTCCTTGGCCAGGCTGTGGGCTTCCTGATGTTGCTTGATGGCATGCGCTGGGCGCTGCCCGCCAGCTTCCTGCTGGGGGCAGTGCAGGGGGCGGAAATCGACGTCATGGGCTATGTCATGGCGCGCAGGTTTGGGCGGACGGCCTATGCCCGCATCTTCGGAATCTGCTTTGGCATCACCTTGATCGGTGCGATCTTTGGCCCGCTGGCGATGGCGACATTGTTCGACCGGACCGGATCCTATGATCAGGGGCTGTGGCTGTTGCCGCTTCTCCCTATTGCGGCGCTGGTGCTGCTGTGGCTGGCGAAGCCGATTGCGCGTCCTTCGGCGATTGTCGCAGATGTCAGGGCGCTGGCGTGACGGGCGAAGGAATGAGCGGGCTGTCGCTCCAGATCGCCGAAGGAGTGGCAACGGTGCTGTTTGACCGCAGGTCCGCCCGGAACGCCATGCTATTCGATACCTGGTGTTTGCTTCCCGACCTCATCGCTGCCGCAGACAATGATCCCGCGGTCCGAGTGATCGTCCTGCGCGGGGCCGGTGGTCATTTCGGCGCCGGAAATGACATTGCCGAGTTCGGCCGCCTGCGCGGTGACGCCGAGGGAGCGAGAAACTATGGCTGGGCGATGGCGCGCGCGATGAAAGCGGTCGAAACCGCTGACAAACCGGTGATCGCGGCCATCGAAGGCTCCTGCTACGGCGCCTCCGTGGCGCTGGCGCTGGCGGCCGATATTCGTCTGGCGACAAGCGAGGCGCGTTTTGCCATCACGCCGGCAAAGCTTGGCGCGGTCTATTTGCGGAGTGACCATCACCGGCTGGTCGCAGCGGTCGGGCCGGGGCAGGCGCGTCGGATGATCTTCACGGCCTGGCCACTTGATGCGGCGGAAGCGGCAGCGATCGGGCTGGTGGACATGGTGGTCGGCGGTGCCGACATCGAGCAGGACCTGGGCGGCATGGCCGGTGCCATCGCACGCGGCTCACCCTACACACTATCGCACAGCAAGCGCATGTTGCGGATGGCCGGTTCAGGCGAAACACCTGCTGAAACCGATGAGACAATCGGCTGGTTCGTCGATGCCATGATGGGCGCCGATTTTGCCGAGGGCGTCGCAGCCTTTCTGGCAAAGCGGGCGCCGCAATTCAAAGCGGGATAATTGCGCTCAGCAGTTTACTTGGCGCGGCGCTCGGCAATCTTGTCCGTCGCAATCCGCGCCTCGTGGGCCTCGGCTGCGCTCATGCCAAGGATCCGGAGGTGGTATTCTGCCGCGCGGGCACCGGCTTCAGGTCCAGCGCCGTCAAGCCGCGCCTCAATGCCGGTGCGCAGGATCGCCAGCAGGGCATCAATAGTGAATTCGTCAGCAGACTCGGTAAAGCACCCCTGTTCAACACCTAGCGCCACGTCGAGCCGCATATATCGCGACACGTCATCCTTGATTGCGGGATGCTCGGAGAACGCCCACATGAGCAGGCGGCCCCAGTTGGGCTCCGCCGAGGCAATCTCGATGAACTGCTGGGTGCCAAAGGCAACACGCGCAGACCCCTTGTCGAGTGACAGGCGCACGCTGCTCATCTCATTGTGCATCGCCAGCGTCACGGCCTGGCAAACGGCGGCCACGATCTCCGTCTTGTCCTTGAAGTAGAGATAGAAGGTGCCGTTGGCGAGCTCGGCCTCCGCCGCGATTTCGCTGACGGACGTGCCATTGATTCCCCGTTCGGCCATGAGGCGCAGCGCTGCCTCGGTCAGGCGTGCACGGGTGCGTGCCCGCTTGGCTTCTCGCGGTGAAAGCTGGGACTTGGGTCGGGTCATTGGTCAGGTCTGGGTTTCAACGGAGGGAGTTTGCGGTACGCCAAATGAGACATGCGTCATTTTGTGGTATGTCCGCAAGCCGCGAGTGTCAATTGCCGGTTCGATCCGGCGCAACATCATGCCCAAGCGACTCGCGCGGGAAGTGCAAGAGCGTTGCCGGGATGGTTTCTCCACTCGCATGCTCTCAGTCGCTATCTGGCTATGCACGACCAACCCGGCGCATCGCGCTCCCAATCGAGATCAATTTTTGCATTAAATCCGTAATATAGCATCCCCTGAGAGAGCGGTGCACGGGGTTGATCAGTTTGTAATGTCATTCACATTTTCGGAAATTTATCCTGCCCGCACTTATTGACGGACCTCTCATTATGCGATACCTCTCATTTTAATTGAGTACGACTCCTGATCGCGGGATGTGCGTTCACCAACGGGTGGGCGGCAGAACCGGGGCAGGAAAATAAAAACATCAATGGAGGGGAAGATGCCTAAACTTCGCACTGGTTCCGTTCGTTCGCCGCGCGACATTCTGTCCGATATTCGTCGGCGGGGCCTTGCTTCGACGGCGCTTGCCCTGGCGCTTGCCGGCGCGCTTCCCGGCACCGCCTTTGCCGCCGATGAGCAGCCGGCTCCTGCCGATGCCGCCAGTGACGAAGGCCAGATCCAGGACATCATCGTCACCGCCCGCCGCGTCGATGAACGCCTGCAGGATATTCCGGGCAGCGTCTCGGCGGTCACTTCGGAACAGGTCGCGAAGATGACCTCGCTGGCTGACCTCCAGTCGGCGGTCTCGGGCGTGACGTTCAAGCTGTATGGCCCGATCCCGGTGATCGGCATCCGCGGCTTCGGTAACCGTTCGCAGGCAGGTATTGCCACGACATCGACGGTCGGCATCTTCCAGGACGGCGTATTCGTTTCGCCGCCGCTGGTTTCGCTGATCAGCCGCATCGATACCGGCCGCATCGAAGTCGCCAAGGGTCCGCAGAGCACGCTCTACGGCCGCGCTTCGTATACCGGTGCCATCAACATTGTCTCGAACGATCCGGACAAGGAACTCTCCGGTTATGTCGAGGCCGGTTACGGGATGAGCTCGGTTCACAGCGAGAACCTGTGGTCGGTAAAGGGCGCGCTGTCTGTTCCACTTTCTGACACGCTCTCGGTCCGCTTCTTCGGCCTGCGCGAAAAGCGCGACGGCTTTACCTATGACCCGGTGACGAAGAACCGGGGCGGTGGCTATGACCGCACGGTCGGCCGCGTTCGCCTGCTTTGGGAACCCAGCGACAGCGTCACCGCGCGTCTTACCGGCACGATCATGCGCGACAACATTCCGCTCGCCCTAGTGCACAGCGGCCGCACCGACGCACCGCTCGGCCGAGGGGTGATTTTTGGCAATGCCTTGAATCCCGCAGTCAATGCTGCCTTGACCTTTGGTACCAACGTCTGGGATGCGATCTACGTCAACCCGCAGTCGGGCAAGACCCGCGGTGAGCAGGTCACGCTCGATCTGCGCTTCGATACGCCGATGGGCGAACTGGCTTCGCTGACCGACTTCCAGCACAGCAGCCAGAAGATCCTGACCAGCCTTGACCTGACCCGCCTGAGCATTGCCAACGGCAATACCCCGTTCGCCGAAAAGCGCTGGTCGCAGGAACTGCGCCTTTCGAACAAGACCGGGCGTTTCAGCTACCTGATGGGCCTCTACTATCTGCACATCGCGGCAGAGCAGGGCGGCGGCAAGGCATTCGATCTGAACACGCCATTCGCGCGCTTCAGCCCGGGCGCCTTCCTGTATGACGTCCTGCAGCGCAATGCGCTCTACCAGCCGGTCTATACCGAAACCGATGCCTACGCGGCATTCGCTCAGGTCGGGTTCGATATCACCGACGCGCTCAACCTGACTGTCGGCATCCGTCATGGACGGGACGACATTCGCGGTACTGCCGGCAGCGCTTTCGGGCTGCGCGCAGGCGGCCTGCTGACAACCCTGCCGATCACCTTCCGCAAGGCTTCGTTTGACGCCACAACCGGTAGCGCCAACCTGAGCTACAAGGTTGCGCCCGATGTGACGATCTATGGCAGCTATGCGCGCGGCAACTCGCCGGGCGGTCTGAATGGCGGCGCCTTCGCCACGACGAACTACGGCCAGCAGGATATCGAAGCCTGGGAAGTCGGCCTCAAGTCGCAGTTCCTCGACCGCAAACTGCAGCTCAACGTCGCGCTGTTCGACAACAAGTACAAGAACATCCAGATCACGCAGAACCGGGTCATCGCGGGTGCCTTCACCCCGTTCATCTCGAACGCGGGCAATGCCTCGGGCCGGGGTTTTGACATTGACGCCGTGGCGGTCCTGTCGAGCAACTTGCGCCTCGGCCTGCAGTACACTTACGCCAAGTCGAAGATCACCAAGTATAACCTCGCCAGCGGCGCGGTAGCGGTGGACTTCACGGGGCAGCCACTGGTTCGTTCGCCCGAGCATTCGCTCAACGCATCGCTGACCTACAGCCAGGATATCGGCCCCGGCAAGTTCCAGTTCACGGCTGAGGAAAGCTATTCCTCAAGCTACACGAACGACTACCAGGGTGCGCCTGCAGGTACCGCATATCCCGGCATTCCGGGCGTGATTGCCGCGGGAACGACCACCACCCAGGTGCTCGCGCTGTACCGCACGCCGGGCTATGCGATCACTAACCTGAATGCCAGCTACAGCTGGGATAACTGGCAGATCAGCGCCTATGTCCGCAACCTCACCAACAAGCAGTACATTGCTGCCGTGCTGGGCTTCGATGCGGTGAACTATCCGCAGGAAGTTCCCGGTGAGCCACGCACGATTGGCGCTTCGCTGAAATTCAGCTTCTAAGTACATGGATGCGGGTGTCTGGTTCAGATGCCCGCATCCCCGCTTACCGGAAACAGAAGGATTACGGCCGTGGCCGAGAACGACAAAGTCGAAATCATCAACATCATGAACCTCTACGGGTTCGCGCTTGATGCGCGTGCCTGGGACCTGTTCGACCTGATCTTTACCGACGATGTCGAGGCGGTATTCGGCCCGGCCGGCGCGGGGTGGAAGGGGCTCGACGAGTTCAAGGCGTCGTTCGAGATGTTCCACAAGACGCTCGACAGCCATCAGCACACGATGATGGGCCATGTGATCCATGTCGACGGCGAAACGGCCACGGCCTTCAGCTACGGCAACTGGCTGCTCGTGCGCGACGATGCGGAAGGCGGTCCCAACTGGCTGGGTACCGGCTGGTACGACGACCAACTGGTCCGGACCGACAAGGGCTGGCGGATCAAGCGCCGCGTTTGCCGTCTGCAGGGATGGACCGGCAACCCCTACGTTCCCGAACCCAATCGCGAGCATCAGCCGGACATGAAGACCAATGTGCTGAGCCAGCATTGCGAGGACGGCAAGATCGAATTCCTCAAGGCGATCCGGGCTTCGGTCTCAAAGTAGTTTTCCGGCCGCAATAGCGGCGCCGATATTAGGGAGATGTGTGCATTCGCTCGCCTTGGCGGGTTGGTGTCACTCGTCCGGACAAGGCGCGGCGGCTGCAGTTGAAAGAGAAGTGCGATGAAAGACGTCGTAATCGTGGGCGCCGGTCCCGTCGGGATGTTTACCGCCCTTCAACTTGCTCAGCGCGGCCTGACGGTCGACGTCTACGAGCGCTGGGGGACCTTCTATCCCCTGCCGCGCGCCTGCGGCGTCGACCATGAGAATATCCGCCAGTTGCAGGGCCTTGGCCTTATGGAGGAGCTCGCGCCCTTCCTTGAGCCGGTCATCGGCCCTGACATGACCTACCAGTTCAAGGATGCGGATTTCGAGACGCTGCTGCAGATTGACTGGAACCGGCCCGGTGCTTCGGGCTGGGCGCAAGTCAACCAGTTCTACCAGCCGGACTTCGAAGGCGTGATGCTTCGCCGGCTGCAAGCCACACCCAACGTCAACGTGCATTATAACCGCCAGTTGGTCGGACTTGAGCAGGACGTAAACCACGTTGCGCTGGAGTTCGTCGATCCGGAGAATCCGGGCTCCCGCTTCCGCGCCGAAGCCCGCTACGTCATCGGCGCCGACGGCGCCCGCAGCACGACGCGAGAGTTGCTCGGGCAGAAGTACATCGACCTAGGCTTCGCTTATGACTGGCTGGTTGTCGATGTGATCCCGCATGAACAGCGGGAGTGGAAGCCCTATGTCATGCAGTACCTCAATCCCGATCGCCCGACGACGCTTGTCGGCAGCGGTCCGGGGCGCAGGCGCTGGGAATTCATGCGCCTGCCCGGCGAGACGATCGAGCAGCTCAACACGGCCGAGATGGCCTGGGAACTGCTGGCGCGCTGGGACATCACTCCGGAGAGCGCTACGCTTGAACGCCACACGGTCTATACTTTCCGTGGTTCGTGGGTGGACCAGTGGAAGCATGGACGGGTCATGCTGGCAGGCGATGCTGCGCACCTCATGCCGCCATTCCTCGCGCAAGGTCTGTGCGCCGGCATGCGCGATGGCCTTGCCCTGAGCTGGCGGCTGGGCGCAGTGCTGGTCGACGGTGCGAGCGAAGATCTGCTCGAATCGTATGGCCCGGAACGCCGCGAACATGTGGTTGAAATCATCCGTCAGGCTGTCGAAGTGGGCAGGTTGATCTGCATGATCGACCCCGAAGAAGTGGCCGCGCGCGATGCCCGCATGAAGGCCGCGATGAAGGACCCGGCGCTCGGGCTGAAGCCGCCGCCGGAACCGCGCCTTGGCTATGCCGGAGCGTTCCGCCATGAAGATGCCGGTTCTGGCTGCCTGTCGTTCCAGGGCCGCGTGGGCCGAAATGGCCGGGAAGGCCTGTTCGACGATGTGGTAGGCAAGGGTTGGCAACTGCTGATGCGCGGGCAGGGAGGCGGCTCGCTCGGCCGCGCTTCGACCAGTTTCCTCGATCAACTTGGCGCGGCCGTGGCTGATTTCGGACCCGGCGGTGACACCGAAGATATGGACGGCACCTATGGTGACTGGTTCGACCGGCTGGGCGTCGATGCGGTGCTGGTGCGGCCGGACCTGTATGTCTTCGGTTCGTCATCGATTGCCGGTGTCGATGCCTTGGTCGCCGCTGCTCAAAAGGTCATGGCACTGCCGGCGCGCGAACCGGCACGTGTCGGGCAGGCAGGATAAGCGGCCATGGTCACTCATATCGTGATCTTCACCTGGATACCCGGCGTGTCCGATGAACAAGTCGCCGCGTTTGGCGAGGCTCTCGATCACCTTGCCATGCTGCGCAGCGACATCACCCAGATTCAGCATGGCCGCGATCTTTCGTTCCGTGAAGGAAACGGCGACTATGCCCTCGTCGCGACATTCAGGGACAAGGCCGGCTGGGATGAATACCAGGCCGACCCTGCGCACAAGGCTTTCGTTCGCGATTACGTCACTCCGATCCAGGCCAGCCGCCTGACAATCCAGTTCTGAGAGAAGAGAGCACGCTCATGGCTCAGCCCGAAACGTCCAACCCGAACGCCAGCGTATTTGCCCTGTTCGAAGAGTCCGCTGCTGCCCATCCGCAGCGGCCGTTCCTGATCGTGAACGGCATTGAACTCCTGACCTATGGCGAAATGCTCCAGCAGACCGGTCGGGCAGCGACCTGGCTGCGTTCGCTTGGCGTCGAAGTCGGGGACCGGGTTGTGGTTCAGGCACACAAGTCTCCGGCCTCGGTCATCCTTTATCTCGCCTGCTTGCGGGCCGGGGCGATCTTCATTCCGCTCAATACGACCTATCAGGAGAGTGAACTCGGTTATTTCCTAGGCGACGCCGAGCCCAGGCTGCTTGTCGCCAGCGCGGGACTTCCGGGCGAGACGGTGGCTTTCGGTGCAACGCGGGTCCTGCTTTCCAGCGATCTTCGCGCCGCGCCTTGGGCCGATGTTGCAGAAATCCTGCCAACTGTGCCCGCCGTCACCCAGGACCCCGCCGCGATCCTCTACACGTCGGGTACCACCGGACGGTCCAAGGGCGCGGTGCTGACTCACGGAAACCTCTCGTCAAACGTGCAGGTGCTGGCCAAATCGTGGCACTGGCAGGACAACGACGTGCTGCTTCACGCGCTGCCGATCTTTCATGCCCACGGCTTGTTCGTCGCGCTGCACCTAGCCCTGTTCGGCGCATCGCCCATCCTGTTCCATGACCGGTTCGACAATGCCGCCGTGCTGCGCGATCTGCCCCGGGCGACAGTGTTCATGGGCGTACCGACCTTTTACACGCGCCTACTGTCCGAACCAACCTTCGACAAGGAGCTGTGCGCGAAAATGCGGTTGTTCATCAGCGGCTCGGCCCCGCTGCTTGACACCACGTTCGAGGAGTTTGCGGAGCGTACAGGCCATACCATCCTCGAACGCTACGGCATGACCGAGGCGCTGATGGTCACTTCCAATCCCTATGATGGCCCGCGCATTGCCGGCAGTGTCGGACCGTCACTCCCGGGCATATCGGTGCGGATCATCGCCGATGGCGGCATGGAAGCCGCGACGGGCGAACCGGGCGTGCTGGAAATGAAGGGCCCGAACATGTTCTCGGGCTATTGGCGTAATCCGGAAAAGACCGCCGAGGACCATACGGCCGATGGCTGGTTCATCAGCGGCGACATCGCCACAAAGGACGAAGCCGGCTACATTCGCATCGTCGGTCGTTCGAAGGACCTGATCATTTCGGGTGGCTACAATGTCTATCCCAAGGAAGTCGAAATGGTCATCGACGGCATCGACGGGGTCGAGGAAAGCGCGGTTATCGGCGTGCCGCACCCGGACTTCGGTGAAGGCGTGGTAGCCGTGGTTGCCCGCGCCCCGGGGTCGAACATCACACCGGCGGATATCGCCGCCGTCGTCAGCACCGAATTGGCGGCCTTCAAGCGGCCCAAGACCTCGATCATCGTTGATGAGCTTCCGCGCAATGCGATGGGCAAGGTCCAGAAGGCCGAACTTCGCAACCTGCACAAAGACCTTTTTGCCAAGACCCCTGCCTGAGCAGCCCGGAGACCAGACATGCGCATCGTAACTTTTCGCCGCGACGGAAAAGTCCAGCATGGGGTTCGCAGCGGCCACAGCGTCACGGTCTATCCGGACGCGACATCGGCCGTCGAACTGGCCACCAGTGCAGAAGCCTTCACGCCAGGTGCCGAGGTTGCGCTGGCTGAACTGGAATTGCTGTGCCCCGTGCCGCGTCCGGGCAAGACCATCTGCATCGGCCTGAATTACCGTGCCCACGCCATAGAAGGCGGTAATGCCATTCCCGACTATCCGGCGGTGTTCATGCGCGGTCCGACTTCGCTCCTCGCTCCCGGCGGCGCGATGATCTATCCCGAATGCTCCGAACAACTGGACTATGAAGCTGAACTTGCCGTGGTTATCGGCAAGACCGCGACCAACGTCAGCGCCGCCGACGCGCTCGATCACATCGCAGGCTACAGCTGCTTCAACGACGGTTCGGTGCGCAATTACCAGCGCAAGTCGACCCAGTGGACCATGGGCAAGAACTTCGACGCGACAGGCGGGTTTGGCCCTGAACTGATCACGCCCGATGAACTGCCCGCTGGCGCTTCCGGCCTGCGCCTGATCGCCAGGCTCAATGGCCAGATCATGCAGGACAGCGATACCGCGGACATGATCTTCGATGTCGCCACCCTGATCGCGATTCTGTCAGAGGCCATGACGCTTGAGCCGGGGGATGTGATTGCCACCGGCACGCCCTCGGGCGTTGGCTACGCGCGAACACCGCCGGTTTTCATGAAGCCCGGCGATGTCTGCGAAATCGAGATCGAAGGCATTGGCACCTTGACCAACACGGTTGCACGGCGCGCCTGACTTACGGCCCCATTCAGAGGAATGCCCTTGATGCCTGTCCCCTACCGCCTGCTTGGAATCTCCGGCAGCCTGCGCGCCAATTCCTTCTCCTCGGCAATCCTTGCTGCCCTGTCCGAAGCCACGGCCTCGCAGTCGAGCTACGATTATGCCGACATCGGTGCGCTGCCGCACTTCAACCAGGACCTCTACGTGGAGCCGCTGCCGCAGCCAGTTCAACATATGCGCGATCAGATCGCGGCAGCAGACGGGCTGGTCATCGTGTCGCCCGAATACAATCATGGCGTTCCCGGCACGCTCAAAAATGCGCTCGACTGGGTTTCCCGCCCGCACAACGGCTCTCCGCTGCGCGACAAACCGGTGTTGATCGTCACATCTTCGCCTGCCGTCACCGGCGGGGTTCGCGCCCAGTACCAGCTTCGCGAGACGATCATTTCGGCGCTGGGCCGACCGCTGAACACACCGGAGATCGTCGTCGGGCAGGTCGGAAGCAAGGTCATCGACGGCAAGTTTCGAGACTCTGCTGTGATCGACTTTGCGATGGCCGGTTTTGCCGCGCTGTTCGCGGAAATCGACCGTCTCGCAGCATGTCCCGGCGCTGCTCCCCAAGCCGCCCACTAGCTGGAGAATTTCCGATGGACGTAGTCAAATTTGCCGACGCACCGTTCTACTTTCCGCCCAATCACGAAGGCGTAGCTGCCCGCAGGATGCAGGGCGATGTGGCAAGCGGCGCTGACTTCGCGTGGGTCGGCTATTCCGACTTTCCGCCCGGCGTCATCGTGCCGATGGAGGCCGGTGCGATCGGCAAGATCTACGTCGTCACCCAAGGTGCGCTTACAATCGTGCAGGCGGACGGCGTTCGCCACCGGCTGGAGCAATGGGACAGCATCTTCATTCCCGCTGGCGAGGCGCGCGCGGTGGAAAACGACAGCGGCGCGCCGGCTGCAATCATCGTGGTGACCCCGCCGCCAGCAGCATAGCGCCAGTTTCTACGCCGGAAGTTTAGGAGACCGTCTGATGCCAAGCGTGACCTTCAAGGGCTTCGGGGGCATCCGGCTTCACGCGGAAATTGCCGGTCAGGCCGACGATCCGACTATCCTCCTCGTCCATGGCGCCGGCCAGACCAGCGCTGTGTGGCAAACCGTCAGCGAGGCGCTTGTTCAAACCGGCCGCCGGGTGGTTAGCCTCGACCTGCGCGGACACGGCGCGAGCGAGTGGCCGGCGGACGGTCGTTATGATCTCGATGCCTATGCCGAGGATCTGCGCGCGGTCATGGCGCAGATGGATGCACGCCCCGTGGTCGTCGCTGCCACCGTAGGCGGGTGGATTGCGGCAAAGGCGCTGTCCTCGGATGCATCCAATCTTGCAGCGGGACTGGTGCTGGTCGACATGCCCATCAGCAACGCCGCCGAGGCTGCCAGGCAGATCAGCGAAGGCCTGTCGTTAGATCAACCCGACCTTGACCCGAAGGTCATCGGCGCCATGGATCTCGATGCGGTTGCGGACGCCGTCACGCAGGCGGCTCCGGCGCTCAATTTGCCCACCATGGTCTTGCGTGGCGGCGTTTCGTGGGTGCGGCAGTCGCCAGCCGGCAGCGCGTTCGATGCCGCCTTGCCCAATGCCGAAATCGTCGAGTTAGATGATGCCGAATTGTTGCTGGTGACCGATCGGACCGAGGCGCTGCTTGCGCACCTCCTCGATTTCCTCGAGCGGAAACAACGTCGGGCCGCCAGTGAATTTCGCGCCGGTTCGGATGCCCGCACCTTGCGCGATGCCATGGGATGTTTCGCCACCGGAATCACAATCGTCACGTCGCGTGCGGCGGATGGAACGCCGATCGGCCTCACTGCCAACAGTTTCACATCCGTCTCGCTTGATCCGCCACTGCTGCTTGTGGCGATCGCGAAAAGTGCCGGGTCTGGAGCAGCCCTGCAACAAGCGAGCCACTTTGCAGTCAACGTATTGCAGACCAGCCAGCAGCCGGCTTCGAACCGATTCGCCGGCAAGGGTGACGATCGCTTCGCAGCGACGCCGTGGCATGACGGTGAAACCGGTATGCCGCTGCTTGATGGATCGCTTGCCTCGTTCGAGTGCGCGCGTCACGCCATCCATGATGGCGGAGACCACTTCCTGCTGGTGGGCGAAGTGCTGCGCGCTCAATACGAACCCCGCCGCGACCCGCTGCTGTACTTCCGCGGCAAGTACCGCAGGCTCCATTTTGCCTGATCAAGCCGGGTTGAGTTTGTCCGGCCCGATTCGGAGATTATGGCAGATAGCCAAGTATTGCTCCTTATGACGGTCGCGGCCAAAGATAGGTTGAAGCTCCTTCCGAATGTACATCGGAGTTTGGACGAGGTTGGCGCAAATGGTGACGAATTCAGCCCCCTCCCGAACAAGTGACCGACCTGTGCTTTCCGTGCTACTGCTTCCGGTCCCGCCTGAACTCATCAAGCGCCTTGCCTTCCCGCGACGCACCCTTCGCCCATGACCGGTTCTGGAGCTTCACCTTGTAACGTTCGGGCATGCTGTCGTTGATGATGTCGAAGATGCGCTGCTCGAAGTGCCATTCGGCGAGCCAGAATACCTTCCATTTCTCGGAACGCGTTCTGCGATGTTTCTGCGCAAACCTGTTGACCAGTTCCTGCGCTTCGGTGCGGCGAGCGATGCGCTTGTCCCAGTCCTTCTTTTCGCGTTCATCGAGCGGCCCCTCGGTACGCACGTGACCAGTGCGCATATCGATTACGATGTCTTCGGGATGCGGGACCGGATCGGGGAGGTCGGTGATGCCGAGCTTGCGGCGGCGATCGAGCTCTTCAGTCCATCTCTGCTTGTATTCGAACGCGTTTTCCATGGCTGTCAGGCGTTCGCTGGACTTGCGCTCCTCGACGTTACGCACCAGCTCTGCGAGTGCGCGCTGCGACAAGCGGCTGCCCTTCATGGCGGAGATCGCCAGCGAGCGGACTGCAGCCTGGATCGCGGGAAGCTCGATGGTCTTCTCGCCCTCGCGGATGGTGACGGGGCGATAAGCCTCCTCGAGGATAAGGTTATCCGTTGGCTGCAGCGCAGGGTCCAGCGGCTTGGGCTTGTTCTTCGCACCGCGCGGCCTGCCGCCCGGATTGCCCGAGCGGCCCTTCTGAAACCGGTGTTGGACAGGCGGTCGCCCATAGCCAGTCGTCTGATCCGCGACCGGGACCGGGAGTTTCCCCTCGCTCATTCAGCCGCCTCCCGGCAATCGAGCACAACACCAAGCCGCACATCGGCAAGGTCTTCGAATGTCTCATTGGTCACCGACAACGTGGCACGTTTGCCGGTGAGGCGCTCCCAGCGCCTGACGATGGTATCGCAGTAGAGTGGATCGTACTCGATGAGCCTTGCCAAGCGCCCGGTCTTCTCGGCTGCGATCAGCGTTGAGCCCGAGCCACCGAAGCAGTCGAGCACCACCTCGCCGCGGCGCGAGCAGTCGCGGATGGCATCGGCAATCAGCGCCACCGGCTTGACCGTCGGGTGCATGGCCAGCTCTTCCGAGCGCGAACCAGAGATGCTGCTGATACCAGCGTAGTCCCACACGTTGGTGCGGTAACGCCCGGTCTCGCCGAGGCCAAAGCTGTTGGTGTGCTCGGCGGTGCCCTGCTTGAACACGAACACCAGCTCGTGCTTCGAGCGGTAGAACGCTCCCATGCCGCCATTGGTCTTGTTCCAGATCACGAGGTTCTTGAGCTCGGTGAAGCATTGCTGCCCCGCCGCGAGCAGTTCACCCATGTGGCGCCAGTCCATGCAGACGAATGCAATGGCACCGTCGCGCATCACCGATGCGGCATTGCCGAGCGTATCGGCAAGGAAGCTCGTGAACTGGCTCTGGCTCATCTCGCCAGAGGCAAAGGCGAACTCGCGGTGCTTGACCGTGCCCAGTCCGCAGACATTGCCATCGATCTTCACGTTGTAGGGCGGGTCCGTGAACACGAGGTCAGCCACCTCGCCGCCCATGAGGGCCTCGAAGTCGATGGCGCTGCGCGCGTCGCCGCAGAGCAGCCGGTGACGACCGAGCTGCCAGAGGTCGCCCTGGCGCGAGACCGCGGGGCCAGAAGCAAAGCTGACCTGGTCATCCTCACCATCGAGCTGGTCGGGATCAGCATCGCTGGCCTCGTCGAGCACAAGATCAATCTCCGCGAGGCTGAACCCGGTGAGTTCGGTATCGAACTCGAGGTCAACAAGCGCCTGCAGCTCGATCGCCAGGATCTCCTTGTCCCAACCGGCGTTGAGCGCCAGCTTGTTGTCAGCCAGCACATAGGCACGGCGCTCGGTCTCCGAGAGATGCGATAGCGCCAGTGTCGGGACCGCCTTCCAGCCCAGCGACTTGGCCGCCTCGACCCGGCCGTGTCCGGCGATGATCTCACCATTGTCCGATATCATCACCGGGTTGGTGAACCCGAACCGCACGATCGACGCGGCGATCTGCTTGATCTGTTTCTTTGAGTGGGTGCGCGCATTGCGCGAATAGGGCTTGAGCGCAGATATCGCGCGGTCAGCCACCTGGTAGGTGCTCATAGTCATTTCCTCCGTCAGCCTTCGCGGCGATGGTCCGTGAAGTATACACCAAGACGTCTCTGGAGAGAAGATCATAAAGGGAACATTCGTCGCGGCCAGAGCACGGCCTGTCTTGAAAAATGGCCCCTCATGGCTCAGACATGGCGTCGGAAACGGTCACGCACCTTGGCTGTGATCGTTGGGCCATCCGATTGGACGAGCGCCCTGTTTTCGCCAAGCATTTCGCTGTTACGCGAAATCGACTTCCCTGTTCGAGAATTACGGATTCCCTGTTCCGCGCGCAGGGAATTTGGCTTGGAAGTGGCGAATTTCTGCGGCCTAGAGACCCTCACTGGCCAATATTCGCCCTCAAATTTTCGGTATTTCCCTGTAAATTCTCAGTAAACAGGGAAAACAGGGACCGAGACGGGTCAGCACCTGACTGCGTCGCGCACCATTTCTCCGTCGTAGCTCCTCCGCGGTTTGGAGGGCATTGGGCACTCCCTCGAATACTTGGCATCGGTTCTGCGCTCCTGCGGGGGACGCGGCGATTTGGTTTCGCGACCGAGGGATCTGGTTGTCACCGGATCAAAGCGGCTTGACCTGATCGGCAAATCCAGCGATGTGACCGGCACAAAATAGCGGGGACCAACCCGCCAGGCATACGAGCGCGATCAGCGCTGCGGGGCCGTAGAATAGGTAAGGGATCCTATGTCTGCGAGCACCCAACTTTCTTCCTGTATCGAATGGCAATTCACCGAAGCGGGCGAGCTTGACGCGCGTTTGCGCAGTGCAAAGGCGGCGGGTTTTGACCTTGCCGAATTCCACCTCTGGCGCGACAAGCCGATCGATGCGCTGGCGCAGGCGCTGACCGATACCGGTATGCGGCTGACAGGGGTCTGTGTCGATCCGCGCCGCTCGATCGTCGATCCGGCCGAGCGCGAGGAAATGGTCACGGCCGTGCGCGAGACGATTGCCGCCACCGCCAAGCTGGGCAAGCCCGACCTGATCGTCGCCTCCGGTTTTCGCGTTGAGGGGATGAGCGAGGAAGAGCACTTCGCCAATGCCGTCACCGCCCTGCGCGCAGCGGCCAATGTGGCGGAAGAAGCCGGCGTGACGCTGCTGCTCGAACCGCTCAATACCCGGCAGTTCGCGATCATGTATCTGGTCAGCACCAAGCTGGGTCTCGATCTGGTCGAGGCCGTAGGCAGCCCCAACCTGCGCCTGCTCTATGATGTCTGGCACAGCGCGGTCATGGGTGAGGACATGGCCGAGGTTTTGGCCGGCCGCATCCATCTGGTCGCCCATGTGCAAGTGGCCGACATGGACGACCGTAACGAGCCCGGCACCGGCACGCTCGACTGGGCGAAGATCATGCAGACCTTGCAGGACCTGGGCTATTCCGGCGCCATCGGGCTGGAGTATTTTCCCACCCTGCCGATGGACCAGTCCTTGGCCCTGACCCGGCAGAAGCTGGGCTGCTGACGACCGCACTGGGCCTGTTGCGGCCTGACGAAATGGATGTCCGACATGAATATCGAAACGATCGCGATCAGCCTCGATCTGATCAATCGCCATTACCAGGAACCCAACCGGAACCGCTATGAAAGCCGGTATTTCTGGGAAGAGCTCTACCCGTTGATCGCAACTTCAGGGTTCTCTGCGATCGAAATCCCGTACGAGCCGGTCTGGCAGTTCGGCGGTCGCAGCGGCGTGCCGTTCAACCGGTACTGCGTGAACACCAAGTACGAAAGCGCCGCAAATTACCGGGCGCTGCTGGGTGCCAGCGGGATCGACCGGGTCACCGGCATTACCTTTGACCCCAACCTGTTCATGCGCAACGCCAACCTGGATTTCTATTTCGGTGCGTCCGGCCACTTCGCGGGCGAGGCCTTGTCCCACGCCGCCGACATGGGCGCCGACTATTTCGCCATCAGCCCATCACCCTGTTACGGCCGAATCGCGCAGTATCATCCCGATCTGGACGACAAGCTGGAGGCCTTCACGGCGCGCACCATCGAACTGCTTGCGGGCCTCGCCGCCAAGGCGGAGGAGCTTGGGGTCACCCTCGTGCTGCGCAATGAATACTGGAGCCTGTTCGGCGGGGAACGCGTGCTGCCGCTGCTCGGCGCCCTGCCGGATACGGTGAAGCTGGACGTCGATACGGCAAGCCTGTTCGTCGCCGGTATCTCGCTTACGGACTTTATCGAGGAGCAGATCGACCGGATCGGCTGCGTCCACCTGACTGATACCGATTTTGTCGACACGGCTGACGTCTGGAAGACCGCCAACCCCGAGTTTCCGGCCAACCGTGCAACGCAGGTTTTTCGCGATCCGGGGACCGGGTCAGTCGATCTGGGGGCGGTCGCGGCCCTGCTGGACAGGCTGGGCTATCGCGGGCCAGTCACCTGCAGCGCCCGCCAGACGCGGGATCCGTTCCGCGCGCTGCTGAGAACCCGCGCCCTGCTCACCCAGCTTTCGAAATAAGACGGACGGAGTCTCCGCCATGCCCAACATTCGTTACGCCAACATGTGCCACTGGAAATCGATCCCCTACCGGCAGATCGACAACTTCCGCGAGTTCTACCAGGAGGACCGGACCAACAGCGCCTATTATTCGGACTGGGACAATATCCTGAAATACCAGTCGGCGCTGGGTTTCGGCGGGATCGAGATTGCGCCTTGGGACTTGGCGGATATCCTGCCGCTGTTCGGCTCGCCCGAAAATTTCACCGCCTTTGCGAAAGATCGCGGCGTCGAAGTGATCGGCATGTTCCACGGCGCTCACGCTTCGCATGATCTGGGCCATTTCGACGAGGCCGTTCGCGCCGGGCGCGAGGCGGTCGATACGATTGTGCAGTTTGGCGGGACCTACATGAACACCTGCCCGACGCAGAACTACTTCGGCACAGGGCCGCTCAGCCGGGAAGAGGTGCAGCAATGCGCGAGGGTGATGAACGAGATCGGCCGTTACGCGACCGATCACGGGGTCAAGATCGGCCTGCACAACGAGTTCTTCTGCGCGATCAACCTGCCCAACCACCGCGAACTGATCGAAACAACTGACCCCAGGCTGGTGCACTACTGCATCGATACCGCGCAGATTTCGATCATGGGTGAGGACCTGCTGACGTTCTATTCGGACTATCATGATCGCATCAGCACCTTCCACTTGAAGGATACCGCATCGTCAAAGACGCCCGACAGCGTCCGCTATGCGCAGGACCCGGAGATCACTGACGATGGCTCGCGCTGGTTCTGGGAGCCAGGGCAGGGCGAGCTTGACCTCAAGGGCCTCTACCGCCTGCTCAAGCAGCACGAGTTCAAGGGCTGGATGTCGATCGAATACGATGGCTCGCCCGACCTGCTCGCCTCGATGGCGATGACGCGGTACTACCTCGATAACGAATTGCGGCCGATCTACGACTGAGCCAGCCGCAAGGTCAGGCTTCGATGTCGGCCCAGTCGGGGTGCTTCTCGAAGGCTTTGACGACGTAGCTGCACACCGGCTTGACCTTGAAACCCTGCGCGCGGGCGTCCTCGACCAGCGCGTCGACCAGCCGTGCCGCAATGCCCTTGCCGCCCAGTTCGGGCGGGACGAGCGTGTGTTCAGCGGCGCGGACATCGCCGTGCTGCACCCAGGTCAGGCGGCCGATCTTGTCAGTGCCGGGCACGTGGGCATGGTATTCGCCGGCATGATCGCTGCCATGACGGGTGATTGTCAGACCTTCCATTCACTCGGACTCCTTGACCAAACCGGCCTCATCGGCAAAGCCGATATGGTCATGCAATTCATGTCCGACAATGCCGCCCGGGTCCACCCGCAGGTCTGGGCAGCGATGCAGGCGGCTGATGCTCCTGATTCGCCCTATGACAATGATGCGCTTAGCCGCCGGCTGGACGAGGTGTTCTCCGACAAGTTCGGGCGTCCCTGCACCGTGCTTTGGACCGCCACCGGCACGTCGGCCAACTGCCTCGCGCTCGCACCGATGGTCCAGCCGCACGGCGGCGTGGTCTGCCACCGCGAGGCGCATATCGAGATGGACGAGGCCGGCGCTCCGGGGTTCTACCTCCACGGCGCCAAGCTCATGCTGGCCGAAGGCGAAGGCGCGAAAATCACGCCCGAGACAATCCGCGCGGTGATCGATCCGATCCGCGACGATGTCCACCAGGTGCAGCCACACGCCGTCTCGATCACGCAGGCCAGCGAATATGGCTGTTCCTATCGCCCGCATGAAGTCGCCGCGATCGGCGCGCTGGCGAAAGAGCGCGGGCTTGGCCTGCATATGGACGGTGCGCGCTTTGCCAACGCCGTCGCCTTCCTTGGTTGCACGCCTGACGAGGCCTGCGGTTCGGGCGCGGTGCAGGCGCTGTCGTTCGGCTTCGTCAAGAATGGCGGCATGGGCGCAGAAGCGATCGTCTTCTTCGAACCGGGCATGGCCGACATGGTCCGCTATCGCCGCAAGCGCGCCGGGCACCTGCAATCGAAGGGCCGCTTCCTTGCTGCGCAGATCATCGCCATGGTCGAAAACGACCTGTGGCTGTCCAACGGCCGCGCTGCCAATTCCGCCGCGCAGGAACTTGGCTCTGCCTGCGGGGATCGGCTGATGTATCCGGTCGAGGCCAACGAACTGTTCGTGACAATGACCTCAGCCGAACGCGAAGCACTGCGCGGGCAGGGCTTTTCCTTCTATGACTGGGGCGCCGATGCCGCGCGCCTTGTTACCGCGTGGTCGACCGAGCCAGCGCACGTCACCGCGCTAGCTCGCGCCATTGCTGCCCTGTGAGCGGCATCAGGGTGAGTCCCACGCCCAATGCCTCGCTCCTCAATCCGAGGATTGCCGCACCCTTCCTGCTCGTTGCGCTGATCTGGGGATCGACCTGGTGGGTGATCACCGGGCAGATCGATGGTGTGCCGGCCAGTTGGGCCGTGGTCTGGCGGTTCGTCATCGCCGCGCCGGCCATGGCGCTGATGGCGCTGGCGACGGGCTCCAGCCTGAAGATCGGCTCGAAGGGCCAGTGGCTCGCCATACTGGTCGGGCTCACCCAGTTCTGCGGCAATTACAACTTCGTCTATGAGGCGGAGCGGCACCTGACATCGGGCATCGTCGCGGTCATGCTGTCGCTGCTGTTCGTGCCGAACACCCTGCTGGGTCGCGTATTGCTTGGCCAGAAAACCAGCGCGCGCTTTGCCGTGGGTAGCCTGATCGCCATTGCCGGCATCGGACTGCTGTTCGCCAACGAGGCGCGCAGCGGCGGGGTTGGCGGCAATGTCTGGCTCGGCGTGGTGCTGGCCTTCTTCGGCATGCTCGCTGCTGCCGTGGCCAATGTGGTGCAGGCCAATGACACCGGCCGCTCGCTGCCGATGGCGAGCCTGCTGGCATGGTCGATGGCCTGGGGCGTGGTGTTCGATACGGTCTTCGCGCTGATAACCGCCGGCCCGCCGGTCGTGCCGCGCGATCCGGCGTTCTGGGCGGGGACGGCCTATCTGGCGATTGCAGGGTCGGTGGTCACCTTCCCGCTCTATTTCGGCCTCGTCCGCAATCTCGGCGCGGGCAAGGCGGCGTACAACGGCGTGCTGGTGGTGGTGCTGGCGATGTTCCTCTCGACCCTGCTCGAAGGCTATCGCTGGACCGGGCTGGCCGTGGCCGGCTGCGCGCTGGCGCTGGCCGGACTGGTGATCGCGCTTTCGGATCGAAAATAACGGGGAGGGGTGCCGAGTGGTTTCAACCATACTGTTCACGCTGGTCATGGCCGTAGCGCCGACAACGACGGGCTCCGTTCCGGTCGAGGTGGCCAAGCCGCTTCCGCTTTGTCAGGCATGGGGGCCGAAACCGCCGGCCTGTATCGAACCGCCGTTGCGTGAAACGGTTTCGATCTACAACAGCTGGCGCCAGCCCGACGGCAGCCATCCCGCTGAAGCCGTGATGATCCGCCCGCCCAGCCTGCTCAACCGTGATGCGCCGCCAGCCGGCATCGATCAGTTCCCGGCTTGGCTGCGCAGCGGCGAGGCGCGGCGCAGTGCCGAGGTGACGCTGAACCTTGTCATCGCGGCGGATGGAACGATCGTGTCATGCAAGGCGGCGCGGGTCGATGCGTATGAGCACGCGGAGCAGTTCAAGCGGACGAAGATTTCGGCCGACAGCGCACTGGGCGATCAGGCCTGCACGATGGTGCGCGCCAGCCGCAAGTTCCGGCCGGCGATCGATGCCGAGGGCAAGCGGATCGAGGCACCGATGGCGGTTGCGGTCTACTACAAGCGTGAACGCTATGACATGCTCGCCCCGCCCGCGCCGCCGCCGCCGAGCCGCTATCTCGGCACCGTGCGGTGGGGCGATACGAAGGCATGGCCGCCCAGATATTATCTCGATGCACCGGTCAGTTTCGCCGCACCCAAGTTCAAGGACTTCCTGACCGATACCAAGAACCTGCCCCAGAAAGCGATGGTCGGCGTGGTCATGGACCTGGCCAACACCGGGCAGGCAGTGCGCTGTGATGTGCGTGTGCCGTCAGGCGACAAGCAGCTGGATGATTCGACCTGCGCGGCGCTGCTCACCGTCAACGCTACACCGAACCGCTGGGGCGTGCGCGGGCTCCCGGTTGAAGTGACGTGGCAGGGCAGCAAGGCCAAGGCGCTATTGGCCGGCCCGCAGACCCTGCCGAACCTAGCCGCGACGGTGGTAATTCCGCCCGAACAGCGCCCCGCCTCGCCGCCGAGGTGGGGGATGCGCGTGCTTGTCGTGCTCGATCCGCAGGGCAAGCCGACCTCCTGCACTGTGAGTGGCACCAGCGATGACGACGCGCTCGATGCGGCCTCATGCAAGCTGGCGCGGCAGGCGCGCTATACGCCGGGCAAGGATGGGTTCGGACGGCCTGCCCCCGGCGGTGTCGACTTGCGGATCGATTGGGCAAGGGGCGAAATCGTCCCGCCGGCTTACTGACGTTCGGCTTCCAAACAGGCCGCCAACCCTTCTCGATAGGTCGGATAGCGCAGCTTCCAGCCCAGAACGCGCTTGGCCTTGCCGTTCGCCACGCGGCGGTTCTCGGCATAAAAGCCGCGCGCCATGGGGGAGAGATGGGCTTCGTCCATCGTCAGCAACGGCAGCTCGGGCTGACCCAGCAGGCGGCAGGCGTGTTCGATTACCGTGTTCTGCGAACAAGGCTCGTCGTCGGCGAGATTATAGGCCCCGCCCGGCGCGTGCAGCCCGGCGAATACCCCGCTGGCAATGTCCTCTACATGGACGCGGCTGAATACTTGCCCCGGCAGGTCGATGCGGTGCGCTTTACCCTCGCGCACCCGGTCGAGTGCTGATCGGCCCGGGCCGTAAATGCCGGGAAGCCGGAACACCCGCGCGCCGCGCGTCAGCCATTCGCGGTCGCAGTCGGCCCGCGCGGTGCGGCGTCCGGTTCCGACTGGCGCGCTTTCATCGACCCATGCCCCGCGCGCGTCGCCGTAAACTCCGGTGGAGGAAAGGTAGCCCAGCCACTTGCCGCCGAGCCGCTCCCCATAGGCTTCGAGCACCGGATCGAACCCTTCGCCCGAAGGCGGGACGGAAGACAGGACATGGCTGCTATCTGCCAGCGCCATCAGCACGTTGTCCCGGTCGTCAAAGCGCAGCGTGCCATCGCGCCCGGTCGAGACGACTTCCCAGCCCTGCGCTTCAAGGCGGCGTGCGATGCAGGCAGCGGTGTAACCGAGGCCGAAGATGAACATGCGGGGCACCAGTGTCTCCTTGGCTCCTCCCTTGCCTTCACCGCGCGTGCAAGTCGAGTGGCGGCAGCGCCCTCGACAGGCCGCCCGCCCGCGCGGTAGATGGGCGCATGGACATAGCCAGCAGACCTTCCGAACCCGCCACCAACCCCGAAACCGCCGATGCCGCCATGCCGCCGCAGGCGCCTTCGACGATTCGCCGTGAAGATTACCGGCCGCCAGCTTGGCTGGTGCCCGAAGTCGCACTCGATTTCGCGCTCGGCATTGAAGACACGCGCGTAGAATCGCGACTGGTGGTCACGCGCAATCCGGCGAGCAAAGGGGCGCAGACGCTGCGGCTGGCCGGGGACGGACTGACCGCCGAATCCGTAGCGGTTGACGGCGCGGAGAGCAATTCGTGGCGCATGGACGGCGCGGACCTGCTGATCGACCTTGGCGGCGAGCGCCACGAAGTCAGCATCGTCACCCGCATCGATCCCGCCGCCAATACCCAACTGATGGGGCTCTATGCTTCCAGCGGGATGCTCTGCACCCAGTGCGAGGCCGAAGGCTTCCGCCGGATCACCTTCTTCCCCGACCGTCCCGATGTGCTGTCGATCTACCGGGTGCGGATGAGCGGCGACAAGGCGGCGTTCCCGATCCTGCTGTCGAACGGCAATTGCGTGGCCAGCGGCGAGGGCGCGGACGGCACCCACTGGGCCGAATGGCACGATCCCTGGCCCAAGCCGAGCTACCTCTTCGCGCTGGTCGCCGGCAATCTCGTCGCCACCAGCGACAGCTTCACTACTTCTGGCGGGCGCGAAGTCACTTGCAACATCTGGGTCCGCCCGGGTGACGAGGACCGCACGCATCATGCGCTGCGCAGCCTGATCCATTCGATGAAATGGGACGAGCAGGCGTTCGGCCGCGAATACGATCTCGACCTGTTCAATGTCGTCGCCGTGTCGGATTTCAACATGGGCGCAATGGAGAACAAGGGGCTGAACGTCTTCAATACACGCTACGTCCTTGCCGATCCCGATACCGCGACCGACGCCGATTATGACGGCATCGAAGGTGTGATCGGCCACGAATACTTCCACAACTGGTCGGGCAACCGCGTCACTTGCCGCGACTGGTTCCAGCTCAGCCTCAAGGAAGGCTTCACCGTTCTGCGCGACCAGATGTTCAGCGCGGCAATGGGCAGCGAGCCGGTCAAGCGGATCGAGGACGTACGTGTGTTGCGCGCCGCCCAGTTCCCCGAGGATTCAGGGCCGCTCGCCCATTCGATCCGCCCTGATTCGTTTCAGGAAATCTCCAACTTCTACACCGCGACCGTCTATAACAAGGGTGCCGAGGTGATCCGCATGATGCGGACGATGGCAGGTGTTGAGAAGTTCCGCGCTGGCACCGACCTCTATTTTGACCGCCACGATGGCGAGGCGGCGACTTGCGAGGATTTTGTCAAGGCTATCGAGGACGGCACCGGGCTCGACCTCACGCAGTTCCGCCTGTGGTATTCGCAAGCCGGTACGCCGAAAGTCACCGCGCGGCTGGAACACGCCGGTGATATGGCCAAGTTGCACCTTTCGCAGCAGGTGCCGGAAACGCCCGGCCAGCCGGTCAAGCAGCCGATGCCGATCCCGCTGCGGGTGGCGCTGTTCGATCCGCAGACCGGCAAGCATGACGGTGAAAAGCTGGTCGTGCTGGACAAGGCCGAAGACCGGTTTGAATTCCCCGGCCACGCCACCCGACCGGTGCTTTCAATCAACCGCGGCTTCTCCGCGCCAGTGGCGATGGATGCCGGGCAGGATGCGGCTGACCTCGTGTTCCTCGCTGCACACGATGACGATCCGTTTGCCCGTTATGAAGCCTTGCAGAGCCTCGTCGTTCAACACCTCGTCGGCATGCTTGAAGGCGGGACCGGGGCTGATCAGGGCCGCGAAGCGATCGGGCAGGCGATTGCCGCCGTGCATGACGATGCCTCGCTTGATGATCTGATGCGCGGCGAATTGCTCGTCCTGCCGGGCGAGGCCTATCTGGCCGAACAGATGGCGGCGGCTGACCCGGTGGCGATCTGGCAAACGCGCGAGGCGCTCAAGGGCTGGCTCGGCAGCACGCTCCAGTCGCGGTTCGAGGCGCTGCACGACCGCGCTTCGCAGGTTCCGTTCGGCCACGATGCCAAGGCCAAGGGCGCGCGCAAGGTAAAGACGCAGGCGCTCGTCTACCTTGCCGCCGGCGCTCCGGAAGAAGCCGCGCGCCGCGCCGCCGCGCAGTATCACGCGGCCGACAACATGACCGACCGGCAAGCCGCGCTGATGACGCTCTGCGCGCTCGATACGCCGCTCCGCGATGAACGGCTGGCGAACTTCCACGCGCGCTATGCCGGCAATGCGCTGGTCATCGACAAGTGGTTCTCGCTTCAGGCGGGCTCGCTCCACCCGCAAGCGCTGGCCCATGCCGAGGCGCTAGCCAGCCACCCGGACTTCACCCTGCACAACCCCAACCGGGTGCGCGCGCTTTACATGGCGCTCGCGGCGAATGGCCATGCCTTCCACGATGCCTCGGGCAAGGGGTACCGGATGATCGCCGACGTGATCATCGCGCTCGACCCCAGCAATGCGCAGACGGCGGCGCGCTTTGTCGCTCCGCTGGGTCGCTGGCGGCGGATCGAACCGGGCCGCGCGGCCATGATGCGCGCCGAACTGGAACGGATCGCCGCCGCGCCTGCGCTGTCGCGCGATACGCTCGAGCAGGTGAGCAAGAGCCTTGGCTGATCCTGTCGAGGTCAATCGCTCGCAGGTTCTTGAAGGCATTGCCCACGGCTTTCTCGGCCGGCGCGGCGGAGTGTCCACCGGCGAGGTCGCGGGGCTCAACGCCGGCCTTGGCGCGGGCGACGATGACCGCGCGGTGGCGCAAAACCGCGCGCTCGCCGTGGCTGCGGTGCTACCGGGGGCGGAACTGGTCACGGTCTATCAGATCCATTCGCCCGATTGCGTCGTGGCGCAGGAGGCGTGGCCGATCAATCAACGCCCGCGCGCCGATGCGATTGTCACTAAAACACCCGGCCTCCTGCTCGGCATTGTCACGGCCGATTGTGCGCCGGTGCTCTTCGCCGACCGCGAGGCCGGGGTGATCGGCGCGGCCCATGCCGGCTGGAAGGGTGCGATCGGCGGGGTGACTGATCGCACCGTGGCCGCGATGGAGGAACTCGGCGCGCGGCGTGACAGAATCGCCGCCGCGATTGGCCCGTGCATCGCTCAGGCATCCTACGAGGTCGATCAGGTCTTCCGCGACCACTTCCTTGAAACCGATGCGGCTTCAGGCGATTGCTTTGCCGAAGGGCGGGCGGCGCACTGGCAGTTCGACCTTGAAGGCTATGTCGCCCTGAGGCTGGAAACGGCGGGAATCGGCGCGGTTGAGCGACTGCGCCTCGATACCTATGCGGCGGCGGAGCGGTTCTATTCCTATCGCCGTGCCACCCACCGGGGCGAGGCGAGCTATGGCCGCCAGCTCTCGCTGATCGGCCTCTAGCGCGGACCGGCACACCCTGCCGGGGGCAGTGGTGAAAAAGGCGGTTGGCAGGCCAATTTTTCGCGTCTAGAGGGGGCCGCAAGTCGGTATCGGGGCGGTGTAACAGCCGCACTCTCCCCACCGGCGGGAGGGGGCTCCGAAAGGCGCGAATTGTGGTTTCCGGCCTGTCAGCGGCGGTTCGTCGCGAAGCGGGTCGCCAAGACGGGATAAGGTCAACCATGTCACAGGAAGCGGGCACCGCCA
>NZ_JANPGP010000079.1:0-2434 GCF_031424035.1 Novosphingobium sp.
CGTCGCGCCTGGCCCGCTGGGGATGAAGCTGGGCGACGACGCTCCGCAGCTGTGGGCGCTGGCCGAAGCGGGACTTTCCAGCGGGATCGTCCAGTACGGCAAGGGCGGCGAACTGCTGACGCTCGCGGTCAAGCTGGTCAGTGGCGCGGCCGGGTTCGTCATCACCTTCGAGGACATCACCCGCCAGTTGCTCGATCAGCGCCAGGCCGCGTGGTCCGACGTCGCCCGGCGGATCGCGCACGAAATCAAGAACCCGCTGACCCCGATCCAGCTCGCCACCGAACGGCTCAGCCGGCGCTATGGCAAGCAGATCACCGACAATCCCGAACTGTTCGCCGAGTTGACCGCGACAATCATCCGGCAAGTGGGTGACTTGCGCAAAATGGTCGACGAGTTTTCGTCTTTTGCGCGCCTGCCCAAGCCGGCCTTCCGCAGCGAAGACCCGATCGATCTCGCACGACAGGCGCTTTTTCTACAGGAAGTCGCCCGGCCCGACATTGCTTTCTCCTTCAGTGCCAAGGGCAAGGTTCCCGCAATTGCCTGCGATCGTCACCAGTTTGGACAGGCGATGACCAATGTGCTCAAGAACGCCATCGAGGCCATCGACGCGCGCGGCAAGGGCGCCGCTGGCCCGGTTTCCGGGCGCATCTCGGTGGCAATGCGCCAGGACGGTGAAACGATTCTGGTGTCGATCGAGGACAACGGCATTGGCCTGCCCAAAGACGGCGAGCGCATCGTCGAGCCATACGTCACCACGCGCGAGAAGGGGACTGGCCTCGGCCTCGCCATCGTCAACAAGATCGTCGAGGAACACGGCGGTGAGATGACTTTCGCCACGGCAAAGGGCGGCGGCGCGCGGGTGACCATGCGCTTCGCCCGCGATCCGTTGGCGGGCAAACGTACTGCTGAGGCTGCCGAATAATGCATATTGCCGCGAAGGACACCTGATGGCGCTCGACATTCTGATCGTTGATGACGAACGCGACATTCGCGAGCTGGTGGCCGGCGTGCTCAGCGATGAGGGCTACGAATGCCGCACGGCGGGCGACAGTGCCTCGGCGCTGGCGGCGGTTGACGCACGCCGCCCCTCGTTGGTGCTGCTCGATGTCTGGCTGCACGGCAGCCCGATGGACGGGCTCGAAGTGCTCGATGCGATCAAGCAGCGAGAGCCGGATCTGCCGGACATCGTCTAATCAGGCCATGGCAACATCGAAACCGCCGTCGCGGCCATCGGGCACGGTGCGGTCGATTTCATCGAGAAGCCCTTCGAGGCCGAAAAGCTGCTCCACCTCGTTGCCCGCGCGACCGAGACCGAACAGTTGCGCCGCGAGAACGCCCAGCTGCGCCAGGGCTTTGCCACAGCCGATGAATTCACCGGCAACAGCACCGCGATCAATTCGGTCCGCGCCACGATCAAGCGCGTCGCCAACACCGGCAGCCGCCTGCTGATCTCGGGGCCTGCGGGTTCCGGCAAGGAAGTCGCCGCCCGGCTGCTGCATGCCTGGAGCAACCGCACGGACAAGGCCTTCGTCAGCGTCAATTCCGCCCGCATCACGCCTGAACGGTTCGAGGCCGAGCTGTTCGGCGAGGAAGCAGACGGCAGCCTGCTGCGCCCGGGCCTGTTGGAGACCGCCGACGGCGGCACACTTTATCTCGACGAAGTGGCAGACATGCCGCTTTCCACGCAGGCTCGCATCCTGCGGGTGCTCACCGATCAGGCATTCGTGCGGGTGGGCGGCAACCGCCAGATCCGCGTCGATGTGCGGGTTGTTTCGTCGACATCGCGTAATCTTGAGGAGGAGATCGCTGCCGGGCGGTTCCGCGAAGACCTGTTCTATCGTCTCAACGTAGTTCCCATTCTGGTGCCGCCACTTGCGGACCGACGCGACGACATTCCTGCGCTCGCCGGGCATTTCTTCGCCCGCTATGCCCGCGATCAGGGCATTCCGCCGCCCGAAGTGGGCAATGACGCAATGGCCGCGTTGCAGGCCTACGAATGGCCGGGCAATGTGCGCCAGCTGCGCAATGTCATCGAACGCACGATTATCCTCGCCCCGCGTGACCGGCTGGCAGTGATTCAGGTCGACATGCTGCCAGCCGAGATTCTGAGTGAGCGCATCCAGAGCGATTCGCGCCTCTCTGCGCTGATGGCCGTGCCACTGCGCGAGGCGCGTGAGAACTTTGAGCGAGAATATCTCAAAGTGCAGATTCGCCGATTTTCAGGCAACATTTCCAAGACCGCCGGCTTCATCGGCATGGAACGCTCGGCACTGCACCGCAAACTCAAGCTGCTCGGCATGGGCGAACGGCGCGATGACGAGGACGAGGAATAATCGCGCTGACAGCGCTTTCACGTTTACCGGCAGTCGATTCCACGATAAACACGATCTGTCTTCGGCCTGACTGTTCACAGTCCGGCCAGATTGCGGACCGC
>NZ_JANPGP010000080.1:0-18171 GCF_031424035.1 Novosphingobium sp.
CAGCAATCGGCGCGCGGGTCCTCCCCGGCGCGGTCCCGGCAGCGTGAGGTTCGCGTTTTCATCGCTGAACCTGCCCGGACCTTCGATAGCCGAAATCGCTGGAAGCTTCCTTTTTCACGCAGGGTCGCATCGAAACGAACCCTCGCTTCGCATGCACGGCACCCGTGCGTGCGCCAAGCTCCATATTGAAAGAATACCATGTCCTATTTTTCTGACCTTGGCCTTGCCGAGCCCTTGCTCCGTGCGCTTGAAACCAAGGGCTATTCCGATCCCACGCCGATCCAGAAGCAGGCTATTCCCGCCCTGCTCGAAGGCCGTGACCTCCTTGGCATCGCACAGACCGGCACCGGCAAGACCGCTGCCTTCTCGCTCCCCTCGCTTCACCGCCTGGCCGCCAATCCCAAGCCGCGCAGCCCGGCTTCGTGCCGGATGCTGGTACTTTCGCCGACCCGCGAACTCGCTGCCCAGATTGCCGAGAACATGCGCGGCTATGCCAAGTACCTCAACCTTTCGGTGCAGTGCGTGTTTGGCGGCATCCCCGTCGGCAAGCAGAGCCGCGCACTGGTTGCCGGCTGTGACGTGCTGGTCGCCACGCCGGGCCGCCTGCTCGACCTGATCGATCAGCGCGCCCTGACGCTGCGCAATGTCGAGATCTTCGTGCTCGACGAAGCCGACCAGATGATGGACCTTGGCTTCATCGTGCCGCTGAAGCGCGTTGCGGCGATGCTGCCCAAGGAGCGGCAGAGCCTGTTCTTCTCGGCCACCATGCCCAAGGCGATTGCCGATCTGGGCAAGCAGTTCATCAACAACCCGGTGCGCGTCGAAGTGACGCCGCAGGCGACCACGGCGGAACGCGTCGACCAGTTCGTCACCTTCATCAACCAGGCCGAAAAGCAGTCGCTGCTGACCCTCAAGCTGCGTGCCGGCCTCGCCGAGACGGAAGGCCAGCAGAAGATCGACCGCGCGCTGGTGTTCACCCGCACCAAGCACGGCGCTGACCGCGTGGTCCGCCACCTGCACTCGGCCGGTGTGACCGCTGCGGCGATCCACGGCAACAAGAGCCAGGCCCAGCGCACCGCCGCACTCAACGCTTTCCGGCAGGGGGCATGCCCGGTCCTCGTCGCCACCGACATTGCCGCGCGCGGCATCGACGTGACCGGCGTGAGCCACGTGTTCAACTATGAAATGCCCAACGTGGCCGAACAGTACGTCCACCGCATCGGCCGCACCGCGCGTGCCGGCGCCGATGGCGTGGCTGTCAGCTTCGTCGCTCCCGACGAGAAGCCGTACCTGCGCGACATCGAGAAGCTGACCCAGATCAAGCTGATGCCGATGCCGCTGCCGGACAACTTCATGGCCGAAGCCGCGCGTCTGCCGGCTCCTGCCAAGCGCACCGAACCTACCGATCCGAGCCCGCGTCAGGGCCGTGGCGGTGGTGGTCGCGGCATTGGCGGCGGTGGCCGCTCTGGCGGTGGCCGCAGTGATGGTGGCCGTTCGGGTGGCGCCGGTCGTCCCGGCGGTGATCGCGATTCCGATCGCCAGCATCGCCGTGGCCGGGGCGAATCCGCTCCGCGTCCGGAAGGTCGCCGCGACGAAACCCGTGATGACCGTCGCGAGCGCCGTCCGGCCCAGGGTGGCGGCTCCAACTGGAGCCCCGCCAACTTCGGTCACGAAGGCGAAGGCCGCAGCGAACGTCCGCAGGGCGACCGTTCGGCACCGCGCAGTGACAACCGTGGTCCGCGTCCTGAAAACCGCGGTCCGCGCCCCGAAGCGCGCAGCGATGGCGAACGCCGTCCGGCCCGCCCGCAGGATGCCCCCCGCGTTCATCGCAGCCCCGATGGCAACCGCACCGGCGGCAACAACTCGGGCGGCCAGCGCCGTTCAGGCGGCGGCTTTGGCGGCGGCAACGTCGGCGGCCGGGGTGCTCCGCGCACCTGATCGCTTGCTCATCTGACAATCCGAACATCCCCTGCGGGCCGGCGGCATTCGTGCTTCCGGCCCGCAGCAGTATCGCCGGGGCGCACTCGACATGAGGCCTCGGCAAGCTAGAAACCGGCGAGGCTTCTGGCAGAGGATTTCGAATGGACGCTCCACTCGCAGGCAAGGTCGCGCTGGTCACCGGTGCCAGCCGCGGCATCGGCAAGGGCATCGCCCTCGTCCTCGCCGAACAGGGCGCGCGGGTCTATGTCACCGGGCGCACAGTGAACGAGGGTGACTACTACCTCCCCGGCACGGTCGGCTCCACGGCAGCCGAATGCGATGCGCGGGGCTTGCAGTGCGGAGGCAGCGGCGTTGCAGTTGCCTGCGACCACGGCGATGACGCGGCAGTGGCGGCCCTGTTCGAGCGGATCGCCCGCGACGAGGGCCGGCTCGACATCCTCGTCAACAACGCCTTTGCCCTGTCGGACGACCTGCTCGAACCCAAGGGTTTCTGGGAAAAACCACTTTCCAACCTGGAGATGTGGGACGTTGGCGTGAAGTCCAACTATGTCGCCGCCTGGCACGCCGCCAAGATCATGGCGCCGCAGGGCTCCGGCCTGATCGTGGCAATTTCCGGTTTCGCCGCAACGACTTACACCTATGGCGTCATCTTCGGCACGTCGAAAACCGCCGTCGGCCGCATGACCCGCGATATGGCAGTCGAACTTGCGCCTCATAATGTCGCCGCGCTGACGATGTGGCAGGGGCTGACCCTGACTGAGAAAGCCGTTGATAACATGGCGAAAATGGCCGAAAAGATGACCACATCGATCACCACGATGACGGGCTCCTCAGTCGAACATCCGGGCCGCGTCGTGGCCGCACTGGCCGCCGATCCCGAAATCATGAAGCGCTCCGGCGGCGAATTCATCACCACCGAACTGGCGATGGAATACGACCTGACCGACATTGACGGCAGCGTCATCCCCTCGGCCCGCGCCGCGCGCGGCGAGCCGATCTGGCAGCCGATAGGAGTCTGAAAACATGGACGAAGCCCGCCTCAAGCGCCTGGAATATGCCGCCGACCGCATCGAGATTTCGGACTGCCTGACCCGCTTTTCGCGCGGCATGGACCGCTTTGACCGCGAGCTTTACCTCTCCGCCTTCTGGGGCGATGCCGAAATGGCCGCCGGGCCTTACGTGGGCGATGTGGCGGGCTGCTGGGACTGGGCCGTGCCAATGCACGAGGCCGGGCAGATCGTCACGCACCACTCGCTGCTAAACCAGACGGTCGATATCGACGGCGATACCGCCCATTCGGAATGTTACTACATCTTCGTCGGCCGCAACCGCGATGAGACCCTGTGGATGGCCGGCGGGCGCTATATCGACCGGCTCGAGCGCAGGAACGGTGAATGGAAAATCGCGCTGCGCACCAACATCATCGAATGGGGCTGCCTGCCGCCGCCGATGCCGATCCCCTTCGCCGACGTGCCCGGGATCGAGAAAAACGGCGTCTCCAGCCGCAATACGGACGATCCGTCGTATCGCCGCCCCTTGGTGAATTTGCGCGAGCCCTTCAATCCGGCGGGATGACCGGCTAAGCCCGCCATATGGCGACACCACTCACCGTCCTGAGCTACCTGCAAAATGCCGCCGGGCGCGGTGAACGCACCGCGCTGATCGTGCTAACTGCAGTCGAAGGCGGCGCGGCGCGCGGCACCGGCACGCTGATGGGCGTGAGCGAGGCGGGGGATTGGTGCGGCTCGCTCTCGGGCGGCTGTACCGAAGCGGCAATTGCCGGCGAAGCACGCCGCGTGATCGCCGGCAGCAAGGCGGAGGTCCTCCGGATCGGCGCGGGCTCGCCGTTGATCGACATTCGCCTGCCCTGCGGCTCGGGGATCGACCTGCTGATTGTGCCGCAGCCGGATAGCGCCGCCATTGCCGAAGCAGTCGAAAGCCTTGATGTCCGCCAGCCGGCAATTCTCGCGGCCGGAACTGACGGCGCACTTGCGCTGCACGCAGCGGATGCAGAAGCCCGCACCGGATGGCATGACGCCACCTTCCACCTCCGCCTCGATCCGCCGCTTCGTCTGGTGATCGCCGGACACGGCGAGGAAGTCGAAGCCCTCGCCCGGCAGACTGGCGCTTGGGGGGCTTTGGTTGAAGTCATCACCCCGGACGAGCGCCTTGCCAGCCAGCCGAGAGCGACTCCGCTCAAGACCCCCACCTCGCCCGTGCCGCTCGATCTCGATCCGTGGACCGCGCTGGTGCTGCTGTTCCACGATCACGACTGGGAAGTCCCCCTCCTCGCCCGCGCGCTGCCGCAGGACAGCTTGTGGATCGGCGCAATGGGCAGCCGCGCCACGCATGCCCGTCGTCTCGTTGCTTTGGCCGAAGCTGGCGTGCCCGCTGATCAGGCAGCGGCCATCCACGGCCCCATCGGCCTGATCCCTTCGGCCCGCGATCCCGAAACGCTGGCACTGTCCGTGCTGGCTGAGGTTGTCGCGGCCTATGGCGCACGCCGTAGCTCGCAGGGATTCCCTTGAGCCGCCAATTGTCCTAAGGCCGCAGGGGCACAGGGAGTTTTCGAGAAGATGGCCGGCACGATCCTCGTCCTCAACGGACCCAACCTCAACCTGCTGGGCGAGCGCGAGCCAGAGATCTACGGCAGCACGACGCTCGCCGACATCGAGGCGCTATGCCGCAAGGCCGCCGGACCGACTGGCCACACCATAGATTTTCGCCAGACCAACCACGAAGGCGAAATGGTCGAGTGGCTCCAGCAGCACCGCAAAGGGGTGGCCGGCATGGTCATCAACCCCGCCGCCTTTTCCTATGCCGCCTATCCGATCCTCGATGCGCTCAAGATGGTCGAATGCCCCGTGGTAGAAGTGCACATATCAAACGTGCACCGGCGCGAGGAGGAATGGCGCAAGAACACGATCATGACCGCCGCGGTGACGGGGATCATTTCGGGTCTCGGCGCCGAGGGCTATGCCGCCGCCGTCCGCTACATCGCCGCTCAGGGGTAAGGCATCATGGGCGAAGAGAAGGTCAAGGGCCCAGCGTCCTATTTCCCTTCGATCGAGACGAAGTACGGCCGCCCGATTGCGGAATGGCAGGCAGTGGTGCGCGCCGCGCTGCCCGCAAAGCATATGGAATTGGTCGCCCTGCTCAAGGACCAGCACGGGATGGGGCACGGCCATGCCAACGCCATCGTTGCCCATACCCTTGCCGAGGATGCCGGCTAGGCGACTTCAGAGCCCTGCGTTGATCGCCGCCACATCGGCATCGCTGGGCCGCCATTCAGATGCCATTGCTCCGCCTTCGTCAAACAGCGCCATCACGCAATCCTCGCGCTCGGCCAGCCTGCCCAGTTCAGCCGCGCGCGGATCGTCAACCGGCCCGTTCGCACCGCGCAGGTGGCGGATCCAGCCGCTGATACCGGCAAGGATCGCGGGACATTCGCGGTCCGAGTGCTGATTGGCCGCCAGAGTTTCCAGCCAGCGCTGCGGGATCTTCTGACTGCCGTCCATGGCGATCTGGATCAGCCGGTGATTGAGCGCCGGATTGGCGAAGCGTTCGATCAGATCATCGGCATAGGCCGGCAAGTCTTGCCCCGGCTCTGCGGCAATCGTCGCCGCGGCTTCCTCGCGCATCAGCCGTTCGGCAAGCGCACGGATCGCCGGATCGCCGACCGCCTCGTGAACGAAAGTGTGGCCGTGAGCGAGGCCGACGTAAGCCAGCATCGAATGCGCGCCGTTGAGCATCCGCAGCTTGGCCGTCTCGTAGGGCCGGACATCCTCGACCAGTTGCGCGCCGACCTTATCCCAAGCCGGGCGCCCTCGCGCGAACTTGTCCTCGATCACCCACTGGCTGAACGGCTCGGTCATCACCGCCGCTTCATCGCGCAGGCCGTCGAGCGTTTCGGCAACCTCGTCGCGGTCCTGCGCTGTGGTGGCAGGCACGATACGATCGACCATTGTCGAGGGGCAGGTGCACTGCGCCTCGAACCAGTCCAGCAGCGCCGGATCGCGCAGCGCCAGGTATTCGCGCATCAGCCGCGCGAGCTGCTGGCCGTTGTCGGCCAGATTGTCGCAGCACATCAGCGTCAGGCCGGGCAGCCCTGCATCATGTCGGCGACGCAGACCAATGCCAAGGTAGTGATAAACGCTCTCGTCCCCTGCCAGCGCCGGGTCGAGGCTGCCGTCAGCGGCGCGGCAATAGCCCTTTTCAGTGATGGTGAAGCTGACAATCCGCGTGGTCTGAGCGGTGAGCGCGGCGATCACTGCGTCCGGCTCGTAAGGTGCAACCAGCACGTCCTTGACCACGCCGATGATGCGGGTTTTCACGCCATCGCCCGACCTTTCGGTGACGGTGTAGAGCCCCTCCTGCGGGGTCATCTGGTGCGCGACTTCACCTGATCGCAGCGAGACGCCGATAATGCCCCAGTCGCGGTCGCCCGCATCCATCGCGCGGTCGGTGTACCACGCCTGATGCGCGCGGTGGAAAGCGCCGATGCCGAAGTGCACGATGCCCATGGCTTGCGCGTCGCGGTCATAGTCGAACCATTCTGCATCGGCAGGGGGGAACATTTCTAACGAAAATCGCGACAATCGCAGGTGCTCGCTCACAGCTTGTAGGCCTGCTTCACCAGATTGTAGGTCAGGTCCTGCGCCAGTTCGGCAGCTTCCCAATCCTCGATGCGATGCTCGGCGACCAGTTCGGCGAGGAACCCGCAGTCAATCCGCCGCGCGACGTCATGCCGCGCCGGGATCGAGAGGAAGGCGCGGGTGTCGTCGTTGAAGCCGACCGTGTTGTAGAAGCCGGCAGTTTCAGTCGTCATGCGGCGGAAGCGGCGCATCCCCTCGGGGCTGTCATGGAACCACCACGCCGGGCCGAGCTTGAGGCACGGATAATGCCCGGCCAGCGGCGCGAGTTCGCGGGCGTAGCTGCTCTCATCCAGCGTGAAGAGGATGATCGACAGGCGCGGGTCGTTGCCGAAGCGGTCGAGCAGGGGTTTGAGCGCCTGCACATATTCGGTGCGGCTCGGCATGTCGGCGCCCTTGTCGCGGCCGAAGCGCGCGAAAACTGCCGCGTTGTGGTTGCGGAAGGCGCCGGGGTGGATCTGCATGACCAGCCCGTCGTCAATCGACATCCGCGCCATTTCGGTGAGCATCTGCGCGCGGAACAGTTCGGCATCTGCGGCGGTGAAGTCGCCGGCGCTGACCTTGCGGAACAGGGCTTCTGCCTCGAGTGCATTGAGATCAGCAGTCAGAGCGGTCGGGTGACCATGATCGGTACTGGTCGCGCCCATGGTCGCAAAAAACGCGCGGCGCTGACGGTGCGCGGCGAGGTAGCCCGACCAACTGAGGCAATCCTCGCCGGTCAGGCCGGACAGGGTGCCCAGGTTATCGCGGAAACCCTCGAACTCGGGATCGACCACCGGGTCCGGGCGATAGGCAGTGATGACCTTGCCCTGCCAGCCCGAGGCGCGGATCGCCGCGTGATGCTCAAGGCTGTCAAGCGGGCTTTCGGTGGTCGCGATGGTCTCGATATTGAACCGCTCGAACAGCGCGCGCGGGCGGAAGGCTTCGGTCGCCAGTACATCGGTGATCGTGTCAAAATAGAAATCCGATGTCTCGCCATCGAGCCGGTATTCGATGCCGAACGCCTCGGCAAATACCCAGTCGAGCCACATCCGCGACGGCGTCCCGCGGAACAGATGATAGCGTTCGGCAAACAGACGCCAGGCCGCACGGGGATCGACTTCACCGCCGCCCACGCCAAGGTCCTGCATCGCCACGCCCTGCGAATAGAGCATGCGGAAGACGTAATGATCGGGGACGAGCAGCAGGTCGGTGGCATTGCCGAAGTTCGCGTCGCTGGCCCACCACTGCGGATCGGTGTGGCCATGCGGGCTGACGATCGGCAGGCCCTTGACCGTGTCGTACAGCTCACGCGCGATGGCGCGGGTGGTGCTTTCGGCCGGCAGCAACCGGTCGGCGTGCAGTTCGAGCGGACGCGGCATCAGCCGGCCACCGTTCGCAGGCGGGTGCGGCGTTCTTCCTGCCCTTCCTCGCCTTCCGTGGCGAACAGCAGAGCTTCGAGCACTGAGGCGAGGTGCCCGCGCATGGCGGCACGCGCCGCTTCGGGATCGCGGGCGCGCAGGGCGCTGACCACAGCGGAATGCTCGTCAACCACCGGCATGATATTGGCAGACCGCGCCTTTTCATGCAGCAGCGCCGCCTCGGCCGAAGTCTCGCGCATGTCCCACAGCGAAATGATCGCGCCGAGCAAGGCCCCGTTGCGCGCAGCGCTGGCGATGGCGAGGTGGAAGGCCCGGTCCGCAGCTTCGGCCCCGGCGGCGTTGCGATCCGCGCGGGCGATGGCATCGACGTGGGCGGCGATCTCCTCGATCTCGGCATCGGTGGCGAGCGTTGCTGCCAGCGCCGCTGCCTCGGCCTCGATCAGCGCGCGGGCCTCGGTCAGTTCAAAGGCCGAAAGGTGCGATCCAGGGTGATCGTCCTCGCTCGGCAAGCGCACGACATAGGCACCCGAACCGATGCGCACATCGACGATTCCCTGCACTTCAAGCGCAATCACCGCCTCGCGCACAGTAGGGCGGCTGACTTCGTAGATAATCGCCAGTTCGCGTTCAGCCGGCAGGCGCGAACCGACCGGATACTTGCCCGCGATGATTTCGGCGAGGATGCGCCTGGCGAGGTGTTTATAGATCCGGTCATGAACCGGAGGTGCTGGGTTTTGCATGTCATGTTCCACTGGACTGACCAATGTGCGTTCAATGGCAGGCGCGCCCGGTTAAATCAATCGCTGCCACATGATGCTCACGGCGGCAGCGCTATCAACTGTTCGCATATCCGGAAAATTGGAGCGATGAAGGGAAGCCAAAAGTCGAAGTAGTCACTTGATTTGATTATGGTTTGTCATGCGTTAGCATGGCGATGGCCCCCAATATGGCCCCCTGCTCCGCTGGATGCCTGTGGAAATCATGAGATTATCAAAGACCGATCACAGGCTGGAATGCCTGATTTTGGGGACGATCTGCAGCGGCAGGCTTCACGAATTGCATAGGGAAGGCCGAAGCCGCCGATCGCGAACCTTTGTGTAAGCCAAGATACCTCATTTCGGCTAATCATCTAGCAAGGTCCCGCATCCCAAAGGCGATATTCGTCAAGTCATTCGATCGACTTCCAACGATATGGAATTTATGGTGTGTGGTGCCAATACAGATTATTGGAGGCTTGCGTGATTATTTCTAATGCGAATGGTGAAAGCCATGCAGGCGCGATCAAGTCTATTATTGATGGAGCCGATGAAATCGTCATAGCGGTTGCGTTCCTTAAGAGGGGCGGCGCTGACCACCTCGCCCCTATGTTAGAAGAGCGTCTCGCAGTTGGCGCGACAGTCGAGCTATTCGTTGGGACCGACTTCTTCCTGACCGAACCTGCTGCCTTGAAACGCCTACTTGAGGTGAAGAAGCGGTACTCGTCCTGTAGCGTGATGATTGCGGATAGGGCTCCGGCTACATTTCATCCAAAGGTTTACTGCTCCCGGCGCGGCGAAAACTGGCGCAGCCTTGTGGGATCTGCGAACCTGACGAAAGGCGCGCTTCAATCAAACGAGGAAATATCGCTGGTCATTGACCACGCAAATGACGATGCGGTGACAACGGCGCTGAATAAGACTTTCGATCGCTATCGGGCTTGGAAGCGGTTTCAGACGCTCGATCCGCTTTTGCTTCAGCAGTACACCTCCCAACATGGGATCGATAAGCGCGAGCGTGAGCGATACGAAAAAGCGCGCGACAAGGCGCTCCCCGACGGCTTCGACTTGCGTGTAATCCTCGACTGGCACCAGCGCTATCTTGCTGATCCTGCCACGAGCACGGCGCAGGCAGACAGGCGACGGAAACGTACACAAGCCCTCCGAGTGCAGCAATCAATTGCTGCGCTTGCCAGTCATACTGTTGACGCGGCCGCGCGGAAGGTGGCCAAAGACGGCCTTGGCGACCTCATGGGCAGCGCCGGGGGCAGGCATCTTTGGGGTTCTGGCAGCATCCACAGACAAGGGAGCAAGGCGCTCGAACACCCTGCCAAAGTAATTCGGCTCTTCGCTCTTGCGCGGGACGCCAGCCAACGCCCTCCGAGGGAGGGTTACGCAGAGATCAGACGTGCGGCGGAATCAATACCCGGCGTCGGCCTGAATATGGCGACCGAAATTTTGTGCACCTTCGCGCCGACGCAATACGCTGTCTATAACGGCAACACTGTTGGCGCCCTCGGGGCGCTTGGAATTGCGTCGCCCCAATATGCGCAGTTCCATGCTATTGGTCCAGGAAGTTACGAGCGGTTGTGCGAGACGATACAGGCGCTCGCTGGGCGCATCGGTGCCGCCGATCTCTCAGAAGCCGACGCGTTCTTGAATTGGATCTATTGGAAAAGGAAGGCTGAAAACAACGCGTAGTTGGAGCGTCCAGCGTTCCGTGCAGAGGGAGGCCCGAAGACCGGATGATCCGGAACTTCTCATAATGCGCGGAGGGGTTTCCCCAGCCAGCGCCGGTCCACCAGGCTGAATATGGTCGCAGAATGAAAATAGGTACGAATCGTACGGAATGCAGGCCAATGCTTGGCACTTTCCGAAATCGCTCCGGTCAGGCAATAGGTGATTGTGCAAGTCTTTATCCCCCGCAGGCTCCATTACGCCGTCGGCACTGAGTTTCGCGAGGTCAGGCATGAGGTGCTGCTCGAGCTGTCGGGCAACATCGTTCTGCTTGGCGAAGCGGGGGGTGGCAAGACGCGGCTGACCGAATGGCTAGGGGATGCTGAGGCCTAGCCCAGGCGGCGCAGCCCGGCGTTGATCGTGTTGTCGCTCATGGGGCGTCGGCGGGTGCGGACGGAGGGGAAGACATAGCCGCTTGGGCCGGTCAGCGAATGTGCGCTCTTCAGGATCGCAATGGCCTGGCGCGAGAGCGGGACGACATGTTCCTTGCGCATCTTGGTCTTGCTCGCCGGGATCGTCCACAGCGCCCCTTCCAGATCGATTTCCGACCATTCCGCATGCCGAAGTTCACCAGGTCGGACGAACACATGCGGCGCAAGCTGCATGGCGAATTTGGTGATCGGCTGCCCCTCGTAGCCATCGATTGACCTGAGCAGCTCGCCCACCCCTGCGGGGTCGATAACCGCCCCGTAATGCGTGACAGTGGGGCTTGTCAGCGCCCCCTTGAGGTCACGCGTTGGGTCGGACTTGAGGCGTGCCGTGGCGACCGCATAGCGGAACACAGAGCCTGCCAGCTGGAGCGTGCGCCGGGCGCTTTCGAGTTTGCCTTTGACTTCGATCCGACGAACCGCGACCAGCACATCAGCCGGCTCAATCTCGGCGATCGGCATGGTACCGATTGAACCGCACAGGATCGACAGAAGGTATTCGCAACGCTTGGCGGTGGCCGGTGCCCAGGCGCGTTGGCCGTCCCTCCTTCGCTTCTCGCAGAATTCGGCAGTGATCGCGGCAAATGTGTTTTCGGCCTCTATCTTCGACCTAATCTTTTCACGCTGCTTTTCGCGTGCCGGATCTTTGCCAAAGGTCATCGCCTCGCGGGCCTCATCGCGCCGCCTGCGAGCCTCGCCCAGACCGATTTCCGGGTAGGGACCAATCGCCAGTTTCTTCTCGCGACCATCGACCCGGTACTTGAACCGCCAGAGTTTTCCGCCAGTTGGCTGGACCAGAAGGAACAGGCCGTGGGAATCACCCATCTTGTAGGGCTTTGGCCCCGGCTTAGCATTGCGGACGGCGACGTCAGTAAGTGCCACGATTTCAATCCCTTCCATCCCAAGTGGCCCCCAGCCTGGGGGCCACTCGAATTGACCGAAACCCACTTGGCCCCCAAAATGGCCCCCAGATTCGCGAGATGTGGCGAGAAAATACGGGCGTAAGCGGGACAAATGCGTTGTGAAAACCCTAGGACTTCCAAGGTTTTGTAGCATTTTCGGGATGTTGTGGGAAGCGAGGGCTGGAGCGGTGAAGGGAACCGCAAAAATGCCAGTTTTTGGCTTATTTAGGCTATTTTTCACAGAGCCAAATCGGAACATACCCCCAATAATACCCCCAAATCAGCTGGCTAGCCCTGCATATTTTGCATCACGGCGACCACTTGCGCCACCAATGCTGGATCGACATTCGACGCCAACTTTCCAGCCGCGACTTTCGCTCCTCCCATGCTCCGGATCAATTCCGCCTGCCGGTGCGGTTCAACCGTTCCATAGCTTAAGAGCGTCGTCATTATCCGCTCGTGCCCCAAGTTTTGCGACCAAGCTTTGAACGCTTCGAAATTCGGGCAAACCCGTGCGCGGTCATTTCGTCGCTCGTATAGCCCAGCCGCCGCAATCCGGCATTTACGGTGTTTTCGCTCATGGGGCGGGTGCGAGTGCGGATAGAGGGAAATACAAAACCCTCTGGCCCGGTTGACGCCTGAACTTCCCGGAACAACGCAACGGCTTGCTGCGACAGTGGGATTTGGTGAGCCTTGCGCATCTTCATCTTGCCTGCCGGAATAATCCAGAGCGCGCCGTCCAAATCGAATTCAGACCATTCGGCATGGCGCAATTCGCCGGGGCGAACGAAAACATGGGGCGCAATCTGCAAAGCCAGCTTCGTGATGCCGGTGCCCTCATACCCATCAATTGCACGGAGCAATTGCCCAACCTTCCCTGCATCGGTGATCGCGCCGTAATGTGTAACGGTTGGGGCTGTCAGCGCGCCGCGTAGATCGCGGGTCGGGTCCGACGTCAGGCGAGCGGTTGCCACGGCGTAGCGAAACACTGCGCCAGCCAGTTGCAAGCTGCGCCGGGCGCTCTCCAGCTTGCCTTTGCCTTCAATCCGGCGAATGGCTGTCAGCACGTCAGCCGGTTCAATTTCGCCAATGGGCAATTTGCCGATTGAGGCGGTGACCAACCCCAACAGGTATTCGCTCCGCACTGCCGTGGCCGGTGCCCAGCCCTTTTGGCCGTCCCGCCTGCGCTTCTCGCAATACTCTTTGCAGATCGCCGCGAATGTGTCCGCCGCTTGAATGCGGGAGCGCACCTTGTCCCGCTGCTTTTCGCGGGCAGGGTCTTTGCCCAAGGCGATCAGTTCGCGCGCCTCTTCCCGACGCCTGCGAGCCTCGCCCAAACCAATTTCGGGATAGGCTCCCATGGCCAGCAGCTTTTCGCGCTTATCAATGCGGTATTTCAGCCGCCAGAGCTTTCCCCCCGCTGGTGTGACAAGCAGGAACATGCCCCCGCCGTCCGACAACTTGATTGCCTTCGCTCCGGGATTGGCATTGCGAATTGTGAAGTCGGTCAAAGCCATGGAATCGCCAGCCTCTCCGGGGGTCTATACCCCCAATATACCCCCTTTGATTAAAGGGGTGAGATGGCCGGTTTGCATATACTCCCCAATCATACCCCCAACGACGGACGACTGACTGTGGACGCAACTGGACGCAAGCGGCCTGATAACCGCTTAAATATCGCTGTTTTGTGTGGTTTGTCTAGCCATTCCCGAATGACGGTGAATGAGAAGGTGGAGCGGGTGAAGGGAATCGAACCCTCGTATTCAGCTTGGGAAGCTGCTGCTCTACCATTGAGCTACACCCGCGTGCCAGCGGCGGCGCTTTGGCACAGGGGGCGGGTTTGGGTCAACGCGCATCTTCCCGGCGATCAGTCCGCCGCCGGCTTGCGGCCTGAGCGCATACGCCTAGCCTGCTGCCAAACTGATTGGGAGCGGCAGGATGAGCGCGATTGAGCGTGGCGGGATTTCTTTCAATTTACAGGAGCGGCAGCGGCAAGTGGTGGGCGATGGCCCGCGGATTGCGGCGCTTACCGGCGATGCAGTCGACGCGGGCGCGCTGGGCCTGGTCAACGCGGTGCGCGCCGGGGCCGGGGCACAGCCGGTGACGCCGGACAAGATTCCAGATTACATGCGCACGATGATGAAGCACCCGGAAGTATTCGCGCGGCAGATGGAAATGGGGACGACGATCTTTGCCGGCCGCATTTCGCCGCGGGAGCGCGAACTGGCGATCTTGCGCATCGGCTGGCTGTGCCGCGCGCCTTACGAATGGGGCCAACATGTCGACATTGCCAAGCGCATGGGCGTGACGACCGAGGAGGTCGAACGGGTGACGCGCGGGTCGGCCGATCCCGCCTGGTCCTCGCATGACAATGCGATCCTGCGCGGGGTGGAGGAGCTGGTGGGCGACCATGCCATCGCTGATGACACATGGGAGGTACTCGCCCGGACATGGGACGAGGCGCAATTGATCGAGTTTCCGATGATGGTCGGGCAATATGTTGCCACCGCCTATGTCCAGAATTCGCTGCGCATCATGTTGGCCGAGGGAAATCCGGGGCTGAGCTACCGGTGAAAACGGCTGAGGACATTGCAGCTCGCGAGGCCGAGATCATTGGCGCGCCGATCCGCATTCCGCCGCTGCCGGATGACGAGCTGGGCAGCGAAGTGCGCGAACTCGTGCGACGCATCGGCAATACCCTGGGGCTGGAAGCGCCCGAGACGCTGACCACCTATTTCGCCGTTCTTGCCCGCCACCCGGACCTGTTCCGCCTGCAACTGGAAACCGGCATCTTCCTGTTCAGCGGCTCGGCCATCCCGCCGCGCGAACGCGAACTGGCGGTGCTGCGGACGGCCTGGCTTGCAGGAGCGCCCTATGAATGGGGTCAGCACGTGCTGATCGGGCGCGAAATGGGTTTTACCGAGGTGGATACTGACCGGGTCCGCGCCGGTCCGGAAGCCGACGGCTGGTCCTCGCACGAAGCGGCAATCCTGCGCGCGGTGGGCGAATTATTCGAACGGCAGATGATCAGCGACGCCACCTGGGCCGAACTGGCGCGGACATGGAACGAGGCGCAGCTTATCGAGCTGCCCTGTCTGGTCGGGCAATATCTGGGTGTCGCGATGTTGCAAAATACCTTGCGTATGCCGCTCGCGCGCGATGCGCGCGGATTTGCCGAGCGCTGATTTCGCGTCTAGCCTCAGACCCTGCGCCAAGGGAGCCGCGAATGGACATGCCTGAAGATCCCTCGCCCGTTTCAGCGCCTGCACCGGCACCAGCGCCGACATTGGTCAAGCGCCACCGACTGTCGACGCGGCTGTGGCACTGGATCAATGTCGCCACCGTCACGATCATGCTGATGAGCGGGCTGATGATCTCCAACGCGCACCCCCGGCTCTATTGGGGCCGCTTCGGCGCGAACCCCGACAAGGCCTGGCTGGAGCTGCCGCAATTCCCGGTGTGGATGACCATTCCATCGCATTACAGCCCGGCTGATGCGCGGCTCTGGCATCTGGCCTTTGCCTGGGTGTTCAGCGCAGCAATCGCAGGCTACCTCGCCTGGTCGGCGGTCAACGGCCACGTGTGGCGCGACTTGCGGCCCCGCCTGGGCGAGCTTTCACCCGCGCACTTGTGGCAGGATATCAAGGACCACGCCGCACTGCGCTTCCCCACCGGAGAGGCTGCCGCGCGCTACAACATTCTGCAGAAGCTGGCCTATTGCGGCGTCCTGATCGTGCTGCTGCCGGTGCTGGTACTGACCGGCATGGCCTTGTCGCCGGCGCTCGATGCCGCGTTTCATTGGCTGCCAGAGCTGTTCGGTGGGCGGCAATCGGCGCGCTCGGTTCATTTCCTCTGCGCTACTGGCATCGTGCTGTTCTTCATCGTTCACATCGCCATGGTCGTGCTCGCCGGGCCAGTGAACGAGGTGCGCTCGATGATCACCGGCTGGTTCCGCCTGCCGCCTGAACCTGCTGCGCCGCGAGCCAAGGAGCGCGCCCATGACTGACCAGTTCTCACGCCGCCGCCTGCTGTCAGCCGGTGCCCTCGGCACCGGCGGGCTGCTTCTGTCGGGTTGCGACCGCCTGTCGCAGCCGGGCCCGTTCCGATCGGTCCTCGAAGCCGCTGCCGATGCCCACTATGCCGTGCAGCGCGGGATTGCCGGGGGTGCGCTGGCAGCAGAATTCGCCGCCTCGCAGATGTCGCCGGTGTTCCGCGCCAACGGCAACACCAATGTGAAGGGCAATACCGAGTGGAGCGGCCATGCGGCGGACCAGTTCGCGCGCTGGGCGCTCAAGGTTGATGGGCTGGTGCTGCGCGCGCTCGACCTGCCGCTCGATGCCCTTCGCGCGATGCCGCAGCGCGCGCAGATCACCCGGCATGACTGCGTCGAAGGGTGGAGCGCAATCGGCAAGTGGCAGGGGCCACAGCTCGGGGCGATCCTCAAGATGGCGGGCCTGCTGCCCTCAGCGCGCTACATCGTGTTCCACTGCGCCGACTGCTTCGGCACGACGCCCTATTACGAATCGCTCGACCTGATCGAGGCGCACCATCCGCAGACGATTTTGGCCTGGGCGATGAACGACAAGCCGCTGCCCGTTGCCCACGGCGCGCCGATCCGCCTGCGTGCTGAACGTCAGCTGGGCTACAAGCACGCGAAATACGTGATGCGGATCGAGGCGCGGAGTTCGCTTGCCGGGCTATATGGCGGCAAGGGTGGTTATTGGGAGGACGCCCGCGGCTACCAGTGGTGGGCGGGGATTTGACTCGATCGGCGGCGGTTTAGCCGCGCGGACCCAGTCCATCGCGCAGAAGGCGCTCGGCCTCGGCGGCGACGTCCTCGGGGCTGCGCTCTTCGCCCCAGACGCCGAAGCGCAGGCCCAGAAACACGTTCATGCCCATGGTCGCCCAGGCGCGGACTTCGTTATCGCCAGGTGACATGGTGCCCGCCGCGACGCTTTCATCGAAGCGTGCGGCGATGCGCTTGGCGGTGCCCATGTAGTGTGCGCGGTACGCTTCCGGATCAGCGAATTCAGCCTCGTCGATGATCCGGTACAGTTCCTTGTGCTGGCGAGCGAAGCCGAGGAAGCCGGCCAGCGCCTCGCGCTCGCGCTGTACGCCTGAACTACCGGGGGTTACCGCCGCCGCGGCTGCCGCCGCAACTGACTGGCTCATATGCGTGACCAGCGCCGAGAAGATCGAATCCTTGGAATCGAAGTAGGTGTAGAAACTGCCGAGCGCGGTGCCGGCGCGGCGGGTGATGCCGCTGATCGAGGCTTCGTGGAAACCGCGCTCGCCGAATTCGGCAGCCGCGGCATCGAGCAGGCGGCGAAGCGTTTCGCGGCCGCGCGCGGTGCGCGGTTCCTTGCCGGGACTGGCAGCGCCGTTGCGCGATGGCAGGGCGGAATCCTTAGGCAAGGTCATTGTCTCCCCAGGCACGGCAACCGTTTGGCCTGCCTGTTGCTTCCGCGCAACGCATTAGGATGATTTCCACTCGCTGCCAATCAAAAGTTGAAAGGTGGTTCACCTTTCAATAAAGGGGCAACAATGGAGCGGCGCGAAGTGCGCCCTTTGGGAGAGAGATTCAGATGACCTTTGCGCGTCACACCGTTCGCATGGCCCTCGCCGCCACTGCCCTCACCTCGCTTACCGTACCGGCTTTCGCGCAGGACGCCGCCGCCGATGAGGCCGTGGACAGCGGCGAAGTCATCACCGTTACCGCCCGCCGCCGCGAGGAAACGCTGATCGACGTGCCGATCGCCATCACCGCCATTTCGGGCGAGCAGTTGGCCAACAGCGGCGCGACCGACATCACCGCGCTGGCCGATCTGGCCCCCAACGTCACGCTGGAACCGTCGCGCGGCACCAACTCCACGCTCACCGCCTTCATTCGCGGTGTCGGCCAGCAGGACCCCGTTGCCGGCTTCGAACAGGGCGTCGGCATCTATGTCGACGACGTTTACCTGAACCGTCCTCAGGCTGCCGTGCTCGACATCTATGACGTCCAGCGCATCGAAGTGCTGCGCGGTCCGCAGGGCACGCTTTATGGCCGCAACACGGTTGGCGGTGCGGTCAAGTATGTCACCCGCCGCATCGATGACGTGATGCACCTTTCGGCCCGCGCGACTTATGGGTCGTACAACCAGATGGACGGCGTGGTCTCGGCATCGGCCCCGATCGGCGACGGCACGATCCGCGTCGGCGGTGCGGTTGCGCGCCTCACCCGCGACGGCTTCGGCAAGAACCTGACGACCGGACTCGACAACTACGACAAGAACGTGACCGCCGCGCGCGGCACGATCGAGGTCCACGGCGACGGCATCTTCGCGCGGCTCGCGGGCGATATCACCCACGACAAGTCCAACCCGCGCGGCGGCCACCGGCTGATCGCGGGGCTG
>NZ_JANPGP010000081.1:0-14436 GCF_031424035.1 Novosphingobium sp.
CTGGCGCGGTTCAAGCCCGGCTTGTCCGCGCCCGAGTAAACCTTTCGCTGGCCGGGAGTTGCGTCCGCCCGCCGAGTGCCTAAATTGGCCGCAACAAATCAGGAGACATTCCCATGCCGACCATCGCCGTTACCGACGCCAGCTTCGAAGCCGACGTGCTCAAGTCCGACAAGCCGGTGCTCGTCGATTTCTGGGCGGACTGGTGCGGTCCGTGCAAGATGATCGGCCCGAGCCTTGAGGAAATCTCCGAGGAAATGGCTGGCGAACTGACCATCGCCAAGGTCGATATCATGGAGAACACTGACACCGCCGCCAAGTTCGGCGTGCAGTCGATCCCGCTGATGGTGCTGATCAAGAACGGCGAAGTTGTCGCGCACAAGCTGGGCGCCGCGCCGAAAAGCCAGATCAAGAGCTGGATCGAAAGCGTGATTTAAACTCAATCCTCCCTGAGCTTGCTTGGGGAGGGGGACCATCGCACAGCGATGGTGGAGGGGTAATGGCGCTGTCCGTGCGGCTGCGCCGACACCCCTCCGTCAGTCCTTCGGACTGCCACCTCCCCGAGCAAAGCTCAGGGAGGATTTTCAAATCAACGCCATCCGCGCAGCCAGTTCATCCCACAAGGCAGGACTGGACGCGCCGATCAGGCCTTTCTGCAAATGCGCGTCAACGCGGTAGGCGCGGCCATCGGGCCGTGCCGCCTTGCCGCCAGCCTCGTTAAGCAGCAGCACGCCTGCGGCATGATCCCAGGCCAGCGTGCGCTCGAAGATTGAGACATCGTTGATCCCCAACGCCAGCCGGGGCCATTGCTCGGCAGCGCAGCGCGGGATGTCGACGCAGGTGTAGTGCGGGGCGATCCCGGTCTTCAGCGCCTCACGTCGATCAGGGTCGGCGAAGACAAGCGAAATCGCGGCAATTGGCGGATTTTCGCCGCTGGGCCGCGCGTAAATTCGCTCCCCATCAACGTATGCGCCCTTGCCGAACTGCGCATGGCAAAAGCGACCCGACAGGCAGTCATAGATCCATCCACCGATGGTTTCTCCCCGCTCGGCCAGCGCGACCAGCACGCCGAACGGCAGCTTACCGGCAGCAAAATTGTTGGTCCCGTCAAGCGGATCGATGATCCAGCACAGGTCTTCAGACAGGCTCTCCATCAGCGACGGGTCGGCGTGGCAGGCCTCCTCGCCGACGACTGCCGCTTCGGGCAGCAGTTTGCCGAGACCTTCGGCAAGGATCGCTTCTGCCGCGTGATCGGCGACAGTGACCACGTCATCCAGCGCCTTGGCGTTGATCTGATCGGCGGTGAGCGACTGATAGTGCGGCAGGATCGCCATTTCGCTCGCCAGCTGCATCAGCTGGTGGACTTCGCGGGTGAGGGCCTCGCTCAAGAGCGGTAGTCCGCGTTGATTGAAATGTAGCCGTGCGTCAGGTCGCAGGTCCATACTGTCGCGCGGCCATCGCCAAGGCCGAGGTCGACCTCGATGGTCACTTCGCGGCCCTTGAGATGCGCGGCGACTGGCGCTTCGTCATAATCGGCTAGCGGCAGGCCATCGCGCGCCGCCCAGGTGCCGCCGAAACCGATCGAGAGCTTATCGCGGTCGGCAGGTTCGCCCGCCTTGCCCACGGCCATGACAACGCGGCCCCAGTTGGCATCCTCGCCAGCGATCGCGGTCTTGACCAGCGGGGAGTTGGCGATAGCAAGACCTACCTTGCGGGCGCTCTCGTCATTGATCGCTCCGGTCACCGAAATGGTAATGAACTTCTGCGCGCCTTCGCCATCCTTCACGACGAGGTGAGCAAGCTGCTTGCAGACGTCATGCAGGGCGCTTGCAAAGGCATCGGCGCCGGGGCTGTCGAACCCGGTCAACGGCGCATTGCCCGCCTTGCCGGTAGCGAAGGCCAGCACGGTGTCGCTCGTCGAGGTGTCGCTATCGACCGTGATGCACGAGAAGGACGAACGGTTCGCGGCTGACAGGCATTCTTGCAGGAACGCGGGCGAAACGGCGGCATCGGTAAAAATGTAACCGAGCATCGTCGCCATGTCGGGCGCGATCATGCCGCTGCCCTTGATGATGGCGCAGAGTGTGACCGTGCGGCCATCGACCACGGCTTGGGCGGTGGCGCCCTTAGAGAAAGTATCGGTAGTTCCGATAGTTCTGGCCGCATCCTCCCATGAACACTGAGGTGCAACAAGCGCCGCTGCCACGCCTTCGCGCGCCTTGTCCTTGGGTAGGGGTACGCCGATCACGCCGGTGGAAGAGACGAAGACTTCGTCCGCTTCGCAGCTAAGACCATCGGCAACCTGTTTCATGATCTGCTCGACCGCTTCGCGCCCGCGATAGCCGGTGAAGGCGTTGGAATTGCCGGCATTGACCACCAATGCCCGTGCGCGACCGGCTTTGACCTGCTCGCGGCCCAGTTCGACTTCGCTGGAACAGCAGACGTTGCGAGTGAACACGCCGGCCACCGCCGTGCCCTCGGCCAGTTCGGCAAAGGTCAGGTCGCAGCGGCCCCAGTCCTTGTACCCGGCGCGGGCGACGCGCAGCTTGACGCCGGCGATCGGCGGCATGACGGGGAAGGGCGAGGCGAGCGGGGAGACGGCGTCGGACATGGCCAAAGCCCTTATTGATGCTTGGCAGGGTGAGCAAGTATTGCCCTTTCGTCCGGCCTCGTTACTAACACTCCCGCACGGAATTTGTTCGCAATCATAAGACGTTGCATTTTTGGGCGAGAGGAAGGTCTCGATCATGTTCATCGCCGTTTCGCTGCTGATGCTAACCTCGGCGCCCCTCGCGCGTGTCAACGGAGTCCAGGCTACTCCGCCGCAGCCCGGAGCTTATCTGTCGGTTCCATCACAGCCATCTGGCCTGCCGCGTCCGGCGAGACCAGAAAGTAGCCCGGCGCAATGGGTCACGATGAGCGACTATCCCGCCTCAGCCTTGCGTGAGCGGATAACCGGTACGGTTCGGTTCCGAGCCATTGTGGATACGGTCGGTCGCGTCAGTGAATGCATTATCGTGCAAAGCGCTGGTTCGCCCGCTCTTGATGAGGCCACATGCAGATTGGTCAGGGAGCGAGCCCGGTTTACGCCAGCTCTCAACACGCGAGGGAAGCCTGTTCAGGGCACTTACCAGAACGCAGTGCGCTGGGTCATTCCGAGCGACGTCCCGCGCGCTGGTCCAAATCCCGGCGAAGCGGTGATGAGCATGCTCGTCAACGAGGACGGCACAATGAGCGATTGCCGGATTGAAAAATCGTCGGAGGATATGCCGGGCGGGGTTGCCGGTGCGAGACAGTGCGGTGTCAGGAAGATGCTCCCCTATCGCGATCAATCCGGCAATCCAATCAAGCGCCGCGTCGTGACCACGATCAGGGTTGATGTGGTACCGGTTGATTGATTTTCGTCAGGACTGGACCTTGCCGTTACAAAGCCCTATCTTGCAGCCTCCGATGAAGCGTATCATTCTCGCCTTTCTCGCCCTCATGGGGCTCGTCGCGCAAGGCGCGCCGGTTCAGGCGCGCATGTGTGGGGTCGGGAGCGAGCAGGTCGGGGCGGTTTCTTCCGTTCGGGTCCAGCGCCAGGCGCTCACTGCTCAGGTGGCGCCAAGCGCTGCCGCTGTGGCCAAACCTGACCGGAAAGATCGCGATTGTACCCCCGCTGCGGCGGAACGCAAACGCCCGGTCTATATCCCCGCAGTCCAGCTCGGAAGCGACCGCGCGCGCGAATAGCGTCGGTTTTCAACCCTATGGTTGTCCGTCAGCGCACGCCTGCGCCTGACACCTGCTTCAATTCCATCGCATTTTCGCGCCCGACGGCGCCCCCGTAAATTCAGGAAATCCCTATGATCGGCGCCATTGCCAAGCGCATTTTCGGCTCGTCCAACGACCGTTATGTCAAGTCCCTCGACAAGATCGTTCGTCAGATCGCGGCTTATGAACCCACGCTCGAAGCCCTGACCGACGATGAACTGCGCGCCCAGACCGACAAGTTCCGCGCCCAGCTGATCGAAGGACAATCGCTCGACGATATCCTGCCCGAAGCCTTCGCCACGGTGCGCGAGGCGTCGAAGCGTGTTCTCGGCATGCGGCATTTCGACGTCCAGATGATCGGCGGCATCGTGCTCCATCGCGGCGAAATTGCCGAAATGCGTACGGGTGAGGGCAAGACGCTGGTGGCAACGCTGGCGGTCTATCTCAACGCCATCGAGGGCAAGGGCGTCCACGTCGTCACGGTCAACGATTACCTTGCCCGCCGCGACGCCGACTGGATGGGCCAGATCTACAAGTTCCTCGGCCTGACCGTGGGCGTGATCGTGCCCAACCTGGTAGAGGAAGAGCGCCGCGTCGCCTACGAATCCGACATTACCTACGCGACGAACAACGAACTCGGCTTCGATTACCTGCGCGACAACATGAAGCACGAGCGGTCGCAAATGGTGCACCGCCCCTTCAACTTCGCCATCGTCGACGAGGTCGATTCAATCCTGATCGACGAAGCGCGCACTCCGCTGATCATCTCCGGGCCGACTGACGACAAGAGCGACCTCTACGTCTCGGTCGACGCCATCGTGAAGCGCCTGCCCGAGGAGCTTTACGAAAAGGACGAGAAGACCAAGTCGATCACCCTGACCGAAGACGGCGTCGAATGGGCCGAGCGCGAGCTGGAAAATGCCGGGCTGCTCGAAGGGTCGAACCTCTACGATGTGGAGAACACGCAGGTCGTCCATCACCTCAACGAAGCGCTGCGTGCCGTGATCATGTTCAAGCGCGACGATGACTATGTGGTCGAAGACGGCAAGATCGTGATCATCGACGAGTTCACCGGTCGCAAGATGGATGGCCGCCGCTGGTCGAACGGTCTGCACCAGGCGGTTGAGGCCAAGGAAGGCGTCCAGATCGAGCCCGAGAACCAGACCATGGCCTCGATTACCTTCCAGAACTATTTCCGCATGTACCCCAAGCTGGGCGGCATGACCGGCACGGCGGCGACCGAAGCGGCCGAATTCTTCGACATCTACAAGATGAACGTCGTCACCATCCCGACCAATATCCCGGTCAAGCGCATCGATGATGAGGACGAATTCTACAAGAACACGGCTGACAAGTTCGCCGCCATCGCCAAGCTGATTCGCGAACGCAGCGACAGCGGCCAGCCGGTGCTGGTCGGCACGGTCTCGATCGAGAAGAGCGAGCTGCTGTCCGATTACCTCAACAAGGAAGGCGTCAAGCACGCCGTTCTCAACGCACGGTTCCACGAAATGGAAGCCCACATCGTTGCACAGGCCGGACGGCTTGGCGCGGTGACAGTCGCCACCAACATGGCTGGCCGTGGCACCGACATTCAGCTCGGCGGCAATGCCGAATTCCGCATCAACGACGAGCTCAAGGATATTCCTGAAGGCGACAAGCATGATGCCGGGGTCGAACGCATCAAGGCCGAAGTCGCCGCCGAAAAGGAGGCAGTCCTGGCCGCCGGCGGGCTCTGCGTGATCGGCACCGAACGCCACGAAAGCCGCCGCATCGATAACCAGCTGCGCGGCCGTTCGGGCCGTCAGGGCGATCCGGGCATGTCGAAGTTCTACCTCTGCCTCGAGGATGACCTGCTGCGTATCTTCGGGCCGGACACCCTGTTCAGCCGCATGATGAATTCGAACCTTGCCGATGGCGAGGCGATCGGATCGAAGTGGCTGTCGAAGGCGATCGAGACCGCGCAGAAGAAGGTTGAGGCGCGCAACTACGACATCCGCAAGCAGGTCGTCGAATACGATGACGTGATGAACGACCAGCGCAAGGTGATCTACGAACAGCGCGCCGACATCATGGACGCCGATGCGGTGGACGAAGTCGTCGTCGACATGCGCCGCGATACCGTCAACGCACTGGTCGGCGATGCCTGCCCTCCCGGGTCCTATCCTGAACAGTGGGACGTCGCCGGCCTGAAGGAACGCCTTGCTGACGTGCTAGGCATTGAAATTCCCTTCGAGGCATGGATCGAGGAAGACGGCATCGATCCCGAAGAGGTCGAGGAACGCGTGTCCAGACTTGCCGACGAGGCGATGGACGCCAAGATGATCGATAATCAGGAGATCTGGCGTCAGGTCGAAAAGAGCGTCCTGCTCGAACGGCTCGACCATTACTGGAAGGAACACCTCGCCACGCTCGACGCACTGCGGCAGGTGGTGTTCCTGCGCGCCTATGCGCAGAAGCAGCCGATCAACGAGTACAAGCGCGAAGCGTTCAGCCTGTTCGAGCGCATGCTTGAGGCGATCCGCGAGGACGTGACCAAGATCCTGTCGACAAGCCAGTTGCAATTCGCCCCGCCGCCTGAGCTGCCCGACCTGCCGGACTTCCTGACCGGTCACATTGATCCGTTTACCGGTGAGAACGATGGATACAAGCCGCTAGTCGGGTCAGAAGCCATGCTGGCAACGCTCGGCACGGCCGCGCCGACGGCTGAGCATGCCGCGCTGGGCAAGGATCCTTACGAAGCGCTGGGCCTGTCGCGCAATGCGCCGTGCCCCTGTGGTTCAGGCGCGAAGTACAAGCACTGCCACGGGGCGGCTGCCTGATAAGATGAGGCGCCCCGGTCTCGGCCGGGGCTCGTCTTACATCGGGTCCAGCACAACCACCGGGATCAGACGGTCGGTGCGTGACTGGTAGATGTCGTAATTCGGCCAATTCGTCACGCATTCGGCCCAGATTTCCTCGCGCTCGGGCGACTCCGCCGTGCGTGCGCGAGCCTTGAACACGCGGTCCTTGATCTGGACTTCGCAGGCAGGGTCCTCAAGCAGGTTGAGATACCACTGCGGGTGTTCGGGCCAGCCGCCCTTGCTGGCGATGATCACCGGCGCGTCGCCGACCTGGGTATAGATGATTGCGATGGTCCGCTTCTGCTTGCTCTTGCGGCCGGTGAAAGTGAGCAAAAGTGTGGTGACCCCGTTCCAGATATAGCCGGTTTCGCCATTGGTCTCGCGGTAAACGCGGACGTGCTCCTCACCCTTCAGGCTGAGGTCGGTGCCCGGCACGGACTGGACTTTCGACGTATCGACCACTGGCTTCTCCCAAACGCATTCTGGCTCCCCGCTGAAATGCCACGGCGACCCGGCGCTTGTCCAGAAAGATCGAAAAGGGGAATGATTATTCGCTAATGCGAATTAGTATTGAGGTCTGTCAGTTTGATGATGCTTCGACGCCTCGCCGAACTGCAAGGTAGTTCATCGTGGCGAAAAGCTCGCTTGCGCCGCCTTTGTAAGTCCAGGCAACGGGACCGCCGGGTACGATCCGGAAGAGATCGAAGGCCGATAGCAGCTTGACGAAATCGTTCAGGAAGGTCCGAGAACTGATGTTGTTCTCACCGAATTCGAACTGCACGCAATCGATGCGGCCCTCTGCGAGCATAGTCCGCGCGCCCTTCAGGGCGGCGAGTTCGTGGCCCTCGATGTCAAGCTTGAGGAAATGGATCCGCTCGATGTCCCGGCTGGCGCTGAAGGCATCAATCGTCGTCAGATCAACTTTCTCGTCAAGTGCGGCATCGAACGGTCGGATCGGACGTTCGAGTTCGACCAACGAGGCAATGGTTGAACAGGCTTCCGATGAATGGAGGACGGCGGTCCCTTCGGCATCGCTGACGCCAAGGCGATGGGCTTCAACGGAAGCGCAAGAGTTCCGGGTGCGCCGGACAAGCTCGGCATATGTCGAGCTGGCCGGTTCGAACGCATGAATCCTGCATCCTGGGCCAAACCCTGCCTGACAGTGCTGGCTGAACTCCCCGACATTCGCGCCGATGTCGAAAATGACCGGGGCCTGGATGCCTTTCAGCCTCTGACGGACGAAGTCGATCGCCTCTTTTTCTCCCGAACTGTCGAAGGCCGAAGCCCAGAAGTTCATTCCTACCAGCGCGACCAGATGAAGATGCTCCCACAACGGATTGAGTTGCCGGCGCCGGATAAAACTGACCAGAGACATGATTTTTCCTGAGGTGAATTGGACGCGGCTTAGCGCGCGAGAATCAAGAACGCGTGGGCAGGGCGCGCGCAGGATTGCCGGCCCATGTCTGTCCCTGAGGAACGTCCCGCGTCACGACAGAACCAGCGCCGATTATGGCCCCGTCACCAATCGTGACGCCGGGCAGGATAATCGCACTTGCCCCGATCCACGCGCGCGATCCGATCCGAATTGGTGCATTTCGGTAAGCAATTGTCTCGCCGAAGGTAGATGGATCGAGCCCAACATCGATTATCATGCATCTGGCCGACAGAACCGCGTCATCACCGATTTCTATGCCGCACCCGCCATTGAGGAATACGCCGTGGTTGATTGCAACATTCCGGCCCAATCGCACGCCACCGGGCACCAGCACGGTGAACGGGCCGAATATTTCGACCCGCTTGCCGAACAGCATGTAGCCCCTCGCGCGCCGAAAAAGTCGGCCGACTGCAATGATAACCCGGCTTGCCATGGCAGCACGGCTAGTAGAATGCGAGGTCATATGCAATCAGCCGCACTCGCGACGAGACACAGGGTCTTTCAATGACATGCGTTTGAATAGTGTCGCGGCCGCGGTGCATGGCGAGCTGCAGCGGCTGCGCAATTCCCCGCGCGTGTTCCTGCTCGGCTTGGCGAGCCTTGCGCTCAGGCTGTGCGGGATGGCTGTCACCTTCGGGACTGGCGTCATCCTCGCGCGGATGTGGGGGCCGGGCGATTTCGGCGTCTATGGCCTGGTAATTTCTCTGTCTGGCCTGTTCGTCAACATCGTCCTCCTCGGCACTCCCCAGCTTGCTGTGCGCGATTTCGCCATCCGTTCCGCACACGGCTGTTGGAGCGAGATCCGCGATCGGGCGAGGCGTTTCCAGTTCAGCTCGATGGTCGCCTCGCTTTTGCTGCTTGCTGCCGCTGGGCTGGTAGCGTTCTGGCGCGGGGGCTTCCTCGGAATCGCAAGCAGGGACCTGCTGACAGGAGCGGTGCTAACTGCCTTCGTCGCGCAGGTCGCGCTACTGTCCTCCAGCCTGCGGGGAATAGGGCAAATGGGGCGAGGGCAGTTCATGGACATCCTGGGACGTCCCGCAACCCTATTCGCAATTCTGGTCCCTGCGGTCCTGATCGGCCACGGCGTATCGGTCAGCGAGGTGCTGTATATCCAGCTGAGCGTGGCCATTGTGGCATTTGCTGTCAGCCAAGTCTGGTTTGGCCGAGCCACTCTTCAAGCGGACCACCACGAGCGGCTGGTGACGGGACCTGAGGCCAGACCGGCCTGGCTCAAAGTGGCACTCCCGCTCGGCATGATCGATATCCTGCGCCAGCTTGACGGAACCTATGGGCTGATCATTATCGGCTGGCTATCACCGGGAGACGAACTGGGACTTTACCGCGTGGCACTGTCCTGCGGGGCTCTTCTCACGCTGCCGCTGAGCATTGTTCATAACATTCTGGCCCCGGAAATCTCGCGGTTGAGCCATTCGGGCGACAGGGTCGCGCTTCAGGCCGTGCTTGACCGCGTCAGCCGGTCGATGTCGGCAATAGCCGTGGCGATGGCAGCCGGGGTTATACTGCTTGGCAAACCGCTGCTGGTCTTCGCATTCGGTGAAGCTTACGCAGGGGCATGGGCGCCGCTATCGGTGATCGCCCTCACGCAGCTTTCGTTCAGCCTGTTCGGGATGGGGCCGATCCTGCTCGCCATGGCTGGCCAGGAACGTGCTCTGACCCTGATTTACACCATTGGCGTCGCGGTGGGTGCATCCGTCGCTGTCGCTCTGTTGCTGTCGGGTTTCGGCGGGGTAGGCGGCGCACTTGCCCAGTTTGTTTCAATCACTTTCGTAGCCGTGCTTTCAGATCGCACGGCCTATCGCCAACTCGGGGTACATACTTCGATCATCCGCTGGAGGTGGGCAGAGCGCCAATAGCTATCAGGCTCTCAGGAAAAGGCGCTACGGGCCGCGCTCAGCCGCCTTGCGAGCGAAGGACCCAAAACGACAAGCGCGCCAAGAACGACAGTCTCGCGAAGCATGACGCCGCGGGCGCGCAGGTCAGGCAGGGATCTGACATGATGCCTGACAGCAGAAAACTGCTGATAGGGAAGGTGGGCTGCCAATCGCGCCGCATTGTGTGCAACGCGGGCCGTTACGATTCTGAGCGTCTTTGCCGCGACCCTGCCGTCCCTGCGGGCCAGCTGTTCGATCGCCGAAATGGTCAGGAAGGCCCGGCGGTAATTGCGCACCGCCCTCTGCACCGTGCGGGCATCGCCGCTGTGGTTGGCGCCATGCAAGCGATAACGGAACAGCTTTTCGTCGATGTAGACCATGCCCACGTCCCGCTGCAAAGCGATCCAATAGGCAAGCGGCCAATCCTGATAGACGTTGCGTGGATCAGGCAGGGTGAATACCCATTCGATGAAATTGGCCCATTTGATCCGGCTCTTGCGGAACGAGAAGGCGCTGCCAAGCCAGATGTAATCGCCCAGGTTTAGCAGGCCATCGCGCAACAGTGCTTCGCGCTGCGGCGCTGATGCCGGGCCCAGGACTGCCCTGGGGCGAGTGGGAGCATCTGTAGGCCTGCATTCTGCGTCGGCATAGACCAGATCGTGTGTCACGAAGCCGACGCGGGGGTCGGCGAATTGCGCCCGCACGGCTGCGAGTTTGCCGGGCTCCCACGTATCGTCACCATCAAGCAGCGCAACAATGTCGCCCCGGGCGGCTTGAACCCCGGCAACAGTGGCTAACATGACACCGCCGTTCACTGACGTGGAAACCAGCCGTGCTTCGGAATAGGTCGCAATAATGCTCGAGCTATCGTCGGTGGAGCAATCATCGACGACGATGATTTCGAAAGGGCCAGCTAACTCCTGCGCAAGAACGGAATCGATGGCTTCACGAATGTAGGCGGCAAGGTTGTAGCAGGTGATCACCACGCTGATCAGAGGCCGAGCCTCACCGCTTTTTTCGATTTCATTCATCCACGCAGGATAGGGTCAACCCGAACCGGCATAAACGCGTAGTGCGTTCATTTTGGACGCAATTTTTGGATCGTACCGGGTGAATCAGCTGTCGCGGCCAGGGTCTCGGCAGGTGGCTCGAGCTCACCCTTCGTTCATGATGAACAACTGCTCCCGAACCGGACTGAAGTTCAATTTTTTCAGTTCAGGCCACCGGCGACTTCATTTATCGGCCATGACCTGCCGATCGTTCAGGTGTGACGCTTGAGCCGGACCAGCGCCTCATCAAGCGCCGAGAGGAAGCGCGAACGATCAGTCTTCGAGAACGGCGCGGGGCCACCGATTATGTCCCCGCCCGCGCGCAGATCGGCCATGATCGCGCGGGTGGCGATAGCGCTGCCGATGGAGTTGAGCGTGAAGGGCTTGCCACTGGGCGAAATCGCGGTGCCCCCGGCCTTGAGGCAGCGGTCGGCGAGCAGGATATCGGCGGTGATGCAGACTGTGCCTGGGGCGGCGCGCTCGGCAATCCAGTCATCCGCCGCGTCAAAGCCATCGCTCACCACGACGCGGCTGATCAATTCGTGCTGCGGCACCCGGATCGGGCTGTTGCTGACGACGGTAACCGGAACACCATGCCGGAAGGCGACCTTGTAGATCTCCTCCTTTACCGGACAGGCATCGGCATCGACGTGGATCGCGATCATTTGGGCGTCTTGGGGCCCTTGCGGTGGACGAACTTCTTTTGCGCGCGCGGCGCGTGCTTGCCGCCACCGGGGCCGGAGCGGGGAGGACCATCGCCACGCGGACCATTATCGCGGGGGCCACGATCGCGGTGCACGCGATTGCCTTGAGCATTGTCGCGGCGGCCTTCGTGCGAACGCGGCGCTTCGTCACGCGGCTTGCCTTCGATCGCGACGATCTCGACATCGGGGTCTTCTTCCGCGGTGCGCTTTACGGCATCGAGGAAGCGCGAGGCGGCTGGGCCGGCGATCTCGAACAGGGTCTCGTCAGCGGTCAGGCGGATCGCACCAATGTCGGAACGGCTGACATGGCCGCGGCGGCAAAGCAACGGCAGGATCCAGCGCGGATCGGCGTTCTGGCGGCGGCCGACGTTGAGCCGGAACCACGAGCTGCCTTCGAAACCCGGACGCGGACCGCGCTGCGGGGCAGAAGCCTCGGCGGCGAGCAATTCCTCGGGCTGGGGCAGACGCGAGCGGTGCGCCTGGACGAGGGCCACGGCGATATCTTCAGCGCTGCGCTCGGTGAGCAGGCGCGCGGCCAGTTCACGGTCACCTTCACCGGCTTCTACGGGCGCGAGCAGGGCGGAGAGCAGGCGCTCGCTGTCAGCCGCGCGGATTTCGGCAGCTGACGGTGCGTTGATCCATTCGGCCGGAACGCGGGCATCGCGCAGCATCGATTCGACACGGCGGCGCCGCGGGTACGGCACGATCAGTATTGCCGTGCCTTTCTTGCCGGCGCGGCCCGTACGGCCCGAACGGTGCTGAAGCACTTCGGCATCGCGCGGGATCTCGACGTGGACGACCAGCGACAGCGTCGGAAGGTCAATGCCGCGCGCAGCAACGTCAGTGGCAACGCAGACGCGGGCGCGTCGGTCACGCAGGGCCTGCAACGCGTGGTTGCGCTCATTCTGGCTGTGCTCGCCCGAAAGCGCGACGGCGGCAAAGCCGCGCTCGGTCAGGCTGGCGTGAAGGTGGCGGACATTGTCGCGCGTGGCGCAGAACAGCATCGCCGTTTCGGCTTCGTGCAGGCGCAGGACGTTGACCACGGTGTTTTCGATGTCCGCCGGCGCAACGGCCATCGCCTGATAGGCAATATCCCCGTGTCCGCGCTCCGAATCGACGGTCGAGATGCGCAGGGCATCCTGCTGGTAGCGCTTGGCAAGCGCGACGATCGGTTTAGGCATCGTCGCTGAAAACAGCAGCGTGCGGCGGCCTTCGGGCGTGGCGTCGAGCAGTTCCTCAAGGTCTTCGCGGAAGCCCATGTCCAGCATTTCGTCGGCCTCGTCGAGGACGGCGACCGAGAGTTCGCGCAGATCGAGCGAGCCGCGCTCAAGGTGATCGCGCAGACGTCCGGGGGTGCCCACGACAATGTGCGCGCCTTGGCTGAGTGCGCGGCGTTCCTTTGACGGGTCCATGCCGCCAACGCAGGTGGCAACGCGTACGCCGGTGGCGGAGAACAGCCACTCAAGCTCGCGGCTGACCTGCAGGGCCAGTTCGCGGGTGGGGGCAACAACCAGCGCCAGCGGCGCCATCGTAAAACGCGCGCGGCCGCCATCGTCAAGCAATTGCGGCGCCATGGCGAGGCCGAAAGCGACGGTCTTGCCCGAGCCGGTCTGGGCGGACACCAGAAGGTCGCGGCCGACCGCTTCGGGTTCGAGAACGGCGGCCTGAACGGCGGTGGGCGCGGCATAGCCGCGGGCGGTCAAGGCATCGCCCAGCAGCGTGAAAGTCGTGTTGAAAGTCATGGTCTCTATCTTCGATGGGCAGCATCACAGGCTGCTGGGAACATCGCTTGACAGACCAAGGTGCGGAATCGCCGCGGCTGATTGCGATGAAGAAAAATGGCTCCCTGAGTAGTTCAGCCACTAGCGATAAATTTCAGGTACTTAGGAAAGCCTCACTACCTACTATGTCCGACGCTATCCTGCGGCGTCCGGTGAGGGAATGCCTCACATTTGGGCGCATACACAAGCTGCCGGCTGATGTCCAACTGGCATCTCTACGGATGGCCGCGGGCGCACGAAAACTGATCTCGGCAGTCATCCAAAAGATCAAGCGCATCCTTGCTCCGCTTCCTTGTCCCTACAGCGACCCCGAATGCGGCGATTACCCCTGCTCGCGATGCCAGGGGGATCGAGCATGGTGACTCTAGCCGAGATCGAACGTCTCAAATCCCACCCCTCACATACCGAAGGAGCCGCGTGACATGGCGGAAGGACAAACAACTCACGGCATCGAAGCTATCGTTCTGGTGCGCGCCGATGACCCAGACAAGAAGCCGATCCTCTATGCCTGCCCGAAGTGCGGCGGACTGAACTCGCCTGCGATCTATATCGCTACGGAAGAGCGCAAACATCAGGCGGCGCGCGAAGCAGCGGAGAACTGCTATACCTGCCGAACCCATAACACCTGCGACACCTGCGAATGCGAAACGCCGAAGGGCTGGACGCGGTGCGAGTCCTGCCGGTTCAAGGCAAGACTAGAAGCTGCCGTGGAAGTGCCTGACGATGGCGGGCCATATTGCGCCTTCGACGGTGATGAATATTTCCAAGAGCTTGATCAAGCCGCCGACGCTGGCCTTGAATGGGTAAGCCCTTGCGACATCACCTATCCGCGCATTGATCCGGCTGACATTTACGACAGCCTGCTGTCCGACATGCACGAAGACGCCAGCATTGATGACCTGAACGCAACTGCGGCGCTCGATGCCGCGATTGATGCATTCAACAAGGCGCAGACGCAGCAGTCATGGTTTGGCGACGTGAAGCGCAA
>NZ_JANPGP010000082.1:0-16802 GCF_031424035.1 Novosphingobium sp.
GCAGCTGCGCGAGATCCTCGATCTCGACGCAATGCTTTCCAAGGAGCCCGCGCCCGAAGCCCTGACCGAAGACGGTGAGGAAGAAGGCAGCGGCGAAATTACCGAGGCGACTGCCGGCCCGACCTTCAAGGAAGAAGAAGAGGTCGAGGAAGAACCCGCCGACGAGGAAGACGAAGAAGGCATCGAGCGCCGCGCCCGCCGTCCGGCTGAGGAAGAGGAAGAGGACAACACCCTCAGCCTCGCCCAGATGGAAGCCCAGCTGAAGCCTGAGGCGCTGGAAAAGTTCGCGCTGATCACCAGCGTCTTCCGCAAGTTCGAGAAGATCCAGAACGAGCGTCTCGCCGCGATGAATGCCGGCGACACGTTCTCATCGGCCAAGGAAAAGCAGTATCACGCCCTGCGTGAAGAGCTGACCGCGCACGTTGAAAGCGTCAAGTTCCATGCGACCAAGATCGAATTTCTGGTCGACAACATCTATGCCTTCAACCGCAGGCTGACTGCGCTTGGCGGCCAGATGCTGCGTCTGGCAGAACGCCACAAGGTGAACCGCAAGGACTTCCTTGACAGCTACATCGGCCACGAGCTTGATGATGCGTGGCTGGCTTCACAGGCCGGCAAGGACAAGAAGTGGGCGGCCTTCGCCGAGAACGAGGCCGACGCTGTCGAGCGCATCCGCGCCGAGGTTTCGGACATCGCCTCTGCCACCGGCATGGCGCTTCAGGAATTCCGCCGCATCGTCAACATGGTCCAGAAGGCGGAGCGCGAAGCGCGCATTGCCAAGAAGGAAATGGTCGAGGCGAACCTGCGTCTGGTGATCTCGATCGCCAAGAAGTACACCAACCGCGGCCTGCAGTTCCTTGACCTAATTCAGGAAGGTAACATCGGCCTGATGAAGGCGGTCGACAAGTTCGAGTATCGCCGCGGCTACAAGTTCTCTACCTATGCCACCTGGTGGATCCGGCAGGCCATCACGCGCTCAATCGCTGATCAGGCGCGCACGATCCGCATCCCTGTTCACATGATCGAGACGATCAACAAGCTGGTCCGCACCAGCCGCCAGTTCCTTCACGAGCAGGGCCGCGAGCCCACACCCGAGGAAATGGCAGAACGGCTTTCGATGCCGCTCGAAAAGGTGCGCAAGGTGATGAAGATCGCCAAGGAGCCGATCTCCCTCGAAACGCCGATCGGCGACGAGGAAGATTCGCACCTCGGGGATTTCATCGAGGACAAGAACGCGATCATTCCGGTCGATGCGGCTATTCAGGCCAACCTCAAGGAAACGGTCACCCGCGTCCTTGCCAGCCTGACCCCGCGCGAGGAACGCGTGCTGCGTATGCGTTTCGGCATCGGCATGAACACCGATCATACGCTGGAAGAAGTCGGCCAGCAGTTCTCGGTGACGCGCGAACGTATTCGCCAGATCGAAGCCAAGGCGCTGCGCAAGCTGAAGCACCCGAGCCGGTCACGCAAGATGCGCTCGTTCCTCGATCAGTAAAAATATTTGCAGCGCCGGGAACCAATCCCGGCCTGCGGTGTTTCGCAGTCAGGACGATAGTTCTTCGGAACGGTTGATCCAGGAAAACCCCGTTGCAGAAATGCAGCGGGGTTTATCCGTTTTGGGACTGCTTCAGGCTGCGGGTTTTGTGATCGGGATCGGCTCGGCCGCCTTGTCGTTTGAATAGATCGCGATGGTATCGGCCATGGGGTCAAGGCGGACCCACAGCGATATGATCACTGCCGCAGCCAGTGCCGCCAAGGCCAGACGCCTGCCCATCGGTTTGCCCACCCCGGGCCAGACCAGCAAAACCGCAAGCGAGCCGAGCGCCAGTTGCAGAACGGTGGCAAACGGAATGCTTGGTCCCACGCCCTGCATTACGAAGTGGCCGAGATAGACCTCATAGCCCAGCACCAACGCAGCAATGACCCCGCCGGCAATCTTGCCCGCTGCACCCTTCAGGTTAATCGCCAGCGCCACCAGCACCAGCGGGACCAGCACGACATAGGCAGCAGTCGGCGCAAAGGCCTGCGCGCTGGCCCCTATCAACAGCAAGGGTAGTGCCGCGCCGATCTGCCGCGCCTTGATCTGCTGGATGCGGAACAGCAGCAAGTAGAAGGCCACGCTTGCCGCCGCCGCCATGCCTTCAAGCAGAGCGATCGCCGCAAGCCGGTCGTAATAGTTCGCCTCCCTGCCCGCGCCGGACAACAGGTTTAGCAGGAACAGCGCCAGCGCCGCGCCAAGGATCAGCAGAACCATCCGCGCCGCGCCTTCGGCCATCTGCTTGCCGCGCAGGCCGCGCGCCGCGTAGCCAAGGCCCAGGACGATCGCTCCAACCATCAGCCAGCCGATCCACACTGGATAGCTGACGAGGAACAGCCCGAAGACATCGAATAACACCACGTCCGGCGCAGGTGCCGGCAGTTGATCGGCACGCAGCAAGGCATCAGTGAGCGCCAGCACTTGACCGCCCATGTCCTGCAACGCCCCCTGATCGAGCGCATCCGGCGTGGCCTTGGGCGAATGGTACAGCCCCGGCCGGCCGATAAAGGCGAAGTTATAGCCCGGCTTGCTCGCCCGCAGTGACACGGACAAGTCCGTGTCGTTCGGCAGGACGCTGTAGATGAAGGTTGCGAGCGAAGAGGCTCCCGGCCGGCTGACCGCATCGGCGTACAGAGCGATCGCCGCCCCGTTCTGAGGCGATGTTTCGAAAAGCGTTGTCCGCCCCCCGCCCCCGCGCGCTTCCATGTTGACGATCGTGCCAACGCGGTCGCGGATCGGATCGGAGGCGAAGAACGCCTCGGCGCCCGACAGGCCAAGTTCCTCGGCATCGGTCAGGATCACGATCAGGTCACGCTTCGCCAGCCCGCGTTCCCGAACTGCGCGCACTGTCTCGAGGATCGTCGCGACGCCGGCCGTGTCATCGGAAGCACCGGGCGATCCCCAAACTGTGTCGTGATGCGCCATCAGGGCGACCGCTGGCAGGGAGCGATCCTTGCCGGGAAGCACGCCGACGATGTTGACCATCTCGGTCGGCGCGTGGACGCCCTTGGACCAGCCCTTCATCCGCTCGGTCGAACGCAGCGGCAAAGGAAGCACAGTCTCGCGCGTTTCCAGCCCCATCGCGCGCAGACGCTCGACGATATGGCGGCGAACTTCCGCGTTTTCCGCCGTGCCGGTGGCGTGCGGACGCGCCGCAATCACGCGGACATCGGCCATCGCGCGGGCGGCGGAAAAGGCGTTTGCCGCAGAGTTCGCCGGGAGAGGCCCCGGAGGCGTCGTGCCGATGATCGCCAGCACCAGCGCCGCGATCACGGCAAGGGCAAATCCGGTCCAGAGCTTCATTCTTGTCCTCCCAATCCCGGCGCGATTGATGCTCGCCGCGCCCGCCCGAGTCAAACCGCGCCCCGGACTGTGCAGATTCGCGCATTGCGGGTGGCATCGTGGCAGGCTTGCCCCTATGGGGTGCCCAGCCGATTCCCACCAAAGAGACGAGCAGCGCCGATGAGAATTGCCATCGCATCCGATCACGCCGCGGTCGATCTGAAGGCGACCTTGCGCGAGTACCTGATCGGCCTCGGTCACGAGGTTGCTGACCTTGGCCCTGAAACGGCCGACCGGGTCGATTATCCCGACTATGGCTACAAGCTGGCCGCCATCGTGGCAGATGGCACCGCCGAACGCGGCGTGGCCCTGTGCGGTTCAGGCATCGGCATCTCGATCGCCGTCAACCGCCACCCCAAGCTGCGCTGTGCGCTCGTGTCCGAGCCGCTCTCCGCCGCCCTGGCGCGCGAACACAACGATGCCAACTGCATCGCGATGGGCGCCCGGCTGACCGGAGAGGACATGGCCAAGGCCTGCCTCGACGCTTTCCTTTCGACCGAATTCGGCGGAGGCCGCCACGCCGGCCGCGTCGACAAGCTTTCCAACCCATCTTGCTGAACAGGGATCTGAGATGACCGCCGTCACCCCCAATGGCTTCTTCACTGCCGGCCTCGCTGCGACTGACCCCGAAATTGCGGGCTGGATCGGCAAGGAACTCGGCCGCCAGCGCGACAAGATCGAGCTGATTGCCTCAGAAAACATCTGTTCGAAAGCCGTGCTCGAGGCCGCCGGTTCGATCCTGACCAACAAGTATGCCGAAGGCTATCCGGGCAAGCGCTATTACGGCGGCTGCGAATATGTCGACGAGATCGAGACGCTGGCGATCGAGCGCGCGAAGAAGCTGTTTGGCGCCAATTTTGCCAACGTGCAGCCCAATTCGGGCAGCCAGATGAACCAGGCCGTGTTCCTCGCTCTGCTGCAGCCGGGCGACACGTTCATGGGGCTCGACCTCAACGCCGGGGGCCACCTCACCCACGGCAGCCCCGTCAACATGAGCGGCAAGTGGTTTAACCCTGTACCCTACACCGTGCGCGCCGACGATCACCGCATCGACATGGACGAGGTCGCTCGCATCGCGCGGGAGTGCAAGCCGAAGCTGATCATCTGCGGCGGCACCGCCTATTCACGCACCTGGGATTTCCCGCGTTTCCGCGAGATCGCTGATGAAGTGGGCGCTTACCTGCTTGCCGACATGAGCCACTTCTCGGGCCTCGTCGCCGGCGGAGTCCACCCCTCGCCAGTTCCCCACGCCCATGTAACGACCACGACGACGCACAAGAGCCTGCGCGGCCCCCGTTCGGGCATCATCCTGTCGAACGACGAGGCGCTCGCCAAGAAGCTGAACACGGCGATCTTCCCGGGTCTGCAGGGCGGTCCGCTGATGCACATCATCGCTGCCAAGGCAGTGGCCTTTGCCGAAGCGATGACGCCGGAATTCAAGGCCTATGCCCAGGCCGTGGCTGACAATGCCAAGGCGCTCGCCGCCTCGCTACAGGCCAACGGGCTCGACATCGTGTCGGGCGGCACGGACAACCACCTGATGCTGGTTGACCTGACTTCGAAGGACATCACCGGCAAGTCCACCGAAAAGGGTCTCGATCGCGCCGCCATCACTTGCAACAAGAACGGCATCCCGAACGACTCACGCTCGCCCTTCGTCACCTCGGGCATCCGCCTTGGCACGCCGGCCGGCACGACACGCGGGTTCGGCGTTGCCGAGTTCACGCAGATCGGCGGACTTATTGCTGAAGTCGTCGAAGGAATGCGTAAGAACGGCGAAGATGGTGACGCGCAGGTGGAACAATCGGTCAAGGCGCGCGTAGAAGAGCTTTGCGCCCGATTCCCCATCTACGAAGGAATGTGACCGATGACCGACAATAACCCCAATAGCGGCGATCTTATCGAGGATCTGAAGGTCGAAGTCGTCGGCATGGCCAAGGACGGCGCCCGCCATCCTTCGACCAAGCCCGTGTTGACCGGCCTCGCCATTGGTGCGGCGGCGGGCTGGATCCTTCCGGTCGTGTCGCTGCCGCTCGGCGCGCTCGCCGGTGCCGGCTTCATGCTCTACAAGCGGGTCCGACCGTAACCGCCGATGCGTTGCCCGTTCTGCGCCCATGACGACAGCCAGGTAAAGGACTCGCGTCCGACCGAGGACAACACCGCGATCCGTCGCCGCCGTCAGTGCGAAGGCTGCGGCGCGCGCTTCACCACGTTCGAACGGGTCCAGCTGCGCGAAATCATCGTGCTCAAGAGTAACGACGCGCGTGAACCGTTTGACCGACAGAAAATCGAACAGTCCGTCTCCCTCGCCTGCCGCAAGCGCGGTATTGCACAGGAACGGATCGACCAACTCGTGTCCGGCATACAACGTCAGATCGAGACCATGGGGGAGATCGAAGTTCCCTCGCGGACTATCGGCGAAATGGTGATGGAAGGCCTGCGCCAGCTCGATTCAGTCGCCTACATCCGCTTCGCCTCGGTCTACCGCGATTTCGGTGACGCCAAGGACTTTGAGGAATTTGCCGGAACGGTGCGCGATGTCGGCAAGCACTAAGCCCGTCATCGTCCTCGTCCGCCCGCAACTTGCCGAGAACATTGGTAAGGCGGCGCGTGCCATGCTCAATTTCGGCCTTACCGAGATGCGCCTGGTTTCGCCGCGCGATGGCTGGCCCAATCCCAGCGCGGGACCGGCTACGGCCGGGGCGGATATCGTCCTGGCCGAGGCGCAGGTGTTCGAGAGCCTCGCGGAGGCGGTGCACGATTGCTCGCATGTCTATGCGACGACTGTCCGCAAGCGCGGTGTGACCAAACCAGTCATGACCCCCGAACAGGCGGCGCAGACGATCCACCGCGATGTCGCCCGCTCGGCCATTGTCTTCGGGCCTGAGCGGTCTGGACTTGAAACCGAGGATGTCGCGTTGGCCCGCACGATCATCACCGTGCCGATCAACCCGGACTTCGCCTCGCTCAACCTCGCGCAGGCGGTGATGCTGTGTGTTTATGAGTGGTCGAAACTGGTCGATCTGGCGCAGCCGACGGTCGAGGAACTGCTGCCCCCGGCGCCGCAGGAAGACCTTGAGGGCATGATAGGCCAGATGGAAGCCCTGCTGACCCCGCGCGGCTACTTCAACCCGCCATCGCGGGCCATGCCGACCCGCCTGACCTTGCGCGCCATGCTGACCAAACCCGGCTGGAATCACCTCGAGGTGCGGACCATGCGCGGCGTGCTTTCGGCCATGGAACGCCTGCCGGGCAGCAAACCGGGCGACAACCGGCGCGGCAAGCCCCAAACCCCGCCCGATGATGCTTGACCTTCTGGCCCCTCGCCGCTAAGCGCGCGCCTTCGCAATTGATCCCGCACCCCGGTGAAGCGGCGATCGCGTTCCAGAATTGCTGGAACGGTGCGTGTCCGGGCTAGAAGCTTCAGCACAACGCTGCAGCACGCAAGTTGAAAGGAATGCCTGTGTCAAAGCGCAAGGCTTCAAAGCATAAGATTGACCGCCGTCTTGGCGAAAACATCTGGGGTCGTCCCAAGAGCTCGGTCAACCGCCGCGCCTATGGCCCGGGCCAGCACGGCCAGCGCCGCAAGAGCAAGATCTCGGACTTCGGCATCCAGCTGCGCGCCAAGCAGAAGCTCAAGGGCTACTACGGCGACGTGACCGAGAAGCAGTTCAAGCGCACCTATCAGGAAGCGTCGAAGATGAAGGGCGATACCGGTCAGAACCTGATCGGCCTGCTCGAACAGCGCCTCGACATGGTCGTGTACCGCGCCAAGTTCGCGCCGACCATCTTCGCTGCCCGTCAGGTTGTTTCGCACGGCCACATCCGCGTGAACGGCGTGCGCTGCAACATCGCCAGCCGCCGCGTTCGCCCCGGTGACATCATCAGCCTTGGCGAAAAGGCCAAGGAAATGGCGCTGATCATCGAAGCCCAGGGCCTCGCCGAGCGCGAAATCCCTGAGTACGTCGCACCCGACGGCAACGACAAGATCACCTTCGTCCGCGTTCCCACGCTTGACGAAGTGCCTTACCCGGTGAAGATGGAACCGAATCTGGTCGTCGAATTCTATTCGCGCTGATCCAGCCGGCTCGTGCCGAAATATGCAGGGCGGTCCTTCGGGGCCGCCCTTCGCATTTGTAGACACATGGCTATGGGAACTGCCTCAAGACCAGAGCACAAGCTGTTGGCAGGAAATGCGATAAGCTGCGGGAACGAGTGAAACGATCCCGCGTTTGAGCGTGCAAGATGTTCAATTATCGCTTTGTCACCCCGCATCGCGCCGGGAAATGGTACTCTGATCTGCATACCGCGCAGCAGCAAGCCTGTGCGATTGGCGCGGGATTTCTCGACCCAAAATCCGGGTTTTTCGTTGCCTATCGCGGCACACTGCTCGAAACGATCAAGCGGGACTAAAGAGCCGTCCTTGCGTTTTGCGTTGCAGCCAAAGTTCCACGATCAATTCAAGTAAGACTGCCGGAACTTGTTAGCGAACAGGCCGAACTGACCGGCGCCGATCGCATCGCGCATGGCCTGCATCAGCGACTGGTAGAACCACAGGTTGTGTTCCGTCATCAGCATGGCGCCAAGCATTTCGCCCGACTTGATCAGGTGATGCAGGTAAGCGCGGCTGTAGTCGCGGCAGGCCGGGCAACTGCATTTATCATCGAGCGGCGCGAAGTCCTCGGCATGCTTGGCGTTGCGCAGGTTGAGCGGGCCGTTCCAAGTGAAGGCCTGCCCGTTGCGGCCCGAACGTGTGGGAAGAACGCAATCGAACATGTCGACCCCGCGTTCGACCGCGCCGACAAGATCGTCAGGCTTGCCCACGCCCATCAGGTAGCGCGGGCGGTCTGCAGGCAGTTGCCCCGGCGCAAAATCGAGCGTAGCGAACATCGCCTCCTGCCCCTCACCCACAGCAAGTCCACCGATCGCGTAGCCATCGAAGCCGACTTCGGCCAAGGCCTCGGCGCTCTGGCGGCGGAGGCCCTCGTCCAGCGCGCCTTGCTGGATGCCGAACAGGGCGGATCGCTCGGCGTGATCGCCGCCCGCGTCAAAGGCGTCGCGGCTGCGTTTGGCCCAGCGCATCGACATTTCCATCGATCGGGCAATGACATCGCGAGGCTGGTCGGCGCGGGGGCATTCGTCAAAACACATGACGATGTCCGAGCCGAGCAGGCGCTGGATCTCCATTGACCGTTCCGGGCTGAGCAGGTGGCGCGAGCCATCGAGGTGGCTGGCGAAGGTCACCCCCTCCTCGGTAATCTTGCGCAGGTCGCTGAGGCTCATCACCTGATAGCCGCCGCTGTCGGTCAGGATCGGGCGATCCCAGTTCATGAACTTGTGCAACCCGCCAAGCCGCGCCACGCGTTCCGCGCCCGGACGAAGCATCAGGTGATAGGTGTTGCCGAGGATGATGTCGGCCCCCGCCGCTCGAACGCCTTCGGGCTTCATGCCCTTGACCGTCGCCGCCGTGCCCACCGGCATGAAGGCAGGCGTGCGGATGTCGCCGCGCCGCATGCGGATCGTGCCGGTGCGGGCCTTGCCATCGGTGGCGTGAATGGTGAAATCGAAACGGGACATGGCCTGCGCGCTTAGCCGCACGCGCGGCCTTTCGCCAGTCCCGAGCTACTTGCCCTGCGGCGGCAAGAACGCGAGCGGATCGATGTATTTCGTGAAGGCCTCGAGACCGGCAGCGGCCTCGCGGTTTCCGAGCAATTCCTGCATCGCCATCTTGCCAAAGGCTTCCCCGGCAGCGCGGAACGCATCGGGGCTGCGCGACTTGATCAGGCCACGCGAAATTTCGCCGCAATCGCCCATGACGAGACGGGTAAAGGTGGCGGCCATCTTGCGGTCCATCTTCTCCTTGCTGTCGGGCGAGACGGTCGCGATGTCCTTGATTTGCGGGGCTGAGCCGAGCGATGCGACCATCCAGCGGGCGAAATCCAGTCGGTCGGCACCGGTTGACTTCATGGTAAGGCAATTGCCGAGTTCATTGGCCGTCGGTTCAGCCGCATCCTGAGCGGCGGCCGGCAAGGCCAGTGCGAGGATGACGAAGGCAATCGGGGCAAGGCGCATGGCAGTCGTCTCCATGATCAAGGCAGCAACAGGCTGGAATCGCCGTAGGAATAAAACCGATAGCCCTCGGCGATGGCATGGGCATAGGCTTTTTGCATCCGCTCTCTGCCCATCAGTGCAGAAACCAGCATGAACAGCGTGCTTTTGGGCAAGTGGAAGTTGGTCATGAGGCCGCCCACCGCGCGGAAGCGGTAACCCGGGGTGATAAAGATCGCGGTGTCACCGGCGAAGGGCTGGATGGCGCCATCCCGATCGGCCGCGCTTTCGAGCAGGCGCAGGCTGGTGGTGCCCACCGCGATAATGCGGCCGCCGGCGGCGCGTGCTGCGTTGAGCCGGGCAGCGGTTTCGGGTTCGATGCGGCCCCATTCGGCGTGCATGGCGTGGTCGTCGGTGTCCTCGGCCTTGACCGGAAGGAACGTGCCCGCGCCGACATGCAGAGTCAGAATCTCCCGCCCGATGCCCGCCGCATCGATCGTGGTGAGTAGTTCCGGCGTGAAATGCAGTGCGGCGGTGGGAGCGGCGACGGCGCCTGCCTCGTTGGCGAAGATCGTCTGGTAGTCTTCAAGATCGGCGGCATCGGTTGGGCGCTTGCCCGCGATATACGGCGGCAGCGGCATCCTCCCTGCCCGTTCGAGAAGAACTTCGACAGGCTCATCGCCGGCGAATGCCAGCGTCCAGCTGCCATCGGCGTGGCGCTGCTCGGCCGTGGCCGAAACACCTGCCGCAAATACGACCACGTCGCCTTCGTGCAGCCGCTTGCCGTTGCGAATGAAGGCTTGCCAGCGGCGCAAGTCGATCCGCTTGTGCAGCGTCGCACCGATGCGGGCCTCACCGCGTGTGCCTTCAAGCTGGGCAGGAATGACGCGGGTATCGTTGAATACGAGAACGTCACCCGCGCGCAGTTGCGCCGGCAGATCGCGGACAGTCAGGTCCTCGAACGGCGCATTGCCGGCAACCAGCAACATCCGCGCCGAATCACGCGGACGCACGGGGCGCAGCGCGATGTTCTCCGGCGGGAGTTCGAAATCGAAGAGATCAACGCGCACCGCGCATTGCCCTTACTTGGTGCGCGGCTTGGCCTTGGCCACCGGGGCAGCCTTCACCGGCGGAGCGACTACGGGCGCCGGGGCTGGTTCTGCGACAATCGCGATCGGCGGTGCGGGCGGCGGCGGCAACATCTGCGCTTTGCCTTCGCTGGCGAACGATGCCTGGAGGATCTTGGTGGGGTTCACCGGCGGCTCACCGCGCACGATCGTGTCAACCTGGTCCATTCCAGCGATCACCTTGCCGAAATTGGTATAGCGCTTGTCGAGAGCGAAACGCGGATAGAACACGATGAAGAACTGGCTGTTCGCCGTGTCGGGTTCGTTGGTGCGGGCCATCGAGACGGTGCCGCGCATGTGAGGCACCATGTTGAATTCGGCCTTGAGATCGGGAAGGTCGGAACCGCCCTCGCCCGTGCCCTTGGGATCGCCAGTCTGCGCCATGAAGCCATCGATCACGCGGTGGAACACCACGCCGTTGTAAAACCCGCGCCCGACCAGGGTCTTGATACGCTCGACATGATTGGGTGCCCAGGTGGGCATCAGGCGAATCGCGACCCGGCCGCCATTCGACAGGTCGAGCAGCAGGATGTTCTCCGGCTCGAACTTCATGTCGGCGTTTACGGCGGTGTTCAGCAGGACCTGCGGCTTTTCAGCTACGATGTCCTTGTTTTTTTTCTTCGCCATGGCGGGCGTTGCCGCCAGGGACAGGCCCAGCATGATGGAAACGATAAGATTACGCGGCTTCATCTGGTCAACTCTCGTGGCTGGTGCCTTGGGGGTGGCGTGTCGATAGCGCCCGCCAACTGTCATGGCAATGAACAGGCGCAAGGTTCGTAAATTCAATCTCGCGCAAGCCGCGCCGTCTCGGTAATGCGCGCAAGGACATCGGTGCGTACCGGCGGGCTGACGAACTTGGCGATATCGCCGCCATACAGCGCGATTTCCTTGACCAATCGCGAGGCGATGGGCTGCAGGGCCACGTCAGCCATCAGGAAGATCGTTTCGACCTTGTTGTTGAGCTGACGGTTCATCCCAGTGAGCTGATATTCGTATTCGAAGTCGGTCACGCCCCGAATGCCGCGGATCACCACCGAAGCACCCTGTGCATCGGCAAAGTCCATCAGCAACGAATTGAAGCCGACGACTTCGATGTTGGACAGGCCAAGCCCTTCAGCCTCGCGCTGGACCATGGCGATGCGTTCATCGTCATTGAACATGGGCGATTTGGCGATGTTGGTGGTGACGCCGATAACCAGCTTGTCAACCAGCTTGGCCCCGCGCCGGATGATGTCGGCATGGCCCAGCGTGATCGGATCGAAGGTGCCGGGATAGACGCCGATGCGTTCCTTGGGAGCCGTTGCCATATCAGTGGTCCCTCTCGACAACATAGCGCGCCAGCGCCCGCAGCAAGTCTGCTTCCTGCCCGTGCTGGGCCAGATGCGCAATGGCCTGATCGACCAGCATCTGCGCCTGCTGGCGCGCGCGTTCGGGGCCGAAAAGCGAGACGAAGGTCTGCTTTCCGGCGGCCTGATCCTTGCGCAGGGCCTTGCCGGCGGCGGCTTCATCGCCTTCATGGTCAAGCAGGTCGTCGGTGATCTGGAAGGCAAGGCCGATGTCGCGGGCGTAGCCACGCAGGAGCGTTCGGCCTTCGGGCGGCAAGCGGCCAAGGATCGCGCCCATTTCCACTGCGGCCCCAAGCAGCGCCCCGGTCTTGAGCTGCTGGAGCCGGGTGACGGTGCGCAGGTCGAAGCTTTCGCCTTCTGCGACGATGTCCATCATCTGCCCGCCGGCCATGCCGTTCATCCCGGCCGCACGACCTAGCGCGAGCACCAGTTCGGCGCGGGTGAAGGGATCGGGGAACAGGTCGGGATCGGCAATGATCTCGAAGGCAAAGGCATGGAGCGCATCGCCTGCCAGCACCGCAGTCGCCTCGTCAAAGACGCGGTGCACGGTGGGTTTGCCGTGGCGCATGTCATCATCGTCCATGCACGGCAGGTCATCGTGGATCAGCGAATAGACGTGGATCGCCTCTATCGCGACTCCGGCACGCAGCGCGGCGGAGAAATCGACGCCGTAGAGTTCCGCCGTCGCTGTCAGCAGCAGCGGACGCAGCCGCTTGCCACCACCGATCGCGGCATAGCGCATCGCCTCGATCAGCCGGGCGCGGGCATCATCCGGCACCGGCAGCATGGCGTCGAACATGGAATCGACATCGGCGGCAATGCGGGCAAGCGCATCGCTAAGGAGGAGCTTGGCCGGCATTGTTGCCGCTCAGGCGTCAGCGTCAAAGGGAGCGGTGGCGGGCTGGCCGTCTGCGCCCTTGACGATCTTTTCGATCCGCGCAGAAGCCGCATCGAGCCGCGCCTGGCACAGCTTGCGGAGCCGCTCACCCTCTTCATAGAGCGTGATCGAATCGTCGAGCGGCACTTCCCCGCTCTCCAATTTGCGGACAACATCTTCCAGCGCGCGCAGGGCCTGTTCAAATGTCAGTTCTGGGGTCATTTCAGACATGCCGGAACCATTGACCGCGCCGCGCGTCACGGTCAAGCTGCCTTCAGGGAGAAACCGCAGATGAAATGGGTAATCGCTTACGTTTCCGCCGCCGTCAGCTTTGGCGTGCTCGATTTCATCTGGCTCGGATGGGCCGGCAAGAACTTCTATCGCCCGGCCATTGGCGAACTTCTCGCCCCGTCATTCCGCGGCGGTCCGGCGCTGGTGTTCTATGCGATCTACATCGCCGGGATCATCTGGTTTGCCGTGCGCCCCGGCCTTTCTGGCGGGACAAGCGCGGCCCTGCTCAACGGCGCGCTGCTCGGCGGACTGGCCTATGCGACCTATGACCTGACCAATCAGGCGACGATGAAGGTCTGGCCGGTGCACGTGACGGTGGTCGATATCGTCTGGGGTGCCTTTGCCACGGCCATCGCTGCTACGGTCGCCACGTGGGTGACAACACGTTTCGCACCCTAGCCTTTAGGCAAAGTCACGGCTATGGGCGCGCGAATGACCGATATTACGCCAGATGTCGTCGCCGCCCACGGGCTTTCCGAAGCTGAATACGAGCGCGTGCTCCATGCACTCGGGCGCGAGCCGAACCTTGTCGAGCTCGGCATATTCTCGGTCATGTGGTCCGAGCATTGCTCGTACAAATCCAGCCGTTTCCACCTGAAGAAGCTGCCGACCGAAGCGCCGTGGGTGATCTGCGGTCCGGGTGAGAACGCCGGCATCATCGACATCGGTGAAGGTCCCAATGGTGTTCGGCAGGCAGCGATCTTCAAGATGGAGTCGCACAACCACCCCAGCTACATCGAGCCCTATCAGGGCGCGGCGACCGGCGTGGGCGGCATCCTGCGCGACGTGTTCACCATGGGCGCGCGTCCGGTGGCGAACATGAACGCACTTCGCTTTGGCCGGCCTGACCATCCCAAGATGAAGCACCTTGTCCAGGGCGTGGTCGCGGGCATCGGCGGCTATGGCAACTTCGTCGGCGTGCCGACCGTTGGCGGCGAGACGAACTTCCACAAGGCTTATGACGGCAACATCCTCGTCAACGCCATGACCGTGGGCATCGCCGATCAGGACAAGATTTTCTATTCGGCTGCCACCGGCCTCGGCAATCCGATCGTCTATGTCGGATCGAAAACCGGGCGCGATGGGATCCACGGCGCGACTATGGCCAGCGCCGATTTTGGCGATGATATCGATGAAAAGCGCCCGACCGTTCAGGTCGGCGATCCTTTCGTTGAAAAGCTGCTGATCGAGGCCTGCCTTGAACTGATGGCGACCGATGCCATCGTCGCCATTCAGGATATGGGCGCGGCGGGACTGACAAGCTCCAGCGTTGAGATGGCGACCAACGGCAAGGCCGGGATCGTGCTCGACATGGACAAGGTGCCATGCCGCGAACAGGGCATGACGCCCTATGAAATGATGCTGAGCGAAAGCCAGGAGCGCATGCTCATGGTGCTCAAGCCGGGCAAGGAAGCCATGGCCGAGGCGATCTTCCGCAAGTGGGAGCTCGATTTCGCGGTCATCGGCGAAGTGACCGACACCGGCCACATGGTGCTGACCTGGCAAGGCGATGTTGTCTGCGACATTCCACTGGGCCCCCTGGCCGAAGACGCGCCGGAATATGAGCGGCCCTACATGTCGCCGGAAGATTACAAGGCCTGGGCCAATGTCGCTCCGCTGGGTGACGTGCCGGAAAGCACCGACATTGGCGCGGACTTGCTCAAGCTGATGGCCTCCCCCGACCTCGCCAGCCGGCGCTGGATCTGGGAACAGTACGACAGCCAGGTTGGCGCGGACACGCTGCAGAAGAGCGGCGGCGATGCGGCGGTTGTTCGCATCCACGGCACGAAAAAGGCGCTCGCCATGAGCACCGACTGCACCCCGCGGTATTGCTATGCCGATCCGTACGAAGGCGGAAAGCAGGCCGTGGCCGAGACCTATCGCAACATCAGCGCGGTCGGCGCGACGCCGCTGGCGATTACCAACTGCCTCAACCTCGCCAACCCGCAGCGGCCCGAGATCATGGCGCAGATCGTTGGCTGCCTGCAGGGCATGGGCGATGCCTGCCGGGCGCTGGATTACCCGATCGTGAGCGGCAACGTGTCGCTCTATAACGAGAGCAAGGCGACCGGCGGCGGTTCAGCCATTCTTCCGACGCCGGCCATTGGCGGGGTTGGCCTGATGGCTGATCACACCAAGATGGCGACGATTGGGTTCAAGGCTGAGGGTGATGCCATCTGGCTTATCGGCGGCGCAGGCTCACACTTGGGCCAGTCGCTGTGGCTACGGGAAATTGCTGGCCGGGAAGCGGGTGAAGCTCCCAAGGTCGATCTCTCGGTCGAACGTACCAATGGCGAAAAGGTCCGTGCACTGATCGGCGAAGGCAAGATCACGGCCGTCCACGACATTAGCGACGGCGGCCTGATTGTCGCACTCGCCGAAATGGCGCTGGCTGGCGGGATCGGCTGCGAGGTCACCGACCAGCTTGGCACGGCAGGTGCGTTTGGCGAAGACCAGTCGCGATACATCGTGACCGCAGCGTCCGGCACCCAGATTGAGGGAGCGCGGCTGATCGGCAAGGTTAGTGGCAACGCTGTTGCCGGTGTCCCCCTCACCGACCTGCGCGAAGCCAGCGACAGCTTCTTCCGCGACTGGATGGAGGGGTAACCCCTTCCCTACCCGCTTCGTCATCCTGAACTCGGTTCAGGATCCATCGTGCATCATGCCTCGGAGTGTGGAACGGCGCGCTTGGCTGCCGTTGCGCGTTCAGGAAAAGCACCGCGCGTGCGGCTAAATAGATCCTGAAACAAGTTCAGGATGACGTCGGAATTTGCGCGCTTAGGCCCCTTCAGGCCGCCTGCGCCAATCCTTCAACCGGCGCGATCATGTCGTAAGGATCGATGCCGATCTTGCGCCATTCCGTATGGCACTCAGCATATTTGCTGGCAGGAGTGATCTTCAACCGTCGGCGCACTTCCTCGATCGGCAGCGGCAGCAGATCCATGATCGACTGCTCCACCAGCCTTGGGCAAGCCTTGCCGAGGCGCTGGCCTTCACGCACCGCGCCCAGAACCGGGGCCTTGCTCTTCAACCGGGTGCGGATTTCGACGCCGCCGGCATAGCCGAGGAACAGGTGCGCCGGGCTCGGTTGCTGGCCGTATGTAAAGGCCAAAACGCACAGTTCACCCAGTGCGTCGCGGCTGTAGCCGGTCAGCACGTGCATCAGGTCATGCGTGTCGCGCATACGTTCGAAATACCATTCGAAGCGGTCGTTCAGACGAACGCGGTCGCTGCGGAAGGTTTCGTATTCCTCAACCAGTCCGCCGGCAGTCAGCCCTTCGCGTTCCATGAAGTCGCAATAGGCGTGAGCGAGCGATCCGGCAGGCATCCGGCGCAGCGCGGCGTGGTCGTCGAGCAGTGACGGCAGGAAAGCTTCCGCAAGGAACAGCGCCCTGCCATGCTCGCTCTCAAGAAAGCGCGTCGCCTCCTTGTAGATGCCTTTCCACGGCAGGGCTTCGAAGATGTGGAAGACCTGCGTGGTGTCTTCCTTGTTACGGATCAGTGCGCGGAAATGGGTCCAGGCGCGCTTCCAGTCGTACCGGGGGTCGGGGCGACCGGGGATCAGGACAGGCGTTTCGGCGCGCGATTGCTGGGCGGCGGAATCGAAGGCGTCGTGGCTGGCTGGCATTTCCATCCTGCCTAGCTAAGTTTAACTGACATCAATGTCAATAACAAAGCTTTGGCCTATTCCCATACCCAGCGTTCGCGCGGTATGCCGAGCAGCTCAAGCACAC
>NZ_JANPGP010000083.1:0-13713 GCF_031424035.1 Novosphingobium sp.
GCAATCCTATGGGGGCTGTCCCTGGTTGGACCCTGGTCCGGCACACATGGTCCCCACCTGACGTGAACGCGTCAGTGGATTTCCCCGGCAACGACCCATGGTGGTCCCGTCACCCTTCCCGCAGGAGCCGGCCTTGGAAGACAAAAAAGCGCTGCGACGCGAGATGCGAGCGAAGCGCAAGAAATTCGTCGCGTCCATTCCCGATGCTGTGCGTGGGCTGATCCTCAATCGTCCACCGGCTGAAGTTGTCGAGGCGTTAAGCGGCAGGTCCGTGCTGGGGTTCTACATTGCCCAAGGCGACGAAGCCCCGACTCGCGGGTGGATCAGCTGGTTCCATGAGAACGGCTGGCGCGTGGCCCTGCCCCGCTTCATCGCCGGACAAAGCGCGATGGAATTCGCCATCTGGGACAATCCCTTTGACGACAGCCAGCTTGAACCAGGGCTTCTGGGCATAGATCAGCCGGCAGGCGAAGCCGCTGCGGTAGTGCCCGATGCGCTGATCGTGCCGCTTGTGGCTTTCACGCCGCACGGGGACCGGCTGGGTCAGGGCGGCGGGCATTATGATCGCTGGCTTGCGGCCAACCCGGTGAACCTCACCATCGGGCTCGGCTGGGACGCCCAATGCGTCGATAGCCTGCCAACAGAACCGCACGACCGCGCGCTTGATGCCGTGGTCACCCCTACTCGCGTCTACTGGAGCAAAAGCTGATGCGCACCGAACCTACCTGGCGGATCCCCATCGGCGTGCTGCTGCTGATAATGGCCTTGGCGGTCTATGCGCTTGTGATTGCGCGCTATGTGCCCCAACTGATCGCTTCGTGGCCCGCTCTGGCGCAGACCCCGGTCTATCTGATCTTAGGAGTGGTCTGGCTGCTCCCGCTGCGGCGGTTTCTCATCTGGATGGAAACCGGGCGCTGGAAAGCCTGAATAAATTCCCAAGTGGCGCGAGTGACGGGGCTCGAACCCGCGACCTTCGGCGTGACAGGCCGACACTCTAACCAACTGAGCTACACCCGCGCAGCCACTTGGGAGCCGCGCCACTAAGGCAGGGTTTCGGACGTGTCAACAGCTTTGCGGAGCAATCGCGCGCGCCGCTTAAAAAGTTTCATGGTGCAGCCGCGTTAACCAATTCTTGGGGCCAATTTGCGACAAGCCTGCTCGTATTGGGGGGCCGAACGCCGATGTTTTCCAAGTCGTTTCTCGCAGTCTATGGCTGCGTTATTGCCTTGGCCTGTGCCGGGTCTGCGACAGCTCGCAGCGTTGCGCTCGACAGTTCGGTCTTTGTGGAACGAGCTCGCGACGCGTCCCGCATCCTCGAACCCGCCCGCCAGCTGGTGCCGGGTGACCGGGTGGTTACCGTGCTGACATGGCGGCGTGAGGCACCTGGCGGACAGTTCACCGTCGCCAATGCCCTGCCCCGCGGCCTCTATTACCAAGGCAGCGCCAGCGACACTGAGGAAGTTTCAACCGACGGCGGCCGCAATTGGGGCAAACTTGGTTTGATGCGAATCGGCCGCCGCTTCGTAACCGCCGAGGACGTGACCCATGTGCGCTGGCGCATTCAGTCGAGCGATGCCTCAGGCCGGATCGCCTACAGCGCGATTGTGCGCTGATCAGCAGCCCTCGTACTTCCAGTTACGCTTCTTGCCTTCGCTGAGCCATTCGATGGCCTGGGCAATGCGCCGGTCGCGCGTGGCATCGGCCTTGGCTTCGGCGATCCACTGAACATATTCGCGGCGGTGTGAGGGAGCGAAAGCATCAAGCGCTGCCTTCGCCGACGGACTAGCATCCAGCGCTGCAACAAATGCGGGCGGCAACGGCAGTTCCGGCTTGGCGTCCTTCTTGGTGCCAGCCGGCATCTTGCGGAGCGCGGTGCCTTCCGAAGCGATCCGTTCGCTGGCGGCAACAATCTTGGACTTAAGCTCATTGTCGCCCGGCAGATCCGCAATTCCCGTCAGCTTGCCGTATTGCCCCATCGCATCGCCCTGCCGGCCATCGCCATGGATCATCATCGCACAATGCGCCTTGAACGCCGCCATCCCGGCGAGGATCTTACCATTGTGCATGAAGTGCGGCATCGACCACTTGATCGTCTCAACAAGATCGGGAACAGCCTCGTGCACAACCTTGCGAATGTGCTGCAGGATTGGCTGGGCAAATGGGGCGGCCTTGGCGATGTAATCGTCGAACCGTGGATCGAGCGTCGCCATGGCAGGTCTTCCCCTGTTCGTCAGTTCGCCAGCAACAGCACCGGCGTTTCCAGCAGATTCTTCACCGCCTGAACAAAGCTCGCCGCATCCCATCCGTCAACCACGCGGTGGTCGCACGAGATCGAGATGTTCATGATCTTGCGCTTTTCGATGCGCTCACCGCCCATGCCATCGGAGACGAACATCGGCCGTTCGACAATGCGGTTCGGGCCGAGAATCGCGACTTCCGGACGGTTGATCACCGGCGTATGCGCCACGCCGCCCAGCGGGCCGAGCGAGGTTAGCGTCATGGTGGAACCGGACAGTTCCTCACTTTTTGCCGTGCCATCGCGGGCGGCTTCGGCCAGGCGCACGACTTCCTGCGCAAGCTGCCAAAGGTTGCGGTCCTGCGCGTTGCGGATCACCGGAACCATGAGGCCAGCAGGGGTCTGCGCCGCCATGCCAAGGTGGACTGCGGCATAGCGCGTCACGACGCCGGCTTCGTCGTCAAAGCGGGCATTGATCATCGGGAACTGGGGCACGGCTTTACAAATGGCGGTGATCAGCAATGGCAGCATCGTAAGTTTGGGCTTGGCCCCGCGATTGGCGTTAAGCTGCACGCGCATCTGTTCGAGCGCGGTGACATCGCATTCCTCGACATACGAAAAGTGCGGGATATTGCGCTTCGAAGCCGCCATGTTGTCGGCAATACGGCGGCGCAGGCCGATGACCTTGACCTGCTGGTCCTGCCCATGAAGCCCCGGCGCGCGGTAGCCACCGGTGCCGCTGTAAGCGAGGAATGCGTCAAGATCGGAATGGCGCAGGCGGGAACCTTCGGCCGGTCGAATATCGCCAAGGTCGATGCCGAGTTCGGCGGCGCGGGCACGAACCGCAGGGCTGGCCTGAACCTTGGAATTGCCGACGGGAGCTGCGGACTGCTTAGGGCTAGAAGCAGGGGCAGGCTGTGGCGCGACCTTCACCGGCTCAGGAGCGGCGGACAGCGGGACTGGCGCGGGCGGCGGAGGCGATGCATTTACCTCTTCCATGCCCGGCGTTTCCGCTTCGATCTGGGCTTTTGCCTGTGGGGTTGCAGGAGCAGCGTCAGCCTCCCCTTCCCCTTCGACTTCAATCACGACCAGCGGCGCGCCGATGGCGACGACATCGCCTTCTTCACCCGCGACCTGAATCACGATGCCCGCAACCGGGCTCTCCATTTCGACCGTCGCCTTGTCGGTCATCATGTCGGCTATGCGGCCGTCTTCCTCGATCCGGTCGCCTACCTTGACATGCCAGGCGACGATTTCAGCCTCGGCGATGCCTTCTCCGATGTCAGGCAATTTGAACGTGTATGTGCCCATCATTCGGCTCCCAGCAGACGGTCAATGGCCTCACCAATGCGCACCGGGCCTGGAAAATAGGCCCATTCAAGGCTGTGCGGATAGGGCGTGTCGAACCCGGTTACGCGCTCGATCGGCGCTTCGAGGTGGTAGAAGCAGCGCTCCTGCACTAGTGCGGAGAGCTCGGCACCAAAGCCGGAGGTGCGGGTCGCCTCGTGGATGATCATACATCTGCCGGTCTTTTCCACAGACCTTTCAACAGCCTCAATATCAAGTGGCACAAGCGTTCTGAGGTCGATGATATCGGCATCGACGCCCTTCTCGGCGCAGACGGCAGCGGCGACGTGAACCATCGTGCCGTAGGATAGTACGGTCATGGCGTCGCCTTCACGAACGGTGCGCGCCTTGCCCAAGGGTATCGAATAATAGCCCTCCGGAACAACGCTGTCCGGGTGAGTGTTCCACGGCTTTACCGGCTTGTCGTAATAGCCGTCGAACGGTCCGTTGTAGATTCGCTTGGGTTCGAAGAAGATCACCGGATCGTTATCCTCGATAGCGGCAATCAACAGGCCCTTGGCATCGTGCGGCGTGGACGGGATCACGACCTTGAGGCCCGCCACATGGGTGAACAGCGCCTCGGGGCTCTGGCTGTGGGTCTGTCCGCCGAAGATGCCGCCACCAAAGGGCGAACGCACGGTGATCGGGGCGATGAATTCGCCCGCCGACCGATAGCGCAGGCGCGCGGCTTCCGACACGAGCTGGTCATAGCCGGGATAGATATAGTCGGCGAACTGGATTTCCGGCACGGGGCGCAGGCCATAGGCCGCCATGCCAACCGCCGCGCCGATGATGCCGCATTCGTTGATCGGCGTATCGAACACCCGGTTCTTGCCGAACTTCTTCTGCAAGCCATGCGTGGCGCGGAACACGCCGCCGAAATAGCCGACGTCCTCGCCCATGATCACCACATCGGGATCGCGAGCCATCATGATGTCGAGCGCGTCGTTGATCGCCTCGATCATGTTCATGCGCTTCGAAGGCGCGTTGGCGAGGCTCAGGGCCGCTTCCTCGACGCTCACTTTTCGTACTCCTTCCAGGTCGGCCATTTGATCCGGCGCTCACGGATTGCCTGTTCGGATTGCTCCTTCAGGTTCCACGGCAGTTCCTCGTAAACGTCTTCGAACATGGTGTGGAAGGGATGGTGGAGCCCGTGGCCGAGGATACCGTTCTTTTCGGCTTCCTTGGTAGCGGCTTTCACTTCCTCGGCGAGTTCGCGGTCCATCGCCTCGTGCTGCTCGTCGGTCCATTCGCCGATGGCGCAGAGATGGTTCTTGAGGCGGTTGATCGGATCGCCCAGCGGCCAGGCCTCAGCCTCGCGCGCGGAGCGGTACTGGCCGGGATCGTCGGAGGTCGAGTGGCCTTCGGCGCGGTATGTGAAGTGCTCGATCAGGGTCGGGCCCTGGTTGGAGCGCGCGCGGTTGGCGGCCCACTGGGTTGCCGCATAGACGGCAAGCGCGTCGTTACCGTCCACTCGCAGCCCCGCCATGCCATAACCAATTGCGCGCGCGGCAAATGTCGTGCGTTCGGCGCCAGCGAACCCGGAAAAGCTGGAAATAGCCCATTGGTTGTTGACGATGTTGAGGATGACCGGTGCGTTATAGACCGTGGCAAAGGTCATCGCCGCGTGGAAATCGCCCTCGGCGCTCGATCCGTCTCCGATGAAGCTGGTGGCAATACGGCTGTCGCCCTTTGACGCACTGGCAAGCGCCCAGCCTACCGCCTGCGGGAACTGGGTGGCGAGGTTGCCGCTGATCGTGAAGAAGCCGTAATCGCGGGCCGAATACATGATCGGCAGCTGGCGGCCCTTTAGCCGGTCGGCGCGATTCGAGTAGATCTGGTTGATCATCTCAACCATCGGATAGCCGCGCGCGAGCAGGATGCCCTGCTGGCGGTATGACGGAAAAACCATGTCATCGGCAGCCAGTGCAAAGGCAGAGGCAACGCTGGTTGCCTCTTCGCCTGTGCACTTCATATAGAAGCTGGTCTTGCCCTGCCGTTGGCCGCGGTACATCCGGTCATCGAATGCGCGGGTACGCGCCATGACGCGCAGCATTTCACGCAAGGTATCGGCGTCCAGGCGGGGGTTCCACGGGCCTACGGCCTGATGATCCTCACCCAGCACGCGAACAAGATCGTAGCAAAGCGGACTCGTCTCGATCGCCGGACAACCCTCGTCGGGACGGGGCTGCGCGCCTGCGGGCGGGATGTTCACATGGACAAAATCGACCGGGTCGCCGGGCCGGAACTTGGGTTCGGGCACATAGAATTCGAGCGGTGGACGATTGCCGCCCCGCGCCAGAGTTTTCCGACCTTGCGTCATGATTCCAGCTCTCCCGCGTCACGGCAGCCCGTGATGCAAAGTTTTACGTCAGAGACATAATATTTCAAACCGGTTTCATCGTCAACTAACCTGCAGCGCGAGTCAAACGGCAACTGGTGCGGCGATATGCGCCTGCGGGGCGTATCCCATGACTGCGAAATCTTCGATGCAATATTCGAACATGGAAGCCGGCTGGCGAACAATTTCAAGTCGCGCTTCCCCCGAAGGTCCGCGGGTAAGTTGCTCTTCAACCAGAGCGCGGTGATTGAGGTAAAGGTGGACGTCCCCGCCCATCCAGACCGCCTCGCCGGGTTCCAACCCGGCCTGCTGCGCCAGCATTCGGGTTAGCAGGGCAAGGCTCCACATGTTGAAGGCGAAACCGAGGCCCAGATCACAGGACCGCTGATAGAGCAGACCGGAAAGCCGGTTGCCGGAGACATGGAACTGGTAAGTCTTGTGGCACGGCGGCAAGGCCATCGCGTCGAGTTCCGCGACGTTCCAGCCTTCGATGATGTGGCGGCGGCTGCCGGGGTTGGACTTCAGGCTCTCCACGACATGCGCAACCTGATTGATACCCGGCCCAGCTGAGAAGGTGCCGTCTCCGTTCGGCTGATAGGTCGGCCAATCGACCCATTGCTTGCCGTAAACCGGCCCTAGATCGCCCCACTCTGCAGCGAAATCGGCGTCTTCGACTATCCTGCGCGAGAAATCGGCGCGGGAAATATCGCTGCCAGTGGCCTTGCGATAGCGATCGAGCGGCCAGTCGGTCCAGATCTCGACGCCCTGCGCGCAGAGGTGGCGGATGTTGGTGTCACCGGTGAGAAACCATAGCAATTCGCGCGTTGCGGTCTTCCAGTAAACGCGCTTGGTGGTGAGCAGCGGCATCGCGCCTCCGGTCAGGTCAAAGCGAATCTGTGCCCCGAAAACTGAGCGCGTGCCCACCCCGGTACGGTCGATCCGCTCGTCGCCATGCTCCCAGATGCGGCGCATCAAGTCGATGTATTGCCACTCCCAGTGGCCGGGATCGGCGCGCTTCTGCTGAGAATCGGTTGGGGAGAGCATAGTGGCCATAACTCTTTCGTAGCGAGGCGATTGCCTGCTTGCCACCCCGCGATTGCCTCACTATAGGCGCGCTCCTGCCTTGCCCATCCATGACTTTCGGGTCCGGACGGGTGAACGATCGGTCGGGGAATAGCTCAGCCTGGTAGAGCACTGTCTTCGGGAGGCAGGGGCCGGAGGTTCGAATCCTCTTTCCCCGACCACATCGTTCCATCGAACCTGCAAATGATCGCCAGCCGGCCACCGGCAGGCTTGCAAGCTTGGCATCGCGCCTTATTGTGCACTGCACAAAGCCTCCCCGTGAACTTATCGAGTAGCCCTGATGTCCGACCCGCGAATGATTGTGATGGAAGCGATTGCCCGCCGCAAGTTGCTCGCCGCCAATTACAACGGCCTTCGCATCGATCTGGCCCCGCACCTGTTGTTTGAACGGCACGGCGACCTGTTCGTCTCTGCCCTCAATCTGGCCAAGACCTGGCGCAGCGACGAGGATCCTCGCCTTGGCCAGTTCAAGCTCGCTGGCCTTGGCGCGCCCGAAGTGCTCGACGCCCCGTTTGATCCGCTTCCCGGCTATGCGCCGGACGCCCCGCGTGAAACGGATACGGTTCTGCTTTCGGTCTGATCTGCTCAACCGCGCAAGACGAACCAGCATATCCCGCCTGCCAGCAGCAGCCAGGTCGCGCCGATCAGTGCAACCGCCCAGCTCGGAGTCACCGGCCACGGCGTTTGCACGGCCTTTTCGCGAAGTTCCGCAAGCAAGCCTTTGGGCAGCAGGCGCAGGACCAGCCACACACCCGCCGGGATCAGCAGTATGTCATCCAGCAGACCCAGTACCGGAATGAAATCCGGGATGAGGTCAATCGGGCTGAGGGCATAGCCGATCGTCAGTACGGCAATGGCCTTTGCCGCAATTGGCGTGCGTGGATCGCGCGAAGCAAGCCAGACCACCAGCACCTCGCGCTTCAGCGCGGTCGCCCAAGATTTCAATCTGGCGAAAATCTCAGCCGCCCCGCAGCAACTGGACGCCCCAGTCGCGTTCGAACAGGTAGAGCAACAGCCGCGCCGCCTCGCCGCGATCGCCAGTCAGGCCGCCCCCCTCGTCTTGATTGGCGCGCTCCATCAGCAGACGCGCATCATCGTGGGCTAGCGGCAAGAGGCGCTGGATCTGCTCGAGGCTGGCCACGCGGAACGGCGTGTCACCCGATTGCCGCGTACCAAGCAGTTCACCGCCGCCGCGCAGGTCGAGGTCTTCCTCGGCAATGCGGAAGCCGTCCTGCGTTTCGCGCATCAGGGCAAGCCGCTTGCGCCCGGTTTCGGACAGTTCGGACCCACGCAGCAGCAGGCAGGTGCTCTTGCCCTCGCCCCGTCCGACACGGCCGCGCAGCTGGTGTAGCTGGGCGAGGCCGAAGCGTTCAGCCGCCTCGATCACCATCAAGGTTGAATTGGGCACATCGACGCCGACCTCGATCACCGTTGTTGCGACCAGCAACCCCGCCTCGCCGCGCACGAAGCGTTCCATCGCCGCGTCCTTGATCTCGGACCGCAATTGTCCGTGGACCAGTGCCACATTGTCGCCAAAATGCTCGCGAAGTTCGGCAAAGCGCGCCTCTGCGGCGGCAAGATCGTCAGTCTCGTTCTCACGCACCATCGGGCAGACCCAGTAGGCCTGCTGGCCGCTTTCAAGATGCCGGGCGAGCGCGCCGATCACGTCGCCCATGCGCTCCACAACGACCACGCGGGTGTCGATCGGTTGCCTGCCGGGCGGCATTTCATCGAGCTTGGAAACGTCCATCTCGCCATATTGTGCCAGGGTCAGGGTACGCGGAATCGGCGTGGCGGTCATGGCCAGGCAATGCGGGGTGCGCTTGCCCTTTTGCGCCAGCATCAGCCGCTGGCCGACGCCGAAGCGGTGCTGCTCGTCAATCACCACGAGGGCGAGATTTTTGTAGGCCACTGCGTCCTGAAAGATCGCGTGGGTGCCGACGCAGATGTCGATCGAGCCATCAAGCAGCCCCATCAGGATCGATTCGCGCGCCTTGCCCTTGTCGCGCCCGGTGAACAGCGTGATGTTGACCCCGGTCGGAGCGAGCATCCGGCGCAGAGTTTCGAAGTGCTGGCGGGCAAGGATTTCGGTGGGAGCAAGCAGCGCTGCCTGCGCCCCGCCCTCCACTGCGACCAGCATCGATTCGAGCGCAACCACGGTCTTGCCCGAACCGACATCGCCTTGCAGCAAACGCAGCATCGGCGCCGCCTGTGCCATGTCGCCCTCGATTTCGCTGATCGAACGCCGCTGCGCCCCGGTCAGCGCGAAGGGCAGGTGCAGCTTCGTGCGCAGCCGCCCGTCGCCATGCAGCGGCGTGCCGGACTTTGCCCGATTGGCATTGCGCACCAGCATAAGGGCAAGGCTGTTCGCCAGCAGTTCGTCATAGGCCAGCCGGTCGCGCGCTGGCGCGTGCTCTCCCTTATGCGCCAGCAACAGAGCATCACGCCAGATTGGCCACTTCATTCGGTCCAGCAGGCCCGGCTCGATCCATTCGGGCAAGTCCTCGACATGACCGAGTGCCTGCTGCACCAACGCGGCGGCGCGGCCCTGCGTGAGACCATCCGACAGCGAATAGATCGGTTCACACAATGCCCCGAGCAGGGCGCCGCTTTCGTCGCTGACATGGTCGGGGTGGACCATTTGCAGTTGCTGGCCGAACTGGTCGAGCCGCCCGGCAATCCACTTCTTCTCGCCCAGCGGCAGAGCCTTTTTTGCCCAGCCGGTGTTGCGCCCGAAATAGGTGATCGCGAGGGTATTGCCCGGCTCGTCCACCGCCAGCACGCGGAACGGTCCGCGCCCCGGCGAACTGCGGTATTCGATCGGCGTTACCGCGACGACGACGTTCTCTCCCACGGTCGCCTCATCAAGGTCGGCCACGGCGCGACGCTGCACGAAGCGTTCGGGCAAGTGATAAGCCAGATCGCGTACCCGCGTCAGGCCCAGCTTCTCCAGCGGGCGGGCAAGGTTCGGCCCGACGCCTTTCAGCGCGGTCGTTTCAATGAAAAGGGGATTCAGCCGTTCGGGACGCATCTCAGCCTCATAGCGAGGGAATGGCCTTGCCTCAAAGCCCCTCCAGACCTAGTGCCCCGCAAATGGATCAGGATCGACTGAAACGCCTGCGCTTTCGCGCCTGGCATCGCGGCACGCGTGAGGCTGATTACATGATCGGCTGCTATTTCGACCGGTTTCATGGCGAGTGGGATGTTAGTCAGGTCGAATGGTTTGAGGCGCTGATCGAGGAAGAAGACGTCGATATTCTCGGCTGGGCGCTAGGCACGCTGTCGGTGCCAGATGAATACGCCGGGCCGATGATGGAACGGATGCGCCTTCTCGATTACGTCGAAATCCCGCGCTGATCCTTAACGCGCATCGACAATATCGTAGACCAGTACGCGCTCCCAAAGGTCGCCACAAGCCGCGATGAACGCAGTGTGGAGCGGATGGGGCTGGTAGGCGGCCTGATCTTCAAGGCTGTCGAAAGTCATCGATTCGGAAACCGACCACGAATGGTCAACCACGTCGCGGTTTTCGGTCGTCGCCGGTACGCCGATGTGCAGCGTGCGCACTTGCGGGATGGCCCGCAGGGTTTCGAGGCCGGCGATGAGGCGGGCGCGGTCTTCGGCTGAATCGGGCCGCTTGAGCCAGAACAGCGCCATGTGCCTGAGGAAAGGTGTATCACTCATAGTCAAATTCTCCGCCTTCGTCCCGCCGACTGATTGCGCAAAGGTCTGTGCGGCAACGCCCATGGGGGAGACAAGCGGCAATCGGCTGGCTAGGAGCACTTTTCCCCTGCCCTCGCACGCCCGAATCGGCCTGCGGGGCGTTTGCTTTTGCCTGCGTGCTGTCCAACCATGCCTGACCTGAACAAGATCCTTTCGGCCCGCAGCCCCCTCACCCTGTCCTCGGTGGCGCGCGGGGCGCAGCCCCTGGTGCTCGCCGATCTGGCCCGCGCTGCGAAGGGCCGCGCCGTGTTCATCGCGCCGGACGAGGCGGCGATGCGCTCAATTGTCGATGCCGCGCAGTATTTCGCGCCGGAACTCGACGTTATCGAATTCCCCGCATGGGACTGCCTGCCCTATGACCGCGCCAGCCCGGCGCTGTCAGTCAGTGCGCGCCGCCTTTCCGCCCTGCACCGCTTGCAGGCCAAGGCCACCGGGCCGCAATTGCTGGTCACCACGATCAACGGCGCGCTCCAACGCGTGCTGACCCCGTTTCGCATTCGCGAATCGGTGCGACTGCTCAAGCCGGGTATGGAGATCGGCCGCGAAAGCCTGATCGCGCTGCTTCAGCGGCAGGGCTATTCGCGCACCGATACCGTGGCTGATGCCGGCGAATTCGCAGTGCGCGGGTCTATCTTCGACATCTTCCCCTCGGGGCTTGAAGGCGGACTGCGGCTCGATTTCTTCGGGGACGAGCTGGAAACGCTGCGTCTGTTCGATCCGAACACCCAGCGTTCCACGGGCATTGTCGAGGAGCACCTGCTTCTCCCGGCGAGTGAAGCGCTGTTGGACGAGGACAGCGTCAAGCGCTTCCGCACCCGGTATCGCGAGATGTTCGGCGCCAATGCCACTTCGGACCCGCTGTATCAGGCAGTGAGCGACGGCCGGCGGCTTGCGGGCATGGAACACTGGCTGCCGCTGTTCGAAGAGCGGATGGACACGCTGTTCGAACATCTCGCGCCCGACGACCTCGTGCTGATCGACAATGCCGCACAGGGGGCGACTGACGAGCGGCTGGCCGACATCGCCGATTACTTTGCCGCGCGCACTGACACCTCGGGCAAGGCTCCAGGTTCCTACCGTCCGCTCAAGCCTGATGCGTTGTATTTGAACCGAGCGGAATTCGACCGTAGTATTGCGGGCCTGCCGATACACCGGACGGACATTTTCGCGCAGCCTGATAGCGCCTCTGCCGTCGACTTCGGCTTCTCCTCAGGCCGCGATTTTGCCCCAGAACGTGCCCGCGGCGACAATGTCTACGAAGCCGCCGGCAAGTTTCTGACCGGGCAGGCCGCGCAGAAGCGCAAGGCGATCATCGCCTGCTATTCGAATGGCAGCCGCGCGCGCATCGCCGCGATCATCGGCGAGGCTGTGCGGCCCGGTCCGGTGCTGGCGGACAACTGGCAGGAAGCGCTTGGCCTTGCCGCCAAGGGTTCGCCGGTGGCGCTGGTCCTGCCGCTGGAAACCGGGTTTTCCAATCGCGAGATCGAACTGGTCACCGAACAGGACTTGCTCGGTGACCGGCTGGTCCGCCGCAAGAAGCGCCGCAAGAGCGCCGACGCCTTCCTTGCCGAATTGGCCGCGCTGACCCCGGGCGACCTTGTCGTCCACATGGAACACGGCATCGGGCGCTACGAAGGCCTGCAATCGATCCCCGTGGGCAAGAGCCCGCACGATTGCGTGATGCTGGTCTATCACGGCGGTGACAAGCTATATGTCCCCGTCGAGAACATAGACGTCCTCTCGCGCTTTGGCAGTGAGAGCGATGGGGTGGCGCTCGACCGACTCGGCGGCGAGGCCTGGCAGAAGCGCCGCAGCCGGCTCAAGGAACGCATCCGCGAGATCGCTCACGAATTGCTGCGTACGGCTGCGCAGCGCGCCTTGCGGCAGGCGCCGGTGCTGCTGCCTGAGCAGGCCGCTTACGATCAGTTCGCTGAACGTTTCCCCTGGCAAGAAACCGAGGATCAGGAAGCGGCGATCGACGATGTGCTGGGCGATCTGGCCGAGGGCAAGCCGATGGACCGCCTCGTCTGCGGCGACGTTGGCTTCGGCAAGACCGAGGTCGCGCTGCGCGCCGCTTTCGTTGCCGCGATGGCCGGGCAGCAGGTTGCGCTGATCGCGCCGACAACCTTGCTCGCCCGCCAGCACTATTCGGGCTTCGTCGAGCGCTTCAACGGCTTCCCGCTCAACATCGGGAGGCTATCCCGGTTGGTGCCCGAAAAGGAAGCGACTGCTACCAAGGCGGGGCTTGCCGAGGGCACGATCGATATCGTCATCGGTACTCACGCGCTGCTGTCCAAGAGCCTGAACTTCAAGCGCCTCGGCCTGGTCATCGTTGACGAGGAACAGCGCTTTGGCGTGAACCACAAGGAGCGGTTGAAGTCGCTGCGGACAAACGTCCACGTCCTCACGCTCACCGCTACGCCGATCCCGCGCACGCTGCAGATGGCGATGTCCGGCCTGCGCGAGCTCTCCACCATCCAGACCCCTCCGGTCGACCGGCTGGCGGTCCGCACGTATGTGATGGAATGGGACGACATGGTGATCCGCGAGGCGCTGCTGCGCGAGCATCACCGCGGCGGGCAGAGCTTCATCGTGGTGCCCCGCATCGCCGATATGGAGGCGGTGTCCGACTGGCTCCACAAGTTCGTGCCCGAGATCAAGGCGGTAACCGCGCACGGCCAGATGAGCCCGACCGAGGTCGAGGAGCGGATGGGCGCTTTCTATGAGCGCAAGTACGAGGTGCTGCTGTCGACCACCATCGTCGAGAGCGGGCTCGACATCCCGAGCGCCAACACCATCATCATCTATCGCGCCGACCGCTTCGGGATCGCCCAGCTCTACCAGCTGCGCGGCCGCGTCGGCCGGGCCAAGCGTCGGGCCTATGCCTACCTGACCACCCCGCCCGACAAGCAGCTGACCCTGTCGGCCGAGAAGCGGCTGAAGGTGCTGCAGTCGCTCGACAGCCTGGGCGCCGGCTTCCAGC
>NZ_JANPGP010000084.1:0-6377 GCF_031424035.1 Novosphingobium sp.
GCTTGACCCGGGACCGCTGGCCTGTTCAGCGCGACCGCAGTTCAATCCGGCCACCGGTCCCGGGTCAAGCCCGGGACGACGAGTGAAGCACATCCGCCCCGCCCCACACGACCGCCTGCGCGACATAGCCGCAGTCGTCCGGCACGCTCCACGTAATGCTCGGCGAACCATGCAGCTTCCAACCTTCCTCCAGCGCCTTTGACACGCGCTCGCAAAAGGCGTGGTCGTCCTTGCCGGTGATGCAGCGATAGACGAGGCGGCCATCTGGGGGCGTGCTAGACATGTCGGGTCTTTCCTGAACTCGGGAGCTTTGGGTTAGCGCAGGCGCCGGCGGCGCGGCAACCGTTTGTTCTTGCCAAGTGTCACATTTGGTTCACCTTCGCCGCTCGATACGAATGGGCTCGCGCTACTCTTCGCTGCAAAGGTGATTGCCGATGAATTCAGCCGCTGTTGCTCCTTCGCACAAGGACCTGTTCGGCCAGCCGCGCGGCCTGTGGGTATTGGCCGGGACCGAGTTCTGGGACCGCATTTCCTTCCACGGCATGCAGGCCATGCTTGTGCTCTACATGACCGGCGACCTGCTGGTTCACCCGGACCGCGTGTCGAACATCCTCGGCTTTTCCGCCTATCGCGGCATGATCGAGGGGATGACCGGGCCGCTGAGCGACATCGCGCTCGCCACCCAGACCTTCGGGCTGTACCTCGCCTTTGTTACCGGCCTGCCGCTGGTGGGCGGCTGGATTGGCGACAAGTTCACCGGGCGGCGCATCGCCGTGGGGCTGGGCGCGGGGCTGATGACCGCCGGGCACTTCTGCCTCGCCTTCGATGCCACCTTCCTGATCGCGCTGATCCTGCTGATGACCGGCGCGGGCATGCTGCGCGGGAACCTGTCACCGCAGATCAAATCGCTTTATGCCGATGGCGATGCGCGTGAGACCAATGCGTTCCAATACTACTATCTGGCGGTGAATCTCGGAGCCTTCGTAGCGCCGATCGTCTCGGGCGCAGTGGCGGCGATCTGGGGTTGGCATACCGGTTTTGGCGTGGCCGGCTTCGGCATGTTGATCGGCTTCATCGTCTATCTGGTCGGCAGCGCCTACCTGCCAGCCGAACGCGCGCGTCTGATGCGCGGCGAAGTGGCCGAGAAGCGCAAGCTTTCCGCCGTGGAACGCCGCCGGGTCTGGGGCCTGTTCCTGCTCTGGCCGGTGCCGCTCGCCTTCTGGACCGCGCAAGCGCAGGTATGGAATGTCTATAATGTCTGGCTGCGCGATCACGTGGCCATGACAGTCGGTTCCTTCAACGTACCAGTGCCGTGGATGCAGTCGCTCGATGGGTTGGCGCCGGCCGCCTTCACCCCGCTGGCGCTGTGGATCTGGGCGCGGCAGGCGCGGCGCGGACGCGAGCCGGACGAATTTACCAAGGCCGGCATGGGCATGTTGCTGTTCGCCGCCAGCGTTGCGATGCTGGGCGTGGGGCCATGGCTGGCAGGCAGCGACGGGCGCGCACCGATCTATTTGCCGGTGCTGTTCCATGTCTTTTCCAACTACGGCGCGGTGTTCGTCGCCCCGGTGATCCTGGCGATCTTCGCCACCCGCGCGCCCGAACAATGGCGCGGCACGCTGGTGGGGATCAATTCGCTGGCGATTTCTGGCGGCAGCCTGCTGAGCGGCCGCATGGGCAGCCTCTATGAACAAATGACACCCAGCAGCTTCTGGCTGATCAACGCATCGATCTGCGGCGCTGGCGGCGTCTATATTCTGCTAACCCGCCGCTTCTACGCGCGCGTGCTCGATCATAAGAACGCCGAGGATACGATGCCGTTGCCACCCAAGCAGGAAGCAACGGTCGTGGTAAATTAGAGCGGGCTGAAAATGTAATTCGTCATTCCGGCGGAGGCCGGAACCCAGCACTGAAAATAATCCCGTCGCAAAGCGACGTCGTTCTTTATGCGGTCTGGGTCCCGGCCTGCGCCGGGATGACGGCAGTGCAAGTCTTGGTGGGCCGCTCTAGAGGATATATTTCGACAGATCGGCGTCCTGCGCGAGGCCGGTCAGCTTGTCGCTGACGTAAGTGGCGTCAATGGTGATCGTCTCGCCAGCGCGGTCTTCGGCTTCGAAGCTCAGTTCCTCGAGCAGCTTTTCCATGACCGTCTGCAGGCGGCGGGCGCCGATATTCTCGACGCTTTCGTTCACCTGCGCGGCAATCTGGGCGACTTCCCGAATTGCCTCGGGGGTGAAATCCACCGTCAGCTTCTCCGTCGCCAGCAGCGCCTTGTACTGCTCGACAAGGTTGGCGCGGGTTTCCGAGAGGATGCGGACGAAATCGTCCTCGTTCAGCGCTTTCAGTTCCACCCGGATCGGCAAGCGGCCCTGAAGTTCGGGCAACATGTCGCTCGGCTTGGCAACGTGGAACGCGCCAGATGCGATGAACAGCACGTGGTCGGTCTTCATCGGGCCGTACTTGGTGGCCACGGTCGTGCCCTCAATTAATGGCAACAGATCGCGCTGCACACCTTCGCGGCTGACGGAGCCGCCGCGCACGTCTGAAACGGCGATCTTGTCGATCTCGTCGATGAAAACGATACCGTTGTGTTCAGCATTGTGCAGCGCGACGCGGGCAACATCGTCCTGATCCATGCGCTTTTCGGCTTCCTCGTCGACCAGCTTGTCCCAGGCTTCCGGCACCTTGAGCTTGCGGCGCTTGAGGTTGTTCTTGCCCATCGCCTTGTTCATCATGTCGGACAGGTTGATCATGCCGACATTGCCGCCCATGCCCGGAATATCCATGGGCATGGCGGGCGCGTCCTCGACCTCGATTTCCACCTCGGTATCGTTCATCGCGTTTTCGGTGATGCGTTGACGGAACGCCTCGCGGGTCGCCTCGCTGGCGTTTTCGCCGACGAGCGCTTTCAGCAGCCGGTCCATCGCCGCCTTGCTCGCAGCGTCGCGCACGGCTTCGCGGCGGCTTTCCTTTTCAAGCCGGATCGCTTCTTCCACCAGATCGCGGGCGATCTGTTCGACATCGCGACCGACATAGCCGACCTCGGTGAACTTGGTCGCCTCCACCTTCACGAAGGGTGCCTCGGCCAGCTTGGCCAGACGGCGGCTGATCTCGGTCTTGCCGCAGCCTGTCGGCCCGATCATCAGGATGTTCTTGGGCGTTACCTCGTCGCGCAGTTCGGGGCTGAGTCTTTGCCGCCGCCAGCGATTGCGCAGCGCCACGGCAACCGCCTTCTTCGCCTCGGTCTGGCCGATGATGTGCTCATCAAGCGCGGCAACGATGGCCTTGGGGGTGAGTGCGTCTTTCATCTGGCTCACACTGTTTCTACTGTGACACGGTCATTGGTGAATACGCAGACCTCCGCAGCCACGGCCATCGCGCGGCGGGCGATCTTTTCCGGGTCGGATTCATAGTCAGTGAGCGCCTTGGCGGCGGCGAGCGCATAGTTGCCGCCCGATCCGATGGCGGCGATGCCGGTGAGGATCAACAACACGTCCTTGTCCGCGACAATCATCAGGGCTTCGAGGTTGCGCAGGTACTTGTCGGTGCGCCAGTCCTTGGCGAGTTCGACGGCGGCGCGCATCAGCTGGCCGCGATGCTGCTCAAGCTTCTTTTCGAGCCGTTCGAACAGGGTAAAGGCGTCGGCGGTTGCCCCGGCGAACCCGGCAATGACGCTGCCATCGCCGATGCGGCGCACCTTGCGCGCGTTCGGCTTCATCACGGTGTTGCCCATCGACACCTGGCCATCGCCGGCAATGACGGTCTGACCGCCGATCTTGACGCCGATGATTGTCGTGCCGTGCCACTGGACCATGCCGTGGGCTTCGCTGTGTGTGCTCATGCTGCGGGATATAAGTCGCGCAGCGCGTGGTTCAAGATTGCGCGATCAGCTGCCGTTGGGACCCGTGCCCGGGCCACCGCCGCCGCCAGCAGGACCGCCCATGCCGGTGCCGACGGTGCCGATATTGCCGAAAAGGTCTTCCAGGAAGCTACGTTCGCGGCCCAGCGTTGGCGTCTTGTTGCCATCGGGATCGATCCGAGCGACCTTTTCCATGCCGATGCGTTCGACATTAGCGACATTACCTGCGGGGTCAAAGCTGACCTTCAGGATCGTCTGGCTGGAGCTGCGCGGACGCGCGAAAGCGGCCTGCTTGGTGTCGATCGAGACGTAGTACCAGTCCTTCTGGCCCCAGTCCGAAATGAAGGTCGGCCGACCGAGCGAGCGTTCGACGGAGGTCTTGTTGTCGATCCCCGGCTGGACCGCGTCAATCAGCGCCGTATCGACGAGATAGCCACGGTGATCCTTGATCGAGGCGCAGCCCGAGAGCGCCGCCACGGCCACAATGGCCGCAAGACCTGCCCTCATCAGCCGAGTATGCCGCATGTATTCGCTCCGATCATTGCCTTGGCGCGGATGCCAACTATATCGACGCCTGCCTTAAAGAGCCTGACGCCGCTGCGCAATGGCGCATGGCTCCAAAAGCTCTAGTGGCTGCATTTGAATTCCCGGTGAACGAAAGGACCCCGCCGCCCATGTCCCTGTTCAAGCGCCTGCTGCGCCCCAAGGGCGATGATCTCAGCGCCTATCGCCCGCTATGGCACCGCGTGGTCGAACTGTCGCGCGACCCGGCGTGGTACCGCGATGCCGGCATTGCCGACACCGTTCCCGGCCGATTCGACGCAATCACACTGATCCTTTGCACGGTTCTGCTGCGCATGGAGCGTGACGAGGCGCTGATCGAGCCATCCGTGCGCCTGACCGAGCTGTTCGTTGACGATATGGACGGCCAGCTGCGCCAGTCCGGCGTCGGCGACATGGTGGTCGGCAAGCACATGGGCCGATTGATGAGTGCTCTCGGCGGAAGGCTGGGGGCTTACCGCGATGGACTCGCGGCGGCAGATTCGGCGCCGCTGGAAGAGGCAATCGCCCGCAACGTGACGCTGAACGAGGGCAGCGATCCCGCCGTGGCCGCCGGGATGATGCGCAAGCTCAACGAGGCGCTCGCCGCCAAGGATGGCGCCGCGCTGCTTGTCGGGGACTTTGCCCTGGAGCCTGCACAGTGAGCGAATTCAGCCGCATGATCGATCCGCGCCTGCTCACCGCCGCGCCGCTGCACCTTGTGGCCAACGCTGAGGAATGCACGGCTCTGGCCAAGCGCTTCGCGCTGGTCTCGGTTGACCGGCTGGAAGCGATGGTTTCGCTGGAAGCCGATGGCGCGGTGGTCAAGGCTGACGGCCGGCTCAAGGCTGTCATCGTGCAGAGCTGCGCGGTTTCCGGCGAAGAACTGCCGGTCGCAATCGATGCGCCGATCGCGCTGCGCTTCGTGCGCGATGACGGCCAGCACCGGCCGAACGAGGAGATCGAGCTTGAGGCAAATGACCTCGACGAGATCGCCTATTCCGGCGGGCAATTCGATCTTGGCGAAGAAGTCGCGCAGACGCTGGCGCTGGCGATTGATCCCTACCTTACCGGCCCGAAAGCCGACGAGGCGCGCAAGAAGGCCGGGATTGCGGATGAGTCTGCCAGCGGCCCGTTTGCCGCGCTGGCTGCACTGAAGAAGGATTCATAATCCCGGGCCTGATCCGGGACCGCTGGCGGGATTGAACCGGCCGCCCGACGAAAAGGCCAGCGATCCCGGGTCAAGCCCGGGATGACGCCCGCACAGTCGTTCGATCAGAACGGGATATCATCGTCCAGATCGTCAGCGAAACCGCCCGCGCCGCCGGCAGCACCGCCGCCTGACGAGCCGCCGCCGCCCTGATTCCAGCCGCCCGACTGGCCACCGCCGCCACCGCCCGAGCGCTGGCCGCCACCGGAGCCACCGCTCCAGTCACCGCCGCCCGAACGCTGGCCGCCGCCGCCGCCAGCGCCGCCACCGGGCGCGCCGTCGAGCATGGTCAGCACTGCGCCGGGGCCTTGCAGCACAACTTCGGTCGAATAGCGGTCATTGCCCTGGGCGTCCTGCCACTTGCGGGTCCGCAGCTGGCCTTCGATGTAGACCTTCGAGCCCTTGCGCAGGAAGCGTTCTGCCACCCCGGCCAGCCCTTCGCCAAAAATGGCCACGGTGTGCCATTCGGTGCGTTCCTGCTTTTCGCCGGTGTTCTTGTCCTTCCACGACTCGCTCGTGGCGATACGGATATTGCAGACCTTGCCGCCGTTCTGGAACGACTTCACTTCCGGGTCCGCGCCCAGATTGCCGACCAGGATGACCTTGTTGACGCTGCCTGCCATGGAAAAAACTCTCTCTTCGCTAAAGTCCGAGCGCCAGCGCGCTCCAATATGTGATTCCCGCGAAGATGTAGGCCAGGCCGAACAGGTATAGCAACATGAACACCGGCCATTTCCACCCATTCGTCTCACGCCGGGTGACGGCGAT
>NZ_JANPGP010000085.1:0-5049 GCF_031424035.1 Novosphingobium sp.
ATCGTCAGGAACACTGATCCGAGAAGCAGGTAAGCCATGGCGAAATAGCCGATGCCAAGGGCAACGAAAGCGGGCCAGCCGACTGCTGGGGCCGCAAGGCCGCTCAGCGCGTCGCTGCCCAGCAGGATCAGCCCGCCAAAGCCCGCGCCCCACACGGCAATGCCGACCAGCGATACGCCCAGCATGGCGAACAGCTTGCCATAGAATACGGCCTCCATCGGGATTGCTGCGGCCAGCACCTCGATGATCTTGTTGGCTTTTTCCTCGACGAGGTTGGACAGCACCATGCCGGCCAGCATCATCGTCAGCAGGAACAGCAGCATCTGGCCATTGCGCGCGGTGCTCATCTGGCCGCTCCGCTCGCTCGCCACGCTGCTTGCCGTGGAGGTAAGGCTGACCTTGGGCAGCGCTTGCGGGCTGGCGTCGGCAGCGCGCGAGGCAATCAATGCAACCGGCCCGCTCCAAGCATGGATCAGGCCTTCGGTGCCGGTAAGCTGCGGCTTGGCAAGGGTGCCGCTCAGCACGGCGGCCAAGTTGCCCTGGCTCTCGCTAAGCGCCTGCCGGGCGTCGGCAGCCTCTCCGGGCCTAAGTTTCTTCACCAACGCCAGGTCGGGCGCGCCTTCGCCAAGTTCGCGGCGCAGGCTCGCGCCAGCCGCCATGATGGCATCGCTGTCACTTGCGCTCATGACGATGCCGAGCACCGGGCGGGCGGCGGCCTGTTCGGTCTTCTGAGACACCGAGCTTGCCGCGACCGCGACGATCACCGGGAACAACGGCCCCAGCAGGAAGAAGAAGAACGTGCGGCTGAACAGGATCGCCCCGAAATCGCGCCGCGCGACGACGAACGCCGCTTGCAGGGTCGACAGGCGACCCGATGAAATTGCGCCGCTCATCGGGCTTTCTCCATGGCAAGCGCCTCATCGGGCACTTCTTCCAGCGCGCGCGCTGCGGCCTCGCCGGCAATCGCGACAAAGGCATCATGCAGCCCGGCACGTTCGATGGAGAGCGACAGGATGCCGGCCTCGCCTTCGATCAGCGCACGCAGCAGCGGTTCGATGCCACTGTCCGGCAGGTCGAAATACCAGAACGTGCTGCCATCGGCCTTCTGCTCGCGCCGGGCATCGGCGGGCAGGGCGCCGCGCCAGTTTCCGTCCCCGGCGCGGGTTTCGAGGCGCACCTGCGGGCGGATACGATCGCGCGCCACGTCGACTGGCCCGGCGAAGGGCACCTTACCGCCGGCAATGATCGCCACCGAATCGCACAGCCGTTCGGCATGGGCGATGACGTGGGTGGAAAAGATTACGGTCGTGCCTTTCTCGGCGAGGCCGCGCATCATGCGCTCCAGCTTGCCCTGGTTGAGCGCATCGAGGCCCGAGAACGGCTCGTCAAAGATCACCAACCGGGGTTCGTGGACCAGCGTGGCGAGCAATTGCACCTGCTGCGCCATACCCTTGGACAGCCGGCGGATCTGGCGGTCGGCGGCATAGCCAAGGCCGTGCTCCTCAAGCAGCAGCTTGCCCCGGCGGCGGCCCTCTTCGAGCGGCAGGCCGCGCAGCGCACCGATAAAGGCGATGGCTTCGTGGCACTTCATCGCGGGGTAAAGCCCGCGCTCCTCGGGCAGGTAACCGATGGTATGCGCCACGTCATGCGGCCGCTCGGCGCCGAGCACGCGGCGGTAGCCCTCATCGGGATCGATGATCCCCAGCAGCATGCGCAGCGTGGTGGTCTTGCCAGCGCCATTGGGGCCAAGCACGCCATAGATCGCGCCTTCGGGCACCGACAGGTCCACCCCGTCGACGGCGGTGAAACCATCGAAACGTTTCACCAGCCCGCGCGCCTCGATGGCGAGCGGGGTGCTCGCTGCCGGGATGCCGGAAAGTTCGGGAGCAGGCGCGTTGCCCGCTGGTTGCCATTGGCCTAGGTCCATCTTCATGGGGTGCCGCAATAATCATCCCCTGTGAAGAGGAGCGCGCCAAGTTTGGTTAACGGGCCGGTAACCGCTGAAATAGAAGCAGCGCTGGGCGAAGAGGCCCGGCGGCTGGGTTTCGTCGCCTGCGGTATCGCGCAGGCTGGTGAAGATCCGCTGCGCGCTGCGCGGCTGGACGATTGGCTTGCCTCGGGCGCGCATGGCCAGATGGAATGGATGGAAGGCCGCGCCCACCACCGCCGCTCTCCGCAGGGACTGTGGCCCGAAGCGAAAAGCGTGATCGCGCTGGGCATGAGCTATGCCCCGGCGGGCGATCCGTTGGCGCTGGCGGGGCAGACTTCGCGCGGCTGGATATCCGCCTATGCCAAAGGCGCGGACTATCACGACACGGTGAAGAAGGCGCTCAAGCACCTTGCACGCTGGCTGGTCGCGGAAGGTGAGCGGCGGGGATTGGGCGAAGTAGGCGTGAAAGTCTTCGTTGATACCGCGCCGGTCATGGAAAAACCGTTGGCCGAAGCGGCAGGGCTGGGCTGGCAAGGCAAGCATACCAATGTTGTCAGCCGGACACATGGCTCGTGGCTGTTCCTCGGCGCGATCTATACCACGCTGGACCTTGCCCCCGATGCGCCGGGGCAGGACCGCTGCGGATCATGCGACGCCTGCCAGAGCGCCTGCCCGACGAATGCGTTTCCCGCGCCGTATCAACTCGATGCGCGGCGCTGCATTTCCTACCTGACGATCGAGCACAAGGGCCCGGTGGACGAGGCGCTGCGACCGGCGCTCGGCAACCAGATCTATGGCTGCGACTTGTGCCTCTCGGCCTGCCCGTGGAACAAGTTCGCCGACAGCGCGGCGGCCAACCGCGCCTTCCTGCCCCGCGCCGAACTTGCCGCGCCGAAGCTGGCTGAGTTGTTGGCGCTCGACGATGCGGGGTTTCGCAGGCTGTTCTCCGGCTCACCGATCAAGCGCATCGGGCGGGACCGGTTTGTGCGCAACTGCCTCTATGCGGCGGGGAACAGCGGGGATGTTTTGCTGATCCCGATTGTTGAAGCGTTGCTGGACGATCCCGATGCGGCAGTGGCTGACGCGGCGGCGTGGGCTGCGGCGCGGTTGGGATGATTCTTGTTCGCGCAAAGACCGCAAAGTCCGCAAAGGGGTTTCGACTTGCGGTGAAGCCGCGCTGCCCTTCTGCGTTCCCGCGATTGGTTCGAGTCGATCAGAATTAAGCCCAGCTACGCTGGGCAAAGCTCCTTTGCGTTCTTTGCGGTCTTTGCGCGAAACCAAAGTCAAACCGGGATCAGTTCCTTCAGCGGTACATTGGCGTCCGCAAGCTGCGCCACGTCCGGCGAAACGCCCGCCTCAACCAGCTTGCGCCCCTGCACATAGTCCTTGACCATGTTGACGCAGTCGAGCGCGATGACCTTGCCGCCCTTGAGGTAGACAACCGAGAACGAGCGGTCCTCAGGGCTGCCGCGCACCACAGTCTGGTCATAGCCGACCGATAGTCCGGCGGTCTGCAGGCGCAGGTCATACTGGTTGGACCAGAACCACGGGAAGGCGTGGTACGGCTTGGCATCGCCGCAGATCGCCTTGGCCACACAGGTCGCCTGATCGTTGGCGTTCTGCACCGATTCGACGCGCATCACCGTGCCGTCGGCAAAGTCGCAGGCGAAGGCGGCGCAGTCGCCGATGGCATAGACGTCGGGCAGCGAGGTGCGGCAAAGTTCGTCGATATCTACGCCGTTGCCCCCCGCCGCGCCAGCAGCCATCAAGGGGCCGACGGCGGCAATGATGCCGATGCCGACGATCACCGCATCGGCGGGAACGACTGTGCCATCGCCCAGCTTCACGCCGGTGACGCGGCCTTCTCCCTCAAGCGATTCGACCGTCACGCCGGTGCGCAGGTCAACGCCGTGATCGCGGTGTTCCTTTTCGTAGAAGGCGGACAGTTCCGGCCCGGCCACACGCGCCAGTACGCGGGGGAGCGCCTCGAGCAGGGTGACCTTGCAGCCCAGCTTGGTCAGCACCGCCGCCGCCTCAAGCCCGATATAGCCGCCGCCGATCACCGCGATGCTTTTCACGCCGCCATCGATCTCGCCCATCAGCTGGTCGCAGTCCTCACGCGTGCGCACGGCGTGGACACCGGCGAGGGTGCCGCCGGGAACCGGCAGCCTGCGCGGATCGCCGCCGGTGGCCCAGACGAGCGTGCCGTAGGTCAGGCTCTCGCCGTTGGAGAGGGTGAGTTCTTTCGCTGCCGGATCGACTGCGGTTACTTCGACGCCGAGTTGCAGGTCGATGTCCTTTTCCGCCCAGAACTGCGGCGGGCGGATATAGAGCCGGTCAAAGGTCTTTTCGCGGGCGAAATATTCCTTGGACAGCGGCGGGCGTTCATAGGGTGGCTCGCTTTCGCGCCCGATCATGGCGACCGTTCCGGTGAAACCGTTCTGCCTGAGCGCGATGGCGCACTGCGCCCCGCCATGCCCGGCCCCGACGATCACGACATCCGCTGCACTCATGCCCGCAAACTCCCTTTTCGTGTCCTCCGAAACGCGAAAAGGCCCGGCGCGTCAAGCGCCGGGCCCTGTAAATCGCCTGTGGGCAGGAGGGTTAGCCCCTGCAGGTGGGATCAGCCGCCGTTAGCTGGAGTCCCGGCAACAGCCTGAGCTTCGCGGCCATCGCCTTCGGGAGCGGCGATCACGTCACGCGTGATCGCACCCTTGGCAACGGTGTTGGTCTGCGGATCGCCGACGGTCGAGCGGATGCCAGGAGCCGAAGTGCCGGCGCGGCCGAGGGTGGTCTTTTCCACTTCGCTGCGGTTCGGACCGGGGCCGAACAGCGCTTCCTGCGCCTGTACGGCAGAGGTCGAATCGGCCGGACGCGGCGCGCCGGGCTGAGGCGGGGTCAGCGAGAAATCGGGCGGAACGACCAGCGGCGCCTGGCGCTGCACGGCGAATTCGTCAGGCCGGTCACGGCTGAGCAGACCGCTGCTGCCGCAGGCTGAAAGCAGCACCGAGGCACCGATCAGGGTCGTGAAGGCGATGGACTTACGCATGTATCAGCTCTCCGAGGCGGAACCCGCCGGTTGGTTATCTGCCTTTTCGCGCGAAAGCAGCGAACGGGCA
>NZ_JANPGP010000086.1:0-29245 GCF_031424035.1 Novosphingobium sp.
TGCCCGTTCGCTGCTTTCGCGCGAAAAGGCAGATAACCAACCGGCGGGTTCCGCCTCGGAGAGCTGATACATGCGTAAGTCCATCGCCTTCACGACCCTGATCGGTGCCTCGGTGCTGCTTTCAGCCTGCGGCAGCAGCGGGCTGCTCAGCCGTGACCGGCCTGACGAATTCGCCGTGCAGCGCCAGGCGCCGCTGGTGGTTCCGCCCGATTTCTCGCTGACCCCGCCGCAGCCTGGCGCGCCGCGTCCGGCCGATTCGACCTCTGCCGTGCAGGCGCAGGACGCGCTGTTCGGCCCCGGTCCGAACCGCAGCGAAGTGGAAAAGAACACCATCGGCCGCGCCGGCACTTCGGCTCCGGGCATCCGCTCGACCGTGGGTGATCCGCAGACCAACACCGTCGCCAAGGGTGCCATCACCCGTGACGTGCTCGTCGCCCCCGAAGGCGATGGCCGCGAAGCACAGGCTGTAGCCGGTCCTGCTGCCGGCGGCTGATCCCACCTGGAGGGGCTAACCCTCCTGTTTCAGGGCGATTAACAAGGCCTGGTGCTTGACGCGCCGGGCCTTTTCGCGTTTCGCAAAGAGCGAAAAGGGAGTTTGCGGGCATGAGTGCAGCGGATGTCGTTATCGTCGGGGCCGGGCATGGCGGGGCGCAGTGCGCCATCGCGCTGCAGCAGAACGGTTTCACCGGAACGGTCGCCATGATCGGACGCGAGAGCGAGCCGCCTTATGAGCGCCCGCCGCTGTCCAAGGAATATTTCGCCCGCGAGAAGACCTTTGACCGGCTCTATATCCGCCCGCCGCAATTCTGGGGTGAGAAGGGCATCGACCTGCGCCTCGGCGTCGAAGTGACGGCGGTTGATCCGGCAGCAAAGCAGCTCACCCTGTCCAATGGCGAGAGCCTGACATACGGCACGCTGGTCTGGGCAACCGGCGGCGATCCGCGCCGACTGCCGGTACCGGGCGGCACTCTCGCCGGTGTTCACGCCGTTCGCACCCGCGAGGACTGCGACCAGCTGATGGGCGAAATCGACGGCGGCGTGAAAAGCATCGCAGTGATCGGCGGCGGCTACATCGGGCTTGAGGCGGCGGCGGTGCTGACCAAGCTCGGCTGCCATGTCACCCTGCTCGAAGCCCTGCCGCGCGTGCTGGCGCGCGTTGCCGGGCCGGAACTGTCCGCCTTCTACGAAAAGGAACACCGCGACCACGGGGTCGACCTGCGCACCGGCGTGACGGTCGAATCGCTAGAGGGTGAAGGCCGCGTGACCGGCGTGAAGCTGGGCGACGGCAGCGTGGTTCCCGCCGATGCGGTGATCGTCGGCATCGGCATCATCCCCGCTGTCGGCCCGCTGATCGCTGCCGGCGCGGCGGGCGGCAACGGCATCGACATCGACGAGCGCTGCCGCACTTCGTTGCCGGACATCTACGCCATCGGCGACTGCGCCGCCTTCGCCTGCGATTACGCCGACGGCACGGTAATGCGCGTCGAATCAGTCCAGAACGCGAATGACCAAGCGACTTGCGTGGCCAAGGCGATCTGCGGCGATGAAAAGCCCTACCACGCCTTCCCGTGGTTCTGGTCGAACCAGTACGACCTGCGCCTGCAAACCGCCGGGCTGTCGGTCGGCTACGACCAGACCGTGCTGCGCGGCTCGCCCGAGGAGCGCTCGTTCTCGGTCATCTACCTGAAGAACGGCAAGGTCATCGCGCTCGACTGCGTCAACATGGTCAAAGACTATGTGCAGGGGCGCAAGCTGGTCGAAGCCGGAGTTTCACCGGATGTGGCGCAGCTGGCCGATGCTTCGGTACCGCTGAAGGAGCTTATCCCGGCCTGAGGCGCGATGCTGCCCACGCGGCAGCATCGGCCACGGCCACATCGGGATCCTCAAGCAGCACCTCGACCTGCGGCATCAACCCCACATCCCCGCTGTTGCCCGCCGCGTAGAGGCAGTTCCGCACAAACCGGTCGCGCCCGATGCGCTTGATCGGCGAACCGGAAAACAGCTTGCGAAAGCCCGCGTCATCAAGCGCCAGCAGCTCCGCCAGCTTTGGCGCGGCGAGTTCGGCGCGGGGCAGAAAGGCGCGGTTGGCGGCGGCGCTGTCGGCGAACTTGTTCCACGGACAAGCCGACAGGCACAGGTCGCAACCATAGATCAGGTTGCCGAGCGCCGGGCGCAGCGCTTCGTCCACCGGGCCCTTGTGCTCGATCGTCAGGTAGGAAATGCAGCGCCGCGCATCGAGCTTGTAAGGCGCGGGAAACGCGCTTGTCGGACAGGCGCGCTGGCAGGCGTCGCATGATCCGCAGCGGTCCTGCCCCGGCGCATCGGGCGTAAGGTCCAGCGTGGTATAGATCGCGCCGAGGAACAGCCACGAGCCATGGTCCCGGTTGACGACATTGGTATGCTTGCCCTGCCAGCCCAGCCCCGCCGCCTCGGCCAGCGGTTTTTCCATGACCGGTGCGGTATCGACGAAGACCTTCACGCCCACTTCGCCAAGGCCGCGCCGCTCGCCCTCAGCCACCAGCCAACGCGCAAGGTGCTTGAGCGCCTTCTTCACCGTGTCGTGATAGTCCGCGCCCTTGGCATAGGCGGAAATCCAGCCGCGCGAAGGCTCACCCGCCAGCGCCAGCGGATCGCCCGCCGGGGCATAGCTCATGCCCAGCGCGATCACGCTTTTCGCCTCGGGCCACAGTCCCTGCGGGCTGCGACGGTGGTGCGCGCGGCCTTCCATCCAGTCCATCTGGCCATGCGCGCCTGAGGCCAGCCAATCGACCAACCGCGCGGCACGGAGCGGGTCCTCGCTTGCCTGCGCGATACCGCAAGCGACAAAGCCCAGCCGCCGGGCCTCTTCACCAAGCGCCTGTTTTAATTCGTCAGTTACCGGCCCGTTAACCAAACTTGGCGCGCTCCTCTTCACAGGGGGTGGTTAATGAGGCACCCCATGAAGATGGACCTAGGCCAATGGCAACCGGCGGGCAACGCACCGCTATCCGAACTTTCCGGCATCTCGGCAGCGAGCGCACCGCTCGCCATCGAGGCGCGCGGGCTGGTAAAGCGCTTTGACGGCTTCACCGCCGTTGACGGCGTCGACCTGTCAGTGCCCGAAGGCGCGATCTATGGCGTTCTGGGGCCGAATGGCGCGGGCAAGACCACCACGCTGCGGATGCTGCTGGGCATCATCGATCCGGACGAGGGCTATCGCCGCGTGCTGGGTGCCGAGCGGCCGCATGATGTCGCCCATACCATCGGCTACCTGCCCGAAGAGCGCGGGCTTTACCCGGCGATGAAGTGCCACGAAGCCATCGCCTTCATCGGTGCGCTGCGCGGCCTCCCGCTGGAGGAAGGTCGCCGCCGGGGCAAGCTGCTGCTGGAAGAACACGGCCTTGGCTATGCCGCCGACCGCCAGATCCGTCAGCTCTCCAAGGGCATGGCGCAGCAGGTGCAATTGCTCGCCACGCTGGTCCACGAACCCCGGCTGGTGATCTTCGACGAGCCGTTCTCAGGCCTCGACGCGCTTAACCAGGGCAAGCTCGAGCGCATGATGCGCGGCCTCGCCGAAAAGGGCACGACGGTAATCTTTTCCACCCACGTCATCGCCCATGCCGAACGACTGTGCGATTCGGTGGCGATCATCGCTGGCGGCAAGGTGCCTTTCGCCGGGCCGGTCGATGTGGCGCGTGACCGTATCCGCCCGCAGGTCCGCCTCGAAACCCGCGCTGGTGATGGCACCTGGCGCGGCGCCCTGCCCGCCGATGCCCGCCGTGAGCAGAAGGCCGATGGCAGCACCTTCTGGTATTTCGACTTGCCGGGCAGCGGCATCGAACCGCTGCTGCGCGCGCTGATCGAGGGAGAGGCCGGCATCCTGTCGCTCTCCATCGAACGCGCCGGGCTGCATGATGCCTTTGTCGCGATTGCCGGCGAGGCGGCAGCCCGCGCGCTGGAAGAAGTTCCCGATGAGGCTCTGGCCATGGAGAAGGGTCGATGAGCGGCGCAATTTCATCGGGTCGGCTTTCGACCCTGCAAGCGGCGTTCGTCGTCGCGCGGCGCGATTTCGGTGCGATCCTGTTCAGCCGCACGTTCTTTTTCTTCCTGCTGGGGCCATTGTTCCCGGTGATCGTCGGCATTGCTGCCGGATCGGTGAAACAGGAAACCGAACAGGCCGCCGCGCGCCCGGTGCTGGGCGTGGTCATGGCTCCGCGCGATGCCGATGCGATGATCGCCGCCGGCGCCGCACTGCGCCCGGAACTGGGCGATTCGGTGCCAGACATGGCCGTGGTCAAAAAGCTCCGTCCGGGTGAGACGATCGATGCCGCGCAGGCGCTCAAGGATAGCAATGGCAACCTTGCCGCCGTCGTCACCGGATCGCTTGCCTCGCCGCAGCTGACCGGCACAGAAGGCCTGATCCGCGCATGGAGCGGGCCGGTGGCTCTGATCGCCGGGCGCGCCGCCGATGGCAGCCCGCAGGCCCTGCCCAAGGTCGCCCTCGCCGCGACGGCGAGCAGCGTGGCCAGCGAACGCAATGGCCAGATGCGCACCGCGCAGGGCGGCCAGATGCTGCTGTTCCTGCTGACGATGATGCTGGCCGGCATGGTGCTGTCCAACCTTGTCGAGGAAAAGGCGAACAAGATCATCGAAGTGCTCGCCGCCGCGATCCCGATGGAGGCGGTGTTCTATGGCAAGCTGTTCGCCATGCTGGGCGTATCGCTGGTCGGCATTGCCGTCTGGGGCGCGGGCTTTGGCGGACTGATCCTGCTGGGCAGCGATGCGCTCAGCGGCCTTGCCGCGCCAGCCGTGGGCTGGCCCGCTTTCGTCGCGTTTGGCATCGGCTATTTCGCCATGGCTTACCTGCTGCTCGGATCGGTGTTCCTGACGATCGGTTCAATGGCATCGACCGTGCGCGAGGTGCAGACAATCTCGATGCCGGTATCGATGTCGCAGCTGATGATCTTCTTTTTCGCCACCTATGCCGCCGCCCAGCCGGGCACCGGCGTATCGCTGGCGGCAGAGTTGATCCCGTTCTCCTCGCCCTTCGCCATGCTGGCGCGCGCGGCGCAGGACGGGGCGGTGCTGCCGCATGTCCTGGCGGTCGCCTGGCAGGTGATGTGGGTGGCGATTTTCGTCCACTTCGGATCGCGGCTGTTCCGCCGCCGGGTGATGAAGTCCGGCCCGCAGCAGGCGCGCACCAAGAAGGGCAAGGGCCAGCCGGTTACGGCCTGACCTTTAAGAAGCTGCCAGTCCGGCCTATATCGTGTCCAACGCGGGACAACGAAAAGGCCGGACCCATGCCCCAGACGCAAGATTTTCCTGCAACGCTATCGCGCCGCCGGCTGACCCAATGGCTGGTTGCCGGCGCGGCCATGCCGCTGGTCGCCTCGTGCGGCGGCGATGCCGAGGCGAAGACCTATCCGGTACGCTTCACCGATGCCGAATGGAAAAAGCGGCTGACCCCGCCGCAGCATTACATCCTGCGCCAGAAGGGCACCGAACGCCCTGGCTCCTCGCCGCTTGACCATGAAAAGCGCAAGGGCACCTTCGTCTGCGCGGCGGACGGCAATCCGCTCTTTGCCTCCACGACGAAGTTCGACAGCGGCACCGGTTGGCCCAGTTTCTGGAAGCCCCTGCCCGGCGCGATAGGCACCTCGACCGACTACGAGGTTGGCATGCCGCGCACCGAAGTGCACTGCGCGCGCTGCGGCGGGCACCTTGGCCACGTGTTCGATGATGGTCCCAAGCCCACTGGCAAGCGCTATTGCATGAACGGCGCGGCGATGGTGTTCCGCCCCGCCTGATCCGGATTAATCGTCGTCCCGGGTCAAGCCCGGGACGGCGTAGCCGCTACTCAGCCCCCGCGAGCCCGCTTGAAGATCGCATCCTGCGGATCGTCGGAAATCGCCGGCGGGAACGGCTGGAGTTCGAACAGCAGGCGGGCAAGCTGGTCGAGCTTGAAGGTCTGCTCGAACACCAGCCCTACCCCGTTGCCCTTGCGCCAGCGCACCTTGGCATCCAGCTGCGGCAGGCCGCGCGCGGTGAGCGACACGCGCTGTTCGATGGCGAGCGGTGCCTCGCATTCAAGGCTGCCGCCCTGCTGCGAGATATTGCGCAGGACGGCGGGATAGTCGCGTCCCCCGGCGGTGAGTTTCACGTCAAGCGTCAGTCGCGCGCGGACCTGGCGTTTGCGATAGCGGCTGCGCTCCTCGATCAGATGTTCGACCGCCGCCGCCTGGGCAAAGACGAAGCCCGCCTGATCGCCGCGCTCCCACATCTTCTCGATGTCATAGCGGTCGCCATTGCCCAGTTCGAGCACCATCAGCGCTTCGGTGGGCAGGGGGTGAAACAGCCGCAGCCGGGCGCCCCTGGAGGCGACATCGCGCAGGATGCACAGGTATTCGCCGCTGCGGCAAATCACCTTGGCCGGGCGCAGCAGCAGCACCAGCCGCTGTTCTTCCCGCTTTTCCAGTCCGCCGAACTCCGGGTCCGACGCGTCCATCCTGCCTGCCATGCAATACCCCGCCTCAGGCCATCCCCCGACGACCTGTTACAGGTGCAAACTATGCTAACTACTTGAAACAGGTGCTGCGAAACGTGGCTAACGCGGCGTTTACGAGTTCGATTGTGCAAGCGGCCCGATGGCGGGAATCTGAGCCAGGAGGATGCCCATCCGGTCAGTCGTCATGCCTGGCGCGGTTCCTGGAGACGTCCGCGAAGTCAGGCTCCGTTTCCACCTCGAACGCGATCAGCATCCAGACCGTGGTGGTGAAATACCCGGCCGCCTGAATGAGGTCCTTGATCTGCCACTACCCGGCGGCGTCGGAAGCGAAAAAGGCGCCGGCGGCCGCGATATCTTCGCGCCATCGGCGTGTCGATGAACCCGGGCGAGACCGAATTGACCGTAATCCCTTTCGGCCCCGGCTCAATCGCCAGCGCGCGGGTCATCGCGATGATGCCGCCCCTTGCTGGCGGCAAAGGCGAGGAAACCTGGCTCTCAGCGGAAGCCGAAATCCGAACCGGAATTGATGATCGCTCCGCCGCCCTGCGCCACCATGTGCGGAAAGGCGGCCTGCATCATCTGGAGCGATCCGAACAAGGCCGATTGCAGGTCAACCTTGCAGTTCGCCTCCATCTTCGGGTCTTCGAGCGGCAACTGGGCGTGACTATGGCCCTTGCCGAGATCATCGCCGCCCTTGACGCATTTCTCGATCAGGTTGAACCGCTCGTTCTCTGACATCGGCGCGGCAAGGGCCGGGAGTATGATCCTTGTTGCCTGCCGTTGGCTGACAAGGCGCCGCACGGGCAATCACGGCCATCCGGTGGCGGTCCGCTCGCCCAATGTGAAGACCGCAATGCGCTGCGCCCTGTTCAACCTTGCCGTTGCCCCAACGACCGTCACCGGGCTGTTGCGCAGGGAAATTCCTAGATTTCGACCTGGCTTCCCAGCTCGATGACGCGGTTGCTTGGCAGTTTGAAGAACTGCATCGCGCTTTCGGCGTTACGGACCATCCAGGCGAACAACCGCTCGCGCCAGATTGCCATGCCGGGGCGCTTAGAGGCGAGAAGCGTCTGGCGCGAGAGGAAGTAGCTCGTGTCCATGGCCTTGAAGGGGCCGCCGGCGCGATTCTCCCTGGCGAGTTCGGCAGGGACATCGGCCTCGTCCATGAACCCGTAGTGGAGGACGATGCGGTAGAATCCGTCGCCCATGTCCTCAACCTCGCGCCGGTTTTCGGGTGGTACATGGGGCACGCCTTCGGTCACGACAGTCAGGATCACCACGCGTTCGTGCAGGATGTGATTGTGCTTGAGGTTGTGGAGCAAGGCGGGCGGAATGCCTTCGGTTGTGGAAGCAAGGAATACCGAACTGCCAGAGACCCGGCGCACCTTCTGCCCGATCGACTTCAGGAATGCTTCGATCGGCAATGCATCTTCGGCGAGGCGCTCGCGGACCAGGCGGCGTCCGGCGGCCCATGTCGTCAGCAGGGTGAAGGCAATGGTGGCAACCAGCAGCGGGAACCAGCCGCCATCGGGGATCTTGGTGACATTCGAGGCGAAGTAGAGGCCATCGACGATGAGGAACGAGCCGGTGACGAGCGTCGCCACGAACGGGTTCCATTTCCAGACCGCGAAGGTCAGGATGCCGAGCATGCAGGCGGTGATGAACATCGTGCCCGTCACCGCAATGCCATAGGCCGCGGCCAGATTGCTCGAGCTCTTGAAGCCGAGCACCAGCAGGATGACCAGCGCAAGCAGGGCCCAGTTGACCAGTGGCACATAGATCTGCCCGGCCGCCTTGGCGCTGGTGTGGAGGATCTTGAGGCGCGGCAGAAAGCCGAGCTGCACGGCTTGCTGCGACACCGAATAGGCCCCCGAAATTACAGCCTGGCTGGCAATGATCGTGGCCATGGTCGCCAGGATCACCAGCGGCAAACGCGCCCATTCGGGAGCCATCAGGAAGAACGGGTTTTCTGCCGCCGCAGGGTTGTTGAGCAGCAGGGCCGACTGCCCCAGATAATTGATCAGCAGGCACGGGAAGGCCATATAGAGCCACGAGACCATGATCGCCTTGCGGCCGAAATGGCCCATATCGGCATAGAGCGCCTCTGCGCCGGTCACGGCCAGAACCACCGAGCCAAGCGCCAGAAATGCCAGCTTGGGATCGATCAGGAAGAATTCCAGCGCATAGTGCGGGCTCAATGCCCACAAGACCTGCGGTGCCTCGATTATGTTGATCAGCCCGAGCACAGCCAGGACGATGAAATAGACCACCATTACCGGGCCGAAGAGTTTCCCGACGGCTGCCGTGCCACGCGATTGAATCGCGAACAGGCCGACCAGAATGCCGATCGACAAGGGCAGCACCCACTGGGCCAGGCCCGCGTTGATCACAGTCAGCCCTTCGACCGCGGAAAGCACCGAGATCGCCGGCGTAATGATCGCGTCGCCATAGAACAGGGCTGTGGCGATGACCCCAAGCACTGCGACCAGCCCGCTCCAGCGGTTATCGCCCAGCTTTCGCCCGATCAGCGCCAGCAAGGCCAGACTGCCGCCTTCGCCTTTGTTGTCTGCCCGAAGGATCACGAAGACATATTTGACCGTGACGATCAGCATCATCGTCCAGAAGATCAGCGACAGCACGCCATAGATGTGCGGCTGATCGACAGCCAGCGGATGGTGGCCGACGAAGCTTTCCTTGAGAGCATAGAGCGGCGATGTGCCGATATCGCCAAACACCACCCCGATCGCGCCGATAGCCAGCGCGCCAAGGCTCTCTTTGTGGGCGTGCTGCCCGGTTGTTTCGCTCATGTCGCAATGCCTAGGCATGCCCGCACGAGGACACCATGAACTTTACGGAATCTTTACGTGCCCGGCCAAATTCCCCGTGGAATCTTAACGCCTCCAGAGCCTATCTGAAGCACCGCATGACAAATGCGGGAGCTTTTCAATGTCACGGAATCTTGATCGTCTTTACAGGGGCGAACGCTGGTGGGCCGCAGAGCTTGTCCTGCGCAGCCTGGGCATCGTGCTGCTCGCAGGAAGCTATCGGCTGGGCCTGATCGCCCATCGCATGGTCACGGCGCCGCGTCTGCATCAGGCGACGATGGGCGAATTGGCCGTCGGCCTGGCAATCGTTGCCTGCCTCACCAGCGGCCTCGCCCTCACCATGTTCGGTCCCAAGCTTTTCGAGCTGGTGCCGATCCCGAAGAGCAACCGCCTTTACTGGAAATCCTGATCGCTGCCTGACTTGACCTGGCTGGCCCTGCTGGGCGCCCTGTTCATCCTGACCCTGGCCTTCATTCGGCTTTGCGAAAAGGCGTGAGGAGTCCGCGATGGCCATGCGCCTGATCCTCGCCGGCGTAACCGCGCTTGGTCTCCTTGTTTGCCTGATTTCCGCGCCGCTGCGGCCCGAATGCTTCTTAACGGAAACCCGCCATGCGCGGCCGCATCAGCGGGATCGATCCGGTGTCGCTGCGCAAGCTGGTCGCGGATCATGTCGAAACACCCACACCTGACTTCCTCGGAGAACCGCGCGTTAACGTGCTCAAACTGAACCTTGCTCTCGACAGCATGGCCCGATCGGGCGCAAACCGGGGTCAATGAACGAGACCAGACCGGATCCAGACGCGCTGCTGCGCGCCGCCTCGCGTGAGGGCAAGGGCCGCCTCAAGGTTTTCCTCGGGGCGGCCCCGGGCGTTGGCAAGACCTTCGAAATGCTCACCGAAGGCGCGGCGCGGCGTGATGCCGGGACCGATGTCGTCATTGGCGTGGTCGAAACGCACGGGCGGCGCGAGACCGAAGCGAAAGTCAGCGGCTTTGAGAGCCTGCCGCGCAAATCGATCGAGCATCAGGGGCACAGGTTCGGCGAGATGGATATCGACGCCATCCTGCAGCGCAAGCCCGGCCTGGTCCTCGTCGATGAACTGGCGCACACCAATGCACCCGGATGCCGCCATGCCAAGCGCTATCAGGATGTCGAGGAACTGCTTGATGCCGGGATCGACATCTATTCGACGCTCAATGTCCAGCACCTTGAAAGTCTCAATGACCTCGTGGCCTCGTTCACCAGGGTCCGGGTTCGCGAGACGCTGCCCGACCGGGTGCTGGAGAATGCCGAACTCCAAGTGGTCGATATTCCGCCGGACGAACTGATCGAGCGGCTGCGTCAGGGAAAGGTCTATGTGCCCGATGAGGCGGCACGCGCGCTGGGGCACTTCTTTTCAAAGGCGAACCTGTCTGCCCTGCGCGAACTGGCGCTGCGCCGCGCCGCACAGGCGGTCGACGCGCAGATGCTCGATTACATGCGGGCCAATGCCGTCGGCGGGAATTTTGCCGTCAACGACCGGCTGGTCGTGGCGATCAGCGAACAGTCCGGCTCGGCGGAGCTGGTCCGCGCGGCGAAACGTCTGGCAGACGCCCTGCGTGCGCCATGGACCGCGGTCCATATCGAAGCCCCGCGCAGTCTGGGCTTCAGCGATCACGAGAACGGCCAGCTGGCCGAAACCATGCGGCTGGCAAATCAGCTTGGCGCCCAGATTGCCACCGTGCCTGCTGAATCGATCCTGGCGGGCCTGAAACAGTTCACCGTTGATGCCAAGGCCACCCAGTTGATCGTCGGCAAATCGGCGCGGTCACGGTGGTTCGAATTGCGCCATGGTTCGATCGTCGACCGGCTGGTCAGGGAAATGCCCGGACTTGCGGTCCATGTTCTGCCGCTGGATCCCGGTGAGCCAGGCAGGCGGCAGCCTGCATCGACGCTCCGTTCGGCTTGGGGGCCATGGACCGGTTATGCGGTTTCGCTGGGACTTGCCGCGCTGATCACCATCATCGGAAAAGTGATCTTCGAACACGGCAGTATTACCAATATCGGCCTTTTGTTCCTGATTCCGGTGATGCTGGCGGCAACCCGCTACGGCATGCGGACCGGCATTGTGACCAGTCTGGCTTGCTCGCTGGCCTACAATTTCTTCTTCATTCCGCCGGTGCACACGTTCACCATTCAGGATCCGCAGAATATCATCACCGTGCTGGTACTGCTGGGCGTGGCGGTGGTTGGCAGCCAGCTTGCCTCGCGGGTGCGGGAGCAGGCCTTGCTCGCCCAGGCCAGCGCGGCGCAGAACAGTTCGCTTGCCGGGTTTGCCCGCCAGCTGACCGGGATCAGCAGCAGCGATGAACTGAGCAACGTCCTGTGCCGGGAAGTCGGGGAATTGCTGGCCTGCAACACGGTCCTGCTGATGCCGCATCGCGACCAGCTTGCCATCCGCGCGTCTTCGCCATCGGGGAGTAAGCTCGAGATGCTCGACGATGCAGCGGCGAAGTGGACTTACGACAACAACAAGCCGGCCGGGCGAGGGTCGGATACGCTGACCGCGTCCGAATGGCTGTTCAATCCGGTCGGCTCGGCCGGCAAGGCGCTGGCCGTGTTCGGATTGTCGCGATCGGACGCGCGCAGCCCGATCCGCTCTGATCAGCTGCCCCTGCTCCTCAGCCTGCTTGACCAGGCCGGCCTGGCGCTCGAGCGCATCGCCCTCGAAGAGGAAATGTCGAGTCTGGCCCATGTCCGGGAACGCGACCGGCTGCGCCACGCCCTGCTTTCCTCGGTCAGCCATGATCTGCGGACGCCGTTGACCACCATTCTTGGGACATTGCGCGATATCAAGGCCAGTTCCCCTCTCCAGGAAGCCCAGCTTGCAACCACGCGCGGTGAAGCCGAGCGGCTGCATCGCTTCGTCGCCAACCTGCTCGACATGGTTCGGATCGAGGCAGGTGCCCTGCATCAGAAGATCGAGCCGGTCGACCTTTCGGAAGCCGTCGCCAGCGCCCTTGATGACCTCGGACCAGCGTTGCAGGGCCATCAGGCCATCGTAGAGATGCCGTCCGACCTTCCGCTCGTCATGGTCGATCCCCAGCTGTTCCATCATTGTCTGATCAATCTGATTGAGAACGCCACCAAATATGGAGCCCCCGACGGGCCGATAACCGTGAGAGCTTACCTCGATCGAACACAGCTTTCTCTGTGCATCGAAGATGAAGGTCCCGGCATACCCCAAGGTCAGGAGCGCCGGATTTTCGAGACTTTTGCCCGAATCGAGGGTTCGGACCGCAAGGGCGGAACCGGGCTTGGTCTGGCAATCGTCAAGGGTTTTGCCGAGGCGATGGGCCTCGAATTGTCGGCATCAAACCGCGATGACGGCAAAGGCGCTTCGTTCCGGATCAAATTCCGCGAGAGCCAATTGATGGAACTGCCCAGCGAATGAGCCACACTGTTACAATATTGGTTGTCGACGATGAACCCGCCATCCGGCGGTTGCTGCACAGCAGCCTGGCGCGGGCAAATTACCGGATCGTCGAGGCTGGCTCCGCCCGCGAAACCCTGGCTTCAATCCATATCGATAAACCCGAAGTGGTCTTGCTCGACCTTGGCCTGCCCGACCGCGATGGCCTTGAACTGATCCCGATCATCAAAGGCGCCGGCACGGCGGTTATCGTCATCTCTGCGCGCGACGCCACCGAACAGAAGGTCGCCGCGCTTGATCTTGGCGCGGACGACTATGTTTCCAAACCATTCGACAGCGAGGAAGTTCTCGCCAGGATCAGGGCAACCCTGCGCCACCGCCTTGCAAGTGAAACAGGCGTTCCGGTGGTCCGTATCGGAGATGTCGAAATCGACCTTCCCGCAAGGCAAGTCCGCAAGGGCGGTGATGAAGTGCATCTGACCCCGAAAGAATACGCTTTCGTGGCCGAGCTGGCCAAAACGGCCGGACGGGTAGTGACTCACGCCCAGTTGCTAAGATCGGTCTGGGGCCCGGGGCACGATAGCGACGTCGAGTACTTGCGCGTGGCCGCGCGCGGGATTCGCCGCAAGCTTGAACTCGATCCAGCCCAGCCCAGGCTCTTGCGTAACGAACCCGGCGTTGGCTATCGGCTGCACATGCCTTCATAGTCCCTGTGGCCCGGACCGATCTCTTGAGGGCTTCAGGATAGCGCAACGCTGTTGAGTCTGGCACAGCCGATGCAAGGCATGCAATTTTTGTAATGACGCCTTTTCTGTAAGGGTCCTCGGCAGCCAGACCAATCAAAATGCGCCGAGCTTCGTCAGTCAGACTGAAGGGAGACGTTGCATCGCATTCCTCGGCACCACTCCCCAGTCCAGCTACTTGATGCAGGCGCTCCAAGGCACGGAATAGCTCTAGGCTATGCATGATCGCCAGCGACAGTGGCACTTAGCTCACCTCCAATGCCGCGCTCGGATGGTGCGGTGAGGTCGACGTGGTTTGGCATTAAATCTCGCCGGGCATGGGTGAAGGGGGCGTCGCGCGAGAGCAAGGCGCTTGAGGGTTTAGACGCAGCTTGAAGCGGTAAAGGAAGGAGGGAGCTCGAACAATCAAATCTCTGATAATCCGAGTTTTTTAGATATTCATTCCAGGATCGATAAATTCCGGTGGGATTTCCTCAAGCTCGCTCGAAGAATCAAGGCAATCGCAACTGGCTGTTTTCAAGCAGGGCGCGTTTTTCTCTGACGAAGGGCGCTGGTTGCTGCTGCCTGGTCCCGCAAGACGATATCCGATCCCCCGAACGGTATGGATACGCTCCTGTCCCAGCTTCTTGCGCAGCCTTGCCACCTGAACCTCGATGGCATTATCCGAAACCTTGTTTCGATCATTCCACAGGCTACCTTGTATCTCGTTTCTGGTTACTGCGCGTTCGGATGCGATCATGAAGAGGCGCAGGAGTCGAAATTCGTTACGCGTGAGATTGAGACATTCGCCCGATTTCCAGGCACACTGCTGCTTTAGATCAAGGTCGATATCCCCAAAGCCAAGCCGGTTTGTGACAATGCCCGCGCTGCGCCGGATTGCAGATCTGAGCCGCGCCGCAACTTCTTCCGAGCGCACTGGCTTGACCAGGAAGTCGTCGGCTCCCGCATCCAGACAATCCACTTTTTCGCGCCAGTCATCGCGTTCGGAAAGGACGACCAACGGTAGATTGATACCGCTTTCGCGCAGAGGGCGTACCGCCTCAGCAGGTGAAGATGCCATGCGCCCGTGATCAATCAGGACAGCAGTTGCGCTTTCGCGTGCGCTGTTGATCAGCGCTTCAGCCACCGAGCGCACGACAATCGGCCTGAAGCCGACCCCGATGAGGCCCCGGGTCAGGATATTTCCAGCGCTGATCGACTTGTCAATTACCAGCAAGCGCATGCTGGCCCCCTTGTTCCGGGCGGCGACCCACGGGACAGTTCCCCTTGAAAACACATTGTATGACCGCCCCCATCACGTCAAACTTTGCCGAACTTTGTTTCAACCGTGACGCCCATGTCGTGCAAAAATTGCGTCGGAAGGATTCCACCCGCACAAATTATTACGTAATCATTGTCGATCCGGCGCGATTGGCCTCCGTGCCGCAAGATCACTGATTGTTGGTCTATCTGTTCGACATGGCTGCCCAATAGCTGGGTAACGCGGCCCTGTTCGACCGCTTGCTGAATCGCCTCGCGGTTACGCGATCGTGCGCGCGAATAGGCGGCGCTGCGATAGGAAATGGTCACCTGGGTTCCGGGCTGATCAGCTATGCGAACCGCCGCTTCCAGCGCGCTGTCACCTCCGCCAACAACAAGCACCTTCTTGCCGGCATACTGTTCGGGATCGATCAGGCGATAGACCACCTTGTCCAGCTCTTCGCCGGGCACATCGAGCGTGCGTGGTGAGCCACGCCGTCCAATGGCGAGCAACACCGTCCTGGTGCGATAGCTGCGGCGTGACGTAACAACCTCGAACAGCTCGCCATGCCGATGGACGGCAGCAACATGCTCCTCGAAATTGGGCTTCAGGCCGGTGTCCTTGAGCACACCTTGCCAAAATGCCAACAGCTTCTCTTTGCTAACCTCGCCAAACTTGACCTTGCCGACCAAAGGCAGCGTCGCGGGCGCAGTCATGACCAGCTTGCCGCGCGGGAAATGCGAGACGGTGCCGCCAAGCGATGATTGGTCGAGTGTAACGAACTTAAGCTTCTGCTCGATCGCGCCAAGGCTGGCGGCAATTCCGGCGGGACCGCAGCCAACAATCACCACGTCCAGCACGTCCGGCTCACCAGAAATTGACCTTGATCGGGTTGCAGCATGGACAATCGCCTGGCGGCCCTGCTCGATAGCGTTCTTGATGAGGCCCATGCCGCCGAGTTCGCCGGCGATGAAAATACCGGGGACGCTGGTTTCGAAGCTTGGCGAAAGGATCGGGATATCAACGCCGCGCGTTTCACTTCCGAAAACCAGCGTGATTGCTTTCGTCGGACAGGCTTGCGCACATGCGCCGTGGCCGACGCACATGCTTGGTTCGATGAGCGCCGCCTTACCGTCGATGATACCGATGATCGTCTTCTCCGGACACGCGCGCGCGCAGGCGGCACAGCCCAGACACAGCGCCGGATCGATCACCGGGTGCAGCGTGTTCGGCTCCATCAGGCCGGCCTGGATATTGTCCTCGAGTATAGCCCTGTCTCGCCGCGAACGCAGCTTGCCGATGCCGATCCAGGCAGCCCAGATCAGCAGCAGTGGCAGGAGGTATACAAGCAGCAGCTTATCGGCGGACATCAGGCACCCGGCACTCTCAGTTCCAGAGCGGCGGCGTTGACCTTGCCCAGTGCGCCGCTGTCGCCGGCCAGAGACTTGCGAGCCAGATCAAGGTCTGACCGGGCCTGATCCGGCTGCTTCAAGACCATGCGCGAGCGGAGCAGCAGGACCCAACGATCAGCGTCTTTCGGATTGGCCTTGAGCTTTGCGACGAGGCCAGCGACCATCTGGTCGACCATGGCGGCGCGGTCGCTTTCAGGCAGCGCGCTGGCGGCCTGCACGGTGGCCGGATCGAGCTGCGGCGCAGTGACGGCGCTTGCTCCCTCCACTTTGGGTGCCGGGTTCTTCAGTCGTGACGAAACGTCGATGCCAAGTTTGCCGGAAACTTCTGTGAGCTGGCGGCGAACATCGACTTGCCAGGGTGCATCGGCAGAACCGCTGTTGGCCAGCGCAATCCACTTCTCGAGCGCTTCCTTCTGTTGGCCGTTCTGCGCCTGCCAAAGCGCCAGGAAATAGCGTGCGCGCGGCTCTTTGGGATCAATGGCCAGAGCGCGTTCGAACTCTGCCTTCGCCGCCGCACTTACCTTGCCCCCGCTCGCTCCCGCCAGTGCCTCAGCGTATCCGGAATGCACCAGGGCCGAGTTGGGCAGCAAGGCCAGCGCGCGCTTGTAGGGTTCGATTGCCCGCTCGGGATGGCCGGTCATGACGTGAGACCAGCCGAGCATCCGAAAGCCCTCGCCGTCGTTCGGCTCCTTTTCAAGACGGGCTGCCAACCGCGAAATCATCGTATCGACATCGTCGAGCGATTTTCCATCCGCGCCTGTGGCCGATGTCGGGGCTGCGGCGGTCGGCACCGCAGGAGTCTCCGGACCGCGCAGCAAGAGCACCGCAACCGCCGCTGCGGCAAGTCCGCCGGCACCCATCAGCACGTGCCTTGAAGTTATCCGCGGTGACGACTTACCTGCTGAACCTGCGACACTGGATGTCATTTCTTCTGCATCCGGACTTCCGTCAGTCCGAGAACAAGACTGCCCTTCGGGCGCGCCGGCCTCCGGCTCGCGAGCCTGCCAGACGCGCATGGCCACGATGCCGAGGAAAAGGCCGGCGAGGCCCGTCAGAATATACTGCAACATTTTGATCCTCGTTCTTTTCTGCGTCCCGATGGGCCGTGCAATTCACCGGGACAGCGCCATCGCCCACCCCGCACCTGACACGAAGCTGTCAAATCGGCATTTCCTCGATACGTCGCCCGCCACGAGAGATGAGCCGAGGCCCAAAAAGCAATATTCCGCACAACCAATCGCTAAGCACTTTCTGGCAATTCCGGTTTTGGCATTCACTTCAAGATAACCAACGAACATGGCCACAAGAGCAGAGAAGAGTGCAGCAGGGCGTCAACAGCCTCGGTTAACGGCCGGAGCGGTGGAGCGATTCGTTTCGCTGGCCGTTGTGTCAGCCGTTGCCGGTGCAATTGTCTTTGGCTGGCTGCATCGGGCCGATCGCTGGATCGATCCGGAAGTCGGAATTGGCTATGCTCTGGGGATTGCCGGCGGATCGATGATGCTGCTGCTGCTGGCCTATCCAATCCGCAAGCGCACGCGCTCCGCCCCGCGCGCGGCAGGCACGGTGGGGTTCTGGTTCCGCTTTCACATGTTGCTCGGACTCATGGGTCCGCTCGCGATCCTGTTTCATTCCCGCTTTAGCTGGGGCGCGCTCAACAGCGCCTTTGCGCTTGGTGCGATGATCGTGGTGGCCAGCAGCGGACTGATCGGGCGCTTTTTCTATTCGCGGGTTCACCGGGGCTATTCGGATCGTAAGCTCGAAGTGCGCGCGTTGAAGCAGGAAATGGATGAGAAGCTTTCAGCGATGCAGGCAAATGGTGAGGCGATTACCGATCTGGTCAAGCGGATTCAGCCCTTCGAAGACCGCGCCGTAGTCGCAGGAACCAATTTCTGGTCGAGCGCGGCTGCAGTTGTCGGCCTTGGTTATGAGACCCGGCGTGCCAATCGTCTCCTCACTGCCGAACTGTCGCAGGGCACCGGCAGGCGTGAACAACGGCTCAGGATGCTGCTCGGCGAGTATTTCGAAGCCGTGCGCCGGGCAGCCGAATTTGCCTTCTACGACAGGCTGCTCCGGCTATGGCACCTGCTTCATCTGCCGCTGTTCTTCCTCCTCGTCGCGGCCACGACGCTGCACATCGTTGCGGTGCATATGTATTGATGCGCGCTTGGGTTCGCCTGTTGTGCTTGCTTGCCGCTATTTTCGCGAGCCCCGTGCTCGGCCAGTCAATCATGGAACGCCTGGTCACGCCCGGACCGCTCAGCAATGCTCATGCCCGGCTTGAGAGCAACTGCAACGGCTGCCACTCCGCGTTCCGCAAGGAGGCCCAGAACAGCAAGTGTAGCGCCTGCCACAAGGGCATCGCTGGCGACATTGCCGGGGGCACGCGCTTTCACGGCAAGTTTGGCCCGGCACGATCAGGGAACTGCAAGTCGTGCCATAGCGAGCACAAAGGCCGGAACGTCCGCCTGATCGGGCTCAATGCCAGCACGTTCAATCACAACTTCAGTGCTTTTCCGCTCACCGGCAAGCACGCGAAGGTGGCGTGTACCACCTGTCATCGGCAAGCGCCGCATTATCGCGGAGCGCCTCATGATTGCGCATCCTGCCACGCCGCAAAAGACCCGCATCGCGGCCAGTTGGGCCGGGCCTGTGCCAATTGTCATTCCACCTCTGGTTGGAAGCCCGTCCAGGGCTTCGATCATGCCCGCACGGGCTTTGCCCTGACCGGTGCCCATCGCAGTCAGACCTGCGCTTCGTGCCATGCCGGCCAGCGCTGGAAGGGGATCGGCAAGACCTGCGCCTCATGCCATGCCAAAGACGACGCGCATCGCGGATCGCGCGGAACCAATTGCGCCAGTTGTCATACCACGGCAACGTGGCGCTCTGCGACGTTCGACCATTCCAGCACCGGTTTTCCGCTGATCGGCGGCCACGCTCAGGCAAGTTGCGCCAGCTGTCACGGGGCCGGCAATGCCAACAAGCATCCGTCGCGCAGCTGCTTTTCCTGCCATGCGCGTGACGATACGCACAAGGGGCAGAACGGGACCGATTGCGCATCTTGCCACAACCCGCGCAGCTGGAAGCAGACCAGCTTCGATCATGATCGGATGACCCGCTTCGCCTTGAAAGGCCCGCATCGGACGGCTGCATGTGCCGCCTGCCACATCCAGCCTGCGAAGGTCGCAAAGCCACCGGTTACCTGCTTCGGTTGCCACGCCAAGGACGATACACACAAGGGCGCCAATGGCATGGACTGTGCGCGCTGCCACACAGTGACCACCTGGAAAACATCCAACTTCAACCACAACACCATGACCGATTTTCCGCTCGCCGGCGCGCATGCCACCGCAAAGTGCGAGGCATGTCATACGCAAGGAGCGTCGAAGGCCCAGCTCTCGACACAATGCGGGTCATGCCACGCCAAGGACGATGTCCATTCCGGAAAACTTGGCCAGAATTGCGCGCGCTGTCACTCCAGCTCGGCTTGGACGGGCAAGGTGCGGTTCGAACACGATCTCACGCGCTTCCCGCTGCTCGGCAAGCACGCGGCTCTGCAATGCGCATCATGTCACGCCGATCGCACCTTCTCCGCCAAGGGCGCAGCCTGCCAGGATTGCCATGCTGATAAGCACCATGCCGGAGCGCTTGGTACGCCTGCACAATGTCGAAATTGTCATACCACCAGTGACTGGAAGGTCTGGAAATTCGATCACGATAGTCAGACGCAATTCGCCCTGACCGGAAAGCATCGAGGCCTCATATGTTCGGCATGCCACTCCCGGCCCGGTGATCCATCAAAGGTTGGAACTCGCTGCATCGATTGTCACCGACGCAGCGATCCGCATCGTGGCGGCTTTGGTGAAGATTGCGAACGCTGCCATGTAACGTCAGGATTCGGTCAGATAATCATGGGCAATAACGGCAAGAATTGATCCTGCGGATTGTTTTAAAGACGGGGCACCTGACGGAAACCTGACATTAACCTTGCAGACGGTGCCAAATGCCGACGAAACGACTCTCTGCGGCGTTGACCTGACTGCAGACTTATACCCTTTCCTTTCGCACATTGAATAGAAACCGGGGTGCATAGGCAATTGTGCCATGCTGTCCGGATTGGCCGGACTGGGCTCCGCAACTTTTGCGGAATGTGGATGGGTCGGTGACAGGGAAACGCTTCTGGGCGCTCCTGCTATTCCTGGCGACGCTGCTCTTTGCAGCGCCGGCCCTCAATGCGCGTGAGCAAGCCGCGCAAAAATTCGACCACTTCCGCACGGGCTTTCCGCTGACCGGGGCGCATACCGCGGTCCAGTGTTCCTCTTGCCACACCGGAGCCGTCTTCAAAGGCACGCCGAAGGTGTGCGCCGATTGTCACAATTCGATCCGCGCGGAGGGCAAGCCGGCTCGGCATGTCAAAACGCAAGCTGCTTGCGATTCTTGCCACACAACCAAACAATGGCAGATCGTGCGGTTCGATCACTCGTCCACCTCCGAACGGTGTTCAAGCTGCCACAACGGTAGCGAGGCAGTCGGCAAGCCAGCGACACATATTGCCACCACACAGGAATGCGGCGCCTGTCATTCTACCAATGATTTCTCCGGGGCTCGCTTCAACCACGCGGGCATCTCCAGCAATTGCGCGAGTTGCCACAACGGCACCAAGGCAACGGGCAAGACTGCTACCCATATCCCGACCACCGCCGAGTGCAGCACCTGCCATTCGACCACCGGCTGGACGCCTGCCACATTCAGCCACGCCAACGTCACCGGGACCTGCGCCAGCTGCCACAATGGCACCACCGCCAATGGCAAGTCGGCGACACACATCGCCACCAACACCAACTGTCAGGACTGCCACACAAGCGCTGCGTGGAGCCCGGCCAAGGCCGTCAACCACAACGACGTGATCGGCACCTGCTCGTCATGCCACAACGGCACCAAGGCCAAGGGCAAGACTGCTACCCATATCCCGACCACCGCCGAGTGCAGCACTTGCCACTCGACCACCGGCTGGACGCCCGCCAACTTCAGCCACGCCAACGTCACCGGCACCTGCGCCAGTTGCCACAATGGCACCACCGCAACCGGCAAGTCCGCAACGCACATCGCCACCAATACCAACTGTCAGGACTGCCACACCAGCGCTGCGTGGAGCCCGGCCAAGGCCGTCAATCACGCGGACGTAATCGGCACCTGCTCCTCGTGTCACAACGGCACCAAGGCGAGTGGCAAAACAGCCTCGCACATTCCGACCACCGCGGAGTGCGGTACCTGCCAGACGACCACAGGCAGGACGCCCGCCAACTTCAGCCACGCCAACGTCACCGGCACCTGCGCTAGTTGCCACAATGGCACCACCGCAACCGGCAAGTCGGCGACTCACATCACCACCAACACCAACTGTCAGGACTGCCACACGAGCGCTGCGTGGAGCCCGGCAAAGGCCGTCAATCACGCGGACGTAATCGGCACCTGCTCTTCGTGCCACAACGGCACCAAGGCCAGCGGCAAGACCGCAACGCACATCCCGACCACTGCCGAGTGCAGCACTTGCCACTCGACCACCGGCTGGACGCCTGCAAACTTCAGCCACGCCAATGTGACGGGCACCTGCGCAAGTTGCCACAACGGTACGACCGCCACTGGCAAATCCGCGACCCACATTGCGACCAACACCAACTGTCAGGACTGCCACACCACGACCGCCTGGTCGCCTGCCCGCACCGTCAACCACAACGACGTAATCGGCACCTGCTCGTCATGCCACAATGGCTCCAAGGCCAGCGGCAAGACCGCAACCCACATCCCGACCACTGCCGAGTGCAGCACCTGCCACTCGACCGCCGGCTGGACCCCTGCCAACTTCAGCCACGCCAATGTCACCGGGACCTGCGCCAGTTGCCACAACGGCACCACCGCTACCGGCAAGTCCGCGACCCACATTGCGACCAACACCAATTGTCAGGACTGCCACACGACAACTGCATGGTCGCCAGCGCGCACCGTCAACCACAACGACGTGATCGGCACCTGCGCCTCGTGCCACAACGGCAGCCGGGCTGGCGGCAAACCAGCAACCCACATCCCGACCACTGCCGAGTGCAGTGACTGTCACCGCACCACCGGCTGGACGCCCGCGAACTTCAGCCATGCCAATGTCACTGGCTCCTGTGCCAGCTGTCACAATGGCACGACGGCGACGGGCAAGAACGCTACCCACATCGCCACCAACACAGTTTGTGAGGACTGCCACACATCGACCGCCTGGAGTCCGGCAAGGACCGTCAACCACGCCGACGTAATCGGGACTTGCGCGAGTTGCCACAACGGAACGACGGCGCCAGGCAAGCCCGCCACCCATATTCGCAGCAGCGACCAGTGCGATTTCTGCCACGTGACGACCAGTTGGCCGAGCGTCCGGATGGACCACAGCCAGGCATTGGGAACCTGCTCTTCCTGCCACAACAATGTCGCTGCCGCCGGCAAGCCCGCGACTCATGTGCCTACCACTGCCGAATGCGGCACCTGCCACCAGACGTCGGCCTGGACACCAGCGACCTTCAGTCACTCTGGAGTGGGGACCAACTGCGCTTCCTGTCACAACGGCACGACCGCAACAGGCAAGTCGCCGACCCACCCAGGCACGACAAACGTCTGCTCCAATTGCCACACCTCAACCACGAACTGGCTGAACTATCGCATCAGCCACAGTGACGTCTCCGGGCGCTGCGACTCCTGCCACAATGGCAGGATCGCCGAAGGCAAGCCGAGGAATGATCACCCCAACACCACTCAAGATTGTGGCGCCTGCCACAGCACCCGGACCTGGGACAACTAGCCCGGCCGCAAGGAGGCACCTTTTGAACAGACACAGTTATTCATCGGCGGCAACGATTGCCGCTATCGCGGCTACCGTCTCGGCAGGTCTGGTCCTTCCGGTTCCAGCCTTCGGCCAGACCTCGGCCGATCGCACACTGTCCGATGCGAAAGTGGAAAATGTCGGCACTTGCTCCGCCCTGACCATAAATTTCAACATGCGCATCCAGGTGCTCAGTTCATTCCCGGAGAAGCAGGGGCGCGAATTGCATATCCGGCTCCAGCCGCTCGATTCCAGTCAGGCCCCCATCGGCCGTGAATCGCTGCGGCCACCAACCAGCCTGCCCGATCTCGCTTCCATTCAATATGAAGGCGACAATCCCGGTGGGCCTGTCTTGTCGCTGTTCTTTGCGCGGGACATGGCATTTTCTGTCGAGGCCGGAGCGCAGCCAACCTCGCTCGTTGTCCGCCTCAGCGATCCGAAAGTTGGCGATTGCACGCCAGCCACCTCCACAGGATCGGCCAGTGCCCCGGTATCTCCGGTGGCAGTTCAAGGCGTGCCGGCAGGGCTCTTTGCCGTAAACTTGCAGTCTCTGCCAAGTGAGCCGGGCGTGTTGAACGAAGCGCAGGCGCGAGCGCTGGCTGGCTCAGTCGTCTATGATTCCACCTTCGAACGTGACTCCCAGAAATGGCATCGGTTACGTGTTGGCTTCTTTGCCTCCCGCGCCGAAGCCGATGCGGCAAAGGGCAAACTCACCGCGCAGTTTCCGGATGCCTGGGTGGTGAAGGTCACTGCGGATGAACGTGCGCAAGCAATTGCCAGCCAGCGCAATTCGGCCGGCACACCGATGCCTTCGCCTGCTGCTGCGGTAACTCCACCTGCAGTGGTCGGCCAGGCGGGTGGAAATGAAACGGCACGATTGGTCGAGCAGGCAGAGGCAGCGATCAGTGACGGCCAGCCGGACCGCGCCGTGCAATTGCTTGGCAATGCCCTTGCCCAGCCCGAAAATGTGAACACGCCCCGTGCGCGTGAGCTTTTGGGCCTGACGCGAGAAAGGAAGGGCCAAACCGCCCACGCCAAGGCAGAATACGAGGAATACCTTCGGCGCTACCCCAGTGGCGAAGGCGCCGAACGGGTGCGTGAGCGGCTCGCTGCACTCAGCCCAGCGGGGCCGGCGACAACCCCCGCCTTGCGGCAGGCTTCGGGCATGTCCGGCGCGGGCAAGGGCTGGTCCTGGGGCGTAAGAGGCAGCTTTTCGCAATTCTACTTTCGCGATCAGGGCCGGACCAGTTCGGACACATTCGCGACCAATTCGACTCTCGGCACCGAAATCGACAACTCGCTGAACGTAAACCAGTTGCTGACCAGCGCCGATGTGACGGTAACCGGAGGCAACGATCGTTCGCAGTTCCAGCTTCGCGCTGCCGGTTCCTATACCAAGAACTTTGGCACCAGCGCCTCCGTCACCACGATCAACAATGGTGGCAGCCAGACGACATTTCGTTCGAAGCCTGGCGGGGGTCTGGAGGCGGTAACTGCACTCTACCTTGATTGGACATCGAGCGATCTGGGCTCGCAAGTGCGGGTTGGCCGGCAGACGCGCAACTCGCAAGGTGTCCTCGGCCGATTTGACGGTGCCTTGGTCGGCTGGCAGGCCAAGCCTCGGCTGCGCTTCAATCTTGTCGGCGGCTTCCCCGTTCAGTCCTCGCGCCAGATGAGAGTGATGAAGGAGCGGCCATTCTATGGCGTCAGCGTCGACGTCGGCAACAAGAAGAGCCCGATCCAGACCACTTTCTACTGGTTTGAGCAGCATGCGCGAGGCGGCTTCATTGATCGCCGTTCAGTGGGTTTCGAAGGCCGCTATGCGAACAAGAAATTCAATGCGTTCACGATGATCGACTATGATGTGAAGTTCGGTCGCCTGAACCTGGGGCTGGTTTCGCTCAGCTACAATTTCCCGGACACATCGAACCTGACTTTGACCGCGGACTATCGGCAATCGCCGTTGCTCACGACGACCAACGCAACTTACGGACAGATTCTAGTCGCATCGGGCGCGCCGGTAATGGACTTGCGGGAACTTCAGCCGTTCTTCACCGACCCGCAGATCTACCGAATGGCCAAGGACACGACGCTGACGGCCAAGACGGTGACCCTCGCCTACTCACGCCCGCTGACCAAAAAGCTGCAGGCCAATTTTGACGTGACCATGACCGATACCGGCGGAACGATCGGGGTTCCGGCAACGGCGGACATCGTCGGCATTGCCCCAATTCCAACGACCGGCAAGGAATACTACTATGGCGCGCAGCTGATCGGATCGGGTTTGCTGTGGGACAGCGACATTTTCATTTTCTCGGGCCGGTACGCCAACACGCAACGCACCAATACCTGGACCGCAGACCTGAATGCGCGCGTGCCGATCACCAACAAGTTCCGCTTGAGCCCGCGTTTGCGCTACGGCGAACGCCGGGAAAAGCTGACCAACGGCGATTTCCGCCAGTTCCAGCCGACGATGCGAATGAACTGGTACCCGCTGCGCCATGGCGAAGTGGAAGTTGAATTTGGCGGCAACTTTTCACGGCAGCGCCAGATTATCGCTGCCATGCCTGTCACCACCCGCGAATCCGGCTACGTCCTGACTGTCGGCTACAGGCTCGATTTCTGATGAAGGAGATCAGCACGTGATCGCCGAGGCAGGACTGGCCGCGCTGTGGATCGCGGCCGCCATGGCCATGCTGCAACTGCTGGCGGGGGCAATCGGCCTTGCCCGGGGGCGACAATCGCTTGCCGCCGCGGTGGTGCCGGCGGCACTCATCCAGGCAGCATTCGCCGTCATCTCCTTTGCCCTGCTGATCGCGGTCTTCGTGCGATCGGACATGTCGGTGTTACTGGTGGCCGCCAACAGCCATTCGCTGAAGCCGATGATTTACAAGATCGCCGGCACCTGGGGAAACCACGAAGGTTCGATGCTGCTGTGGGTCACGATCCTCGCCGCTTCCGGAGCAACGATTGCACTTTTCGAGAAAACACTGCGGGCAGACACCCGTCTGGCGACGCTTGCAGCCCAGGCTTCGATCGCGCTGGGATTCTACGCCTTCCTGCTGTTTGCCTCGAACCCTTTCGCCCGGATCACGGGAGTGCTCGACGGCGCGGGGCTTAACCCTTTGTTGCAGGACCCCGGTCTCGCCTTCCATCCTCCCACGCTTTATGTTGGCTACGTCGGCATGTCGGCTGCTTTTTCCTTTGCGGTCGGAGCGCTCGTCACCCGCAACGTCAATCCCGATTTCGCCCGCGCGGTGCGGCCGTGGATTCTGGGCGCATGGATCTTTCTGACGATCGGCATCACGGCTGGATCCTACTGGGCCTACTATACCCTAGGCTGGGGCGGCTGGTGGTTCTGGGACCCAGTTGAAAATGCGTCGCTCATGCCCTGGCTGGCTGCGACCGCCTTGCTCCACTCGGTGACAGTCCTCGCCACGCGTGACGGCCTGCGGGCCTGGACGATCATGCTATCAGTGCTTGCATTCTCGATGTCGATGGTCGGTACATTCCTGGTCCGCTCGGGCATTCTCACTTCGGTGCACTCTTTCGCAGTCGATCCCGAACGCGGCGTCTTCATCCTTGCGCTGCTGGCCATATACATTGGTGGGGCCTTGGCCCTGTTCGCTGTGCGGATCGGCACAGTGGTGGAGGGAAATCGTTTCGACATGGTCAGCCGAGAGGCAGCGCTGGTGATCAACAACCTGCTGCTTTCGGTGATCCTCGTCGTCGTGCTGTCCGGCACGCTTTACCCGCTGATCCTCGAATCAGCGACAGGCAGCAAGATCTCGGTTGGCGCGCCCTTTTTCAATGCCGTGGCCGGACCGATCGCGGTGTTCATGATGGTCCTTCTGGCGGCAGGACCATTGCTGCGTTGGCGCAGCGATCGGCCGCGCACTGTGCTTGACCGCATGGCCTTTGCCATCTTCGCGGCAATGATCACATTGCTTTTGCTCGCAGTCTTTGCCCGGGGCATCGGCGTGCTGCCGCTGCTCGGGCTTGTTGCAGCGGCTCTGGTCGGAGTGGCCAGTGTTTCCCCGCTGTGGAAGCGCAAGCTGGGGCGTGCCCCCTTGTTCACATGGGGCATGGTCATCGCGCATCTCGGCTGTGCCGTGAGCCTGGCCGGCATGGCGTGCGATGCTGCGTTCACCAAGGAAAACATGGTCTCGATGAAGGCGGGCGATACGCGTGAAGTAGGACCCTATTCCGTCACGCTTCAAGGGGTTCGCGAAACGCCGGGGCCAAATTATCAGGCTCTCGAAGCGGTGCTTTCGGTCCGCAAGGGTGAGAGTGACTCATGGCAGATGGTGCCCCAGCTCCATCAGTTCAGCCAGCCGCAGATGACCACCAACCAGGCCGCGATCAAAACCTTCTGGAATGGTCAGCTGTACCTTGTCGTCGGAGAGAACACCGATGGCACGAACTTCGTGATGCGCATGTGGTGGAAGCCTTTTGTGACCCTGATCTGGCTGGGTGGTATGCTGATCGCGCTTGGCGGAGCCTTGTCGCTGCTCGGCCGCTTGCAGCGCGACATCTGGAAAGGCCGCTGGCCATGGACGCGCAAAAGGGGCGCGGTCGCATGAAACGCAAGCTGGTCCTCTGGCTACCCTTTGCCATCTGCACGGCGCTGTTCATTGCGTTTTTCGTCGGGCTGAAAAATCCGGACGATCATGTCATCGCTTCGCAGATGGTCGGCAAACCGCTGCCGGAATTCGATGCTGCCCCGGCCGTTCCCGGCCAACTCGGCGCGAAGACAGCCGATTTTCGCGACGGCAAGCCGCGCTTGCTCAATATCTTCGCCTCGTGGTGCGTGCCATGCGTTCAGGAAATTCCGATGTTGACCCGGCTCAAGGACGCCGGGGCAGAAATTGACGGGATTGCCGTGCATGACACGACCGAGGACCTGCAAGGGTTCCTTGCGCGCAACGGCAATCCCTACACGCGCATCGGCCTCGACGCGGCGGGCAAGGCACAAATCGCCTTCGGCTCAGCAGGCGTGCCCGAAACCTTCGTCGTCGATGGCCAGGGCAAGATCATCTATCAACACATCGGCGTGGTGACAGAAGCCGACATGCCCAGGATCCTGGCATTGATGGGAGCGGGAAAATGAAGCGCGTCATTGCTGCGTTGCTGCTTTGCGCACTTGCGGTTCCGGCCATGGCACAGGACTATGCCGAGGTTTCCCTGTCCGATGCGCGGCAGGAAACACAGGCGCTGGCGCTGATGGATTCGATCCGCTGCGTGGTCTGCCAGGGCCAGCCGATCTCGGGCAGCAATGCCGACCTTGCCGGAGATATGCGGCGACTGATCCGTGAACGGATCGCCCAAGGCGACACCCCCGAGCAGGTGCGGACCATGTTGATCAGCAAGTATGGTGACTATGTCAGTTTCAAGCCTCGGGTCAGGCCGGCGACCTTGCCGTTATGGATCGTGCCGCTGCTCACTCTGCTCGGTGGGGGCTTGCTTGTTGCACGCCGACTGAAACGAAAGGGCGCTTGATGGGCTGGATTTTCATGATCGGATTTGCCGCTCTGGCACTGGGTGCGCTGCGGCTGCTGACCGGCAGGCAGTGGCTGGTCGTCGAACTGGGCGGCGCACTGCTGCTGGTCGCAATGGCGGGCTACGCATGGCAGGGAAACCCCGACTTGCCTGGCCAACCGGTTACCGGGAATTAGGAGAAATTAGCGGTGTTCTTCCATCAAAGACACTTCGACGCTGCGATCGATCGCCTTCATTCCGAAGGCCGGTACCGGGTGTTCATCGACATTCTGCGCAACAAGGGTGCCTATCCCAACGCGCGCTGCTTTGCCGGCCACAATGGGCCCAAGCCGATCACGGTGTGGTGTTCGAACGACTACCTTGCGATGGGCCAGCACCCCAAGGTGATCGAGGCCATGGAAGAGGCGCTGCACGACGTTGGTGCGGGCTCTGGCGGCACGCGTAACATCGGCGGCAACACGCATTACCACATCCAGCTCGAGGAAGAACTGGCCGACCTCCACGGCAAGGAAGGCGCGCTGCTGTTCACTTCGGGCTATGTCTCGAACGATGCGACACTTTCGACGCTCGCCAAGATCCTGCCGGGCTGCGTGATCTTTTCGGATGAACTGAACCACGCCAGCATGATCGCCGGTATCCGCAATTCAGGCGCCGAAAAGAAGGTATGGCGGCACAACGATCTGGAACACCTTGAGCAATTGCTCAGCGAAACCGATCCCGAAGTGCCCAAGCTGATCGCCTTTGAAAGCGTCTATTCGATGGACGGCGATGTTGCG
>NZ_JANPGP010000087.1:0-29200 GCF_031424035.1 Novosphingobium sp.
GATCCGCTGGTTGTCGCGGAAGGTGCCGGACTGGCGGAAGAGCTGGTCGACAAGCGTGGTCTTGCCGTGGTCGACGTGGGCGATAATGGCGATATTGCGCTGATTGGCGGACATTACGAACTTTCCGGGAGCTTTGGACAGAAGGCAGGGCGCGTGCTGCGCCGCAACATGGGCGCGCCCCTAGACCAACAGAGCCTCAAGGGCAAGGAAAGACGCCTGTGTCCTTCATGCAACAGGGACAAGTTGCGTTTGTGACCAATGCTGCGCGCGATTGCGTCGGAGCCCCTGAAAAACTAAGGTTTCTGCAGAACAAGCAGGGGAAGGGGCGTCCCGGCAGCATTGCCGTAGCGTCAAACCCCTTACGAGAGGATGAGACTTACATGAAAATCACGACTCGCATCGTGCTCCTCGGCACCGCAAGCGTCGCCTTGATGGCGATGCCCAGCGTCGCATTTGCCCAATCTGCCCCTTCCGATGAAGAAGCGCAGGCCGCTCCTCCGGCCGAGGAAAGCGCCGGTACCGGCAACGAGATCGTCGTTACTGCAACCAAGCGCGAGCAGACCCTGCAGGACGTGCCGGTCGCCGTTTCGGTCACCACCGGCGAGACCATTGAGCGCGCCCAGATCCGCGACATCCGCGACCTGTCGAGCGTGGTTCCCTCGCTCCGCGTCAATCAGCTGCAAAGCTCGGCCAACACCAACTTCTACATTCGCGGCTTCGGCAACGGCGCCAACAACGCCGGTATCGAACCGTCGGTGGGCCTGTTTGTCGATGGCGTCTATCGCTCGCGCTCGGCCTCGATGATCGGCGATCTGCCCGACGTGCAGCGCGTCGAAGTGCTGCGCGGACCGCAGTCGACCCTGTTCGGCAAGAACGCATCGGCCGGCGTCATTTCGATGACCACCCGCAAGCCGCGTTTTGAATTCGGTGGCAATGTCGAAGCCACCTATGGCAACTTCAACGCCTTCACCGTGAAGGGCGTGGTCACCGGCCCTCTCAGCGACACGATCGCCGCGAGCATCGCAGGCGGCTACAACCGCCGTGACGGTTACGTGACGGACGGAAACACCGGTAACGACCTTAATGAGCGCAATCGCTGGTTCGTTCGCGGCCAGATGCTGTTCGAACCGTCAAACGATCTCTCGGTTCGCATCATCGGCGATTATGGCAAGATCGACGAAAATTGCTGCGCGGTGATGAACCTGCGCCGTTCCGCCGCGTCGTCGGTGGTCCTTGCTCTTGGCGGACGGCTCAGTGATCCGGCAAATCCGTTTGCCGACGTGACCTACAACAACATCGATTCAACCAACGATATCACCAATTGGGGCCTGTCGGGTCAGATCGACTATTCGATGGGCTTTCTCAAGCTGACCTCGATCACCGCGTACCGCCGGACCGGAGCGATCACCAACCAAGATTCGGACTTCTCCAGCGCCGATCTGCTGGGCCGCAACTATCAGGACCTGAAAGTCGATACGTTCACGCAGGAACTTCGCCTGAACACCGACTGGGATGGTCCGGTCAACGTGATGCTCGGCGGGTTCTACTTCAACGAGAAGGTTGACCAGACCAACGAGGTGTTCTGGGGCACGCAGGCACGGCCTTATGCCAACGGGCTCATTCAGGGTGCATCGGGTGGCGCGCTTAACGTTGTTACGCTGGAAAATACCTTTGGCGCGCTTGAAGGCCAGCCGACCAAGTACCAGAACCGCTTCTTTGCAGCTGGCACTGGCCTCAGCGAATCGTACAAGCTCAAGGATGAGGCTTACTCGATCTTTGGTCAGGTCGATTTCGAGATCACCGACGGTCTGACGTTGACCGGCGGGGCGAACTACACGCATGACAGCAAGGTGTTCAGCACCGGAACTGTGTCGAACGATGCCTTCTCAGGGATCGATTTCAACGCGGCTGCCTATGCGCCGTTCCGCAACCAGCTGCTGTACCAAGGTGCGCTGTCAAGCCAGATTGGTTCTGTCCTTGGCCTTGGGCGCAGTGCCACTGCGGCGGAAATCGGCGCCTTCGCCGGTTCGAGCGCGGCCAATTTCGCAACCTACACGGCAATCAACAACGGTTCGATCGCCTTTGCCAACGGCAATCAGAACAATCCGGCAGCCAATCCGCTCAATGGCCTGAAGCCGCTGCAGTTCCTGCCGCCGTTCCTCAACGTTCCTAACGCTTTGGAATCGGGCAAGCTGAGCGACGGTCACTGGAACTGGACGGCACGTCTTGCCTTTGAGTTCAACGACCACCTTAACGCCTACGTGAGCTATGCGACCGGCTACAAGGCGGCGTCGATCAACCTTTCGCGTGACAGCCGTCCCACCCCGGCCGATCTCAACACGATCAATACCAACTCCACCTATTCGGCGCTGCGGCTGGCCAACCTGTCTTCGGGCAGCCGCTTTGCCGGTCCGGAAGAATCGACAGTCTACGAATTCGGCCTGAAGGGAAGCTGGGGCGTTGCCTCGGCCAACTTCGCGATCTTCAAGCAGTCGATCGAGGGGTTCCAGTCGAACATCTTCACCGGCACCGGCTTCTTCCTTGCCAATGCGGGCAAGCAGTCGGTCTTCGGTCTTGAATTCGAAGGCATGGTCAAGCCGACCTCGGAACTGACGCTCAACCTGGCGATGACCTATCTCGACGCCAAGTATGACAGCTTCGCGTTGTCGGCTTTCGGAGACCTTTCGGGTACGCGTCCGGGCGGCGTTTCCCCGCTGTCTATGACGATCGGCGCGGAATGGGCGAAGGAACTGGGCAATGGTGACCGGGTGATCCTGCGCGGTGACTATCACTATGAGGCGCTGTTCAAACTGGTCGAAGGTCTGCCCGGACTCGTCGTGAAGAATTCGGCCGGCGCCATCATCGATACCGGACCGGCGCTCGCCGCCGGCCGCGACTTCAAGCAGGATATCAACCAGGTCAACGCCTCGCTCACTTATGCCATGCAGAACGGCATCGAACTGAGCATCTGGGGACGCAACCTGACCGACAATCGCACGATCCTGCAGATCTTCGATTCGGTGGCGCAGTCGGGCTCGATCTCTGGCTATGTCAGCGAACCACGGACCTTCGGCGGTTCGGTGCGCTTCAAGTTCTGATCGCGCCAAGCATCTGTCACGAAACGGGAAGGGGGCCTTTGCGGGCCCCCTTTTTGTTTGCCAAGCCGCGCGAATTATGATGCCTTCCCCGTCGGGACCGGAATGCACGCGGCTGTCCGGCAGATGGGGGACTGAGAAATGACTACAAGCGTAGGTCAGATCTACGGGCAAACGCTCGAAATCGTGAAGGGCCGCTTTGGTCCGCTGCTGGGCCTTTTGGCCACATTCTTTGCCATCAATATCGCCTTGATCATCGTGTTTGCCATGGTCATTGGCGTTTCAGCATTTGCCGGGATGGCGGGCGGAATGGAGGGTAATGCAGGTGCCATCGGCGCAGGCGCGATTTTGGGCGTGATCGTATTCTATATTATCTACATCCTGGTGTATTGCGCCCAATCTGCCTCGATGACGGCCATGGCTTCGCCCTTGCAACGGCTGACTTTCAGCGAGGCATTAAGCGCGGGCATGCGCAGCGCCTTGCCGATGCTGGGTGTCTTTGTGGTCCTGATGATCGCCTATTTTGTCTGCGCGCTCATCGTCGGCCTGGTCGTCGGTGTCCTGTCGATGGCTGGGAGCGCCGTGGCCTTCATCGCGATGCTGGTTGTCGCTATTGGGGCTGCCTATCTGGCCTGCCGATTGGCCACCGTGAATGCGGTGATCGCGGTGGAAGGCGTCGGCAATCCGCTGACTGCCATTTCGCGCGGCTGGAACATGACGCGCGGCAATGTCCTGACCATCTTCCTGTCGTTGCTGGGCTATGGCTTGATCGCCCTTGTTCTCATCCTGCTGCTGTTTGCGCCGTTCTTCTCGCTCTTCACCGCGGCGAGCGCAATGTCGATCGATCCATCGGCTGCTCCACCGGAAATGCCGGGAGTTGGCAGCATGATCTTCCTGTTCGTCGCCGGCATTGCGGTATTCGCATTGATTGCGATTGCCGGATCGGCGCTGATGTCGGTGATCCATGGCGAACTTTCGGACGCCAGTCCGAAGGCAGCCGAAGACGTCTTCGCCTGACCGGGTGACCGATCAGGACATATCAGGCCCCTTCGCTGCCAGGCGGAGGGGCCTTTCCTTTGCCCTCAGAGCTCGCGGAGCGCCTGTGAAGGCCGGGTCCGCAGGACTGGCAGCGATGCCGCTATGGCAAAGCCCAGCACCAGCGTCAGGCCAGCGCCCAGCACGGCAAAGACCTCGATCCAGTCAGGCAGCCAGTCGAACTCGAACATCTGCACGATGACAAGCCATGCCACCCCGGTGCCTAGCACCAGCGAGACCAGTGCGAGGACCAGAGCCAGCAGGGCATATTCGCCAAGCTGGACCAGCAGCAATTGCCGCCGGCTCGCCCCCAGTACGCGCAGGATCACGCTGTCATAGGTCCGCACCGCACGTGCCGCAGCGATTGCCCCCAGCAGCACGGCAATCCCCGCCAGCACTGCGACCGATGCGGCAGCGAGAATGGCCAGGCTCATCTGCGACAGCAGGTCGCGCGCCTGCCGCAGCATCGGCCCGGTTTCGATCACCGAACTGGATGGGAATGCCTTGGCCAGCTGGCGCAGCAGCGCCGCAGGCGGAGCGCCGTTCTTGACGTCGACAGTCGCGGCGAAGTTATGCGGGGCATCGCGCAGGGCATTGGGTGAGAACACGAGGAAATAGTTGAAGCCCATGGTTGCCCAGTCGATCCGGCGCAGGCTGGCGATGGTAACGTCGCGTTCCACACCGAGCACGCTGACGGCCAGCGTGTCGCCCACTTTCAGGCCGGCGGCGGTGGCGATGTCCGCGTCGATCGAAACCAGCGGCGGGCCGACATAGTCTTTTGGCCACCACTTGCCTGAAACCAGCGTGTTGCCCTCAGGAATCTCGTCGGCATAGGTCAGGCCGCGCTCGCCGCGCAGCGGACCCAGGCCTTCGGGTAGTTCCTTGAGGTCGGCCAGCCGGGTCATCCTGCCGAGAGTGCCATAGGCCAGCACGGCACCGCGCAGGGCTGGCACCGTGCGCACTTCCGCGCCTGGAGCGAATTGCTGCACCGTTTCGCCGAACTGGGCGATGCGGTCCTTCGGCACGTCTAGCACGAAGTAATCCGGCGCTTTTTGCGGCACTCGAGCAGAGATGTTGGCATCGAGGCTGCTGGAAATTGCGGCGAGCAACACGAATGCGGACAGGCCAAAGCCCAGTGCCGTCACCAGCGCGCCGGTCTGCGCGCCGGGGCGGTGCAGGTTGGCCATGGCGGTGCGCAGCAGCGGATTGGCGGGGCGAGGCAGGCGGGCGACCGTCGAGCGGATGCCCCAGCCAAGCAGGCCGAGCAGCAACAGAAGTGCCGCCGATCCGCCAAGGAAGGTCGCCGTCACCATCGGCTGCGCGGCGCTGAGCATTGCCGTCGCGACAATCAGCCCGAGGCCGATCGCCACCGGCCATGCCGCGCGCTTCCATTCGCTGCCCAGCGGCGAAACCCGTGCGCGCAGCAGTGCCATCGCGGGAAAGGCGCGGGCGCGGGCCAGCGGCACGGCGGTGAAGACGAAGGCGACCAGCAGGCCGTAGAGCGCAGCGCGCAGCAGCGCGAACGGTTCAACCGGGAAGCCTTCCGGCACCGGCAGCAGTCCGCTCAGCGCATTGGTCAGCAGCGGGGTCACCAGCACCCCGGCTATCAGCCCTGCGAGTGTTCCGACCAATGCCACGGTGGCGACCTGCAACAACGTGATCCGCGCAATGTCACCGCTCGTCGCGCCCAGCACCTTGAGTGCTGCGATGGAGCCGCGCTTGCTATCGAGCCATGAGGAAACCCCGCCGCCGATGCCGATGCCGGCGATCGTCAGCGCCGCCAGTCCGACCAGTGTCAGGAATTCACCCAGCCGGTCGATGAAGCGTTCGGTACCGGGCGAAGCGCGGTCGCGTGTGCGCAGTTCGAAGCCGGCAGTCGGGAACTGGCGGCGCAGGTCGTCCACCACCGGCGCTGTCTCGCGCTTATCGGTGAAAGCTACGCGCACCTTGCTGCGGTACATTGCACCCGGCTGGATCAGGCCCGCGTCAAACGGCACGCGATCGCGCACGATGACCGGCGGGGCAAAGCCCATGCCTTCGCCCAGCCGGTCGGGCTCGTCAGCGATCACGCCGGCCACCTTGAGCCGCAGCGCGCCGAGCGCGATCGTGCCGCCCTTGTCCACGCCAAGCCGCGCGGCAACGCCCTCGCCGATCCATGCCGCCCCTTCGGGGGGCTGGCCGACAGAACGCCCGTCCTTGAGCGTCAGGCGCCCATAGAGCGGCCAACTGGAGTCGATGGCCTTAAGTTCGACCGGCGCAACTGCGTCTCCATTGCTGACCATCGCCTGGGTGCGGGTGCCGGTGGAGACCTTGCCCAAACGGCCGAGAGCAGCCAGCTCGGCATCGCTGAGCGACCGCTGCCAGACCGAGACTTGTACGTCGCCGCCAAGGATCGCTTGTCCGCGCGTCTCAAGCTCGCGCTCAATTGCGCGGGTGAGGGTGCCGATCGCCGCCAGAGCGCCAACGCCAAGGAACAGGCAGACCAGCAACAGGCGCAGACCTTTGAATCGGGCGGACAGGTCGCGCCGGGCAATGCGCCAGGCGGTTGAGATGGGGAGGGCGACGCTCACTTGTCGGCAGTGTCGCTGACGATGCGTCCGTCGCCCAGCGTCACCACGCGCTCGCAGCGCTCGGCCAGATGCTCGTCATGGGTGATGATGATCAGCGTTGCACCGGCCTCGGCGCGGCGCGCGAACAGCAGGTCAACGATCCCTGCACCGGTCGTGGCATCAAGGTTGCCGGTGGGTTCATCGGCAAAGACCAGCGCCGGGCGCGGAGCGCGCGCGCGGGCAATCGCCACGCGCTGCTGCTCGCCGCCGGAAAGCTGCGCCGGGTAGTGATCGAGCCGGTGACCAAGGCCGACCGCCTCCAGTTCATGCGCGGCGCGGCTCCAGGCGTCCTTGGCGCCCATCAGTTCGAGCGGCGTCGCCACATTCTCCAGCGCGGTCATCGTTGGCAGCAGGTGGAAGGCCTGCAGGACCACGCCAATCCGCCCGCGGCGGGCAAGCGCCAGTCCGTCCTCGTCAAGCGTGGTGAAATCCTGTCCGGCGACGATCAGCGAACCGCCTTCGGCGCGCTCCAGCCCGGTGAGGACTGCCATGAGCGAACTCTTGCCCGATCCGGACGGCCCGAGCAGCGCCAGCGTTTCGCCTTGCGCCACCGTCAGGTCGATCCCCTTGAGGATATGCACAGTGCCGAGGGTGAGAATGAGGCCGCGGGCTTCGACAGCTGCAGGCGGAACGGGGGCGGGCGAAAGGGGTGCGGGCGAATTTTGAGGGGGACTTGTCACCGCGCCGCGATGGCATAGCTATGGCCTGTCTCGCAAGGAGTGAAAATGTACAGGATTGTCTCAGGAATTGCCGCACTTGCCTTGCTGGCCGGTTGCAAGGGCGATGCACCCGCGCCTGAAGCGAGCACAGCGCCGATTATTGCGAGCGCCGATGCGCCGTCGGACCTGCCGCCAGTGATGGGGCCGGAGAAGCGGATTCTTGCCGTGGGGGACAGTCTGTTTGCCGGATATGGCCTGAATCCGGGCGAATCCTATCCCTCGCGGCTCGAAGCCGCACTACGGGCGCAGGGCGTGAATGCGAGGGTGACGAATGCTGGGGTGTCAGGCGATACTTCGGCAGCGGGTGCGCAGCGGTTTGGCTTTGTGCTGGATTCGCAGAAGGTTAAGCCCGACCTCGTTATCATCGAATTCGGCGGCAATGACCTGCTTCGCGCGCTGCCACCCGCCGAAACCCGGAAGAATATTGAGGCGATGCTGTCAGAAGCGAAGAAGCGCGGCCTGAACGTCGTACTGATGGGAATGCTGACGCCGCCGAACCTCGGCAGCGAATTTCGCGCGCAGTTTGAGGCGATCTATCCCGAACTGGCGAAAAAGTACGGCGCGATGCTGGTGCCGTTCTTCCTCGATGGCCTCGTCGGAAAACCCGAACTGATTCAGGACGATCACGTCCACCCCAATGCCAAGGGCGTGGAGGAAGTGGTCAAGCGGACGGCAGGAACCGTCGCTTCGGCCATCAATTAAACGTTAGCTGATCCGCTCGACCGCCCCGCCCGACACGCGCCAGACGGCGGCTTCCTGCGTGATAGCTTCAAACGGGGCGAGTTCTGTCCCGGTCAGCCAGACTTGCGCCTGGCCGGCGCGCAGCCGCTCGAACAACGCCTCGCGCCGGACCGGATCGAGGTGCGCGGCGACTTCATCAAGCAGAAGCACGCCCGGTCGGTCCGCGTCCAGCAGGCCGGCGTGGGCGAGGGTGATGGCGATGAGCATGGCCTTCTGTTCGCCGGTCGAGCATTCCGCAGCGGGTTGATCCTTGCCGGCCATGGTTACGACCAGTTCGTCGCGGTGCGGGCCGACCAGAGTGCGCTGTGCGGCGCGATCGCGGCGGCGGCCCTCGGCGAGAGCCGAGGCCAGTGCGCCAGCCTCAAGCGGACCGCCCGGCTGGTAAGACAGGGCAGGGCGAGCAAATGGCGCATCGGGCAGGGCGGTCAGCGCGCTCGATAGCCGCTCGATCAGCCGCGCACGGGACTGGGCGACCAGCGCGCCGCTCTCGGCGATCTGCGTTTCCAGCGCGGCCAGCCAGGACGCATCAGGCTCATGCTCGCCGCCAAGCAAGCGGTTGCGTTCGCGCAGGGCATTGTCGAGCCGCGCGGAATTGCGCGCATGGCTGGGTTCGAGCGCCAGAACCAGCCGGTCAAGGAAGCGCCGCCGCGCGGAGGGACCTTCGGCAAACAGGCGGTCCATCGCCGGGGTAAGCCAGCCGATCGACAGCCATTCCGACAGCGAGTTGGCGGCAACGTCGGCGCCTTCTACCTGAACGATCCGGCGGGTCGGCCGGTCTGGCTGGGTGCCGGTACCGAGACGCACCGGCCCCGCGCTCGCGGCAAGATCTGCGCTGATCGAGAAACCACCGTCGCCACCCTTGCCGGCCATATCGGGCAAGGCCGCCCGGCGCAGGCCGCGGCCCGGGGCGAGGAGCGAAATTGCCTCAAGTACGTTGGTCTTGCCGGCGCCGTTTTCCCCCACCAGCAAGTTGAACTGCCGCGCCCCGTCGATGCGGGTTTCGCCATGGTTGCGGAACGTGGTCAGGGAAAGGCGGTCAAGGGTCATGGCGGCCTGCTAGCCCTAGCCACGGGGCTGCAGGACCGCCACGAAAAACGCCGATCCTGAAAATTGGGAAAAAATACCATTCATCAGCAATTCATCTATGTTGCAAAGTATACCACGGAATCAAAACGACGGATTTGCGCGGTTTTTCCAATTTGGCACGGCTTCTGCAATGTACTTTGCATCGGCGGCACACCCGCCCAACCATTCAAGAAGGAACCGAAAAATGACCGAAGCCAACTCAATCAGCAGCCGCCTCGCAGCCGCCGCCAGCGCCCTGATGCTTTCGCTGGTGCTGTTCACCAACACCGTTTCCATCCCCGCTGAAGCTTCCAACGTGAACCTCGCCAGCGCTTATGTCGGAGCCGTCGCATGAACCAGGTCGAACACAACACCAGCGGCAAGTCGGCAGGCTTCCGCCTCAACAAGGCCCGCGGCAAGGTCATGGGCGTCTCGGCCGGCATGGCTGACTACTTCGGGATCGACGTAACGCTGGTCCGCGTGGGCTGGATCGCCGGCACCCTGCTCGGCTTCGGATCACTGATCCTGATCTACCTCGCAATTGGCCTCATCGCAGACTGATGAGCCATCGCGGTGAGGCCACGCTGCTTTTCTGGAGCGCGGGGCCTAAACCGCATCTGCCTTGGCGAAGGGCGAGAAATCGATGCCCTCGTCGAACACGTCGACCCCCTCGCGCTCCTTGAACCACGCGACGACCGCATAGGTCACCGGGGTCAAAACCGCCTCCCACAACACTTTCAGCAGCCAGTTGGTGACCATCACGGTCACGACTTGCTCATTTGACCATGTGCCGAGGAAAGCGACGGGATAGAAGATCAAGCTATCAACCGCCTGACCGAAGAAGGTCGAACCGATCGTGCGGCTCCACAGGTGCTTGCCTGCAGTCCACACCTTCATCCGCGCCAGAACGAAGCTGTTGACGAATTCGCCGGCCCAGAAGGCCAGAACCGAGGCTAGGACTATGCGCCAGGTGCTTCCGAACACGCTTTCGTAAGCCGCCTGTCCGCCCCATCCTTTGGCGGCTGGCATGGCGACAACGACAAAGCTCATGAAGGCCATGAACACCAGCGCGGCAAAGCCCATCCATACGCATCGGCGGGCGTTGGCATAGCCGTAGACCTCGGTCAGCACGTCGCCGATCACGTAAGACAGTGGGAAAAACAAGATGCCCGCGCCGAAGGTGTAACCTTGAATGGTCGCCAGCTTGCTCGCGCCGATCAGGTTCGACAGCAGCAGGATCGCGACAAAGGCCGCCATTACATAGTCAAAATAGCGGAAATGGCGGCGGGCGCCGGCGATTCCGTCAATGCGCGAAAGGGCTTTGTCCATATTGAAGACTAACCCGGTTTGCGCCGCCGTCAAACCCTGACTATGGGAAGCAGGCGCGCGCCCGTAGCTCATCTGGATAGAGCGCGAGACTTCTAATCTTGAGGCAGCAGGTTCGAGTCCTGCCGGGCGCGCCAAACTCCCTTCGGTCGAACACGCCCGGCCTTTGTTGGGAGTAATCGGACCTTGTCCTCAGGGCGCGCCAAACTCCCTTCGGTCGAACGCAGCTCCCACCATGGATATGGCAATTGGCCACAGAGTGCTGCGGCGCTAGGCTGCGGGCTTTCCAATGGAGTTCACCTGATGGGTCCTGTCCGAGCTATTGCCCTGTTTTCCCTGCTCGCTTCGCCGATTCTATTTGTGCCCGGCTTCGCCCAGTCCTCGGCGGTTCCCGTTGCCCGTCCAGTTATGGTGGGCGGAGAGGCAGAGTTCGATGCTTGCGGCGGGGTGCACAAGGTGACGGGCCTAAAGACAAAGGGCGACAATTTCCTCTCGGTCCGCGCCGCGCCATCGGTGAAAGGCAAGGAGCTTGGCCGACTGAAAATGGGCCAGTTGGTCTGGTCATGCGATAGGGCCCAGGAAGGCGAGTGGATCGGTGTGGTCTATGAACGCGTTCCCGGTCAGCAATGCGGCATTGGCACGCCAATCGCCAAACGCCGCGCCTATGCCGGTCCTTGCGCATACGGCTGGGTATCGGGCCGTTTTCTGGAACTTGTCGCAGGCTGATCCAAAGGAAAGGCCGCCGAGGTTTCCCCCGACGGCCCAATCCTGTTTAACTGTTCTATTACCTCAGAACTTCACTTCCGCCGAGATCGTGAAGCTGCGGCCGCGCGGATCGGCGACGCGCGGTTCCCACGAGCTGCCCGAGCCGGTGTTGCTGTCATAAGTGATGGCGAACGGCGGGTCGGTGTTGAAGATATTCTTCACGCCCATGGTGATCTTGAAACGTTCGGCAACCAGCTGCGAGATCGACATGTTGTAGACGTGATACGGCTTCACGCGGGCGTTGTAATCCGGACGCGTCGCGCTGATATTGTTCACCAGGCTCGGCAGGCCGGCGTTTTGATAGCCGCCGCGATAGATCTGCGAGAAGGTCATCGTGAAACCATCCTTCGCATAGCTGATGTAGGCGTTGTGCTTCCACTTCAGCCCCAGATCGCCCGACAGCGAGAACACGCCGCGCAGGTTGGTATAGGCAAGGTTCGGAAGCAGCTTTTCCTTCTTGGTCAGCAGCAGCGTGGCATCGAAGCCGGCCGAGATCGTGCCGCCAAGGGCATCGAAGTTGCCGCGCGCCATGAAGTCGATGCCGCTGGTCCGGCGCGAACCGAAGTTGCCGGTACGCAGGTCAACCAGGGTGATGATCCCGTTGGTGCGGGTAATGCGTTCCGGGAACGAGGCGATGTTGGCGAAAAGCTGCGGAATGGTGATCGAACCGATCACGTTGTCCACCGCGATATTCCAGTAGTCGGCTGACAGAGTGATCCGCGATGTAGGCCGCAGGACGAGGCCGGCGCTGTACTGTTCGGACGTTTCAGGCCCGAGGTTAAGGTTGCCACCGCTGAGCGAATCCGGCGTGATCGCCGTGCAGCCAGCGGTAACGTTGACCGTGCCGCCGGTGGGGCAGGTGGTCGGATCGGTCAGCGAGCTGCCCGGATTGGGCGACTGAGTGACGCCGTTGAAGATCTGGTTAAACGAAGGGACGCGGAAGCCGGTGCCATAGGAGGCGCGGGCCATGAGCCAGTCAACCGGCTGGAACTTGGCAGTGAACTTGGGGTTCACTGTGCTGCCGAAGCCGGTGTAATCGTCAACGCGGACCGCGCCGGTCAGTTCGAGCATATCGAACACCGGGATCAGAACTTCGGCATAGGCCGCCTTCACGTCACGGGTCTTCTTGGCCAACTGGTTCACGTTGTCGAAGGCGACGTTGAAAATGTCGGGCGATGTGGTCGCCCCGGCAGCTGACCCATCAAAACCGTAGCCTTCGCGGCGATAGTCGACGCCGGCTGCAAACTTCACCGTGCCGCCGGGCAGTTCGAACAGATCGCCCGAAATCGAGGCGTCAGCCTGCCATACGGTGTACTTGCCGCCGTAAAGCCGCGTGCCTTTGGCAGAAACGGCGTCAAGCGCGGCGAGTGCCTGCGGGGTCTGGACCAGCGAGAACGGGTTGATGATACCGCTGTTGAACAGGCCGACAATGCCGGGAGCACTGGCACCTGGAGCCGTCGGTGCGCGGGTGTCGACCTGGCCGGCCAGCGTTGCACCGGTGCCCGAGGCGACAGCGGCGGCGTTGCTCGCAAAGACGCCGCGGAAGTGATAGCCGGAGCCCAGAACCGAAGTGGCCTGGCTTTCCGCATAAGAACCACCGACGCGGTATTCCCACGATCCGCCAATTGGGCCTTCGGCGCCCATGGCGGCGCGGAAGGTCTTGGTATCGGTTTCATACTGACGCGGGCCGCAAGCCTCGCAGCGCCAGCGGAAGGCGATCGGCAGGCCATAACGGCCGACCGAATCGACCGTGCGGTCACCGACAGCGCCGATCGCCGGAAGAACCGCGGCCAGCTGGTCGTAAACCGTGTTGTAGGTCGATGCCGTCAGCGAATTGAGCGGATAAGCGATCGGCAGCGAAGTGTTGTTCGCGGTGTACTGGTTGTTCGAGAAGATCTTGCTCGAATGGGCCTTCGATCCGGTGACTTCGGCGAAGATCTCGTGCTCGCCAAGCTTCGCAGTGGCGCGGCCGTACCAGGTCAGCGTTTCAAGCGGCTGCTGCAGCGTAGCCGCGCGGCCCGTGTCCCAGGCGCAGGCAAGCGCGGCGCCTGGCGTGTTCCACAGCACCTGATCATAAGGCATGCCGCCGTCCATCGTGCTGCATCCGGCGCCGCCCGGAAGATCGAGGACGTTGACGCCGCCATTGGCCGCAGTCGTCGTGCCGGGGATGAAAAAGCCCGGGTTGGTTGCCAGCGAACCGACGGTGGTGCCGCCAAACAGGGTGCCACCCTGAGTGATGCCGATGCCACTTGCCGTCGGGTTGATCGGGAAGACGGTGGCGATCGGCGTACCGCGCGTATCGATCGACAGGCCGCGGTTGGGCTGGTTGCCGTTGACGAAATCGCGGTCCTTGCCGAACAGAATGCCGTTCCAGCTCTTGCTGACGGCGCCCATGATGTTGAAGCCCTGCTCGTCCAGCTTGCCATAGCCAGCCGTGCCCGAAAGGCGATAGATCGGCGCGTCGCCGGCTTCGGTAATGTCGACGAAGCCCGAGGCGGTGATGCCGGTGAAGTTCTTCTTGGTGATGTAGTTGATCACACCGCCGATGGCATCGGTGCCGTAGATGGCCGAGGCGCCGTCTTTCAGCACTTCGATACGCTCGATCGCCGAGAACGGGATCTGGTTGACGTCAACTGCCGAGCCGGAAAGGCCGTGTGCGGCAACGCGGCGGCCATTGAGCAGGACCAACGTGGATGACGCGCCCTGACCGCGCAGGTTGGCGGCCGACAGACCGTTGGTGCCGCGCGCCGCGCCGGTCACCACGTCGGAGTTCGACGCGAGGTTGTCCGCACCGTTGCCGTTCGAGGCGAGGTAGGAAATGAACTGTTCGGGGCTGCTGATGCTTTCGCGGCTGAGATCGTCGGGCGTGACGATTTCCAGCGGCAGCGCGCTCTTCGACGGGTCCTGTTTGATGCGTGAACCGGTGACGACGATGGCCTTGCCATCGCTTTCGGCGCTGTCGCCATCAGAAGCGGTTTGCGCCATGGCGGCGCCGGGCATCGCGATGAGAGCAAGGAAAGCAGTGCCAGTGGCGAGTGCCACGCCAAGCGAAGTATTGCGCATAAGTCCCCCTGATTAGGAATCAGGCCCAAACCCCTTGGGCGAACTCGCAATAGATACCTGAAAGCGCACCTAGGCTAGGGTTTTGCCGCGAGATTCAGTGAATTGTGTCATTGAATTGGCAAGCGTGACCAAACTGCAACATGTCTTGCTTGTTGATGCGAGCCGCTCGCAAGAACCTATTGCGATTCCGCGATTTTCACCAGCGCTGCATCCATGATCCGGGTGGCGATAACGCCGTCGGGAACATCGTTGGCATAGGCGGCAAAGGTGAATGTCCGTCCACTCTTGGCCGTGAACCAGCCGGCGAGCGCGTTGGTCGCATTGAGCGTGCCGGTTTTCGCCTGCAACCGGCCCTCCAGCGAAGTTCCCCGGAACCTGCCGGCGAGCGTCCCATCGACCCCGCCGATGGGCAGCGTTTCGCGGAACTTTGTCCCCCATGGCTGGGTCTTCACCCAGCGCAGGAACGTCACCGCGCCGCGCGGCGCGATGCGGTTATAGGTCGACATGCCCGAGCCGTCGGCGAAAAAGAACTGGTGCGATTTGAGCCCAGCTTCGGTAAGCATGGCGCTCACCACCTTCTGGCCGCCTTCGACCGAGGCATCGGCGCGGATGTTACCGCCCGCCATCATGCCGACCCGGCGCAGCATCAGTTCAGCGTGGAGGTTCTGGCTCTCCTTGTTGATCCGAGTCAGGTCTTCGGACAGCGGCGGAGGAAGCACAGTGTAAAGTGGTGCAGGTCGGTCCTCTATGGCGCCAGCCTGTGGATCGATCCGGTGGCGGGCGGCGACTTTCCCGGAAACCTTCACCCCACGTTTCTTGAGCATTTCCGCCAGCTTCCACGCGGCGTAGTCCGCCGGATCGTCGATACCCAGCGTGACGATCTTCGGTACGGATGCGGGCAAGGCGCCGCTGACCTGAATCACCTTGCTGCCCGGAAGCCGGTCCACGGCCAGCGTAGCGGGCTCGGCTGCAACGGTTTGCGCGGTGTTTTCGACGCTGAAATAGGCCGGGAGCGTGACGACAGGCGGCTTGCCGGCCGTCCCCGGAGTCACCACGACCTTCATTTCGTTGTCATCCAGCGTGAGCGCGGAAATCCCGGTGCCCGATCTCGTCGGGATATTGTTCCAGCTCATCCCCAGGCTCCAGCGCTGGTCGATGAAGCGGGTGTCATCGCCGGTGATGTCGTGGACTTTGCGGGTCTTCGCGGCGATGGCATCGGCCAGCTGAGCGAGGCAGACCACCTTGCAATCAGGCGCAGAGGACAACCGTGCATCGCCCCGGCCGACGAGTTCAACGGAGGGGACTTTGCCTTTGCCGGGGACCAGCCACACGCTCGCCCCGCCAAGCTGGTCGGGCTGGTCCAGTTCGCCCAGCTTCCAAAAAGCGGCGGCCGTGGTGAACAGCTTGGTGTTCGAAGCGGGCATATAGCGCCCTTCGGGATCGATGCTGACCACTTCGCGCCCCTGATCATCGACCACGACCATGCCCCAGCGTGTGCCGGGGCCAATGGTGGCAAGAACGGATTGCGCAATCTGCTGGGGGTTTTGCTGCCTGTCTTCCCTTTGGGCGGCGGCAAGTTGCGGGCAGAGCAGGGCGGTGCCAGCGGCGATCAGGACGAAAGTGCGCATGAGCGGGAGACTAACGGCCTTGCGGGATTTGTCGATCAGCCGCGCTTGACTGTGGACAAGGCTTCGCTGGTCACGGGATAGCCGAGGTCTTCGGGGATCGTCAGGTACGTGGTGCCGTCGCTTTCTACCCGCACCGGTGAGATTGTGCGCACGGGGAACTGCCGGGCATAATCGCGGGCGCCGGCAAAATCGCCGAACAATGCCAGCCGTTCGAGATTGCGCCGGGTCGGAAAGATCACGCTGATCTCGCCGCGATCGGCCATGGCCAGCGCTTCGGCGGCGCTGGTCCAGAACAGGTGGGTGTGTTCGGTATCGTCCACCGCCACATCGACCGCGCCCGTGCCGAGATCGGCGAGGTAGAACCGGGTGTCGAACGCGCCCTCCCAGTCCGGACACCAGCGCGCCCATGGCTGCAGTGCATCAAGGTCCGGCGTCCATCCGAAGGCAGCGAGAACCGGAGCAAGCTCGCCCTTTTCCAGCAGCATCGCGCGGGCGCGGGCGGCGAGATCCGCATCGATCTCACCCTTCAGCGCCACGGCGAGGCCCGCCTCTTCCAGTGTTTCGCGGATGCCGGCAATGCGCGAGGCGGCATCATGCGGATCAAGCTCATGGTCGAGGCTGGCGGCAAGGGCATGGTCTGCCTGATCGACGCGTCCACCCGGGAACACTGCGGCCCCCCCGGCAAAGCGCATCGAACCCGCACGTTCGAGCATCAGCAATTCCGCGGGGCCGCCCCTTGCTGACTTGCGGAAGACGACGATGGTCGCAGCGGGAACTGCACCAGGAAAGGCGGGGCCTGAAATCATGCCTCAGTCCTTGCCGGGTCGAGGCGGCAAAGCAAGAGCGGAATTGCCCCCAGAATGTCGGGATATTTTACATTTTCCAAGGCTTGCTCAGCCTTCAAATTCGAAGAATTGGCAGAATTCTAGGGGTTTTCATAAACTGGCACGGTGCCTGCATTGTATCTGGCACCCCCAAAGCAGTCTCGAATGAGACGGGGGCCGCATCCCCCGGTCTCCGCGGCCCTCAGTCTCCCCAATACCCGTCCCCAAAGATAGCCCGCAGGTCCCACCCTGCGGGCTTCTCTTTTTGGCGGGTGCGCTTTTGGCATCCGCCAAAAGCTTGCGGCAGAGTCTCTGTCGGGTGCGCCTGTCGCATCCGCGACAGGCTTGCGCCACCGGCCCGCTCCCCCGCCCGGCCACCCAGAGCTTAACTCTAGTTAGGTGGCCGAGCGGGGAAGCGGGCCGATGCCGCAAGGAATTCAGGGACGAACGTAACGTTCCGGATCAAACGAGCCCGGCGTCAGCCATGGCCTGCTGCAATTCGCCGGCTTCGTACATTTCCATCATGATGTCGCTGCCGCCCAGGAACTCACCCTTGAGGTAGAGCTGCGGAATGGTCGGCCATTCGGAATATTCCTTGATGCCCTGGCGGATTTCCATGTCCTGCAGCACGTCGACGCTCTCGTACTTCACGCCAAGGTGCTCGAGGATGGCAATCGCGCGGCTGGAGAAGCCGCACTGCGGGAACAGCGGCGTGCCCTTCATGAACAGGACGACGTCGTTGGAATTGACGATCTCGGCGATGCGGGCATTGGAATCAGACATGAGGGACGGCCTTCGTGGGAATTTGTAAACGCGAAGCTTAGCTGGGAACGACAGTGGTCAGTTGCAAGGCATGAAGCACGCCGCCCATCCGGCCGCCGAGCGCGTCATAGACCATCTTGTGCTGCGCCACGCGGGTCTTTCCGGCAAAGGCGGCGCTGGTCACGCGCGCGGCGAAGTGATCGTTGTCACCGGCCAGATCGGTGATCGCAACGTCTGCATCAGGCAGGGCCGCCTTGATCATGGCTTCGATCTCGGCGGCGGGCATTCCCATGGCTCAGGACTCGCCCATGAGCGCGCGGCGGGCGTCGATCAGCTTGGCGCTGAGCGCGGCGCGGACTTCGGCCTCGGTCACTTCAACACCGGCAGCGGTCATGTCGCCCAGCAGCTTGCGCACGACATCTTCATCGCCGGCTTCCTCGAAATCGGCCTGAACGACAGCGCGGGCATAGCTTTCGGTTTCAGCGGCAGAGAGCCCCATGCGTTCGGCAGCCCAGTGGCCCAGCAGCTTGTTACGGCGGGCGTGGACGCGGAAGTTCATTTCCTCGTCATGAGCGAAGTGGGCTTCCTCGGCGCGTTCGCGGTCATTGAAATCGGTCATGTCAGGCTGGGTCCTTAGGTGTGACGACTTGGCCCTTGCGATAGGCCGCACGGGCGTTCCGTTCAATCCCCGATGCAGCGCGCGGACATCATGCCGCTGCAGCGATTCCCTTGGCAAGGAACGGCAGGCTTTCGCGCGCCTTGGCTTCGTGCGCGGCAATTGCACTGTCGCGGGTGAGGGTCAGGCCCACCTCGTCGAGTCCGTTGAGCAGGCAATGCTTGCGGAACGGGTCGATCTCGAAGGAAAAACGGTCCTGAAACGGGGTGGTTACGGTCTGGCTTTCAAGGTCGATCGTGATCGGATCGGACTTGGCCACTTCGAGCAGGCGATCGACCTGTTCTTGCGGCAGAGCCACGGCAAGGATGCCGTTCTTGAAGGCATTGCCCGAAAAGATGTCCGAATAAGACGGCGCGATCACGGCCTTGATGCCCATGTCGAGCAGCGCCCATGCTGCGTGTTCACGGCTGGAGCCGCAGCCGAAATTGTCCCCGGCGATGACGATGGGCGCGCCCCTGTACGCCTCGTCTTCGAACACGTTGCCGGGTTCCTGCCTGACGCTCTCAAAGCAGCCCTGGCCCAGCCCTTCGCGGGTGATGGTCTTGAGCCACTGCGCCGGGATGATGACGTCGGTGTCGACGTTCTTGCGCCCGAACGGATAGGCCTTGCCTTCAACGTGGGAGACGGCGTGCATCAGTCGGTTTCCGGCACATCTTTGGTGATCGGGGCGGGCTCGGCCTTCGCCGGCTTCTTGCGCGTCATGTAGAGCACGGCGGCGGCAAGCGCGGCGGAGCCAATGGCAGCGCCGGCGACGGCGGCCTTGTTCTTCCAGTTTTTGTCTTCAGGATCGGTCATGACATTTCCCTATGGTCGCTGGCCGGGGAGTTCAAGGGGCGCGGCCAGGAAATCGCGCAAGGCGAGCCAGTGTTCGCGCTTTTCCGCAAGCGGCATGGCAGCATGGGCCGGGCTGGACGAGGGCAAGTCGATCAGGTGCCATGGACACGCGCCGAGCGCCTTGCGGCCGATCGCGGCGGATTTGGCACCATTGAAGGCGATGGCGCACAAGCTGGGCAGGCCCTCCGCTAGTTCAGCCAGCGCCGCAGGTTCCGCATCGCGGATCGCTGTGTCGAGGCTGCCCTTGCGGTGTGCCGAGGCAATGGTGTCCCACAGGCCGATCCCGGCGCCAGTCAGCAGCTGAAGGCGCTCGGCATAGCACTGGGCGGGCAAGTCAGGCCGGCCGATCACTTCGCCAATTAGATACCAGAAGCCATTGCGCGGATTGCCGTAGTACTGCTGCCGGGTGAGCGATTGCGCGCCCGGCAGGCTGCCCAGCACCAGTATGCGGGTGCCGGCATCGGCCAAGGGTGCGAAAGAACTATGCCGGGTCAGACGAGGTCGCGCACGTCGGTGAGCTTGCCGGTCACCGCCGCCGCTGCAGCCATCGCCGGCGAGACGAGATGCGTCCGCGCACCGGGACCCTGACGGCCGACGAAGTTGCGGTTGCTGGTCGAGGCGCAGCGTTCACCGGGCGGAACCTTGTCCGGGTTCATAGCGAGGCAGGCCGAACAGCCCGGCTCGCGCCATTCGAGGCCGGCTTCGGTGAAAATAACGTCGAGCCCCTCGGCCTCGGCCTGCTGCTTGACGAGGCCCGAACCGGGAACGACCACGGCCCAGCGCACGTTGGCAGCCTTCTTGCGGCCTTTGATCACGGCGGCGGCGGCGCGCAGGTCTTCGATGCGGCTGTTAGTGCACGAACCGATGAACACGTTCTGCACCTCAACCTCGTCCATGCGCTGGCCGGGTTCAAGGCCCATGTAATCAAGGCTCTTGCGCGCGGCGTCCTGCTTGGACGGATCGGCGAAGCTTTCGGGAGCCGGAACCACGCCGCCGATGGCGACGGTGTCTTCCGGGCTGGTGCCCCAGGTGACGGTCGGCTGAATTTCGGCGGCGTTGATTGTCACCGACTTATCGAAAGTGGCACCTGCATCGGTGGCAAGGCTCTTCCACCAGGCCACGGCCTTGTCCCAATCGTCGCCGGTCGGGGCGAGCGGACGGCCCTTGAGATAGGTGAACGTTATGTCATCAGGCGCGACAAGGCCAGAGCGCGCGCCGCCTTCGATCGCCATGTTGCACACGGTGAGGCGGCCTTCGATGCTCATCTGTTCGAACACCGGCCCGCAGAATTCGATGACATGGCCCGTGCCGCCGGCCGTGCCGATCACGCCGATAATGTGCATGACCAGATCCTTGGGGGTGACGCCGGGGGCGAGATGGCCTTCGACGCGCACTTCCATGGTCTTAGACTGCTTCAGCAACAGCGTCTGCGTGGCGAGCACATGCTCGACCTCGCTGGTGCCAATGCCAAAGGCTAGCGCACCAAGCCCGCCATGGCAGGCGGTGTGGCTGTCGCCGCAAACGATGGTGGCGCCGGGCAGCGAAAAGCCCTGCTCGGGGCCGACGACGTGGACGATGCCCTGCTCAAGGTCGGTCGCGCCGATGTAGCGGATGCCGAAATCGGGGGCGTTGCGTTCCAGAGCGGCGAGTTGCTGCGCGCTTTCCACGTCGGCGATGGGCAGGCGGTTGCCCGCGGCATCCTTGCGCGCAGTGGTCGGGAGATTGTGATCGGGGACTGCCAGCGTCAGGTCCGGGCGGCGCACCTTGCGGCCCGAAACGCGCAGGGCTTCAAAGGCCTGCGGACTGGTAACCTCGTGAACGAGGTGGCGGTCGATATAGATCAGGCAAGTGCCGTCGTCCTGGCGTTCGACGACGTGGGCATCCCAGATCTTCTCGTAAAGCGTGCGTGGCTTTGTTGTCATGACGGCCTGCGACTAGAAAGCCGCAGGCCGTCTGACAAGCAGGAAAGGGCAGCAAGGTTGATAGCTGCCCTTTCCCATTATAGCTTAGTAGCGGCGACCGTCGCGGTCATTGCGCTCGTTCTGCAGACGGTGACGGATGTTCTGGATCCGGTTCTGCAGGGTGCGGACCTCGCTCGAGCTCAGGCCATTGCGGGCATAGCTGCGATAGGTCCAACGGAGCTGGGCAACGTCGCGGCGCAGGCCGGCGGCTTCTCGCTCGGAGATGCGGTCGCGGTTGTCACCGCGGTTCACCTGGCGCTCAAGCTGGGTGATCTCGCGTTCGATGCCCTGTCCATTGTTGTAGCCGTTGTTGTTGTGGTTGTAGCCGTAGTCGCGGCCCTGGTTGTGCTGCCCGTAGTTCTGGGCCTGGGCGGGAACTGCAGCGCCGAAGGCCATCGCGGCGATCAGCGCAGGGGCTGCGATCTTGGTGAACTTGAACATGGCCGGTACTCCTGATTTCATTCTGCCGGTGGGGGAATTCGAACCGGCGAGTTCAGGTTTAGGCCTCTGAATATGAACGACGCGCTACGGAATGTCTCATTTCAGCGCTAAAATGTCGCAGTGTGTCGCGTTGTAAAATCAGTCTGGGTAAACTCATTCCGGGCGAGTGCAGATCCAGCTTCCGGCGATCACCAGAACGGCCAGTGAAATGCCGGCCCAAGGCCAGCCGAGTGTGAACCAGGTTACTATCGCGCCGACGCTCATCGCGGTCACGGCAGAGATTTTGGCCTTGCGCGAAATGGCGCCGCGCTCGCGCCAGCGGCGGATTGGCGGCCCCCAGACCTGGTGGTCGAGCAGCCATTGCTCCCATTTCGGGTTCGATCTGGCGAAACAGAAGGCGGCGAGCAGGTAGAACGGCACTGTCGGCAGCAAGGGCAGCAATATGCCGATCGTGCCCACCGCAAACGCAGAAATGCCGGCGGTTAGCCAGAATGGCCGAGCCAGTTTCAAGCGGCGGCCAGCCGCGCGGCAGTCTCGCGAATCAGCGCGATCATGTTGGGCAGGCCCTGCGTCCGATTGGACGACAGCTGGTTTTTCAGGTCGAAAGGTTCGAGCGCGTTGGCAATGTCCATCGCCGCGACTTCGCCAGCGGGCTTGTCTTGCACCGATGAGAGAACCAGCGCGATGATGCCTTTGGTAATCGCCGCGTTGCTGTCCGCCAGGAAATGCAGCCGTCCGCTCGCACCTTCGGTGGGATAGACCCAGACGCTGGCCGAACAGCCGCGCACTAGCGTGGCATCGGTTTTCAGCGCATCGGGCATGGGATCAAGGTCGCGCCCCAGCTCGATCAGCAGGCGGTAGCGTTCGTCGCTGTCGAGGAATTCGAATTCCTCGCGGATGTCATCAAGGCTGCGCATGGAGGTGCATGTAGTCATTGCGTGATCCGGGCGAAAGCCAGGATAACTGGCCGGGGCGATCAAAGGTTCCGATTTATTCGCCAGCAGGCGCGGATCAGCCGAAAAAGCCGCCGGGCCGGGTGAGCATGTAATAGATCACATAGAACCACCCCAGCACCCCGTGGATCACGGCCCACAGGATCGACTTGTGCAGGCTCCATGACACGGCGACCGCAATGGCCGATCCGAGTCCGATGCCGGCGCGTGCGGCGCCTGTTGCCCTGTCCTTCATTTGTAGACTCCCCTCACAGATCAACTCCTGCTGCTATCGCCTCAAGCTTGCGGATGCGCTCCTTGAGGTCGGCCACTTCGATGCGGGCCATTCCCGATGGGGCGCCGCCTTCCAGTTCGGGGCGGCGCTGTTCCAGCTCGCGGGTCTTTAGCTGGAGCCAGCCGTTCCATCCGCGCAATGCTGCGGCAGAGACGATGCCCAGTGCGGCCAGCAGAATGGTTGCGGAAATCAGGTTGCTATCAATCATCATGCTTCTCCCTGGTCCCCCGGAGTTGCAGTCCCTTGGTTGCGCTTACTTATCCCTCAGCGCTTCGATTTCGGCAGCGATCGAGCGGCTCTGGCGCTCATCGGTGGCAATGCGTTCGAGCACCTTGATGCGTTCGCGCAGCGTTTCGAGTTCGTTGACCAGTTCGGCCTTGGTGCCATCGTCCTGCTGCGGGGCAATGAATTGCTGGCGACCGCGACGGCTCTCGAAAATTCCGTGCCGAGCATTGAAACGTGCTTTGATGATTCCGGCGATACTGACGATCAGGACGATCATCACCACCATGATCTGGCTGCCGCTCATTTCGTTTCTTCCCTATCCCGTTTGTTCAATTCAATTCAGTTCTTGGGCCAATTCAGTTCTTCGGCAGGTCGCGAAGCGCCTCGATCTGGTGAGTCAGGCTGTAGCCGCCGTCAGTGACAATGCGTTCGATCGTGGCGAGCCGGTCCTTCACCGAGCCGAGTTCGGCGCGCAGCGTGGCGTTTTCCTGTGTCAGCAGCTTGATCCGCTCGCCATCCTCGGTCGTCGTCTTAGGGTGGATGGCCTGGCCCCAGCCGCCGGTCAGCGGATAGCCGTGCTTGATCTTCAGCCGGGTGTTGTGGGTCGAGGCGAGGATGCCGCCGATGCCAAGGAGAAGTCCGCCGCCGATCAGCCAGCCAAGATAGGGTATCAGGTCCTGCGGGTCCATCAGCGGACTTCCTTTTCAAGCTTTGCCGTGACGCGCGGTTCATCGCGCAGGGCTTCAATCTGGGCGGCGACGCCCACGCTGCTGTCGGTTGCGATGCGTTCCAGCACCTGGAGCCGTTCGCCCACCTTGCTCAACTGCGCGCGAAGTTCGGCGTTCTCGGCGATCAGGGCCTTGCTGGCCTTGTCATCGCCCTTGGCCGTCTTGCCGCCCCACTCGTCTTCGAGCGGGTAGCCGTGGCGGGCGCGGATCCAGTTGTTGATCACCCAGCCGCCGGTCGAGATCGCGACGATCAGGATGACGAATTCAGGGCTGCCCCAGTTCATGGCTGCAGATCCTTTTCGCGGGCATCAAGGCGCGCCTCGATCTGGCGGGCATCACGCAGCGCCTCGATCTGGCTGGCGACGTCATAGCCCTTGTCGGTGACGATGCGTTCCAGCGTGCGGACCCGGTCTTCCAGTTCGCGGGTATAGGCGGCTTGGCGTTCATCGACCTGCGGCATGGCGGCCCGGGCCTCGGCAATTTTCGTCTGGTGGCGTGTCCAGATGACGAAGCCGCCGAGAATGAAGGGAGCGAGCGGAATGAGTAGGGCAAGTTCACCCATGGTATTTCCCCTGTTGCAAGCGGGTTAGCGGAGGCGTTCGATCTCGGCCGAGAGGCGCGGGTTCGACGATACGTAATAGGTCTCGATGTCGGCCAGGCGGCGGTCGATGTCGCGGAACTGGGCGCGCACTTCGCGGGCCGTGCGGCCGGGCGACTGGCGGACGCCCTGCCAGAACTTCTGCTCGCTCTTGTCCTCGGCATAGAGATAGCCGGGCTTCTTGTCGGCGATCAGCGCGAGGATAATGTAGAGTGGGATGCCGAAACCGGTTGTCAGGGTGAACAGCACCATACCGATGCGGACCCAGAGAACATCGACCCCGGTGTAGTCAGCGATGCCGGAGCAGACGCCGAAAATCTTGCCGTTGATCTTGTCGCGGTAAAAGCGGGTGCGCGGGCTGTTCACTTGGACATCCTTTCGTTCTTGCCGAGCAGTCCTTCAAGCTCGCGCAGTTGCTGGTTATCGGTTTCGCGGTCGTGCATCAGCTTCGCGGGCCGGAAATCGGGGTTATCGGAAGCGACCAGCCGTTCGACCGTGTCCATTCGGGCATCGAGTCGCTTGGCGACCAGGTAGAGTTCTTCGAGCAGGGCTTCGTCACCCGTGGTCAGCGTTGCGGCGGTCTTCCATTTGGTGATGTAGTGGAAGATGATCCACGGCAGAGCGACGAAAAGGATGCCCATGATGACAAAGGCTGTCATTGCATCTTCCATGTGATCAACCCTCCTTCTTGGCGGCGTCGAGCGCGGCCTTCATGGCCTCCAGCTCTTCGTCGACCTTGTCCTGCCCGGCGAGGGCATTGATTTCATCGGCGAGCGTCGGCTTGCCGCGACCATCGGCGAGGCTGAGCGCGTCGGCACGGCCCTCGGCATAGTCGACCCGGCGTTCGAGCTGGTCAAAGCGGGCCATCGCCTCGTCAACACGTTCGCTGGCAAGCAACGTGCGCAGCTTGACGCGGTTCTCGGCGCTTTCGAGGCGGGCGACGATCGCGCCCTGCTTGCTGCGGGCTTCGCGCAGGCGGGTCTGCAGCTTGTCGATGTCAGCTTCGTAAGCGCGCAGGGCGTCGTCGAGGACCTTGATCTCTTCCTTGAGCTGCTCGGCCATGTCGCTGGCCTTCTTCTTTTCGACGAGGGCGGCGCGGGCGAGGTCTTCGCGGTCCTTGCTCAGGGCCAGTTGGGCTTTCTCGCCCCAGTCAGCCTGGAGCTTGTCCAGCTTGACGGTGTGGCGGTGCATTTCCTTCTGGTCGGCAATGGTGCGCGCGGCAGAGGCGCGTACTTCGACGAGGGTTTCCTCCATCTCGAAGATGATCATGCGGATCATCTTTTCCGGATCGTCGGCCTTGTCGAGCAGGTCGGAAAAGTTGGCGGCAATGATGTCGCGGGTGCGGCTGAAAATGCCCATGAAGGATGCTCCGATGGCGAAGGATTGGGGTGAGGACTGAGTCGGGGTTGGTGAAGTGCGCAGGCGTTCTACCTCGTCATCAAAGCGGGTGGAACGACGCTGTGCACCGAAGTCGGAAGGGTGGGCCGGAACCCCGGCGCTACGGCGGGACTGTGTGCCGTCAGCGGGGGGCACCGGGGTAACCGGCCCGAGGGGGTCGAACTGGGTCATGCGAGACCCAGTCCGGCAAAGGTGCTCACGGCAAGCTCGGGGACTGAGTAGAGCTGCTGGGCAAGCACGATCACGTTCATCGCCACCATCGCGGCGATCGAATAGACGACGGCGCGGTCGAGGCTGGAGGGGCTTTTCCGGGCCTGCTCTGGCTGACGCTGGGACATTGTCTGGAACCTTTCGAACGATGCCCTCGATTGGGCTTGTTCACCTATTGGCAAGGTGCGTGCCAAATTGCATTGCGCCGGGAATTCCGCCACTTTTCGCGCAAATCGACCAATGGCGCATAGTATCTGTTGCAGCTACTTGGGAAATTCTGCTAACAATTGGGCATGGAGCGCGGGGTGCAGTTCGTTGGCCAGTCCGGGGCCTTTCTCGACGCGGTCGAACGCGCCAGCCGCGCCGCTGCGCTCAGCCGTCCGGTGCTGGTTATCGGAGAGCGCGGGACCGGCAAGGAACTGATCGCCGACCGCCTTCACCAGCTCTCGCGCCGCTGGGCCGAACCGATGGTTACGCTCAACTGCGCCGCCTTGCCCGAAACGCTGATCGAGGCGGAACTGTTCGGCCATGAACAGGGCGCTTTCACTGGCGCCACCCGTGCCCGCGCCGGCCGGTTCGAGGAAGCGGACAAGGGCACGCTGTTCCTCGATGAACTCGCCACGCTGTCGATGGGCGCGCAGGAACGCTTGCTGCGCGCGATCGAATATGGCGAAGTCACGCGCATCGGTTCCTCGCGCTCAATTCAAGTCGACGTGCGCATAGTCGCCGCCACCAACGAGGACTTGCCGCGGCTGGCCGATGAAGGCCTGTTCCGCGCCGACCTTCTTGACCGCTTGAGCTTCGAAGTCATCACCTTGCCGCCGCTGCGGGCGCGGGAAGGGGACGTGCCTGTGCTCACCGAATATTTCGGCCGGCGCATGGCGACAGAGCTGGGCTGGGAGGCCTGGCCTGGTTTCGACGAACGCGCCTGGCAGGGGCTCAACGAATACGCATGGCCGGGCAACGTGCGCGAACTGCGCAACGTGGTCGAACGCGCGGTCTATCGCTGGGATGATTGGACCCGGCCCGTGGCGCACGTTGTCTATGATCCGTTCGACAGCCCGTGGAAGCCAGAGGCCGCGCCGCATCGCGTTGCATCCCCGGGCGAACCGGGCACATCGCCGCGTCCCGCATCCAGCGCGCTGCCCATGCAGACAACGCATGACCACGTTTCGGACCTGCGCATTGCCGTCGACGCCCACGAACGCGCGATTATCGAGCATCACCTCGGCAAGAACCGCTATAACCAGCGGCAGACGGCCAAATCGCTTGGTCTCACTTATGACCAGCTGCGCCACTGCATGAAAAAGCACGGTCTGATGGATAAGCCTGCTGGCTAAGGTTTCGAGTTAACAACCTTGTAACTTCGTGTTTGTACTTAGTTCGCTCCGCAGATGGAAGACGGGGGTCTTCCTGCAGGGGGAGACTTGGGCATGTATCGCGTTGCGCAGTGGGTAGTTCGTCACAAGGTTCTGGTGGTCGCCGTCGGCGCTGCCGGGTTTATTTTCTTCGGTGGCAACAAGGAAGACGCCAAGCCGGCCAATCCCTGGTCATCGGGCACGTCGGAAGTCGCCGTGGTTGGATCGTCGTCATCGGGTGCCAAGAAGTCGCTGACCGACAAGGCGCTGGGAGCCGTTTCGGGCGCCGCCAAGGAATATGTCGGAGTCGACATCGGCGGGGTCAAGGAATCCAACGACCAGAACTGGGCCTCGGTTTCCGACGCAACGAAGAAGGCCGCCGAATAACCTGATTCGCTACTTTAGGGATCTGGTACGTACCGGGCGTGGCCTTGCCGGCTGCGCGCCGGACGGCAGGCGCTGAACGCCCCCGGTTGCGTAAACGCCAGCCGGGCAATCTTTCCAATTGCATTTCGCGGCCAAGGCGCGTAATTGGCCGCCATCCCGACATTGTGAAGCAACGAAGGGGCTGGCGCCGAAAGGGGCCGGCGCGAAACGCTTTGCATGACTTGTCGGTGGGCTGCTGTTTGGCCCAATGGAGCACCTGATGGCGGATATCGCGCGCCTTGTTGAACTTATCGAGCCTGAGGTTGCAGCCTTGGGGCTCGATCTCGTGCGCGTGAAGTATTTCAAGGGCGGCGAGATTGGCGATGAGGATTTCACCCTGCAGGTCATGGCCGAAGATCCGGCGACCGGGCAGCTGGTGATCGAACAGTGCGCATCGCTGTCGCACCGCATTTCCGACAAGATCGACGATCTGGAAGAAGCCGGTGACGTGCTGCTCACCGACGCTTACCGCCTTGAAGTCAGTTCGCCGGGAATCGACCGTCCGCTCACCCGCGTGAAGGACTTCACCGCCTGGACCGGCCATGAAGCGCGGGTAACGCTGCTCAATCCGGTCGATACCAATCGCAAGACGGTTCAGGGCGACATCACGAGCTTTGACGGCGAAACGATTGTGCTCAACGATCGCAAGTCCGGGGAAGTGTCCTTCCCCTATTCCGACGTCCATTCCGCGAAGCTGGTCTTGACCGATCGGCTGATTGCCGCCACGCGCCCGATCGACACCTCGGGCGCCGACGAGATTCTCGAAGAACAGGAAGACTGATCCATGAGTGCGATTTCCGCGAACCGCGCCGAACTGATCGCAATTGCGAATTCCGTTGCGACCGAAAAGATGATCGACAAGTCGATCGTCATCGAGGCGATGGAAGAAGCGATCCAGAAGTCCGCGCGCAACCGCTATGGTGCAGAGAATGACATTCGCGCAAAGCTCGATCCGCGCACCGGCGACCTGCGCCTGTGGCGCGTCGTCGAAGTGGTCGAGGAAGTCGAAGACTACTTCAAGCAGGTCGACCTGAAGGCCGCGCAGAAGCTCGACGCCAATGCCAAGCTGGGTGACTTCATCGTTGATCCGCTGCCGCCGGTCGATCTGGGCCGCATCGACGCGCAGTCCGCCAAGCAGGTGATCTTCCAGAAGGTCCGCGATGCCGAGCGTGAGCGCCAGTTCGAGGAATTCAAGGACCGCGCCGGTGAAATTGTCGTCGGTACCGTCAAGTCGGTCGAATTCGGCCATGTCATCGTCAACCTCGGCCGCGCCGAGGGCGTGATCCGCCGCGACCAGCAGATCCCCCGCGAAGTTGCCCGTACCGGCGAACGCGTCCGCGCCTATATCTCGAAGGTGGAACGCAACAACCGCGGCCCGCAGATCTTCCTCAGCCGCGCGCACCCCGAATTCATGAAGAAGCTGTTCGCGCAGGAAGTGCCCGAAATCTACGACGGTGTGATCACCATCATGGCCGCGGCCCGCGAT
>NZ_JANPGP010000088.1:0-22125 GCF_031424035.1 Novosphingobium sp.
AATTGGCCGCTGACGGCACCTTCGTGGCCAACAACTTGCTCGCCAAGCACGACGAAAAATACGTGCCGCGCGAAATGAAGGCGATGACCGAGGCGCAGGCGCGCAAGACGGTGGAAGAAACCAAGTGACCGCAGAATTCGGCCTTGCCGCCCTGTGGCTCGCGGCGGCGCTGGCTGCGCTGCAACTGTTCGCCGGCGGCATGGCGCTTACCCGCAAGGGCGAGGCGCTGGGCGGCGTGGTGCGTCCGGTGGCCGTGGTGCAGGGTGTGCTGGGCCTCGCATCTTTCGCCGCGCTGCTGATCGTCTTTGCGCAGACCGACCTGTCGGTGAAGCTGGTCTATGCCAATTCGCACTCCGCCAAGCCGATGATGTTCAAGATCGCCGGTGCCTGGGGCAACCACGAAGGCTCTATGCTACTGTGGGTGACGGTGATGGGGCTAGCGGGAGCCGTTGTCGCGCTGGTGGAGCGACGCTTGCCGGAACGGACGATGCTGGCGACGCTTGCCGGGCAGGCTTTCGTTAGCCTTGGTTTTTATGCCTTCCTGCTGTTCGCCTCGAACCCCTTCACCCGCATGGTGCCAGAAGCGGAGGGCAAGGGCCTCAATCCGCTGCTGCAGGACCCCGGTCTCGCGTTTCATCCGCCCACGCTTTACATCGGCTATGTCGGGCTCTCGATTGCCTTTTCCTTCGCCATCGGTGCGCTGATCACCCGCGAGGTTTCGCCCGCATTTGCGCGCGCCATGCGGCCATGGGTGCTGGGCGCGTGGATATTCCTGACGCTTGGCATCACGGCTGGATCGTTCTGGGCTTATTACGAGCTAGGTTGGGGCGGCTGGTGGTTCTGGGATCCGGTCGAGAATGCGTCGCTGATGCCGTGGCTCGCTGCAACGGCGCTGCTTCATTCCTGCTCCGTCCTTGCATCGCGCAATGCCCTGCGGGCGTGGACGGTGATGCTGGGCGTGGTGGCATTTTCGATGTCGATGGTCGGCACGTTCCTCGTTCGCTCGGGCATTCTGACCTCGGTTCATGCTTTCGCCGTTGATCCCAAGCGGGGGGCTTTCATCCTCGTTTTGCTGGCAATCTACATCGGCGGAGCGCTGCTACTGTTCGGCCTGCGCGCATCTACGGTGAGCGAGGGGGAGCGGTTTTCGGTGGTTAGCCGTGAGTCGGCGCTGGTGTTCAACAACGTCATGCTTTCGTGCATTCTCGGCATCGTGCTGGTTGGCACGCTCTATCCATTGCTGGCGGAATCGCTGGGGCAGCAGGTCTCGATCGGGCCGCCTTATTTCAACCCGTTTACCGCCATTTTCGTGGTGCCGATGCTGCTCGTCATGGCAGTCGGACCCTTGCTCCGTTGGCGGAGGGATTCGCTTGGGCGAGTGCGCAAGTCGCTGATTATCCCCGTGCTTCTGGGCCTTGCCGGCCTTGTCGTCGCGATCGTTCTCGTGCCGTCGCATGTGCTGCCGATCATCGGCTTGGCTCTGGCTCCGGCGATCGGAATTGCCAGCCTGCTGCCGCTGCGGGGGCGCAAGCTCAGGCAGGTCAAGCTGCCGCTCTGGGGCATGGTTTTCGCCCACTTCGGCATCGCGGTTTCGCTGTTCGGCATGGCGAGCGACAGCGCCTTTACCACCGAGAAGCTGGTCGCGGTGAATGTGGGCGACAAGGTCGCGGTCGGTCCGTGGAAGATCGAACTCAAGGCCATCGATCCCGTCGCCGGCCCGAACTGGACCGCGCTCGAGGCTGGTTTGCAAGCCAGCTACAACGGCGCTGCACCGATCCTGCTCGCGCCCCAGTCGCGCTCGTTCTGGACACCGCCGCAGCAGACCAACGAATCCGCGCTCGTTACCCGTTGGAACGGGCAACTCTATGCCGTGCTGGGCGAGGAAGCTGAGGACGGCCGCTGGCAGCTCCGCCTGTGGTGGAAGCCCTTCGTACCGATGATCTGGCTTGGCGGGATTCTTGTCGCGCTGGGCGGACTGCTTGCCCTCATTGGCCGCGTGGCGAGCGACCTGCGCCGGATATCCGCGCGGGGCAAGATTGCCTATCGCCGGCAGAGGCAGGGACGATGAGCGCGCCTGAAATCGCTTCCGCAAACGGACCGCGCTGGGCTGTGTGGCTGCCGCTCGGGTTTTTCATGGCCTTCATTGCGCTCGTCCTCGTCGGACTGTTCTGGCCAGCGAACAAGGACGTGGTCAGCCGCTTTGTCGGACAGCCGCTCCCCGAATTCAACCTGGCAGCGGCGAGCGATGATCGCCCCGGGTTGGCGCGCGCTGATTTCGTCGGCAAGCCGCGGCTACTCAATGTCTTTGCTTCATGGTGCGTGCCTTGCGCAGTCGAGTCGCCGCAGTTGGCCGCGCTCAAGGATGCGGGTGTGGAAATTCACGGTGTTGCAGTTCGCGACCACAAGCCGGAACTCGCCGCATTTCTGGCGCGCAACGGCAATCCGTTCGCGCGGATCGGAGCAGATAACTTCAGCGCGGTGCAGGTCGGCATTGGTTCGGCAGGTGTGCCGGAGACCTTCGTGATCGATGGCAAGGGCGTGATACGCCACCAGCACATCGGAGTGATCACCGCCGATGACGTGCCCAAGCTGCTCGCCAAGCTGCGGGAGGCGGGGCAGTGATTGCAGTAATCCGTCATCCCGGCGAAGGCCGGGATCGCTGGCCTCGTCGACGCGAGCTTGCGTCCGGTCTCCTGCGGTCCCGGATCAGGTCCGGGACGACCTTGCTGATCGCCCTGCTTGCTCTCTTGTTCGCAGCCCCCACCTTCGCTGACGACACCATGCCGCAGGCGCCGCTCGCCAACCGCCAGCTTGACGATCCTCAGCTGGAGGCCAAGGCCCACGAACTGATGCAGACCATCCGTTGCCTGACCTGTCAGAGCCAGTCGATCGCCGATTCTGACGCGTCTATGGCCGGTGACCTGCGCAACCAGATCCGCACGCGCATTGCTGCCGGGGAAGAGCCGGAGGCGATCCGCAAGTGGCTGGTTGCGCGCTATGGTGACTATATCAGCTACAGCCCGCAGGTCACGGCACTGACCTGGCCGCTGTTCGTGTTGCCGGTGCTGTTGCTGCTGATCGCTGCCTTGTTGCTGCGCCGCCGCTTTATCAAGGGAGGCAAGTGATGGGCTGGCTGATCGCAGGCATTCTGGCGCTGGCCTGTTTCCTCGTCATGGCGCTGGTGCTGAAACTGCCGCGCCGCACTTGGGAGGTCAGTGCTGCCGCCCTGATCGTCGGCCTTGCCGGCTATGCCCTGCAAGGAAACCCGTCGATGGCCGGATCGCCGACCGCGCCCAAGGAGAAGGTTGCTGGGGCCGAAGCCGCTGAAGCGGTCAAGGCGCGCAAGGCGATGGGCAATGGTTCAACCGTGACCGATAAGTACATGACTCCCGCCGATGCGCTGGCACGTCACGGCCAATATGGTGACGCCGCCGAACTGCTGCGCGGCGCGGTTGCCGAACAGCCGAACAATGGCGAGGCTTGGCTGGCCATGGCCAATGCGCTGGTCGGCCATGCCGAGGGCAACCTTTCACCCGCCGCCGTGCTTGCCTACCGCAACGCCGAGCGCGCCGCGCCCGATCATCCGGGACCGCCGTTCTTCCTTGGCCTTGCCTTGGCGCAGTCTGGCCGGACCGAGGAAGGCCGCGCCATCTGGGCAGAATTGCTCGCTCGCAGCCCGGCTGATGCCCCGTGGCGGTCCGAACTGACCGCTCGGCTGGCCGATCTCGATGCCTTCATCGCACGGCAAAAGGGCGCCGGCGGGCAGTAGCCAATCACGCATTGCGTTGCAGGTACCTTGCGCCAATGCTAGGCGCGCGCAGCCGAGTCGCCGGCATCAACAGGGGCGCGCGTGAGCATGTCTGAATCGCACATTTCCGGCGAAGCTGCACCCGCAGACGCCAATGCCTCCAGCCATAACCCGGGCGCTCATCACGGCGGCCTTGCCAAGTTGGCGATCGGCGCGATCGGCGTCGTCTTTGGCGACATCGGCACCAGCCCACTTTACGCCTTCCGAGAGACATTTGCCTCGCACCACGGTGCCCCTGGCATCTCGGTTGATCCGGTCCACATCCATGGCGTGCTGAGCCTGGTGTTCTGGTCGATGATGATCGTCGTGACCTTCAAATACGTCCTCACCATCATGAAGGCGGACAACAAGGGCGAGGGTGGCAGCTTGGCCCTGCTCGCGCTTATCAATCGCAAGTCCGAAAATGCCAAGTGGACCGCGCCGTTCATCCTGCTCGGGGTCTTTGCCACGGCGCTGTTCTATGGCGATTCAATGATCACCCCGGCCATGTCGGTGCTTTCGGCGACTGAGGGCCTGCAATACGTCCACCCCGGCTTCAAGCAGTTCATCGTGCCGTTGGCGATCGCAATCCTGTTCGGCCTGTTCGCGATCCAGTCGCGCGGGACCGAGAAGGTCGGCACCTTGTTCGGGCCGATCATGCTGGTCTATTTCGTCACTCTCGCAGTGATGGGAGTAATGCACATTGCGGAAATGCCATCGATCATCGTTCAGGCCATCAACCCATTGAATGCACTAAACTTTTTCATGACAGACGGCTTCCGCGCCTTTGTCGCACTCGGTTCGGTCGTGCTGGCGGTGACCGGGGCAGAGGCACTTTATGCCGACATGGGCCACTTTGGCCGCAACCCGATTGGCGTCAGCTGGATGACCTTCGTGCTGCCATGCCTGATGCTCAATTATATGGGGCAGGGCGCAATGGTCCTGTCGCAGCCCGATGCCGCTTCTGCTGCCGCGCTGATCAAGGATCCGTTCTTCCTGATGATCCCCGATGCCGTGCGCATCCCGGTAATCGTGCTGGCGATGCTGGCGACGATCATTGCCAGCCAGGCGGTGATCTCGGGCGCGTTCAGCCTGACGCATCAGGCGATTCAGCTTGGCTTCATGCCGCGCATGCAGATCAAGCACACCAGCGCGGCTGCGGCCGGGCAAATCTATATCCCGGTGGTCAACTGGGGCCTGATGGTCATGGTGCTGGTGCTGGTGCTGTTCTTCGGTTCATCGTCCGCCCTTGCTGCCGCTTACGGCATCGCGGTAACCGGGGCGATGTTCATCGATACGATGTTGCTGGCTGCCGTGCTGATCACGTTGTGGCGCTGGCCGCTGTGGAAGGCCGTACCGCTGATCGGCGTGTTCATCGTGGTCGACATCGCCTATTTCGGCGCGAACCTGATCAAGGTGCCGCAGGGCGGCTGGGTGCCGCTGGCCATCGGCCTGTTCATCTTCACCCTGCTCACCACCTGGTCAAAGGGCCGCACCCTGATGCGCGCTGCCATGGCCGAAGGCACGATCCCGTTCGAGGTCTTCGCCAAGAGCGCCCATTCCAGCGCCCAGCGCGTGCCCGGTACGGCGGTGTTCATGGCATCGAACAGCGCCGGCGTGCCTTCCGCGCTGCTGCACAACATCAAGCACAACAAGGTGCTGCACGAACGCGTTGTGATCCTGACCGTCGACATTCAGGACGTCCCCGTCGTCAGCCCGGAGAACCGGGTGGCCTGCAAGCAGTTCGGCGAAGGGTTCTTCCGCCTGACACTCCGCTATGGCTTCCTTGAGGAAACCGATGTTCCCGCCGCGCTGAAGGAAGCGAATGTCTGCGGCGAGCCATTCACCATGATGAAGACCAGCTTCTTCCTGTCGCGCCAGACCCTGATCGCCTCATCACGGCCAGGCATGGCGATCTGGCGCGAAAAGCTGTTCGCATGGATGCTGCGCAATGCGGCCAGCGCGATGGAGTTCTTCCGCTTGCCGACGAACCGCGTGGTCGAACTGGGCAGCCAGGTAGAGATTTGAGGGCTGGGAGCCCCGCCAAAATACTTGCCGTCATGCTGAACTTGTTTCAGCATCCATCGTGCCTGATCTCGGGATCTGTGTAACGACGCGCAACGGCACCGCGGCGCATCGTGTCTGAGGGCCGGGCATGACGGCTTGATGGACTCTGGAACAAGTTCAGGGTGACGATGCTTGGGGGGCTGGGCCATACCGAAATCATTACCGATTTTGGGCGAAACCGGTTTTTCGCTCTTGCCACGCCGAGGCCTGCGTTCGCTCGGTGTTGCGGCGGGGGCAGGGCTGGGCTTCGGCGCGTGGATGGCCTTTGCCGATGCGACTGTCTTTGCCAGCATCGTGCCGCAGGTCCAGCACGACATGGTGGCCGAGGCAGGCCCGTTGGCGCGCATCGCCTGGTTCGCGCGCGGGGCGTTTTATGACGAAGTGCAACTGCGGCTGATTGCCCTGCCGGTCATCACGTGGGCGGCGATGGCATTGACCGGCAGGCGCGGCGACTGGCTGCACTGGCTGGCCGTGCTGCTGACGGCTTTCGCGGCCTATCCGCTCATTGCGCGCGGCTATTTCTCGGGGCTGGATTGGTCGGCGCTGACTGTGCTGCGCGAAGTGACGCTCCACGGTGCTGCCGGAGTGCTTTGGGGTTGGCTGTGCTGGCGGCACGGGTGGACGGCGGGGCTGGTGGGGCATGTTGCCGCGCATGTCAGCCTGCAGCCGTTGCTTTCACTGGCCTGAAACGAAAACGGCGCCCCCGAAGGAGCGCCGCATCGTTTGTTGGTCTGTCAAACCTCAGCTGAGGTTGGCAGAAACCATGCAATAAAGCATCGGCAGCGACAGCAGCAGGTTGGTGCGGCTGGCGGCGAGCGCGAGCGGTGCGGCCTTGGCCTTGGCTTCGTCCGAAGCCTCGACGATGCCGAGGATCTTCTTCTGCGCGGGCCAGATCAGGAACCACACGTTGAACGCCATGATCAGACCGAGCCACATACCCAGACCGATCATGTTCTCAGCGCGGGTAGCGCCGGAGAAGGTCAGAGCGCGGTGGCCGTAGCCCTGCTCCATGGCGATCCACAGGCCGAAGACGACCGTCAGCAGCGCGGCGTAGCGGAAGAAAAAGAACACCTTGGGCGCGATGTAGCCGGTGACGCCCTTCTTCAGTTCAGCCGGGACCTTCGGCATGGTCGGCACCTGGACGAAGTTCAGGTAATAGAGCAGGCCGATCCACAGGATGCCGACAAAGCTGTGCAGCCAGTGCAGCACCGAATTGGCGGTAACCGGAATATCGGCGTTGTAGCAGTACATGACACCAATCGCGGCCGCGAGGCCCACGAGCAGCACCAGGTGCAGGTTTCCAAAAAACTTGGCCATAGCTTCCCCCTAATTATTTCAAATCTGCGAGCTGGAACGACCAGCTTCGCACTCTATTTGCGCCAATTGCGAACGATTGTCACCGGGTTTCGGCGGGAATCCCCAGCCTGATCTCTTGCTAGGGCTCCCCGATCACTCGTGCGGCGTGATCGCTTCGGCCTCGTCCTTGTCCTCGCTGGCAAGGCCGTGGCGCAGCAGCATCGGCATGTGGGCAAAGGTGAAGGCGAAGGACAGCGGCAGGAAAAGCCACAGCTTGGCCTTCAACCACTGGTCGAAAGTGAACCAGTCGCGGTTGGCGAGCACTTCGTTGATCACGGCCAGCGCGATGAAGAACAGGCCCCAGTTGCGCGACAGCTTCATCCAGCCATCATCGTCGAGCCCTTCGAACGCAGCGCCGAGCAGGACCTTCAGCAGCGCCTTGCCGCGCAAGTAGCCGCCCAGCAGCATGGTCGCGCCGAACACATAGACGACGGTCGGCTTGTGGCTGATCCACGCCGGATCCTGCGTCCACACGGTCAGCCCGCCGAAGAACAGGATCATCGCTGTCGTCAGCCACAGCATCGGCGAAACGCGGCGGAACTTGAACAGGCTGATGCCAAAGGCGGCGACTGCACCGATCATGAAGGCAATCGTGCCCTTCACGACAGCGGCGATCTCGCCAACCATGCTTGAGCGGTCCTCGGGCGAGTAATATTTGTAGACCGCGAAGAACAGCACGATCGGGCCGTAGTCAGTGACGGCGCCCAGCCAGCCGGGCTTGTGCTTCTCGGCAGCCGGGGCGGGAGCAGGGGCGGCGGTTGCAGTATCGGTCATCACGCCACTCCTGCAATCACGCGGGCGACCAGATCGGGATCGAACGGACGCAGGTCATCGATCTTTTCGCCCACGCCGATCGCATGGATCGGCAGGCCATATTGCTCGGCAGCCGCGACGAGAACGCCGCCGCGCGCGGTGCCGTCCAGCTTGGTCATGATCAGCCCGGTCACGCCTGCCACTTCCTTGAACACCTCGATCTGCTGGAGCGCATTCTGCCCGTTGGTCGCATCGAGCACCAGCACGACATCGTGCGGTGCTTCGGGGTTGATACGCCCCAGAACGCGGCGAATCTTGGCAAGTTCCTCCATCAGCTCGCGCTTGTTCTGCAGGCGGCCGGCGGTGTCGACGATCAAAGCGTCAGTGCCCTTGTCGGTCGCCAGCTTGACCGCGTCGAACACGATGCTCGCCGGATCGCCCCCCTCGGGGCCGCGCACGACTTCCACGCCGATGCGGTCGGCCCAGACGGCAAGCTGCTCGATGGCAGCGGCGCGAAAGGTGTCGCCGGCCGCAAACAATACGCCGTAGTCAAGCTCCTGAAACAGGTGGCCGAGCTTGGCGATTGTCGTCGTCTTGCCCGATCCGTTGACCCCGATGACCAGGATCACTTGCGGGCGCGGAAAAGCGACAATATCGAGCGGCTTGGCCACCGGGCGCAGGATCGCGGCTATTTCCTTGGCCATAGCCTCGCGGATCGACTGTTCATCGGCGCCGCGTTCAAAGCGTTCACCGGCCAGCTTGTCGCGGATGCGGCGCGCGGCGCGGGGGCCGAGGTCGGAGAGGATCAGCGCATCCTCAAGATCGTCGAGCTGCGCCTCATCCAGCCGTGTCTTGCTGACAATGCCGGAGAGGTTCTCGGTCAGGCGCTCGGAAGTCTTACGGAAGCCGCCGAAAACGCGGTCAGTCCAGGTCTCTTCGCTCATGCCAGCAGGCCTTCGATGACGCGGTCAGGGACGATATTCACTATGGTTCCAGGCTCGGTTCCGGGCGCGAGCTGCACCCTGGCGAAGTCTTCCGCATGGCCGGTCCCGTCGCGTTCGGCAAGCACCTTGAGCGGCACGCCGACCAGCGAGGCGAGCCATGCGGCGCGGGTGCGGGTGACGTCGGCGCGCAGGTCGGCAGCGCGCGCCTTGATCGCGGCGGGCTCGACCTGCGGCATCCTGGCAGCGGGCGTGCCGGGGCGGGGGGAATAGGGGAAAACATGGCCGTGGACGACGCCTAGCTCGGCGATAATCGCGCGGTTGGCGTCGTGCTCGGCCTCACCCTCGGTGGGGAAGCCGGCGATCAGGTCCGCGCCGATGGCGATCTCCGGGCGGCGCGCGCGCAGGCGTTCGACCAGCGCCACGGCATCGGCGCGGCTGTGGCGGCGCTTCATCCGCTTGAGGATCAGGTCATGCCCGTGCTGCAGCGAGAGGTGGACATGCGGCATGACTCGCGCCTCGCCGGCGATCAGGTCGAACAGGCGCTCGTCGATCTCGATCCCGTCGAGCGAGGACAGGCGCAGCCGTTCGAGCGCGGGGGCGGCCAGCAGAATGGCTTCGACCAGCACACCTAGCCCGGGCGAGCCCGGCAGGTCATGGCCCCATGAGGTCAAGTCGACCCCGGTCACGACAACCTCGCGCACGCCCATGGCGAGGTGACCCTCGATCTCGCGGCACACGGCATCGACGGGCAGCGACCGGCTCGTCCCGCGCCCCTGCGGGATGACGCAAAAGGTGCAGGCGTGATCGCAACCGTTCTGCACCGCGACATAGGCACGGGTATAGGCGGTGGACGAGGTGATTGGCCGCGCGGCAGGCACGTTCCACGCGCGCGGATCGAGCTTTGCGGTATTGGCCACCAGTCCATCGACCTCGGGCATGGCGGCAATCGCCTCGCGCTCGATCTCGGCGGCGCAGCCGGTAACGATCAGGCGCGCATCGGGGTGCGCGCGGCGGGCGCGGCGGATCGCTTGCCGGGTCTGGCGCACAGCCTCGCTGGTGACGGCACAGGAATTGATCACGACCAAGTCGCCCGCATCTCCAAGCATGGCGCGCATCGCCTCGCTTTCGGACAGGTTCAGCCGGCAGCCCAGCGACACGACGTGCAGCGTCACCCGGCCACTCCGTAAGCGGCGGGATCGAAGGTGCCGCGGAACGATTCAACCGCCGGCCCGGTCATCAGGATGCGATTGTCCGCGCCCCATTCAATCGTCAGGTCGCCACCTTCGAGCGAGACGGTAACTTTGCGGTCGGTCAGTCCCCGGCGCATGGCGGCGATGGCCGTGGCGCAGGCCCCGGTGCCGCAGGCGCGCGTTTCGCCGACGCCGCGTTCCCACACCCGCAGGCGGATGGTATCGCGCGAAGTCACCGTGGCGAAGTTGACGTTGACCCGCGCCGGGAACAGCGGATCGTGTTCGATCAGCGGGCCGAGCCGTTCGACTTCCACTACCGCGCAATCGGGGGTGAAGAACACGACATGCGGGTTGCCAACGTTGACGGCGGAAGGCGCATCAAGGTCCTCCCAGCCGACCGGCATGGAGAGCGTGTCCATCGCATAGGCGAGCGGGATGGCGCTCCAATCAAAGCGCGGCTCGCCCATGTCCACCGCCACGCCGTCGTCAGCCGGGTTGGACGAGAGCATACCGCCGAGCGTTTCAATCGTCGCCGGTGCACCGTGCAGCAAGCCGACTGCGCGGGTGGCATTGCCGCAAGCCTCGACCTCGCCGCCGTCAGCGTTGAAGATCCGCATGCGGAACGTGGCGCTGTCGGACGGCTCGATAAGGATAAGCTGGTCGCAGCCGATGCCGGTTTTGCGGTCAGCCAGTGCGGTGGCCAGCCGGCTCGTCATTTCAGGGACGTCGCTCGCGCGCGCATCGAGCACGACGAAGTCATTGCCGAGGCCATGCATCTTGACGAAAGGAACCTGCATGGCCCGGCAGATAGGCACGCGGCGCGGGAAGGTCCAGCCCTATGCGGTTGCCGCGCGCGGGATCGCTTCTTCGGCTGCAATCACGGAAAGGTGAGGCGAGCGGCGAAGAAGGCCGAGTTCGGCAAGCCGCTTTTCGACATCCTGCGCGGCGGCGGGACGGCCATAGAGGTAGCCCTGGGCCTTGAACTCGCCCATCCGGCGCAGTTCGTCGACCACTTCGGGTTCTTCGACGCCTTCGGCAGTGATTGGCAGGCCGAGCCCGCTGCCGAGCGAGGCAATGGCCTGAACGATGGTCATCGAATCGCTGTTGCTGGCCAGCGTTGAAATAAAGCTGCGGTCAATCTTGATGCGATCGAACGGCAGCGAACGCAGTTGCGCCAGCGAGCTGTAGCCGGTGCCGAAGTCGTCAAGGCTGATGCGGATGCCCTGGTTCTTCAGGCTGGCGATCAGCGAGCGGACGAGGCCGAGGTTTTCGTGCAGGCAGCTTTCGGTAATCTCGATTTCCAGCCGGCTGGGCGGAAAATTCGCCTCGATCAGCATCTTGAGCAGCTTCTGGGCAAACCACGGATCGCGCATCTGGACGGGGGAAATATTCACCGACAGGCCAAGTTCGGGGTGCCACTCCTTCGCGTCCTGCAGCGCCTGCCGGATCACGCATTCCGACAAATCGGCGATCACGCCGATTTCCTCGGCGATGGGAATGAACAGGTCAGGGCCGACAAGGCCCAGCTCGGGCGATTGCCAGCGCGCCAGCATTTCGAAGCCGGTGATCGTGCCGGTCTGGAGGCAGACCTGCGGTTCGTAGAACGGCACGAACTCGCCATTGCCAACTCCGCGCCGGATGCCGTTTTCCAGCTCACTACGAAAGCGCAATTCGCTCTCCATCTGCGGCTCGAACCAGTAGTAGCGGTTCTTGCCGCCCTTCTTGGCGTGGTACATGGCTATGTCGGCCATGTGCAGCAGGTCCTGCGCGGAAAGCGTCTTGCCGGCAGGAATGTCAGACCGGGAAATGCCCAGCGAGATGGAGATGCCTTCGAGGGTGATTCCCGAGCTGATAATTGGGGCGCAGAGCGAGTCGATCAGCTGCGAGGCGATGCGGTCGACGAATTCCGGACGTGCCGAATCGAACGGAACAGCGCAGGCAAATTCGTCGCCGCCCAGCCGCGCGAGCAGCGCGTTGGAGGGCAGAACGGCGCGCATCCGCCGCGAAGATTCGCTAAGCACGGCATCGCCGGCGGCATGGCCATTGGTGTCGTTGAGCCGCTTGAAATTATCGAGATCGAGCACCAGCAGCGCAACCTGCTCGCCGTGGCGAGCGCTCTGCTCGCGCAGGTGTTCCGTGGCGGGCGCCATGGCGCGCCGGTTAAGGCAGCCGGTGAGCGGGTCGGTTTCAGCCAGTTGACGGGCGCGTTCTTCCGCGGCGCTGCGTTCGACGACCTGTTCGGACAAGTCGCGATAGCGGCGCCAGCCGAAGACGATCAATGCAATGTTGAGCAGCATGGCGTTGCTCAGCAGGCGATCTGGCGGCAAGCCGATGCCTTGGAGATAGCGAACGACTTGCGGCAGAACCGTGCTTCCGTTGCCGACGAAGAGGATGAGCGCGCCAAAGGATACGGCCAGGACGATGATGTCCCTGCCCACTCTTTCGAGCTGCCCCTTGGCTTGAATGTGCCGGCTTTCGCCGTCTTCACGCATAATTCCCCGCACCCCTGTTGGCAGGCAGTGCGGGGAATATGCCCGGGCGCGATGAAATAAACGTTAAGTATCGTGGGCTTCGGGTCAGCCCTTTTTCTTGAGTCCGATTTCGACCAGCCGCTGCTGGAGGAAGTCATCGGCAAGGATCGCTTCGGGATAGCGGTCCGGGTCTTCCGCCGAAATGCACTGCGGCAAGGTCCGGATCGGAAAGTCGCTGCGCAGATGCAGGAAGAACGGCATCGAATAGCGGCTGAACCGCGCGCGTTCGGGATCGGGGTTGCGGACGCGGTGAATGGTCGATGGCAGGACGTGGTTGGTCAGCCGCTCAAGCATATCGCCCACGTTGATCACCAGCGCCCCGGGCGGGGGTGAGGCGGAAATCCATTCCTCCCCCTTGTAAAGCAGTTCGAGCCCTGCTTCCTCGGCGCCGAGCAGCAGGGTGATGAGGTTGATGTCGCCGTGCGCCCCGGCGCGGATCGCTTCGCCATCCAGGCCTTCGATCGGCGGGTAATGCAGCAGGCGCATCACCGAATTGCCATCTTCGATCGCGGGATCGAACCAGTGTTCGTCAAGCCCGAGGTAAACCGCGATGCGACTGAGGATCGTCGCGCCGGTCGCGTCGAACTGGCGGTACAGCTCCTCGAACAGGTCCTTGAAGCCTTCGGGACGGACCGGCCAGACATTGGGCGGCATCGAGGCATCGGCCAGCGGGCTGCCTTCGGGCAAGTCACGCCCGACGTGCCAGAATTCCTTGAGGTCGTGCGCCTTGGCGTCCTTGGCAATCTCGGTGCCGAACGGCGTATAGCCGCGCGCGCCGGCGATGGCCGGGTTGTGATAGCTGCGCTTTTCCGCCTCAGGCAGGGCGAAGAATTCGGCGGTCAGCTTCCAGGCGCGGTCGATCAGGTCCGCATCGATACCGTGATCCTTGACCATGGCGAAACCGAATGTCTTGAAACTTTCGCCGATGGCTTGGGCAAACTGGGCCGGATCGTCGGCAAGCGACAAAACCGGCAGGGTGTTAAGGGGCATATGGTCTATCCAGCAAATTTGCGTAATGGCGCGCCATAGACCTTTTGACGGACAAGTTCATGACGAAAATCAAACCGCCCAAACGCTACTGGCTGATGAAAAGCGAACCCGACGTTTACGGCTGGAATGACCTGATCGCCGAGGGCGAAGGCACCTGGGACGGTGTGCGCAATTACACCGCGCGGCTCAACCTGCGGGCCATGTCGGTGGGCGATGCGGTGTTCTTCTACCACTCAAACATCGGCGTCGAAATCGTCGGCATCGCGAAGGTCAGCAAGGGGCCTTTCCAGGACCCGACTGATGATAGCGGGCGCTGGACCTCGGTGAAGGTCAAGCCGGTGAAAAAGCTGAAGCGGCCGGTGACGCTCAAGGAAATCAAGGCTGATCCGGCGCTGGCAGATATGGAGCTGCTGACCAAGTTCCGGCTTTCGGTCTCCGAAGTGCGCGAAAGCGAGTGGGAGCACATTCTCAATCTCGCCAAGTGACGGGAAAGACTCAATAACCTTATTGTGCCGAAACGGGATGCGCGCCGTTAACCTCGATTTTCCGGGTGGTGCGATGGTGAAGAAGTTCTTAATCCGGGACCAGTCGCATGGAGAATGGCCCGGTGAGAAGAGCCCTTGTAGTTACTGATGAATCTGCACGTCATCCGTTCCGGATGCACTTGCCGCCGCATGTCTGCCGCACCGCCGCCGCCACTCCGGCGCGCTCTTCGTGGCGATTTACCATGCAGGACCTCAAGATGTTCCTGATGGCCTACAGCGCCTGCCTGCTGGCGGTGACAACCTGGATTGGCTGATCGTGCCCTATTCTCCCCGCGCCGCGCGCTCGCTGCGGTAAAGCTGAGCGCCGAGCAGGGCGGAAATCATGCACATCGCCGCGCTCAGCAACACCTGCTCCTGCAGCGGCAGGCCAAAAGCGCTGAGCGCCATCGCCACCAGCGAACCGATCACCATTGCGCCCGAATTGACGATGTTGTTCGCCGCGATCGTCCGCGCGGTCTGTGACTTTTCCACGAAGGTCGTCAGGAAAGCATAGAGCGGCACGACGAACATGCCGCCGGCCACGGCTATGCCGAGCAGCGACAGCAGCAGCGGAACCGCCAACGGGCGCACGATGAAGGCTGATACGTCGAGCAGTCCATCCTCCATCGGCGGCCAGGCGCGGCAGACGAGGTAGAAGGCAACCACGAACACGCCCATCATGATAACCGACGGTGCCGACCAGCGGGCCGAAACCGTGCCCTTGAGCAAGGCGTTGATTGACACGGAACCGATGGCGATCCCGACCGAGAAGATCACCAGAAACAGGCTCGCCACTTCCTTGCTGGCGTGAAGCACGTTCTTGGCGAGCGGCGGGAACTGGATGAACAGCACCGTTCCGACCGCCCAGAAAAAGCTGATCGCCATGATCGCTTCGAACACCCGGGCGTCGCTCGTCGTTTGACGGATCAGGTGATAGGAACTGCGCACGAAATTGTAGTCGAGCGGCTCGGGCTCCGACTGCGGCGGGGCAGGGGGAACCTGCCGTCCGGCAATGTAACCGATGATCGCCGTCAGCACGACGCCAAGCGCCGCCCATTCAACATCGATCCAGCCGGCCAGGATCGTGCCGGTGAGGATGGCGATATAGGTGCCCGCCTCGACCATGCCCGTGCCGGCGAGGACTTCTTCAGATCGAAGGTGCTGCGGCAGGATGGCGTACTTGATCGGGCCGAAGAAGGTGGAATGCACGCCCATGGCGAACAGCGCGACCAGCATCAGCGGGATGGCGATTGTCGTCGTCTCGAAGCCCTTCCACGCGAGGAACAGGCCGGCGCCTCCGATCAACATGATCAGGATTTCGCAGAATTTGACAATGCGGATGATCTTCGCCTTGTCGCGCATGTCAGCCAGCTGTCCGGCAAGCGATGAGAGCAGGAAGAACGGAATGATGAACACGGTCGAGGCAATGGCCGAGAATTTCGCTTCCGCCGCCTCGGAACTATAAACCGAATAAACGACGAACAGCACCATCGCGTTCTTGAACAGGTTGTCGTTGAAGGCACCGAGCAACTGCGTGACGAACAGGGGAAGGAAGCGCCGCTGGCGCACCAGATGTGTGGAAGTGGTCATGCGCTGCTTGAAAGCTCCCCCGTTTGGCGGCAGACCCTAGCGGGCGATAAGCGACGAACAAGCCCGAAGCGCCCGATACTGGCGCTGGGTTGTGGACAGGGATGGTTATGTACCGCAATTATTACAGGGTAGAAACGGTCTGCCTATGCTGACCCTTCCCAACATACTGACTCTGTCGCGAATTTTCGCGGTACCTCTGCTTGTCTGGTTGATGTGGTGGCCGGGCTGGGCTGCTGGCTATCTTGCCGGCTGGGTCGTCTACTCGCTGATGGGAATTACCGACTACTTCGACGGTTATCTCGCCCGGTCACGCGGTATGGTGAGCAAGCTGGGGCAGTTTCTCGATCCGATCGCCGACAAGATCATGATCGCCGCGGTGATCGTGGTGCTGGTGGCCAATCATGACGTTGCCGGGCTGCATGTCATCGCCGCACTGGTTATCCTGCTGCGCGAGATTGCCGTTTCGGGCCTGCGCGAATTCCTTGGCGGCCTGCGCGTTTCGATCCCGGTTTCGCGGCTGGCCAAGTGGAAGACGACCCTGCAGATCGTCTCGCTTGGTTCGCTGATCCTTGCCGGCGGACTGCCGGGCTGGCTGATTCCCGGCACCGCCCTCAACCTGCCGCAAGTCGTTGGCCTGATGACGCTGTGGGGCGCCGCCGTGCTGACGGTGATTACCGGCTGGGATTACCTGCGGATCGGCCTCAAGCACATGGACTAAGGCGCGCAATCTGACGGATTATTCGCCAGTTGCGGGCAGTTCCACCGACGCCGATTGGGTCGGAGCCGACATGGTCGGCGCCTGATCGGACATCATGTCAGGCTGGCTCGCCATGGCGAGAGGCACCGTTTCCATGATCTCCACCTGCGGCACCGTCGAATCGGGGGCAAAGTCTGCCGTGACCGTCGGACCTGCGTGTTGCAGCGAACCACTTGCCGTGTGCATGGCCAGCGCCGGGGCCGACCGCGAAATGCCGGCGAATGCGTTGGTGAACGAGGTGCGCTTGTGCCCCGAGGCCTTGGCGACCTTGGACGAATGCGTGACCGACAAGGTGACCGGCGTCTTCGTGCTGGCCGAAGCAACGGCGCGCGGCACGATGATCGTGCGCTTGGCCGCAAGCGAATTGACCGGAGCCGCCTTTACCGCAGCCTTGGCAACGGGTGCCGCGACCGAATGCACGGCGGGTGCCTTGGCCAAAGCCGGAGCGGCTGCGGCACGCGGAGCGGCAGCCTTTACGGGCTCAACCTTGGCTGTTTCAGCCTTGACCGGTGCATCCATGCCAAAGGCCGGCTTGGGAAGTTCGCGGCTAGCCAGAGCTTCTGCTGGCTTGGGCGGCGAAACCTGCGGAGTGGCGGCTTCACTGGCGGCAAGGGCAAGCGCTTCTTGCTCATAGGCAGCGGCGCTGTCCTGCAGCGGGTTCGTCAGCCGGTCCTGAAGGAAATAGACCCCGACGCCATCGGCGACGATCATGGCGATGACCGCGTTGCGAATAAGAGCTTTGCGTTGCAATTTCATGCCCGGAATCCCCAAATCAATTCACCTGATGATGCCACGTGCAGCGCCGTGCAACAATGGTTAAATACTTAGCCGGCCCGCAGCTCTTCCGCGAGCAGGCGAAATTCCTCGGATCGAGGGCTGTTTCGCCGCCAGACCAGCGCAATTTCTCGGTTTGCGGTCTTCGACAGCAGCGGCCGGGCCACTACGTTCGTCCCGTTGAGAATGCCCGCATCGATCGCCATTTCGGGCAGCATGGTCAGACCCAGACCATTGTCGACCATCTGCACCAGCGTGTGCAGCGAAGTGCCGATCATCGTAGCCGAAGCGCGCAGTTCCGGGCGGTTGCAGGCGGCCAGGGCATGATCCTTCAGGCAATGGCCATCCTCGAGCAGGAGCAGCCGGCCCTCGTCGATCGATTCCGGCGACACCTCGCTCGGCGGGTCGCGCGGATCGTCCTTGGGGAAGGCGACGTAAAGCGCATCGAGCTCGATCGTCTCCTTCTCGACATCGCCAGTGGGGTAGGGCAGCGCCAACAGCACGCAGTCCGCGCGGCCGTGATGCAGCGATTCGATGGCCGCCGCGCTGGTTTCCTCGCGCAGGTAGAGCTTCAAGGCGGGGCGCTCGCGGCGCAGGCGCGGCAGCATTCGGGGCAGAAGGAACGGCGCAATCGTCGGGATCACGCTCATCCGCACTTCGCCCGACAGCGGCTGGCCGGCGCTTTGCACCATGTCGGAAAGCTCCTCCGCCTCGCGCAGCAGCCGGTGCGCCTTGGCGACCACGGCATTGCCCAGCGGGGTGAAGCGCACGGCGCGCTTGGTCCGTTCGACGAGCACCACGCCGAGCAGCGTCTCCAGGTCGCGCAAGCCTGCCGAAAGCGTCGACTGACTGACAAAACACGCTTCCGCAGCGCGACCGAAATGGCCATGCTCGTGCAAGGATACGAGGTACTGAAGCTGCTTGAGCGTGGGGTGGTAGACGGTCATCGCAAGCGTTCTAACGCAGCGGCCCGCACACACAAGGTGACGCATGGACTGGACACACTGGACACTGTCCAAGAAGGAAAGCTATAACCTCTCGCGATCTGTAAGATTTGCTATTCAAGCAATTGAAACAAATGTCATTAATGTCTAATCGCGGTGTTAAAGATGTGATGTGGCTGGATTCAGGCATGGCACCCCGCTTATCGCAGAAGTGCACCGGGTAGGACAGGCGAGACTATTACTCGGCTTCCGCGCCATCCGCTTGCCCGGCATTCTCGGCCCCGCTATCGCCGGGAATGTCATCTCCGGGAATGTCATCGCCCGGAATGTCATCGCCCGGAATGTCATCGTCAACCGGGTCGGCCTCTGCCGCAACCGCCTCATCCTCGACGATGTCGTCGACATGCGTCATCTTCAGCTTCCCGTTGACCACGGCGAAGGCCATCTTGCCTTCGACCAGATCGAGCGCGTCCCTGCCGAAAACGTCATAGCGCCAGCCTTCGAGCAGGGGGATATTCTTGCGAACCCCGGCTGCGAGCAATTCCAGGTCATCGCTGCGCGCCAGCAGGCGAGAGGCCACGTCAATCTCGCGGCTGCGGATCTTGAGCAGCAGCTTGAGCAGGTCGGCAACCAGTGCGCCTTCCTTGCCCAGCGGCGCGCCGCGCGGAGTGCGCGGGGGCAGTTCGGCGTCGGTCAGCGGCTTCGACGCCTCGATCGCGGCGACGAGGCGGCGGCCGATCTCGTTTTCCTTCCACGCCTGCGAAAGCCCGCGCACCTTGGCAAGGTCGGACTGCTGGCGGGGCGGATGGCTGGCAATGTCGGCCAGCGTCTCGTCACGGGCGATGCGGCCACGCGGGATGTTCTTGTCCTGCGCCTCGATCTCGCGCCAGCGGGCGATGGCTTTCAGCCGGCCAAGCATCGCCGGGTTGCGGCCCGCGGCGCGAATGCGCTGCCAGGCCTGTTCGGGATCGTTCTTGTAATTGTCCGGATCGGCGAGCTTTTCCATCTCGGCATTGAGCCAGGTGCCGCGACCGGTCTTGATCAGGCGGTTCAGCAGCTTCGGGAAAATTTTCGACAGGTGGGTGACGTCGCCAATGGCATAGTCAATCTGGCGGGCGTCCAGCGGCCGGCGCGACCAGTCGGTAAACCGCGCGCCCTTGTCCACCGTGATGCCGAGCCACGATTCACACAGGTTCGAATAGCCGATCTGCTCGCTCTGGCTGACCGCCATCATGGCGATCTGCGTGTCAAAGATCGGGTGAGGGGTGCGGCCGGTGATGTTGTAGATGATTTCCACATCCTGCCCGCCGGCGTGGAACACCTTCAGCACGTCCTCGTTATCGACCAGCAGGTCCATCAGCGGGGTCATGTCTATCCCAGGGGCCATTGGATCGATCGCCGCCGCTTCCTCGCTGTCGGCGATCTGGATCAGGCAGAGTTCGGGCCAATACGTGTTTTCCCGCATGAATTCGGTGTCAACGCAGACGAAGTCGGCCTGGGACAGTCTCTTGCACAGGGCTGCGAGTGTTTCTGAGTCGGAAATGAGTTTGTGTATTTTCATGTTTCTTATCTGTAAGTGAGCCCATGCGGGCTCGCGGCTTGACAAAAATGCGGGTTTCGCCTGTTAGCCCGCGCTTTCGCCCCTGCAACAAAGTGGGCCGATTGGAAAGAGTTTCGATGCATATTTATCGTTCGCATAATTGCGGTGCCTTGTCCGCTGCCGAAACTGGCCAGACGGTCCGGCTTTCGGGCTGGATCCACCGCAAGCGCGATCACGGCGGCGTGCTCTTCGTCGATCTGCGCGATCATTACGGCATGACGCAGATCGTCGCCGATGCGGACAGCCCGGCGCTGCCGGTGCTCGAAGGCCTGCGCGTGGAAAGCGTCGTCACCATCGACGGCGAGGTCAAGGCGCGCGGCACCGGCACCGTCAACGCCAACCTTTCGACCGGCGAGATCGAGGTGTTTGCCCGCGGCGTGACCGTGCTGAGCAAGGCCGAGGAACTGCCGATGCCGGTGGCCGGCGAGCAGGAGTATCCCGAGGAAATCCGCCTCAAGTACCGCTTCCTCGACCTGCGCCGCGAAACGCTGCACGCCAATATCATGACGCGTACCGCCGTGATCCGCGAAACCCGCAAGCGCATGGAAGACATCGGCTTCACCGAGTTTTCCACGCCTATCCTCACGGCATCCAGCCCCGAAGGCGCGCGCGACTTCCTCGTGCCCAGCCGCATCCACCCGGGCAAGTTCTTCGCGCTGCCGCAGGCTCCGCAGCAGTACAAGCAGCTGCTGATGGTCGCTGGCTTCGACCGTTACTTCCAGATCGCGCCGTGCTTCCGCGACGAAGACCCGCGCGCCGACCGTCTGCCGGGCGAATTCTACCAGCTCGACCTGGAGATGAGCTTCGTCACCCAGGAAGAGGTGTGGGAAACGATGGAGCCGGTCATGGCCGGCATCTTCGAGACCTTCGCTGATGGCAAGGCCGTGACCCCCGCCGGCACGTTCCCGCGCATCCCCTATGCCAAGGCGATGCTCGATTACGGCACCGACAAGCCGGACCTGCGCAACCCGCTGATCATCCGCGACGTGACCTCCGAGTTCGAGCAATCGGGCTTTGGCCTGTTTGAAAAGATCGTCGGCGGCGGCGGCAAGGTTCGCCTGATCCCGGCGCCGGAAACCGCCGGCCTGAGCCGCAAGTTCTTCGACGAGATGAACGAGTGGGCGCGCTCGGAAGGCCATGCCGGGCTTGGCTACGCCACCCGCAAGGACGGCGTGTTTGGCGGCCCGATCGCCAAGAACCACGGCGAGGACAAGATGGCCGCGCTTTGGGACAGCCTTGGTCTTGGCCCGAACGACGGCGCGTTCTTTGCCGCTGGCAAGGAAGATCAGGCCGCCAAGCTGGCCGGTGCGGCGCGCACCCGCGTGGGCGAGACGCTCGGTATCGTCGAAAAGGATGCCTTCCGCTTTTGCTGGATCATCGACTTCCCGTTCTATGAATGGGACGAGGAGAACAAGAAGGTCGACTTCGCGCACAACCCGTTCTCGATGCCGCAGGGCGGACTCGAGGCGCTGGAAACGCAGGATCCGCTGACGATCAAGGCCTTCCAGTACGACATGGTGTGCAACGGCTACGAACTCGCCTCGGGCTCGATCCGCAACCAGCACCCGGACCTGATGGTCAAGGCGTTCGAACTGACCGGCCTGACACAGGCCGACGTCGAGGAACGCTTCGGCGGCATGTACCGCGCCTTCCAGTACGGCGCACCGCCGCACGGCGGCATGGCGGCCGGCGTCGACCGCATGGTCATGCTGCTCTGCGGCGTGCAGAACCTGCGCGAAATCACCCTGTTCCCGATGAACCAGCGCGCCGAAGACCTGCTGATGGGCGCGCCTTCGCAGGCCGAACACAAGCAGCTGCGCGAACTGCATCTTCGCGTTGTGGAACCCCAAAAGGGTTGAAGCAAACCGAAGTCCACCCTCTTGCCAGCGCCGCCGCCGTTCTCTAGGGGCGGGACTGAGCTTTTCATCTATCGTTCACAAAAGGACTACCCCATGAGCGACACCGCAGACCGCGTTAAGAAGATTGTCGTCGAGCATCTCGGCGTTGAGGCCGACAAGGTCACCGAAGACGCGAGCTTCATCGACGATCTGGGTGCCGATTCGCTCGACATCGTCGAGCTGGTCATGGCCTTCGAAGAAGAATTCGGTGTCGAGATCCCCGACGACGCGGCTGAAAAGATCAGCACCGTCACCGACGCGATCAAGTACATCGACGAAAACAAGGGCTGAAAGGCCTCGTCCTGCCCCGTCCCGGGCCTGTCTGGGATGGAATGGCGGGAGGTTCGTTGAAGCAATCTGAAGACAGGCTCAGTCCCTCAGCGGGTCTGGGCCTGTCGTATTTTCGGAGCACTGCATGCG
>NZ_JANPGP010000089.1:0-52564 GCF_031424035.1 Novosphingobium sp.
GCCGGGCTTGCCGGCATGAAGCGCCAGCATCACGTCGCGCCAGACGGGGGCCGCGCCGCTGGTGCCTGAGACCGAGCGCATCGAATCCCCCTCAAGGTTCCCGACCCAGACGGCGACGGTGTAGCGGTCCGAAAAGCCGACGCACCAATTGTCACGCATGCCCTTCGACGTGCCGGTTTTCGCCGCCGCCCAGAACGGCAGGCGCAGCGCGGAATCGACGCCGAAAGTGCCGGCGCGGGCGGAAGGGTCGGAGAGGATATCGCCGACGATCCACGCGGCGGCCGGGTCGATCACCTGCCGGGGTTCGCTGCCGGCGTCCTCGGCGCGCAGCTTCAAGGCCGACCAGCGCCCGCCGTTGGCCAGCGTGCGATAGGCATTGGCCTGTTCGAGCAGCGTCACTTCCGCCGATCCCAGCGCCAGGCTGAAGCCGTAATAGGCGCCGTCGCCCTCCAGCCCGTTGTAGCCGAGGTCCCACAGCCGGTCGCGGAAGTCCTGCACCCTATCGAGCAGCAGCGCGCGCACGGCAGGCACGTTGAGCGAATTGGCCAGCGCGCGGCGCACCGACACCGGGCCGAGGAAGGCATTGTCGTAATTGCGCGGCACATAGAGGCCCGATGCCGTGTCGAGCTGGACCGGCGAATCGTCCAGGATCGAGGCGGCGGTCAGCCATTTGCGCTCGATCAGCTGGGCATAGAGAAACGGCTTGAGCGTCGATCCCGCCTGCCGCGCCGCATCCGCCCCATCGACATTGGAAGCGGTTGAGCCAAGGCCCACCCCGCCGACATAGGCAAGGACTTCGCCGCTGGCGTTGTCGACCACCACCACCGCCCCGTCGCGCACGCGGGTCGGGCCGAGGCCTTGCAACTGGTGGCGCAGCGCCTGGGTGGCGGCGAGCTGGACGCGCGGCTCGATCGTCGTCTTCACCCGCATACCGGGTTCGCTGAGGAGCTTGCCGGCGAGGTGCGGGGCAAGGTCGGGGTCCTGCGCCTTCATCCGGCCGCGCGCGGCGATGTTGGCGGCGAGCGCCTCTATCGTCGTGCAATCGGCCTCGCCCAGTTGGCGGCAGGCGCGCGCGGCTACGCGGCCGGGGCTCGCAGCGGGATCGGGCAGCAGCGCCGCCATAACCGCCGCCTCGCGCCGATCGAGCTTGCCCGGTGCCTTGCCGAACAGTGTCACCGCGCCCGCCGCCACCCCCTGCGCCTCGCCGCGAAACGGGGCGAGGTTGAGATAGGCTTCAAGGATTTCGTCCTTGTCCCACTTGCTTTCAAGCGCCCAGGCGGCGCGCATCTGGCGCAGCTTGTCGCGCCAGCCGCGTGCGCCGGGGCGGGCGATCTCGGGCGCAAGAAAAGCGGCGAGCTGCATGGTGATGGTCGATGCGCCGCGCGCCTGCCCGCCTTCGATCCGGGTGCGGATCGATGATCCGAGCGCCAGCAGGTCCACCCCGCCATGGCTGGCAAAGCGGCGGTCCTCGGCATGGATCACCGCCGCGCGCAGGGGGTCGCCCATCTCGGCGAGTGGCATCCATGCCAGCCGCCGCATGGTGAAATCGACGCGCACTTCGTCGAGCAGCGCACCGTCGCGATCATAAAGCCAGGCGTCGCTGGCCTTCCATTCGACCTTTAGGTCATCGAAGTCGGGCGGTGATGGCGGCAGCGTGGCGACATAGAGCCACAGCGCCGCGCCGATCGGCAAAGCCAGCAGCCCGCGCTTCCAGCCGATCACCCGCAATTTGGGCCAGAGCCAGTCGCGCCAGTGCCGCAGCCGCGCACCCATGCGCCGCACGTGCGGCCACAGCGCATCCTCGGTGCGCGCAACCCATGCGGTGAAACGGGAGAGGAGGCGGGCAACGAAACTCATGCAATGCGAACCAACCTATCAGTGTCGTCATCCTGAACTCGTTTCAGGATCCATTTCGCCCCACGTCCAGCGTTGCGACTGGGCATGCAACGGAGCCGTCGCACGCCTCATGACAGGGCCGGGCGTTAGGCACGATGGATCCTGAAACGAGTTCAGGATGACGGGGGAAGGTGGCGGGAGGGAGCATTTCACCCACCCCACACCGTCATCGCCCCGACCGGCAGTTGCGCGCGGATTGCAGGTGCGTACATCGCCTCTACCCGCGCCGGGGGCAGGGTGAACTGGCCCGAGCCGTTGAGCCGCACGGTGTATTCGACCGTCGTCGTGCCGCGCGGCAGCCAGTCAAAATAGGCGCGCCAGCTGTCTTTCGCGTTCTCGACATAGGCGGGCCAAGTGCCTTCGCTCGAACTGTTTTCACCGCCGCGCAGCATGGAGGACTGGCCGCCGAGACCTGACATGACCGTCGCTCCCGGTGGCAGCGGATCGGCGAGTACCACCCAGGTGCGGTCGGCGGTGGCGGTAACGGTCAGCTTCACCCGCACGACATCGCCAGCGGTGAGCTTGCCCTTCTCGCGCGCCGAAACCACCGTGACTTCACGGGCGAGGCGGTATCCGGCCATCAGCGGTTCGCGCAGCGGCACGGCGGCGTGGACGCTTACTGTCGCCCATGGGCCGGCCCCGCCGCTCTGTGTCATGGCCATCGGCCCCGCCACCAGCGGCAGGCGCAACGGCAGTGCATCGGCACTGCGCGGCCATTGCACCGCCAGTGATTTGCCGCCGAGGCCCAGCGTGGTCGTTCCGGCGATCGCGCTCGCCGGATAGAGCTTGGCAAAGCGCCGGACCACGACCGCACCCCAGGCATTGGCCGGGGTGGTATCCCAGTGACCGCGTTGCTGGCGGCTGGCGATCCCGACCATCAACTTCGGAGCCTCGGCCTGCCAATCGGCCTTGCCGAGTGAGGCATCGAGGACCTTGATCGCCATCTCGTCGGCGCTGACCATCATCCACCACGGCGCCTTATTGGCGTCGGACAAATCGAGCCGGGTGCCTTCATAGACCAGCCGCTTGCGCAGTTCGCCCTCGGCGGCGGCCTTGAGCATAGCCGCCTTGGGGGCCTTGGGCAGGCGGTCGAGTGTCACGATCCAGTCGGCCAGCGTGCCGGTGGGCATTTGCGCCGGCACCATGTCGATGCGGGCAACGAGGCCCGGCTCGGCAGCCCCGGCGCGGGCGAGTGCCGAAAGCGCGGCGACGCGTACCAGCCGTTCGTCGGCAGCGAAGGGCCGGTCGCGGTTGACGCGGCCTTCGACCACGCCCTTGAGCCCAGCGACCATCTTGGCGCGCGATTCCTCGGGGATCTTGAGGCCCGCCGCCGAAGTGATCGCCAGCGTATAGGCGGTCAGTTCGGTCGATCCGCGCATGCTGGCGACCGGCCAGTAGCGCAGCAGTCCGTCGCCATCGAGGTAGGTCGGCATCGCGGCGGAGAGCGCCTCCCATGCCGCCAGATTGTCCGTCGCGACGATGCGCGACAGCTGCTGTTCGAAGCAATTGTAGGCATAGGCGCGCATGTAATCGCGCACGCCGCCCAGCGGCGGGGCGAGGCTGTCGCTCAGCGCAATGTCCACAAAGCCGCCGGGCAGCGCGCCCTGCGGCACCATGATCGAGGGCGGCGTGCCCTCACCAACGCGGTACAAGCTTGCGGCCCAGACCTCGACCGGCACGGCGGGGGCAACCTCCTGCATGGCGACGACGGAATCGCGGTACTTGCCGTCCTTGCTCTTCGCCTCGACCGTCCACTTGAGCGCGCCGGGGGCATCGGGTGCCATGACCGACCAGCGCACCCGCGCTGCGCCGCCGGCCGGGATCGTCACGGTCTGCGCGCCGCCGACCTTGATCCCGCCTTCGACCTGCGGCTTGGCGGTGACGGTCATCGGCTTGTCCTGCCCGTTGCGCAGGGTGAACACCGCGTCATAGGTGTCGCCGGTGCGGACCAGCGGCGGCAGGCCGGGATAGACGGCAAGCTCCTGCCGGGTACGGATCGCACTTTCGCCAGTGCCGAACAGCTGCGCGCCATCCGTCGCAATCGCAACCAGCCGGAAGCGGGTGAGCGCGTCGGACAGCGGCACTTCGACCACGGCCTCGCCCTTGGCATTGAGCGCGACGCGGCCCTTCCACAGCAGCACCGGCTGGAAATTCTCGCGGTTGACGCCCGAGGCATCGCCGCCGCCGCCGCCCGCCGCCACGGCCTTCTTGCCGTAGTGCCGCTTGCCGACGACCTGCATCTGCGCGGTCGATGTCGCCACCTCAAGGCTGCGCTCGCCCATCATGGCGTCGAGCAGCTTCCACGAATCGTTGGGCATCAGTTGCAACAGCGCCTCGTCGACTGCCACGAAGGCAAGGTCGGCGCTGGGCACGGGCTTGCCCGAGGGATCGCGCACGGTCACCTTCACGAAGGCTTTCTCGCGCACGCCGTAAGCTTCCTTGTCAGGCTTCACATCAATGGCGAGCTTGTGGCCTTCCCAGCCGACCTTCAGTTCGGTCATGCCGATGCGGTAGCTGGGCTTGGCAAGGTCGACGGTGGCCGTGGGCGGCACGCCTTCGCTGGTGAAGGGCAGGCCCAGCTTCTGCGCCATTTCGGTCAACCACGGCCGCGCGCCGGTCACTCGCCCGCGCACGGCCATGACCGAGACATAGACGTTCGGCGCATAGGCGGCGGGCATCTTCACTTCGACCACCGGGTCCTTGCCTGACAGTTCGGTGACATAGCTCGACAGCACGCCCTCACGCTCGACCGTGACCAGCGCAGTCGCCTCGCGGTAAGGCATGCGAACCTGCAGCCGCGCGGTTTCGCCGGCGGCATAGGCGGTCTTTTCGGGCACCACGTCCATGCGGTCGCCATTGTCGCCGCCGAACCACCATTCGTCCGCGCCGGCCAGCCAGACCGAGCGGGAGGAGCGCGCGACGCGGCCTTCGCGGTCAGTGGTGCTGGCGACCACGGTGACTTCGCCCGAAACGCCCGCATCGATGACGCAGTCGGCCTTGCCCTGGGCATTGGTCGAAGCTGTGCAGCCTGCACTGATTCGCTCGACCTTCTCCTGGTTGTCGTAGGCATAGAAGCCGCCGATCAGTCGGCGGCGCGCGGTGATGGTCTGTTTCGAGAACAGCTCCACCTTGACCATCTGGCCAGAGAGCGGCTTGCCCGTCAGGTCAAGCGCGGCGAAGTTGAGCCGCAGTTCGCTTGACCGCATCAGCCAGCCATCGGTCTTCATGCCCAGCTGCACCGCGCTGGGATAGAGCGTCACGCGGCGGCCGGCGGTGAGCGTTTCGCCATTGGCGTCGGGGTAATCCATTTCGACCATCAGCGAGACGGTCTGATTGATCGCTGCACTGACATCGACCGCCGTCCTGGCGGTGCCATCAGCGCCGAGCGTGGCAGGGAGCGTCTGCGAATAGGGCAGCGGTTCGGACACTTCGCCCTCGCCCTCGATGGAGAGTGGGCGCACGCCTTCCTTCACCAGCGCACCGCCGAATTCATAGGCCTCCCAGCCCTTCGGGGCGCGGCCCCAGCTGTTGAACTCGGTGCGTAGCGTTACCGGCAGCGCGCCTGCGCCGCCGCCCGAAAGGTAGCCGACGAACAGCGACAGCGGGACGGATTTTGGCTGGACAAGCGGCTGCTCTGGTCCGGTCACGCTGGCGCGCATGGTCGGCAGGCGGTATTCGTCGACGCGCACGTCCTGGCTCGAATAGATCGTCCGGCCGTCGACCTCGAAGCGCAACGAATAGGTGCCGAGCGGCGCGCCCTGCGGCACGGTCCACGCGTTCTCGCCCGAGCCCATGGCATCGACCGTCACCGGCTGGCTGAATTCGGTTTCGGACCCATTGTGGCGCAGCACGAACTTGCCGGTGAAGCCCTTGGCATAAGTGAAACCGGGGCCAATGGGTTTGCGCAGCACGTGCTTGAAGTGAACCGCCTCGCCCACTCGCACGAGTGACCGGTCCATGATCGTATGAATGGTCTCGTTGCTGGCATTGACGCCGAACGACAGGTCGAAATCATAGGGTGAAATGCCGTTGTTCCACGTGGTCAGCGTGAAGCTCATGTCGCCGTTCGCGCGGGCCGAGACCATCAGCGGATGGTTCTCATCCTCGCCGCAGCCGCCGCTGGTTTCGGGTTCGGGCAGGCCCGCCCGCGCAAACAATGCTCCCGCCTTGTCGGTTGTCCCGCTGGCGAGCAGCTTGCCGCTGCACGAATCGCTGATCCGCACACTGGCGCCTTCGACCGGCTTGCCGGTGGACAGGCTCGTCACCCAGACAAGGCTGCTTTCGCGGCCCCACTTGAAATGCACCGCTATGTCGGTGACCAGCGCGGCGGCGGGGACATAGCGCGGCACGTTGCGTCCCAGAAGCGCACGGCCCAGCGCGGGGCTGGCGAATTCGACGACATGGAAGCCCTTGGCCTTCACCGGCACGCCGATCACTTCGAAGTCCTTGCCCTTGCCGGGCAGCGGCAGTTTCAGCGCGGTGCCCTCTGCGGGCTTCAGCAGCGGCTTCTCGCCGGTGTGGTTGATCGCTTTCGAAGTGCCGTCCTTGAGCTCGATCCATTCGTAATCGCGCCGCGTCGACTTATCGAGTTTGCGCAGCCATTCGGCGATCACCCGGTCATCATCGGCGATCCGGGCAGACCGGCCGTCGATCGCGGTCGCCTTGCCGATCAGGTCCGGCTCGACCGCGCGCACGGTGACGGGGAGCAGGCCCTCGCTCGCCTCAACAATGCCGAACTGCGCGGCGAACTTGACCAGCGGCGGCATGGCATCGAAGCGCACCGCCAGCGGAAAGCGCGTGGCGTTCGACAGACTGCGGCCAGACAGGTCCTGCACGCCCGCCGGCAGGATTACCTGCGCAGCCGTGGCGGCGGGGAAGGGGCCGGGGAATTCGAGATCGGACAGCTCGGAATTGCCGCGCGTGTCAGGATCGAGCTTCGGCGCAATCATGGTGCCGTCAGCCATGCGCAGGCGCACCGCCATGGCCTTGTCGCGGGCGATCGGCGCGGTGAAGCGGACATAAGCGGGGGTGACCGGGTTGCACCCGGCGCTGGCGTTGACCCGGCCGCAGTCAAAGCTGGCGGCGAAGGCCTTGCGCACGGTGAAATCAAAGCGCTGGTCGGTTCCGGCAAGCTTGCCGCCGGCACCGGAGATCGTCTTGGGCCAGACCAGCGCCATGTCGCGCTCAGGCGGCAGCGGGCGGCGGCATTTCAGCGCCATGACATTGCCCAGCGCGGCGGTGCGCGAGGCGGCATCGGCGGGAAGTTTGGCGGGCAGTCCAGCCTCCTCAAGGAAGTTGCGCCGGGTCCAGTTGTCCTCGCCCATGCCTTCAAGCACGCGGCCCACGGTGTCGGCAGGCAGAACGTCAACCGCTGCCGCCTCGCCGATGCCGTCAACCGCGCAACTGGCCTTGGCGGCGACCGAGGCCGGATCGGCGCGGACATTGGTGGCAACGAGGAACACCTGGTCCTCGTCAATGTTACCGTCGCTGCCGGGCGCGAGCACGGCGCGCACTGATGGCCCGCCGGTTTCGATCGGGAAGCTGGTGCTGCCGCCCACGCTGACGCCGCGCAGGGTTGCCAGTTGCCCGCGCAGGGTGACCTTGCATGAGAGGCCGCCGGGCAGCGGCTTGGCGAAATCGAGCACGAAGGTCTGTTGGTCGACCCAGCGGCCAGTCGCGGGAACCGGGCAATCGCTCGTGGCGGCGGGTGTGGCGCGGGGATCGCCGAGCGGCACCATGCTTTCGGAATAGCGCAGGGTGAAGCGCTCAACCGCGCCGCCCGCCCCCCCGGCAGCAGATGGGCCGCCGGTGCCCGTTGTGGCCATGATGACTTGCGGCGTGGTGTCGCTCTGCGCGGCGAAGGGCAGCGCGGCGACGGCCAGCAGCGAAACAATCCAGCGCGCGCGCATTATATATGCCCCCCATCCCGAGGTGATTCGTGGCCGCAGCTTCTCTTAAAGAGGCCGCGCTGTCCACGCCCCGGACATGGGGAGCAGGTGACTTAATCCGTTAGGTTTTTCGTAGGCAGATCAGCCGCCGAGATTGAGCATCCGGCCCAGGAAGATCAGCACGATGGCGCCGAGGATCGAGGCGAGGATGCCCGCCCGGTTAAGCCCCGACTTGCCGCGGTTGGTGACCATGCCCGCCAGCAGCGAACCGGCGATGCCCAGGATCATCGTCCACAGCAGGCCCATCTGGACTTCGCCAGGATAGAAAAAGCGCCCGAGCGCACCGACGATGATGCCGACGATGGCATAGGAAATGATATTCAGCATGGAAATGTTCTCCCGTCCTTGTTGGGCAGGGCCTGAGCCTGCCCGATGACCAAGGGCTAACCCGCATGGCGCCCATCGGCAACGGCAATCGCTGCGTTGCGCCAGTCATAACGCGCGCCGCGCCGACAAGTGCCGATTCAACTGGGCGCAAGCAGGACTCGCTTCGTCGATGTGGAGAAAAAAAGTTGCCGGCCGCACTTTGACTCTTGCGCGGCTCGCCAACCTTGGATTTCCCGCGCGTCGCCGCATCGCAAAAAGCTGTGGAGAGGCCTCAAGCCCTGCCGGTTGCGGGTTAGGCCGGCATTTACCCTCTTGCGCGCGATTCAGGATGAGGCACTATCAGTAGTGGTTCGGCACTCGGGGGTACCCACAAGACCTAGATTCATCGCAAGCCGTTGATTTCGGCGTGAACGGGTGGATTCGGTCCGAGTCAAGGGCAGAACGATAGTGCGTAGGGGCGCAACGGGGGACAAGGCTGGGGAAAAGCTTTCCCTTTTTGTTCTCCCAAAGATTGGGCGAGGCTGGTAGAAGGGGGTTTGCCCTTCGATTCGGTCCGCAAGCAGTGGACTTGGTTTGCCGCGAATGTCGCGGCCGGACGGTTTGAACAGGGGCAGGCATAGTGGATTTCAGGAACGGGGACACGTCCGTGTCGGACAATGATGTGATGGAAAACGTGGATCTCGCTGAGACGACGATAAGGGAGGCCCAACCGGCGGTGCCCATGACAGACAAGAGCGATGCTGGAAGCGAGGCGCTGGTCGACAAGCTCGGCGCAGAGGCGCTGGCTGGTGCCCTGACGCAGGTGGCCAAGGCTGCCAAGAAGCCCAAGGAAGACTCGCATTCCATTCAGGCGCGCCGCTTCACCATCGTGACGGACACGTCGCGCGATGCCTTGCTGACCCTGTTTGGCAAGGACACGCTCGACGATCGCTACCTGCTGCCCGGCGAAAAGTATCAGGACCTGTTCGCCCGCGTCGCCGATGCCTATTCGGACGATCAGGACCACGCCCAGCGCATTTACGACTATATCTCGAAGCTGTGGTTCATGCCGGCCACCCCGGTGCTGTCGAATGGCGGTACGGGGCGCGGCCTGCCGATCTCGTGCTACCTCAATTCGGTCGATGACAGCCTTGAAGGCATCGTCAACACCTGGAACGAGAACGTCTGGCTGGCCAGCAAGGGCGGCGGCATCGGCACCTATTGGGGCAATGTTCGCGGCATTGGCGAGCCCGTAGGCCTCAACGGCAAGACCAGCGGCATCATTCCTTTCGTGCGCGTGATGGACAGCCTGACGCTGGCGATTTCGCAAGGCTCGCTGCGCCGTGGTTCGGCCGCCTGCTACCTCGACGTCTCGCACCCGGAGATCGAGGAATTCCTCGAAATCCGTAAACCGTCGGGCGATTTCAACCGCAAGGCGCTCAACCTGCACCACGGCGTGCTGCTCACTGACGAGTTCATGGAGGCCGTGCGCGATGGCGCCGAATTCCACTTGCGCAGCCCGAAGGACGGCTCGATCCGTTCGACCATCGATGCGCGCAGCCTGTTCCAGAAGCTGGTCGAAAACCGCCTCGCCACGGGTGAGCCGTACATCGTCTTCTCCGACACTGTGAACCGCATGATGCCCAAGCATCACCGCGATCTCGGGCTCAAGGTTTCGACCTCGAACCTGTGCTCGGAAATCACCCTGCCCACGGGCCGCGACCACCTTGGTAATGACCGCACGGCGGTCTGCTGCCTGTCCTCGCTCAACCTGGAAACCTGGGAAGACTGGAACGGCGACGAACGTTTCATCGAAGACGTGCTGCGCTTCCTCGACAACGTGCTGCAGGACTATATCGACCGCGCGCCCGAAGAAATGGCCCGCGCCAAGTATTCGGCGATGCGCGAACGTTCGGTCGGCATGGGGGTCATGGGCTTCCACTCCTACCTGCAGATGAAGGGCGTGGCGTTTGAAAGCGCGATGGCCAAGGCGCTGAACTTCAAGATGTTCAAGCACATTGCGTCCCGCGCCGATGAAGCCTCGCTGATGCTCGCGCAGGAACGCGGCGCTTGCCCCGATGCGGCGGACATGGGCGTGATGCAGCGTTTCAGCTGCAAGATGGCGATCGCGCCGACTGCGTCGATCAGCATCATCTGCGGCGGCACGTCTGCCTGCATCGAACCGATCCCGGCGAACATCTATACCCACAAGACGCTGTCTGGCTCGTTCGTCGTCAAGAACCCGTACCTTGAGAAGCTGTTCCAGGCGAAGTCGAAGGATTCCAACAACGTGTGGAATTCGATCCTCGAAAATGCCGGGTCGGTCCAGCACCTGGATTTCCTCAGCCCTGAGGAAAAGGCCGTCTACAAGACCAGCTTCGAGATCGACCAGCGCTGGCTGCTCGAATTCGCGGCCGACCGCACGCCCTACATCGATCAGGCGCAGAGCCTGAACCTCTACATCCCGGCCGATGTCGACAAGTGGGACCTGATGATGCTGCACTTCCAGGCATGGGAAAAGGGCATCAAGTCGCTCTACTACCTGCGCTCGAAGTCAGTGCAGCGCGCGGGCTTCGCCGGCGGGGTGGAGGCGGACAACACCGCCGACGCGCCAAAGATCGAACTCAGCGCCAGCCCGACCGATTACGAGGAATGCCTCGCCTGCCAGTAAGGCAGGCCGGGGCTGCTTAGGGGAGCGCGAACATGGCCTTTACATCGGCAACCGAAGTCAAACCTGGCTGTCTTGGCGTGGGGCTCGGACTGATGGTTGTGGCAGTGCTCGGCTGGATGTTCGGCTATCCGCAGTACCGCGTCTATTCGCAGCGCCTCGCCGGAGAGGCCGCGCTGGCCGAGGCGCAAAGCTCGCGCCAGGTCGCCATCCTCGAAGCGCGCGCCAAGAAGGAAAGCGCGATCAGCCTGGCCGAGGCCGAAGTGATCCGGGCCGCGGGCGCGGCCAAGGCGAACACGATCCTCCAGGATTCGCTCGGCGGGCCAGAAGGCTACCTGCGCTACCTGCAGATTCAGGCGCTTGAGGATACCAAGGCACAGCTCATTTACGTGCCGACCGAGGCAGGCCTGCCGGTGACCGAGTCACGCCGTCTGCAGGGCCCCGAGGGCCGCTGACACACTTTGTGACAACACGCCCCCTTGCAGGCGTGGCCGGCAGCGGCTTATTGCGAATCATTCGCAACTCACGGGGAATTCAATTCAATGCGTAAATGGCATCGCTGGCTATCGGTCTTCTTCGGCGTCTTCCTCCTGTGGACCGCGGGTACCGGCGTGCTCAGCCAGGTGCCGATCTGGCAGGAGCAGTTCGGCGCCAAGGACGTCGCGGCAGAGGCCGCGCGGAAGGCGGCAATTCCGGCGGGTTTCAAGTGCCCCGAAAACATGCTGTGCCGCCCCAAGCCGGCGAAGACCGGCGGCCTTAACGTCGGCCTGCTGCACCACCTGCACTCGGGTGAAACCTTCGGCCCGCTCGGCACGGTCATTGCCACGCTATCGGGGCTGGCCATGATCTTCTTCAGCTTTTCCGGCCTGTGGCTCTACATCCAGATGTGGCGCAATCGTAAGGACCGCGCGCTCAAGCCCGGCTGGTTCTGGAAGTGAGCGGTCGGCGCATTCTCACCGGACTGGGCGAAGACGGCAAGTCGGCGATCCTGATCGACGAGCCGCTCGCCCATTCCGCAGGCGGCGCGGCGATGGTCTGGGCCGCGCCGGCGCTGCCGATCGACAATGCCTTGCCCGCCGATGCACCGTTCCCGGTGTTCTCGTTCGACCAGATGCACGCCGGCGGCGCCAGCTTCATGGTGATGGAATATCCGGCCGAGATGGGCGAATTCTGGCACGCGACCGATACGGTCGAATGCCTCGCCATGCTTTCGGGCGAGATCGTCTTCATGACCGAGAGCGGCGAAGTCACCCTGCGCGCCGGTGACATGCTGGTCGATCGCGGCATCGTCCACTGCTGGCGCAATGACAGCGGCGCCCCCGCGCGCGCTGCCATCGTCATGATGCCAGCGCATCCGGTGGGCAAGGGCCGCACGGTTTGACTCTATCTTCGGCGACATTGCCGCCGGTTCGCCGGGTAGTCACCGCGCTCGATGAGGCGGGGCGGTCTTGCGTGCTGATCGACGGACCGCTGCGTGAATTCGGCGGCGGCGGCTATGCCTGGCATACGGCCTCGGTCCCCGCCGACAATTCGGTGCGCGAGGATGCCGCACCCGGCGCGTTCTCCTATGACCTGTTCCACGGCGGCGGCAGCAATTTCTTCGTCATCGACCTCGCCCCCGGTGAGCGATCGAGCACCCACGCCACCGACACCATCGACTACATCGTGATGATGGCCGGCGAAGTGACGCTCGAACTGGAAGCCGGCGAAGTGCGCCTTCGCGCTGGCGACCTCGTCACCGATCGCGGCGTGATCCACGCATGGCGCAACGATGGCCCGCAGCCAGCGCGCTATGCCGTCGTCACGCTGCCCGCCCATCCCGTCGGCGCGGGCCGCACGGTCTGATCCAGACGCAGAAACGCCCTTCCCGGCTGGGAAGGGGCGTTCCGCTCCGCCGGTCACCGCCTCAGGCGCGGTTCGGCAGGAGTGACGACTGTTTGCTTGGAAGGTCAGCCGTTAAAGTTGTCGGCGGCGTTGGAATCGGCGTCACCGGCCTGGCTGGTCGAATTGAGCCGCACCTGGCCGCCTTCAATCCCGGCAACCTGGCCTATTTCGATATAGTGGTGCTGGCCGTCGGTCGAATCGTTACGCGTCAGCTTGATGCGGTCACCATCGATTGAATCGATCGTGCCGCAGTGGTCGCCATTGGCGTCAACCACGTCCATCTGTTCACGCAGCTGGTCGCGGAACTGGCCGGCATCGCCCGCTTCGAACTGCTGCTGCTGGCCCGAGGCAAAGCCGCCCTGCGCGTTGTCCTGGCGCTGGCCAAACGTGCCGTCCTGCTGCTGGCCCGTCGCGGATGAATCCTGCGACTGGTTCTGCATCGAGGTCTGGCCCGAGTTCTGTACGGGATTCTGGGGGCGCTGGGTCTGGTCGGTCATGTCTCTCTCCGTCAGGTTCATCGCCGGATCGTGTCTGGCGAACGCTCCATCAACCCGGCGCAGCACCGAAAAGTTCCGCCGCCAACCGCCGCCAGAGCCAATCCGTTTCGCGCCTGCGACGGACCGGGCGAGCGCTCTTCGCAGCCGTCCGCGCCTTTGCCGCCGCCACCACAACATATTGTGGATAATCGCCAAGTCCCGCAGGAACGCGTGCCACATTTCGGTGGCGGGAATCGCCGTTTTTGATACTATGCATGGCTTGGCCGCGCCCCGCGTGCGGCCCACTGATTCCCTCTCTGTTCTCAAGGTCCGATCCCATGCCCCTTCTCGAAGCCCGCAAGACCTACAAGCCCTTCGAATATCCCTGGGCCTACGATTTCTGGAAGCGCCAGCAGCAGATCCACTGGATGCCGGAAGAAGTGCCCTTGGGCGAAGACTGCCGCGACTGGGCGCAGAACATTTCCGAGCATGAGCGCAACCTGCTCACCCAGATCTTCCGCTTCTTCACCCAGGCCGATGTCGAGGTGCAGGATTGCTACCACGACAAGTACGCCCGCGTGTTCAAGCCGACCGAGATCAAGATGATGCTCGCCGCCTTCAGCAACATGGAAACGGTGCACATCGCCGCCTATTCGCACCTGCTGGACACCATAGGCATGCCAGAAAGCGAATACGGCATGTTCCTCGAGTATGAGGAATTGAAGGCCAAGCACGATTACCTGCACACCTTCGGGGTCGACACGGACGAGGATATCGCCCGCACCCTCGCCATGTTCGGCGGCTTTACCGAAGGCCTGCAACTGTTCGCCTCCTTCGCCATGCTGATGAACTTCCCGCGCTTCAACAAGATGAAGGGCATGGGCCAGATCGTCACCTGGTCAGTGCGCGATGAATCGCTGCACTGCGAAGGCATCACCAAGCTGTTCCACACCTTCGTCAACGAACGCGGCTGCCTGACCAAGGCGGTCAAGGAAGACATCATCGACTGCTGCCAGAAGACCGTGCGGCTGGAAGATGCCTTCATCGACCTCGCCTTCGAACAAGGCCCGGTCCCGGGGATGAGCGCCAAGGAAATCAAGCGCTACATCCGCTACATCGCCGATTGGCGCCTCGGCCAGCTCGGCCTGCCCTCGGTCTACATGATCGAAGACCACCCGCTCCCCTGGCTCACCCCGCTGCTCAACGGCGTGGAACACGCCAACTTCTTCGAAACCCGCGCCACCGAATATTCGAAGGGCGCCACCAAGGGCGACTGGAACACCGTCTGGTCCAGCTTCGACAAGCGCCAGAAGGCGAAGTCGGCGAATGATGGGGACGAAGGCGAGGCGCTGGTCGATGCGGCGAGCGAGCCGGATATGTTTGGCGCGGCGGGTGTGGCGGCGGAGTGAGGCTAGGAGACGCAATTTCGGAGGGTCTTATCCCTGAATTGGAAATTGCGTTTTCACTAATGAAGCAGGCGCTTCGAAACGTTGATATCAATGATCAAAATGGCGATGCCAACATAAAAGATGTGAAATACGCTCAGTACCAATCTGAGGCATTTTATGCGAGTTGGCACACCGCGTTTGGGCCGAGAATGCGCCTTGAACCGAATCATTTACAGGCCCTAAAAGTTGTATCTAAGCGCTTGAAGGCGCTAAATGAGAACCAGCGCTTCATCTCCATTGCCGGAAAGGCGAAATTTAACCGGCACCAAAAAAATGTGAAAAAATTCGAGGTTCTCCCGGGTGCTCTAAATTCATCGAATTCTACTGTGGTCGATGTAGCGAAGGCCATTGATGAAAGCATTGATGCTTTTCTTTTAAAAGAAGCAGATTTAACATTTCCTGACGGTGCCAAATTTCAAGCGTTTGTTGATGCACTGCCGGCAATAGTCCCAAGTGCGCAAGGGATGGGTCCGGTCCAATTTGAGATTTCAGACGGTGGGGTATTAGTCCTCCGAAGCCAAACAACGCATGATCTCGATATTGAGAATCCAGAGCTTTTGGCAGAAAAATCCGCTATATTGACTTCTGGGTCTCACCTTATCAATGAGTTGCACCGCACGAACTGTGATAAAATCGTCATAACGATTTTGCAGACTATTCAAGATTCGCTTGCAAACAATTCACATCCGGTCCGGATTGGATTGTTGAACAAGACTTTCGGCGAATTTCATAATGAGATGCAGGGTGAAGTATCTGACGACATCTTCTCTTCTGCGAAAATGCACTTCGACCTTATCACGAGTTATGTTAGCAAGTTTTCGGACTGGCAGAACTTTGATAATCTTGTTGATGCGACTGAGCTAACTCAGGACAACGCTATCGCGCTGTCGTCCTCTCTATTGGTTGCGGCGGACCAGTTGGCCACTACGAAATTTGCGGCGCCTGAGGTCCCCAGAACTCTAATGTTCCTGCGGTCTCTGCTCGTCGATCAAAGGTTTTCATCGAAACACGCAATTTTTGCTGCGTGTGTAACCATGGAAAATCTGATCATTGTCGGAATGAAATTTCTGATAAAGACTTGCAAAGACACCGTTAAGTTGACAGTCAAAATAAGTTCTAGGGGAGTCGCATGCGTTTTGGCTGCCCGTATTTTGACGTCAGCAATGGAACTCGCGGGGGTAAAAGAAATTACTGACCATATTGGATGGCTCGGAAAGTTATTTGATTTATTTAGAACGAGCATTTCGTAGTTATGATATTTTGTTGAGCTGGGAAGCTCAGCATTGAGCAAGCTTAAATGCACCCATTCCACCACAAACCGCGCAAACGCCCCAACAGGAACCCCCCATGATCTCCATCCACGAATCCTCCATCCCCGTCATCATCCGCACGCTCACCGCGCTGTCGGGGGTGCTCGCCAAGGGGGAGGCGCATGCCGAGGCCAAGGGGACGGATGCGGCCAATTATCTGACCATGCGGCTGGTGCCCGATATGCTGCCGCTGTCCTCGCAGGTGCGGATCGCTTGCGATGTGCCGCGCCGGGGCATGGTGCGCCTCGCCGGCGGGGAGCCGGCGCCGATGGAGGACAAGGAAGGCAGCTTTGCCGACCTGCAGGCGCGCATCGCCGATACCATCGCGGTGCTTGAAACCATCACGGCCGAAAGCCTCGAAGGGGCGGAAACGCGCCAGATCACGCTCCCCAGCCCGCGCGGCGAGATGGAGTTTGTCGGCCGCGACTTCCTGTTCAATTTCATCCTCGCCAACCTGCATTTCCACTGCACCATGACCTACGCCCTGCTGCGCGGCGCGGGCGTGGAACTGGGCAAGTCGGACTACATGGGCGTGACGCTGCCCTGATCGGGGGGCTTCGGAGGTTCACTAAGCCACCCGTCATCCCCGCGAAGGCGGGGATCCATCGGGCTGGCCTCATCGACGCTAGGTTGCCGGGACTCGCTGCCGTGGATGGACCCCCGCCTTCGCGGGGGTGACGGGGAGGGGATTGCAAACCTATCCTCTCGTCGTCCCCGCGCATGCGGGGACCCATCGGGCTCTCCTCATCGACGCTAGGTTGCCGGGACTCGCTGCCGTGGATGGGCCCCCGCCTTCGCGGGGGTGACGGGGAGTTTGGCGGGTCTTGCTCCTCAATAATCCGTCTCGCTTCACTCTGATCCGTCATCCCCGCGCAGGCGGGGATCCATCGGGCTCTCCTCATCGACGCTAGGTTGCCGGGACTCGCGGCCGTGGATGGGCCCCCGCCTTCGCGGGGGTGACGGGGAGGGGGATAGCGAACCTGACGGTGTAGGGGATGGCAAACCTATCCTCTCGTCGTCCCCGCAGGAGCGACGGGTGTGCTGGTCAGTTTGCGATGATCTCACCCGACAGATCGTGCCATTCGGGATTGGCCGCACAAATCAGCTTCAGCTTCCATTGGCGATTCCATTTCTTCATCGCCTTTTCGCGCGCAATGGCATCGCGGATGTCGGCGTGGCGTTCGGCAAAAACCAGCATGGTCAGTCCATGTGTTCGGCAGAAATCCGAGCCCTTGCCGAGCTTGTGCTGGGTGATGCGCTCGGCCAGATGGGCCGTCACGCCGATGTAGAGCGTGCCGTGTGGGCCGTTTGTCATGATATAGACCCAGCCGCCGCGCTCCATGGTCTGCACTCGCTCCGTGTTCGCAGTCAGGGCGGCTGGTCAGATGCCTGACCGGGGCTGCCAGACCAGGCCCGGCATCAGCGCAAAGCCCAGTTGCCCCGCCAGCCCCAGCGCTCCGGCGCGGGTCGTCAGCGATGCCGCCCAGATCGCCGGGGTCTGCCCGAACAGCAGCACCGCCAGCGCGCATTCGGCAAGCATCAGGATGGCAAAGGCCGTGGCGCCCATCGCCAGGGCCGCGCTTCGGCTTGGCAGCGGGCGGCGTTGCAGGAGCCGGCGCGCCCACCACCACGATGCGGCAAGGACCAGCGGCACCTCGCACAGCACCGCGCTGAACGCGCCGATCCGCGGCGCGAGCCACAGCGTGCGCCCGATGCCGATCACGAAGGCCAGCGCGAAAACTCCGCCCCAATAAGCAGCGGCGAGGACGGCACCGTCTGCGAGCCGCATCGCAGACCTGATCGGCATGACCTTGGGCAAAACCATTTTCCTACACGCCCCTGATCCGTCATGATGCCCTCGCGCCCGGTGGGTGCAGACTCTGAGAAACCTTTATAGGTGCGTTGCGGGTGTGTTTCATCAACTTGCATTTGGCGCAAGCGCGGTGAACTCAGGAAAACTGCGGTTTCTGGCTCGGCCGGTCACATCAGGCTTCGGCCGCTAATCTGATCAGCCGCCCCGTGTTTGCGGCCAGCAGGGGAAACGTTCGCGGCTGGTCAGGTGTTTAGTTCCTGTCAGCGGCGGCCCTCCGGCTGCGCGCAAATCGCTCAACAGGAAGCAAACATGACTCAGCACAACGAAACCACGACCACGCTCAACACGCTGATCGCCACGCTGATCGACAGCGTCGAGGGCTATCAGAAGTCGGCTGGCGACGTCGACAACAAGCGCTATGCCGACCTGTTCAATGCCCGCGCCCGTGAACGCCAGCAGGCGATCACCGGACTGCAGGCGGCAGTCGCCGCAGCGGGCGGCAATCCGGAGGACGATGGCTCGGTCATGGGCACCGTCCACCGCGCTTTCCAGTCGCTGCGCGAGGCGGTCTCGAGCCGTGACGACGCGGCGATCATCGCCGAGATCGAACGCGGCGAGGATTACCTCAAGGAGAAGTTCGAAGCTGCCCTGCGCCACGGCGACATCGCTCCCGAGGCCCGCGATGCGGTGAACAAGGCGCGGGAATCGGTAAAGGCCGGGCATGACGAGATGTCGGCGCTGAAGCACGGCACCGACAACCTCAGCACGGCAGGCAGCAGCTATACGAACTGATCCCCGGCAACGTCTGAAGGAAGGGGCGGAGCGATCCGTCCCTTCGTTCCTCTAGTCGATCAGGCCGAGCCCCAGCGCCACCAGCAGTCCGGTCAATCCCAGCAGGAAGGCATAGACCGCCGCCCACATCAGCGGTCGCGGTGGTCGGGCAAGGTCGGGGTGGCCGGCAGGATGGGTCAGCTCCACCAGCGTGCCTTCGGGCGGCTGTCGGACGGTGCTGATAACCTGATCGATGACTTCGTGGTGGCCGCCCTCGGTCTCGAAGCCATAGGTCGCGGAAAAGCCGGTGCCGTCGCTGTCACGCTTGATCCGGTGGCCGGTGACGCGGCCGATCACGCGGCGGGACGGCAGCGTCAGCCGCAGCCAGTCACGCCGGGCGATGATCACCAGCGAAAACTGGCACAGCGCCACGCCGGCCCAGATGAACACCTGCCTCATGCCGCAGTTCATAGGCGCCAAGCGTTAAGATCAGGGTGACAGGAACCCACTGCCGGCATCCGTGTCTCGCCCTATGTGCAGGTGGACCGAAGGGCAGGGAGCCGGGAAAGCTCTGGCGGGAAGCAGTCTGATCGCATAGCACATGCTCCGGGCAGACGGAGAAGGGCGGGGCATGCAGGCAGACGCGGCGCGGGATCAGCGGGCGATGGCCAACAGGGTAGTCATCCTGCTGGCGCTGGCGATCTTCATCAATGCGCTCGACCGGGGAAATTTCTCCACCGCTGCGCCGCTGATCAAGGGCGATCTCGGCCTGACCAACGGCGAGATGGGCGTGCTGATCTCGGCATTCTTCTGGACCTATGTTCCGGGGATGGCGGCATCGGGCTGGCTGGTGGAGCGCTGGGGCGCTTACCGCGTGCTGGCGGCGGGGCTGGCAGTTTGGTCGCTCGCCACGATCCTCACCGGTTTCGCGGGCGGCTTCGTCTCGCTGCTGGTGCTGCGCGTGGTGCTGGGCCTGAGTGAAAGCTGCGCCTTTCCGGCGAGTTCAAAGCTGCTGGCGATGTATATTCCGCCCGAACGGCTGGCCACAGCGAACGCATGGAACGGCGTGGGGCTGATGATGGGCAATGGCGTGGGCATCCTGGTCGGCGGGTTGCTGATGGCCTGGCTTGGCTGGCATGCGCTGTTTTTCGTCTTCGGCACCCTGTCGTTGTTGTGGCTGGTGCCTTGGCTGCGGGTGCGGAGGCCGCAGCCGCTGCCGCACGCTGATCCGGACACGCCCGACACTGCACCGCCTTTTGCCGAGATGCTGGTGCGGCGCGAGATGTGGGGGGCGATGCTAGGGCACTTCTTCTCCAACTACGCCTACTTCCTGGTGCTGTCGTGGCTGCCGCTGTTTCTGGTGCGCCAGCATGGCTATTCGATTGTGACGATGGCCTGGCTGGGCGGCGCGGTTTACGTGATCGCCTCGCTGTCAGGGCTGGTCTTCGGCAGGATGGCAGACCGGCTGGTGGCGGGCGGCACCGATCCGGGCAAGGTGCGACGGTTCTTCGTTCAGGCGTCGATGGTGGTGGCCGTGCTGTGCATGCTGGCCTGTGCCACCGGCGTGCCCGAACTCGCGATTGCCGGCTTGCTGGCTTACGGATTGAGCAACGGGCTCGGCTATTTCTCGATCATGTCGGTCGGCCAGACCCTCGCCGGACCGCGCGCTGCCGGCAAGTGGATGGGGCTGCAGAACGGCTTTGCGGGGCTTGCCGGGATGATCAGCCCGGTCGTCACCGGCTTCTCGATCGATGCGACCGGCGATTACCGCATTGCCTTCCTGATCGCGGCGGGGCTGGCCGTGGCGGGCATGGCCGCATGGGGCGTGATCATCCCGCGCATCGCTCCTGTGGCGTGGAAGCGGCCTGCGGCGAGTAGATAACACGAAGGCCAAGAACCTTTACTCTGCTCATGCGTTCTTCCCTGCACAGGCGGCGCTGCGTTCGGTTCCTCATGCGGCGTCGCCAACCCTTGAAGGAGTACGCAGAATGAAGAAACTGACTGCCGCCATCGCCGCCATGGTGCTCGCCGCATCGGGCGCTGCCTCTGCCGATCCTCCTGCCATGCGCGGCGGGACACACGCTGGCGCCCATGCCAACGTTCACGCCAACCCGAACGCCGGCGCCGTGCTTCACAGCCCGGTTCGCAATGCCAACGGCTATAACCACGTGACCACTCGCGTTCAGCCGGCCAAGGCGCACAAGGGCTGGAGCAAGGGCAAGCACAAGGGCTGGACCCAGCGCTGCGGCTATCGCTGGAAGGACGGCCGCCGCTATCACTCATGCTGGCGCGTTCGCCGCTAACCGGCCATCCATCTCGATAGATGGCGGTCCCTGATCGGGGACTGACCGGGTCGCGCGGGCCGGGAGGCGGGCACAGGGCTCGCCTTCCGGCTCCGCTCGTTTCTTCGGCCACTTTCACACCGGCTATCCCCAAACCTTATCGCCGTAGCGCCGGAACCGCGGTTGCAATCATGTCCCGGGCCGTTAAGGGCGCAGGAACCGGTCCGGCTTCGCGCTTCGCGGCATCAAAGGGGCCAGCAGGGGAACAGGCCATGAAGATACTCACCGGCAACTCCAATCTGCCGCTCGCCCGCGCGATTGCCGACTATCTGGAATTGCCGTTGACCGACGCCTCGGTCCGCCGCTTCGCCGACGAGGAAGTCTTCGTCGAGATTCACGAGAACGTCCGCGGCGAGGATGTCTTCGTCGTCCAGTCGACCTCCTATCCGTGCAACGACAACCTGATGGAACTGCTTATCTGCATCGATGCGCTGCGCCGGGCCTCGGCCGCGCGCATCACTGCCGTCACGCCATACTTCGGCTATGCCCGGCAAGACCGGAAGCCCGGCCCGCGCACGCCGATCTCGGCCAAACTGGTCGCCAACCTGATCACCGAAGCCGGCGCCGACCGCGTGCTGGCGGTGGACCTCCACGCTGGACAGATCCAGGGCTTCTTCGATATCCCGACCGACAATCTCTCCGCCGCGCCGGTCATGGCGGCGGACATTCAGGAGCGCTACGACAGCCAGTCGCTGATGGTCGTATCGCCCGATGTCGGCGGCGTGGTCCGCGCCCGCGCGCTGGCCAAGCGGCTGGGTGAGAACGTGCCGCTGTCCATCGTCGACAAGCGCCGCGACAAGCCCGGCTCGTCCGAAGTTATGAACATCATCGGCGATGTCCGCGGCCGCGCCTGCATCCTGATCGATGACATCATCGATTCGGGCGGCACCCTGTGCAACGCCGCCGCCGCGCTGATGGAAGCCGGCGCGGCCAGCGTCACCGCTTACCTCACGCACGGCGTGCTGTCGGGCAAGGCGGTTGAACGGGTGAACAATTCGGCGCTCAAGGAACTGGTGATCACCGATTCGATCCAACCGACCGAAGCGACACTGGCATCCGACCGCATCCGCGTGCTCAGCATCGCACCTCTGGTGGGTGAAGCCATCCGGCGGATTGCCGACGAAAGCTCGGTCTCCAGCCTGTTCGATTGACCGGGCAACCGGGCAGCTAACACCGCCGAAGTCACGCTTGCAGGAAATGCAAGTTGATGAAACACCTCCGCAACGCAGCTGTGAAAATTCTCCTAGGGAAACCCCGGATACACAAAAGCCGCGCTGGGGGCGCGGCCGGGGGGAACAGGACAAGGTCAAAGAGCGCACCCGCAAGGCGGGCAGTGCGCATTGTGGCAAATTGCCGCGGTGTAGGACAGCCCGCTTGTCTCACGCTGAGGACGATCCGATCAAGGCTTTCGGGCACTTGCTCCAGCCTGCGCCCTCGTCCTTCCCGCGCAATTCCGCTCGCTTGTCATTCCCGCGCAGGCGGGAACCCATCTCCGGCGCTGGGTATCCATGCGATGTTGCCATGGTGGGTCAGCGTGGGAGATGGGTCCCCGCCTGCGCGGGAATGACGAAGGTGGGGGGGAGAGCGGCTACCGCCCCCCGCCTGCGCGGGGGCGCGAGTCTCACGTCACTCCCAAGGCCGCGCAGCGCCCGGTTCGAGCCGGTGGATCGCTTCCAGCCGGCGCGCCTGCCGGTTTTCCAGCGTTAGCGTCATCAGCGGCAGGGGGCGCTGGACGAACTGGCGCGGGCTCATGCCGAACAGCTTGGTGAAATCGCGGATCAGGTGGCTCTGGTCGTAATAGCGCAGCATGATTTGCTCGGCCTCTTCGTGGTCAGCCACGCCGCGCAGGTGAGCGGCCATGTCGAGCGCGCGGGCGCGGCGCATGACCTGCTTGGGGCTCATCCCGAAATCACGCCGGACAATGCGTTCCAGCTGGCGCAGACCAATGCCGCAGTCCTTGGCAAAGTCTTCAATCCGGGCGTTGGGATCGCGGTAGGACAGCACCTCGAAGCGCGAGGTGATCGGATCGGGGAAGCCCAGCTTGCGCCGCGCCACCTCTGCCCGGAGCACCGCTTCGATCACCAGCAGCCAGTCTTCCGCATCGCCATCCGGGTCGATCTGGTTGAGGATCGCCGTGCCCGGCAGGCCAACATCATCAAGGTGGAACAGCCGGTCGATGATGTTGGTCGTACTGGCCCAGCCCATCGCTGCCCCGGTGCCGGGCCGCACGGCAAAACCGATCGAGATGAAGCTGCCGGTGACGCTGATCGGCATGGCTTTCATCTGCGGGCCGAACAGCAACGCCGATTTGCCCATTTCCATCACGCCGTTGCCGGTGACGGCCGTCCACTGCCCGGACAGCTGGATGCGGATCACCGCAACGTCGTTAAGCAGGCTGCAATCGAGGCGGTAATCGGGCGGCAGATCGACCGCAGTAACATAGAGCCGTCCGATCCACGGCGCGAGATCACAGGCCGGGGCGCGGTTGTACGACATCGGCTGGCCAAGGCGGGTTACCCCCTGCCGCGGAGTCAGCGCTGCATCGATCGCCGGAATGGCCTGTTTATGCATACCCCAGTTGCGTCCCGTTTTGCCCCGGTCCGACGTCGCTCGCGCCGGCATGTCTAGAATTGCATCGATTTACAGATTTCTCAAAGGGCAAACTTGGCAATTTGCGCCAAACCTGTTGCATCTTGACCGCTTGCCCACCTAGCGGGCAGGAGGCTGTGCAATGAACCTTGAGCCAGACATTGCCCTTGCCCTTCGCCTCGCCGATGCGGCGCGCGAAGCCATCCTTCCCTGGTTCCGCGCCGACATGCAGAGCGAGCGAAAAGGGGACTCCACCCCCGTCACCGAGGCGGACCGCGCCGCTGAAGAGGCGATGCGGCGCATCCTCAAGGCCGAAGCCGGGCGCGATGCCGTGCACGGCGAAGAATTCGGCGCGTCGCCGGGATCGACCGGGCGCACCTGGGTGCTTGATCCGATCGACGGCACGGCGGGCTTTCTGGCGGGTCGCGCAATGTTCGGCACATTGATTGCGCTGGTGGTCGAAGGCTGGCCGGTGCTGGGCGTGATCGACCAGCCGGTGATGAAGGAGCGCTGGCTGGGTGTCAGCGGGCGGCCGACCACGCTTAACGGCAATCCGGTGCGCACGCGGGCCTGTCGCAGTCTGGCCGATGCGACGCTGGCGACCACCGGGCCGCACTATTTCGACGATCACGAAGGCGGGCACTTCATGGCGCTGGCCGCCAAGACCGACCATCGCCGCATGGTGATGGGCGGCGATTGCTACAATTACGCCATGCTCGCCTCGGGCCACCTCGACATTGTCTGTGAAGCGGGACTGAAGCTGCATGACTATGCCGCGCTGGTGCCGGTGGTTGAAGGTGCGGGTGGCACGATGTGCGACTGGAACGGCGATCCGCTCCACGCCGGATCGACCGGCCACGTGCTGGCGCTTGGCGATCCAGCGCGGGTCGAGGACGTGATCGAGGCGCTGGCCTGCGCGCACTGAGCGACTGACGCGAAAATTTTCAGGAGAGAGAATGCCATGACCCTATCGTTGTATCAGGCCACTGTGCCGTCGTTCCTGCAGATCCTCGGGCCGCTGGCTGGCCTTGTCGAAAAGGCGCGCGAGCACTGCAAGGTGCAAGGGTCTGCTGAGGCGGAGCTGTGTGACAGCCGGCTGGCGGCAGACATGTGGCCCTTTGCCAAGCAGGTCATGGCGGCGATCCAGCATTCCGCCGGCGCCATCGCGGGAGTGAAGAAAGGGGAGACCGGACCGGATATGACGCCGGCGCCGACCAGTCTGGATGCCCTTGCCAGTGCCCTTGCCGATGCGATTGCCGCGCTGAAGGCGGTGACGCCGGAAGACGTGAACGGTATCGCGGCCAACGACACAGCATTCGTTTTCGGCGAGCGGCGGATGCCGTTCACCGTGGAGGACTACCTGCTGTCCTTCGCGCTGCCCAACTTCTACTTCCACGCTTCCATGGCCTACGCCGTCCTGCGCGGTCAGGGTGTGGCGATTGGCAAGATGGACTGGCTGGGCGCGATCCGTCTCAAACCCTGAACCGTTGGCGGTAAAGGCGGAACCTTACCGCGAAGCGGCGGTTGAAGCCCGTGCAACGGCCACTTCGGCCTATCGCACTCGGAGATATCGAAATGGGCAAGCTGGTCGACAAGGTCAAAGGTAACGTCAATGAAGCCGCTGGCAAAATCAAGCAGCACAGCGACAATCCAGCCACCCGCAAGGAAGGCGAACAACAGGAGCTGAAAGGCAAGGGCCAGCAGATCAAGGGCGAGATCAAGGGTGCGCTTGGCGACGATATCTGAAGTTCCGATCCGCTCGCCAAGGTGAGCGGATCGCACTTTCGGGGTGCGGTACGCGCCGCGGGTCCAGACTCTGGCTTGCCATTCTGCGCGTTTGTCTCTAACCGCGCCCCCTTCATCGACACGGATTCGATGACTCGCCTGGCTGTAAGGGCTGCCAGGGCGAGTCGGACGTGTTTTCGAACAGGAGACCAAAATGCCCAAAATGAAGACCAAGAGCGGCGTCAAGAAGCGCTTTCGGCTTACTGCTACCGGCAAGATCAAGCACGGAGCAGTTGGCAAGCGCCACCGTTTGATGAGCCACAATGCCAAGTACATCCGCCAGCACCGTCGTACCGACACGATTTCCGACGCTGATGCGAAGGTAATCAAGAAGTGGGCGCCCTACGGGCTTAGCTGAGGAGTTCTGAACTATGGCACGTGTCAAAAGGGGTGTTACCACCCGCGCCAAGCATAAGCGTCTTCTTGAACAGGCAGCGGGCTACCGCGGCCGTCGCAAGAATACCATCCGCGTTGCGCGTCAGGCAGTCGAAAAGGCTGGCCAGTACGCTTACCGCGATCGCAAGGTTAAGAAGCGGTCCTTCCGCGCCCTGTGGATCCAGCGCATCAACGCTGCGGTCCGCGCCGAAGGCCTGACCTATTCGCAGTTCATCCACGGCACCAAGCTGGCTGGCATCGAACTCGACCGCAAGACCATGGCCGATCTGGCGATGAACGAAGCGGGCGTGTTCACTGCCGTGATCGCTCAGGCGAAGGCTGCCCTGCCGGCCTGAAATGGCTGATTGCCGCAAGGCATGTAAAAAGGCGCGGAAAAGGCTTCGGCTTTTTCCGCGCCTTTTTCGTTGCTTGCCCCCCGGCTGCGATTGCCCGCGGTGAAACAATTGGGCAAGGAGACTGTACAGAACCGGGGGTAACCGACAGGTGTCGCATAGTGGCGGAGTAACGGCCTTTTTCTTTCGGCCACCCGAAGAACTGCGCCGCTATTTCACGACCTTCTATTGTGTCGAGTTTTCCGCAGACGAAGTCAGCGACCATTTCGACTACCTCCACCCCGAATGGGCCAATATGCGCATCGTCAATGGCGGCAAGCTGGTGGCGGAAAACCGCTCCGGCACCCAGGTCGGCGAAACCGGGTTCTTTTTCACCGGTCCCAGCAGCCAGGCCGTGCGCTTCGGCTTTGACCGCGCCTTCCGCATGTGGGGCATCGGCGTGTTGCCGCTCGGCTGGGCGAAATTCTTCCGCACTGACGCCGCGCTGTGGGCCGATGTTCTGGTTGACGGCCATGACGACGCGGCGCTGACCGAATTCTCCGATCTGGCCAAAGGGCTTTTCCGCGGCCCCGCCGACCACGAAGCCGAACTGGAACGGATCTGCGCCTTCTTCCTCGATCGCCAGCACCTGCCCGTGGTAGACGAAGCGCGCATCCTTGCCATTCACTCGGCCTTGGTCGACCCGGAAGTCGATAGCGTCGCCGCGCTCGTCGAGCGGGCCGGGATCAGCCAACGGACGCTTATCCGCGTCTGTCAGCGCGCCTTCGGATTTTCGCCCAAGTTGCTGCTGCGCCGGCAGCGGTTCCTGCGCAGCCTGGCCAAATATGTCCTCGATCCCAGCCTGAAATGGATCGGCGCGCTCGATAGCCAGTACCACGATCAGGCTCAGTTCGTGCGTGATTTCAAACAGTTCATGGGCATGTCGCCGCGCCAGTACGGCCTGCTCGACAAGCCGATCCTGACCGCCGTGATGCGCGAACGCGCGCGCTTTGCCGGCAAGGCGGTGCAGGGGCTGGATACGCCGGCCGGCGGCGGCAGCTGAAACGCGCATTCCGGCAGGCTGCTCCCGCCACCGCGCAGGTTGCTCCACGCCGCCCATCCCTCTAAAGGGCCGCGTTCAACCAGTTTCAGCAGGACGCAATCCCCGTGGACCACGCAAGTACAGGACAGAAAGCGCTCGCTCGCATCGACGCGGCCAGTGATCTCGATTCCGTGGAGAAACTGCGGGTTGAATTTCTCGGCAAGCAGGGCTCGATTTCCGGCCTGCTCAAGACACTCGGCGCGATGTCGCCTGAGGAACGCCAGGTCGAAGGGCCGAAGATCCACGCGCTGCGCGAAAGCGTGACGGCGGCGCTGGGTGCCCGCAAGGAGGCGCTCGAAGGCGCGGCGCTCGAAGCGCGGCTGGCCGCCGAGCGCATCGACCTGTCGCTCCCCGCCCCGCAGACCCCGCGCGGGTCGGTCCACCCGGTCAGCCAGGTGATGGACGAACTGGCGGAAATCTTCGCCGACATGGGCTTCGCCGTCGCCACCGGGCCGGAGATCGAGGACGACTGGCACAATTTCACCGCGCTCAACATGCCGGAAACCCATCCGGCGCGGGCGATGCATGACACCTTCTACTTCCCGGACAAGGACGCCGAAGGCCGCGAGATGCTGCTGCGCACGCATACCTCGCCAGTGCAGATCCGCTCGATGCTGAAGCAGGGCGCGCCGCTGCTCATCATCGCCCCGGGCCGCGTCTACCGCTCGGACTCGGACGCGACGCACACGCCGATGTTCCATCAGGTCGAAGGTCTGGTGATCGACAAGGGCATCCACCTCGGCCACCTGAAATGGACGCTGGAAACCTTCCTCAAGGCCTTCTTCGAGCGCGAGGATATCGTCCTGCGCCTGCGTCCCTCCTACTTCCCCTTCACCGAGCCTTCGGTGGAAGTCGACGTCGGCTTTGCCATCGAAAACGGTCGCCGCGTGCTGGGCGGATCGGGCGATGCGCCCGGCCACGGCTGGATGGAGCTGCTCGGCAGCGGCATGGTCAACCGCAAGGTCATCGAATTCGGCGGGCTCGATCCCGACGAGTGGCAGGGCTTCGCTTTCGGTGTCGGCGTCGACCGGCTCGCCATGCTGAAATACGGCATGGACGACCTGCGCGCCTTCTTCGATGGCGATGTGCGCTGGCTGCAGCACTATGGTTTCGGCGCGCTCGATGTGCCGACATTGTCTGGCGGAGTGGGGACACCAGCATGAAGTTCTCGCTCTCCTGGCTCAAGTCCTACCTTGAAACCGATGCTTCGGTCGAAGCCATTTCGGCGGCGCTCAATGCCGTCGGCATCGAAGTCGAAGGCATCGAAAACCCTGCGGAAAAGCTCGCCGGCTTCCGCGTGGCCAAGGTCCTCACCGCCGAGAAGCACCCGCAGGCGGACAAGCTGCAAGTGCTGACCGTCGACACCGGAAACGGCGCCGCGCCGCTCACCGTAGTCTGCGGCGCACCCAATGCCCGCGCCGGTCTAGTCGGCGTGCTCGGCCTGCCGGGCGCGACGGTGCCGGCCAATGGCATGGTGCTCAAGGTCGCCGCCGTGCGCGGGGTCGAGAGCAACGGCATGATGTGCTCGACCCGCGAACTGGAACTCGGCGACGATCATGACGGCATCATCGAGCTTCCCGCCGATGCGCCCATCGGCACGCCCTTTGCCGATTACCACGGCGCCGATCCGGTGTTCGACGTGGCGATCACGCCAAACCGCCCGGACTGCATGGGCGTCTACGGCATCGCGCGCGATCTGGCTGCGGCCGGTCTCGGCACGCTGAAGCCGATCGAGACGATCGACGTGGCGGGCACATTCCCCTGCCCGGTGGAGATCCGCACTGACGATCCGGCGGGCTGCCCCGCTTTCTATGGCCGCGTCATCAAGGGCGTGAAGAACGGCCCGAGCCCGCAGTGGTTGCAGGACCGGCTCAAGAGCGCGGGCCAACGCCCGATCTCGGCGTTGGTCGATGCGACCAATTACCTGATGCTCGCCTATGGCCGCCCGGCCCATGCCTATGATCTGGCGAACCTCACCGGCGCGGTCGTGGCGCGCAAGGCGACAGATGACGAAACGGTCGTCGCGCTGAACGAGAAGACCTACACGCTCGACGCCAGCATGACCGTGATCGCCGATGACTCTGGCGTCCACGACATCGCCGGGATCATGGGCGGCGAACATTCAGGCTGCTCGGAGACAACCAGCGACGTTCTGCTGGAGATCGCCTATTTCGATCCGGCGCACATCGCCGCGACCGGGCGAAAGCTCAACCTCACTTCAGATGCGCGCCAGCGGTTCGAGCGCGGGGTCGATCCACAGTTCCTCGAAACCGGGCTGCAGCACCTGACCAAGCTGATCCAGACGCTGTGCGGCGGCGAGGCGAGCGAGGTGATCCGCGCTGGCTCGCCGCCTTCGGGCGCGAAAGCCGTGGCTTACGATCCCTCGCTCTGCGCGACGCTGGGCGGGGTGCCGATTGCCGATGAACGGCAGGCGAGCATTCTTACGTCCCTTGGCTTTTCAATCGTTCGTCACCCCCGCGAAGGCGGGGGCCCATCTCCCAGGCTTACCCAGGATGAAACGTCGGAGATGGATTCCCGCCTTCGCGGGAATGACGAAGAGAATTATGTGTGGACCGTCACCACCCCCGGCTGGCGGTGCGACGTAGCCGGCGCGCCTGACATCGTCGAGGAAGTCGTGCGCATCCACGGCCTGGATAACATCGCCTCCGCCCCCTTGGCGCGCACCGATGGCGTGGCCCGTCCAACCGCCACGCCGGCCCAGAAGCTCGAACGCCGCCTGCGCCGCGCCGCTGTTGCGCGCGGGTTGAACGAGGCGGTGACATGGTCGTTCCTGCCGCCTGCCGAAGCGGAGCACTTCGCCGAGGGCGAGCTGTGGACGCTCGCCAACCCGATCAGCGAAGACATGAAGGCCATGCGCCCGTCACTGCTGCCCGGACTGCTTTCCGCCGCGCGCCGCAATGTCGCTCGCGGCGCAGACAGCCTGCGCCTGTTCGAAATCGGTCGCCGCTATCTGCGCGGTGACAGCGGCCACAGCGACGAGCGCCTGTCGCTCGCCGTGGTGCTGGTCGGCGACAAGTCCCCGCGCGGCTGGGCCAGTGGCAAGGCCGCACCGTTCGACGCTTTCGATGCCAAGGCCGAAGCGCTCGCCCTGCTTGCCGAAGCGGGTGCACCAGTCGACAACCTGCAGCTTATGGGAGAGGCAGGCGCCCAGTTCCACCCCGGCCAGTCGGCCACGCTGCGGCTTGGGCCAAAGAATGTGCTGGCCCGCTTCGGCATGATCCATCCGGTCACTGCCAAGGCCTTCGACATCGATGGGCCGGTGGCCATGGTCGAACTGTTCCTCGATGCCATCCCCGGCAAGAAGGGCGCCGCCACTTTCGCCCGCGCGCACTATGCGCCCCCGGCACTGCAGGCAGTGACGCGCGACTTTGCGTTCCTTGTCGGTGCTGATGTGCCGGCAGGCGATCTCGTCCGCATGGTCAAGGGCGCGGACAAGGCGAACATCGTCGCCGCGCGCCTGTTCGATGATTTCCGCGGGGCTGGCGTGCCGGAAGGGCAGAAATCGCTGGCCATCGAAGTCACGCTGCAGCCGGGCGAGAAGAGCTACACTGAAGAGGACTTTCTTGCGATTCAGCAGCGAGTGTTCGACGCAGCCAAAAAGATTGGCGCTGTGTTGCGGACGACAGGCAAAATGAACGGTACGGAAGAACCTGATACCGCCCAAGGCAACGGAGTTATTGTCTAGTCCCGTCATCCTGAACTTGTTTCAGGATCCATCGCGCCTCCGGGCCCGGATCGTGCATTGAAGAGCTGACCTCACCGTTTCGTTTCCCGCAGTGCTCCGGGGCAAAAGGCCAAATGGATCCTGAAACAAGTTCAGGATGACGAGAATTGAAGGAAGTGTGTTTTCAGATGTCAGATTGGCTGAACTATAGGCCCCTTCTTACCGCCATCGGCGCGGTGCTGCGCGGATGAAGACCGCGCTGGTCACGGGTGCAAGCGCCGGGATCGGAGAGGCCTGCGCGCGCGGGCTGATCGCGACCGGCTGGCGTGTGGTCGGCACCGGGCGCAATGCCGCGCGGCTGGATGAACTGGCGCGCGAACTGGGCGAGGTTTTCGTCCCTGCCGTGTTTGACGTTCGCGATGAAGCGGCGCGTGATGCGGCGCTGGCCGCGTTGCAGATCGAGGGCTTCGACTTGCTGGTCAACAATGCCGGCCTCGCGCTTGGCACCGGGCCAGCGCAGGCGAGCGATTTGGGCCAGTGGAAGACCATGATCGACACCAATGTCACCGCTCTGGTTTCGATCACCCACAAACTGCTGCCCGGCCTGATCGAACGGCGCGGTGCAGTGATCAATCTTTCGTCCGTGGCGGCGACCTATCCCTACACCGGCGGCAACGTCTATGGCGGGACCAAGGCCTTCGTCCGCCAGTTCTCGCTCGGGCTGCGGTCTGACCTTGCCGGGACCGGGGTGCGCGTCACCTCGATCGAGCCGGGCATGGTCGAAACCGGCTTCACCATGGTCCGCAACGGCGGCGACCGCGCAGCGCACGACGCGCTTTATGGCGGGGCCGATCCTTTGACCGGCGACGACATTGCCGAAAGCGTGGTGTGGATCGCCAACCTGCCGCCGCACTACAATATCAACACGATCGAGATGATGCCGGTAAGCCAGAGCTTCGCCGGCTTCCAGGTCGCCCGTAACTCCTGAAGAACTGTTCCAAACGTGTCCAATCGCCGCACCTTTGCCATCGTCTCGCACCCTGACGCGGGCAAGACCACGCTGACTGAAAAGCTGCTGCTGCAGGGGGGCGCGATCCACCTTGCCGGACAGGTGAAGGCACGCGGCGCGGCGCGCCGGGCGCGGTCGGACTGGATGAAGATTGAGCAGCAGCGCGGCATTTCGGTGACCTCCTCGGTCATGACCTTCGAGCGTGACGGGATCACCTTCAACCTGCTCGATACGCCGGGGCACGAGGACTTTTCCGAAGACACCTACCGCACGCTGACTGCCGTCGATTCCGCGATCATGGTGATCGACGCCGCGAAAGGCATCGAGCCGCAGACCCGCAAGCTGTTCGAGGTCTGCCGCCTGCGATCGGTGCCGATCATCACCTTCGTCAACAAGGTTGACCGTGAAGGGCGCTCGCCGTTCGACACGCTCGATGAAGTGGCCGATGCGCTGGCGCTCGATGTTTGCCCGATGGCCTGGCCGGTCGGGCTGGGCGGCGAGTTTCAGGGCGTGCTCGATTTTGCCACGGGCGAGATTGCCCGGCCCGAAGGTGACAGCCGCGAATTTCTTGGGCTACGCGACAAGGAGCCGCTGCCGGCGAACATCGCTGATGAGGTCGAACTGGCGCAGGGTGGCTATCCCTCGTTCGATCTTGAAGCCTATCAGAACGGCGACCTGACACCGGTCTATTTCGGATCGGCGCTCAAGAACTTCGGCGTGGCCGAACTGATCAACGCCATCGCCGCGTTCGCCCCGCCGCCGCGCCCGCAGCCCAGCAGCGCCGGGACCATCGATCCTTCGAACAAGGAAGTCACCGGCTTCATTTTCAAGGTGCAGGCCAACATGGACCCGATGCACCGTGACCGCATCGCCTTCATGCGGCTGGTCTCCGGCACCTTCAAACGCGGCATGAAGCTCACCCCATCGGGCAGTGGCAAGCCCGTGGCGATCCATTCGCCGATCCTGTTCTTTGCGCAGGACCGCGAAATTGCCGACACCGCAGAACCGGGCGACATCATCGGCATCCCCAACCACGGCACGCTGCGGGTGGGCGATACGCTGTCGGAAACCAACAAGGTGCGCTTCACCGGCCTGCCCAACTTCGCGCCTGAAATCCTGCGCCGGGTGCAGCTCAAAGACCCGACCAAGACCAAGCAGCTGAGGAAGGCGCTCGACGATCTGTCCGAAGAGGGCGTGATTCAGGTGTTCTACCCCGAGATCGGCGCGCAGTGGATCGTCGGCGTGGTCGGCCAGTTGCAGCTCGAAGTGCTGATCTCGCGGCTGGAAGCGGAATACAAGGTTGAGGCCATGCTTGAGGCTTCACCCTTCGATACCGCGCGCTGGGTCAAGGGGGCGGAAGCGGCGCTGAAGACCTTCGCCGATTTCAACATGTCGAACCTGGCCAAGGACCGCGACGGCGATCCGGTGTTCCTCGCGCGGTCGGCGTGGGATGTCAGCTACCAGCAGGAAAAGAACCCGGATCTGGTGTTCAGCGCTACCAAGGAGCGTTAAGAGACCTACAGCCGCCGCCCTTTAGTCGTCATCCTGAACTTGTTTCAGGATCCATTTGGCCTTGCGCGCAGATGGAGCGGCAAAAGGCGCAACGGCTCGGTCAGCTTACTTCCGCGCGCTCCGGGCCTTGAGGCGCGATGGATCCTGAAACGAGTTCAGGATGACGGACCGATTGAGGTTCCGAGCGTTTCGTCGGTCTACTGCACCACCAGAAAATACCGCGCATCGCCGGCGCCGCGGTTCATCACTTCGATGGTGTAGCGCTGGGTGAACAGCGGCACCCATTTGCACAGCCCGCCGCGCCCGCTTTCATCGGTGCAGATCGGCTTTGCCTGCGGATCGAGCACGCGCAGGGCCAGCTTGTCGCCTGTCGGGGCAGACAGGGCGATGGTCGCGCCGGTGCCTGACAGGAACAGCTGGCTGAAGCTTTCGCGCCCGCCGACGCCCAGCTTGCCGCTGCGATAGCCCGGGCCGAGCGGCCGACCGCGATAGGGCGAGGTGGCCTCCCCGCGCGCGGCATCGCGCCATGCCGGCAGGGGGTCGCTGGGCGAGGCTTCGAGCGGGTGCGATCCTGACCCGTCGATCATCTGCACGGCCTTGGCCAGCGTCTTCGTGTCGCCGCGCCCTTCGGCATCGGCGGCATCAGCCAGCGCATTGGCGAGGCGGACAGCGACAATCTGTTCGCCCGCGGCGGCTTCGGACGATCCGACCGCCGGGGCCGATGCGCAGGCGCTGGCGGTGAGCATGGCGGCGAGCGAGAGGGCGTGCATTCGGTTCATGACTTGGTCTCCGGAGCAACGACAAAGGACGCGCCCTTGGGGCTGGGCACGAGGTTGAGGGTCAGGCGGTGGCGCTCGGCAATGGCGCGGGCAAGCGCAAGGCCAAGGCCGGCGCTGTGGCGGCGACCGGGTTCGCCAGCCTGGATATTCGAGCGGCCACGGCGGAAGCGGTCGAAGATGTGCTCGCGCTCATCCTCGGGCACGCCGGGGCCATTGTCCGACACCGAAAGCGTCGGCCCCTGTTCGAGCGACAGGCGCACGGTGCCGCCGGCGGGCACATACTTGAATGCGTTGTCGAGCAGGTTGGTGATCAGCCGGGTCAGCTGCATCTCCTCGCCTTGGCAGGTGATCCCCGGCATGATCGAGCGGGTGAACACGTGGCCGCTGTCTTCGGCGCTGTCGGCGTAAAGCTCGCCGATGCGGTTCACCAGCTGGCTGAGATTGACGGGTGAAAGGCCCAGCCGGTCGCCCTTGCGCGCCTCGCTGGTGGCAATGTCGAGCAACGATTCGAGCAGGGCAATCACATGGCGGATCTCGGCCCGGGCATCGCTCAGCAGGCGGCGGTCGTCCTCGTCCTGCGCCTTCGCCAGCGCCTTCACCAGCCGGTTGTCGAGGTGCATCAGCGGCGTGCGCAGTTCGTGCGCGACCTGATCGGTGGTCTCGCGGTGCGCGCCGACCATGCGCCGCAGGTGCGCGAGTGCCTCGGAGGTATGGCGGGTCAGTTCGCCGATTTCGTCAGGCTCGGCGCTGCCTTCTTCCAGGGCCTCGAGGCTGGGCTGGTCAGGCTCGCGGAAGGCGCGGTTGATCCGCCCGACGCGCCGCGCCAGCCGGTTGGCGCGCCAGCGGCCGAGCAGGCCTACGACGGCTGCGGCCAGTCCTCCGGCGGCAAGGAAGGCCCAGCTGATCCGGCGGGCGAGCGCGGAATCATAGCCGTATTCGCGCGCAACGAGCAGCTTGAGATCGGGGGCGAGCTGGGTGGCGCGGGCATAGGCCGGGACATTGCCGGACAGCGTGATGTACCCCGCCTCGGACAGCCGCGCGTCCAGTTTTGGCCAGGCGGCAATGTCGCCGGTGATCCGTTGGCCGGCGTTGTTGGCGACGAGATAGTGCGAGGCATTGCCATCGTCGGTGGCGAGCGCCAGCCGGTCCTCGATGCGCTTGGCCAGTTCGCTCTGACCGCCGCTGGCGTGAATGTCGGCCATGCCGGCCAGATCGACATCGACCGCGCGCACCAGCGCCGCGCGGCTCGACCGGTCGAGCGTGGTATAGGTCACCGCCCAGAGCAGCAGGGTCACGCCCACGGACACGAGCATCGCCCAGACCACCAGCCGGGCGAAGATCGAATCGCGGAAGCGGACGTCGCTCATCGTGCTACCGGCCTTCAAGCAACCGGTAGCCGGTGCCCCAGATGGTTTCGAGCGCCGCGCTGGCGAAGCCTTCCTCCAGCTTGCGGCGCAGGCGGCCGATGTTGACGTCGACGACATTGGTCTGCGGGTCGAAATTCATCTTCCACACATCGCGCAGCAACATCTCGCGCGTCACCACTTCGCCGGCGTTCTCCATGAAATAGCGGAACAGCTCGAACTCCTTGGGGCTGAGTGCGATATGGCGGTTGGCGCGAAAGGCGGTGCGTGCCTTGGTATGGCATTCGAACTGGCCGTAGATGATGACGGCAGCATGTTCGCGTCCCGAATTGCGGCGGTGCAGGGCGCGCAGGCGAGCGATCAGCTCTTCGGCCTCATAAGGCTTGGCGAGGTAGTCGTCCGCCCCGGCATCCAGCCCTTCGGCGCGGTCGGTGGTGCGGCCCAGCGCCGAGAGCATCAACACCGGCGTGCCGACCCCGCTTTCGCGCAGGCGCTTCAGGATGGTCATGCCGTCCAGATCGGGCAGCATCCGGTCAAGGATGATCACGTCGAACCGGTCCCGTCCGGCGCGCAGCAGGCCGGCCGATCCCGTGCTTTCCCAGATCAGCGTATCGCCATTGGAGCGCGCAAGTTCCTGCACCTCCTCAGCCGCGCGCTGGTCGTCCTCGACGTAAAGTATGTTGATGCCGGCCATCGATTCCCCAAGTCCCGTCCAAGCTGACAGCCTGTCATCTTGCTGACAAGCTGCGTCATCTTGTTAACGGCTCCTAATCATCGGGCCGATTTCATCCAGACACTTGGTTTGTCATGTTGATGACATTTCCTGTTAAGTGCGAAAAGCCATCCGGCTTTTCCTTGCTGTGCCATCCCGCTCCCCATCCCGGAGTCTTTGTTAGGTGCGCCCATCACATCCGTGATGGGCTTGCGGCACCAGCCCGCTCCCCCACCCGGCCACCCATCGGCAGGGTATTCTGGAATGGGTGGCCGGGTGGGGGAGCGGGCTGGTGCCGCAGGAAAAGCCGGATGGTTTTTCCGCACCGCCTCGAGGCAGACAAAAACGAGCCGCGCCGCCGGAGGTTGGCGGCGCGGCCCTATCGTCCGGCCCCGTCTTGGGGAATGCAAGGGCCAGGCGATCTCAGGTGGCGGCGCAAGATTGGGGCCATGTGGCGGACATGTCCGCTGACAATGCCTGTTAGGTGCGTGACAATTTTCGTGCCGCAGCGCAGCATCGCGACTAGCCAGATCGTCACGGCGATGCTAACCCGAATCCGCTAGGTATTGCGGGATTGCAATCGATTGCATTTCAATTATGACCTTGCAGACTTCCGGATCGAGGGGCCCCGCACGAATGTCATTTACTGCTGACAGCCTGTTGCTGTTCGGAGCGACCGGAGATCTGGCCCAGCGGATGCTGCTGCCGTCGCTGTGCGCCCTTGGCGCGGATGGCCTGATTTCGCCCAACCTCAAGATCATCGGTACGGCCCGGCAGGATCTCGACGATGCCGGCTATCGCAATTTCGCGCGGGCGGCGCTGGAAAAGTACCTTCCGGCAGAGCGACGCGGCTCGATGGCGGAGTTTCTCAACCGGCTGCACTATCAGCCGCTCGATGCCAACGACATCAGCGGCTTCACTGCGCTGGCGGACAAGGTTGGCCCGATTGGCGAGGGGCTGGCGATCTTCCTGTCCACCGCTCCCGGCCTGTTCGAGCCGACCATTGCCGGGCTCTCGGCCAGCGGCCTTGCTGGCGACCGGGTGCGCATCGGCCTTGAAAAACCGCTCGGCACAGACCTCGAAAGCAGCCGCCATATCAACGACGCGGTCGCCAGCGCCTTTCCGGAGGATCGCACCTTCCGCATCGATCACTACCTTGGCAAGGAGACGGTGCAGAACCTGCTGGCGCTGCGCTTTGCCAATATCCTGTTCGAACCGCTGTGGAATGCGGCGCACATCGATCACGTGCAGATCACCGTGGCCGAAACGGTCGGGCTGGAATCGCGCGTCGGCTATTACGATGGCTCGGGCGCGCTGCGTGACATGGTGCAGAACCACATGCTGCAATTGCTTGCGCTGGTGGCAATGGAGCCGCCGGCAAACTTCGATGCCACCGCCATCCGCGATGAAAAGGTCAAGGTCCTGCGCTCGCTGCGCTATGTCGCGGGCGAGGAATCGGTCACCGGCCAGTATCGCGCCGGGGCCATCTCCGGGCAGCCGGTCCCGGGTTACGACGACGAACTGGGCAAGGACAGCGACACCGAGACCTTTGTCGCGATCAAGGCCCATGTCGACAACTGGCGCTGGAAGGGCGTGCCGTTCTACCTGCGCACCGGCAAGCGCCTGCCCGAACGCGTGACCGAGATCGTCGTCCAGTTCCGCCGCGTGCCGCACTCGATCTTTGCTTCGAAGGCGGCCAAGACCGTGCCGAACAAGCTGGTGATCGGCATCCAGCCCGAAGAGAACATCACGCTGCAGGTCATGGCCAAGGTGCCCGGGCTTGACCGGCAAGGCATCCGCCTGCGCCCGGTCGAACTGAACATCGCGATGAGCGACGTCTTCGCCGGACCGGTCAAACGTATCGCTTATGAACGTCTGCTGCTCGACCTGATCGAGGGCGACCAGACCCTGTTTGTCCGCCGCGACGAAGTGGAAGCCCAGTGGGACTGGATTGACGCCATCCGCGCCGGCTGGACCGAACACGGCATCACGCCGAAGACTTACAACGCTGGCTCGTGGGGGCCATCGGCAGCGATTGCCCTTGCCGAGCGCGATGGAGTGACGTGGCATGAGTAGTCTAAACCCTGTCGTCGAACGCGTTACCCAGCGGATCATCGAACGCTCGAAGGTGGGCCGCGCCCGCTATCTCGATCTGATGGCGCGTGAGGGTGATGCCCACGGCAACCGCTCGTTCCTTGGCTGCTCGAACCTCGCTCACGGATTTGCCGGGGCGGAGGCGGATCAGGCGACGATTGCCTTCACCAAGGCATCGAACATCGGCATCGTTACCGCCTATAACGACATGCTTTCAGCGCATCAGCCCTATGGTCGCTACCCGGAAGCGATGAAGCTTTACGCCCGCGAAGTCGGCGCGACGGCGCAGGTTGCGGGCGGGGTCCCGGCGATGTGTGACGGGGTGACGCAGGGCTACACCGGCATGGAACTGTCGCTGTTCAGCCGCGATGCGATTGCCCAGGCGACCGCCATCGCGCTCAGCCACGCGATGTTCGATGGCATGGCGCTGCTCGGCATTTGCGACAAGATCGTCCCCGGCCTCGTCATGGGCGCGCTGCGCTTTGGCCACTTGCCGGCGGTCTTCGTGCCCAGTGGTCCGATGCCCAGCGGCATTGCCAACAAGGAAAAGCAGAAGGTCCGCCAGCTCTATGCCGAAGGCAAGGCGAGTCGCGAGGAGCTGCTCAAGAGCGAGATGGGCTCCTACCACTCGCCCGGCACCTGCACCTTCTATGGCACGGCCAATTCGAACCAGATGATGATGGAGCTGATGGGGCTCCACATCCCCGGCAGCGCCTTCGTGCCGCCGAATACGCCGCTGCGTTCCGCGCTGACCCGCGCCGCTGTGCACCGGCTCGCCGCGATTACCAAGAAAGGCGAGGACTATCGCCCGATGGCGCAGGTCGTCGATGAAAAGGCGCTGGTCAATGCCTGCGTCGGCCTGCTCGCTACCGGCGGATCGACCAACCATGCGATGCATCTGCCCGCCATGGCGCGGGCGGCGGGCGTGACGATCGACTGGCAGGATCTGGACGAATTGTCCGGCGTTGTGCCGCTGATCGCGCATGTCTATCCCAACGGCGCGGCGGATGTGAACCACTTCCACGCGGCCGGCGGCATGGGCTTTGTCGTGTCCCAGCTCCTCGGCGCAGGCCTGATCCACGGCGATGTGCTGACGGTGAGCGAGCACGGCATGGCTGCCTATGCGCAGGAGCCGGTGCTTGCGGACACAGTGGTGGAATGGCGCGACACCCCTGCGGCCAGCGGCGATGACACCATCCTGCGCCCCGTCGCCGCGCCGTTCAGCCCCGATGGCGGGATGCGTCTGGTGCAGGGCAACATCGGCCGCGCCACCTTCAAGACCAGCGCCGTCGATCCGCTGCGCTGGACGATCGAGGCTCCGTGCCGCGTGTTTGACAGCCAGGATGGCGTGCAGGCCGCCTTCAAGGCCGGCGAGCTGGACCGCGACGTCATTGTCGTCGTGCGTTTCCAGGGGCCGCGCGCCAATGGCATGCCCGAACTGCACAAGCTGACCCCGCCGCTCGGCGTGCTGCAGGACAAGGGGTTCAAGGTGGCGCTGGTCACCGATGGCCGCATGTCGGGCGCGTCGGGCAAGGTGCCCGCCGCGATCCACGTGACGCCCGAGGCACTTGGCGGCGGTGCACTCGCCCTGTTGCGCGATGGCGACGTGGTGCGGCTTTGCGCCAACAAGGGCAGCCTGGAAGTTCTGGCCGACCTGTCGGGCCGCGAACCTGCCAGCCCGCCGCCTGCGGGTGAAGGCATGGGGCGCGAACTGTACAGCCTCTACCGCCTGAACGCCGATGGCGCAGAGCGCGGCGCCTCTCCGGTCCTTGCGGCAGCGGAGCTCTAAGGCGGTGGTCGATCTCGTCACCGTCGATATTGGCGGCACCCATGCACGCTTCGCGCTCGCTTCGGTGTCGCCGGACGGCGCGATTGAACTGGGCGAGCCGGTCACGCTGCACACCAGCGACCACGCCAGCTTCCAGACCGCGTGGGAGGACTATGCGACGCGCAGAGGTGGCAGCCTGCCGCGGGACTGCGCGATTGCCATCGCCGGCCCGGTCGGCGGAGACGTCATCCGCTTCACCAACAATCCGTGGATCATCCGCCCGGCGCTGATCCCCGAAAAGCTCGGCGTTGACCGCTTCACGCTGGTCAACGATTTCGGCGCGGTTGGCCATGCTGCCGCGCGGGCGCCCGATGACCAGTTCGTCCACCTCTGCGGGCCGGAAGGCGCGCTGCCGGCAGAGGGCACGCTGTCGATTGTCGGCCCCGGCACCGGCCTTGGCGTCGCCCATGTCTGGCGTGATGGGGCAGGCGGTTACCGCGTGCAGGCGACCGAGGGCGGACACATCGCCTTCGCCCCGCTCGATTCGATCGAGGAAGCGATCCTCGCCCGCCTGCGCCAGCGCCATTCGCGCGTTTCGGTGGAGCGGGTGGTTGCCGGTCCCGGCATCGTCGACATCTATGAAACGCTCGCCGCCATGGAAGGCCGCGCGATCTCGCCGCTTGATGACCGGACGATCTGGCAGCTTGGCGCGTCGGGAGAAGACAGCCTGGCCGCTGCCGCCGTCGACCGGTTCTGCCTCGCGCTCGGCTCGGTTGCCGGCGACATCGCGCTGGCTCAGGGCGCGAGCGCCGTGGTCATCGCCGGCGGGCTTGGCCTGCGGATCAAGGACAGCCTGCTGGCCTCGGGCTTTGCCGACCGGTTCCGCGCCAAGGGGCGCTTCGAAACGCTGATGGCCGGATTGCCGGTCAAATTGATCACCCATCCGCAGCCGGGCCTGTTCGGTGCCGCCGCTGCCTTCGTGCAGGAGCATTTGTCGTGAGCAACCCCGAAGCGGTCATGAAGCTGGCCCCCGTGATCCCGGTGCTGGTGATCAACGATGTCGCCCACGCGGTGCCCATCGCGCAGGCGCTGGTCGCCGGCGGCCTGCCCGCGCTGGAGGTCACGCTGCGCACGCCCTGCGCGCTCGATGTGATCCGCGCGATGAAGCAGGTTCCGGGCGCAGTCGTCGGGGCGGGCACGGTGCTCAATCCGCGCGATCTCGATGCCGCGCTTGAGGCCGGGGCGGAATTCATCGTCTCGCCCGGCCTGACCGCCGATCTCGGCAAGGCGGCGATTGCGGCGGGCGTGCCGTTTCTGCCCGGCACCGCCAATGCCAGCGACATCATGCTCGGGCTCGATCTTGGCCTGACGCGGTTCAAGTTTTTCCCGGCAGAGGCCTCGGGCGGGATCAAGGCGCTGTCCGCCATCGCCGCGCCGTTCGGCATGGCGAAGTTCTGCCCCACCGGCGGCATCACGCCGGAAACCGCGCCCAACTGGCTGACGCTCGACGCCGTGCTCTGCGTCGGCGGATCGTGGATGATCCCCAAGGGTGCGCCTGATGTGGCAAGGATCGAAGCCGCCGCCCGCCAAGCGGCAGGCCTGCGCGGATGAGCGCCGGCGGGCCAGTTACCGTCGCCGCGCTGGAAGAGCGCCTTCAGCACCTTCACCTGCGCACGGCGGAAACCCCGCTGTTCAACCCGGTATTCCAGCTCAGCCTCGAACTGTCGCGGCGGCTGGAGGACGGTTCGCTCAGCCTCGACGAGGTGGGCACGCTGGTCAGCGAACTCGAATGCGATTCGCTGCAATCGCGGGCGCGGCGGCTGCACCGGCTGATCAGCCCGGTGGAGGCCGAAGCCAACGGCGCGGCGATCGACGCGCTGGCGCAGGCGGACAGCTTCGAGGCTTTCACCGCGCGCTGGCAGCGGCCCGCCGCCCATGTGGTCTTCACGGCGCACCCCACGTTTCTGCTCAGCCGCGCACAAGGCGGCGCGGTTGCCGCCGCAGCGGCTAGTGGCGACATTGGCGAGGCGACCGTCTGCCTCGCCCCGCATGACCGCGATGCCATCACGCTCGATTACGAGCATGAAGAGGCGATGAAGGCGCTGGCCAATGGACAGGCCGCGCGCGATGTCATCGTCGGCCACTTGCTCGATACCGCGCGCGGGCGCTGGCCGGACCAGTGGCGCGCCGCCCGCCCGGTGCCGTTTCGCTTTGCCACCTGGGTCGGCTACGACATGGACGGCCGTACCGACATCGGCTGGCACACCTGCCTGCGATACCGCTTGGCCGAAAAGGCCCAGCGCCTCGCCGCCTATGCGGTGATGTTGGCGGATGCGGCCAGCGACATCGCCGGGGAACTGAACCGCGCCGCCGCCTATGCCGCCGAGATGAGCGCGCTTTTCGCTCAGGACCTGACAAACCCGGCGGCACTGTCTGAAGTCGCCAACCGCTTCACCGCCGATCACGGTAACAAACTTGTCTCGCTCGAACCGATGATCACCGAGCTGGAATACCGCGCCGGCGAGGCAGACGATGCGCTCGCTCGCACCTTGCTCACCGCTGCCGCCGCCATGCGTGCCGACGGTCTGGGCATGGGCTGGGTCCACTTCCGGGTGAACAATTCGCAGCTGCAGAACGCGGTGCGCCGCCGCATCGATCCCGAAGGCCTGCTCGATCTCGACAGTCAGGCCGCACTCGCCCGGCTGCGCGAATTGCTGGGTGAAGTGAAGCCGCTGCGGTCGAACCTTGCCGCGCTGGCGATCGAGAACAGCACCGCCATCCGCCAGTTCCTGATCATGGCGCAGGTCCTGCACCATGTGGATGCCGATACGCCGATCCGCATGCTGGTGGCCGAATGCGAACAGCCGAGCACGGTGCTCGCTGCGCTCTATTTCGCCAAGCTGTTCGGCGTTGACGGCAAGGTCGACGTATCGCCGCTGTTCGAAACCGAAACCGCGCTCGAACATGGCGGGCGGCTGCTCGATGCGGTTTTGTCGGAGCCGCACTATCAGGCCTATGCCCGGGCGCGTGGGCGGGTTTCGATCCAGACCGGCTTTTCAGATGCCGGGCGCTTTGTCGGACAGATCCCGGCAGCGCTGGCGATCGAGCGCCTGCAGGGACGCCTGAGCGAGGCAATGGCCGCCAATGGCATGACTGATGTGGCCGCGCTGATCTTCAACACCCACGGCGAATCGATGGGCCGCGGTGCCCATCCGGGATCGTTCACTGACCGGCTCGAATGGCCGCTTTCGCCATGGTCGCGCCGCCGCTTCGTACGCGCCGGCATCCGGCTGGAACCGGAAGTCAGCTTTCAGGGCGGCGATGGCTACCTGTTCTTCGGATCGCCCGAACTGGCGCTCGCCACGCTGACTCGCATGGCCGAGAATGCGCCGAGCCTCGCCGATGCCGATGCGCCGGTCGATCCGTTCTATCGCCGCACCGACCTCAGTCTTGATTTCTACCGCGCCATCCGGCGGGTGCAGCAGCGGCACCTCAATTCGGCGACCTACCCGCGCGCCGTAACGGCCTTCGGCCTCGGGTTGCTCAACGATACGGGCAGCCGCAAGTCGCGCCGCCAGTCGGACCTTGCCGCAGACCGGGCGATGAACCTGCGCCAGATCCGCGCCATCCCGCACAACGCCGTGCTCCAGCAGCTCGGCTATCCGGTGAATGTCATCGCCGGGTTCGGCACGGCGGCAGAGGGCAATTACGAGGAAATCCGCGCGCTTCTGCAATCGAGCGCTCGCGGGCGGCAGATGCTGCGGCTGGTCCGTTCGGCCAATGCGCTCGCCTCGATCAAGACGGTCGCGGCCTTTGGCGAGCTGTTCAATTCGGCCTACTGGGCCAGCCGGCCCTATCGCGGCGGGGAACAGCAGATCGCCGATGCCTGCCTGCTTCTGGCCGAGACTTTCACCACCGATGACCGCACCGGCGTGTTCCGCCGCCTCGCCTCACGCCTGCGGGTCGATGCGCTCAAGCTGCACCGACTGATCGACCCGATGGGCGATGAGGCACCCCTGGCCGGACGCGAGCAGATGCGCCGCTCGCTCGGCGTGGCGCAGGCGCTGCGGCTGGCGCTGTTCCAGCATATGTTCATCCGCGTCGTCTCGGTTCCGGGCTTCAGCCGCGCCAATGACATCGCACGCGAGGATGTTTGGGAAATGGTGTTCACCCTGCGGATCGAGGAAGCGCTCGCCCAGTTGCGCCGCGCCTTCCCGACCTCGATGCCCGCGCTAGGCGACTTTACGGTCAGCGAGCCGAGCGATTACCCGGACAGCGGGGCGAGCGGCTATCAGGCGATCCACCGCGATTCGATCGATCCGATCGAGCAGGCGTGGAAGCTGTCGCTGCGGATCGGCCTGACCATCGCCAACGAGTTCGGCGCGCATGGGTGAGTTCCCAGCGGAATCCCCGCGCAGGCGGGGACCTCAGGAGTGCAATCGCAACCTCGCCCGTTAACGCCTTAGGTCCCCGCCTGCGCGGGGTCTCGGTTAGGTTGGCCGCACCCATTCGCCCACACGCGGCGGGTGGCGCAGACCGTGGATCAGCACATCGGCGGCGCGCAGGGCGACCGATGCCCGCCATGAGCGCCAGCGCGAAAAGTCCTGCGGCAGCGGGTCGCCCGAACTCGCCCGCGCCGGGGCGAACAGCAGCCGTTCGAAATCCGCAACGATCCCGGCCTCGCGCAGCACGGCGTAATATTCCGCGCTGACCCGGTAGCCGACGAAATCGAAATTGCTCGACCCCGCAACCACCGTCTCGCCATCGACCAGCGCCGCTTTCACGTGGGTCATTTCCGGCAGCAACCGCAGCCGGATGCCGCTGCGCCCGGCTACACCCATCAGGTAATCGCGCACGATCGGCTTGTTGTTCGGGCGCGGCGTATAGATCGACACGGCCACGCCGCGCTGTGCCGCGTGGGCCATGGCGGTGACGAAGGGGAAAGTCGGATAGGCGCTGATCACCTCGATCGAATGGCGGGCATTTTCGAACAGGCGCAGCAGAGGCAGCGAGCCTTCGGCATTGTGCAGACCATCGAGCGAATAGGCGTCCATTTCGCCAAAGCTGGCTTGTGCAGGTGACGTCTTCCCGTGCCAGTCCTTGTCGAATTCGCCGGCGAACCAGTTTGCCACCTCTGCGCTTTCGACCCGCACCATCATGTCGTGCCAGGCGAAATTGTGGTCGGAAAAGTTGATCCCGCCGATCCACACGGCATCGTCCATCACCAGCAGCTTGCGGTGATTGCGCAGCACATAGTTGAACGGATTGCCGCCGACCGGGTTGGTGACTTTCACCTGTGCGCCAGAGGCAATCAGGCTGTCGAACATGTCCCATGTCGAGCGCGCTTCGGCATGGAGCGCGGCGTCCTTTGACAGCGAGAGGAACGTGTCGTTGATCACATGGCGGGTGTAATCATCGACCAGCACGCGGCGCTGCGTGGCGGTGGACGCGGCGATGGCAGAGGCTACGCCGAGACCGGCGGCATCGCCTTCAAAAGTCATCGCCTGAATCAGCACGCGGCGGCGAGCTTGGGCGATATCGTTGCTCGCGGCCCGCCAGAAAGCTGCCGATCCGACAAAAATTTCGCAGCGCAAAGTTCGTCAGCCCCTACCGATATCCCGCATCGGGGGTGCCACCGGTCTGGCTGCTTGGCAAGACGTGCAACACCGCGCAGCAGTTAACCCAATCGCCACGCCCGGTCCCGTATAGGGACGCAGCAGCCGAAGGGCTGGATTTCGCGGCACTTCTGCCGTTTGATCATCTGGGCAAGACAGAGGAATGGGCGCAGATATGGTTCTGGGAGCGAAAGGTTGGGGCGCAGTGGTTGCGGCGGTTGGCGGTATCGTCGTCGCCGGAGCGGCGTTGATTTCGCTGGAGAAGCCGGCCTCCACCCCGCCCAAGCCTATCGCCTCAGCACCGCCAGAAGCGCCGGCCAAGCCCGCACCGGTCGACCAGCGCTTTGTCATCAAGCGCGTGCTGCCGATCACCGGTCCGATCAAGTACGGCGAATGGCACTGGGACGAGGCCGGTGTGCCGGATGGCCCGCTGGTGATGACCGTCGACCTTGAAGCGCGGGTGCTCTCGGTGTTCCGCGGCGGCTATGAAATCGCGGCGACGGCGGTGTTGCTCGGTACGACTGAAAAGCCCACCCCGCTTGGCGTGTTCCCGATCAACTGGAAAAGCGCCAATCACCATTCGCGCACCTATGACAATGCGCCGATGCCCTACACCATGAACCTGACCGCCGATGGCGTGGCGATCCACGGTACCAAGGTGGAAAACGGCTATGCCAGCCACGGTTGCATCGGCGTGCCGACACCCTTTGCGCAAAAGCTGTTCGGCTTGGCCAAAGTGGGAGACAAGGTTTACGTCACGCGGGGCAAGCAGACCGGCGTGGGGCAATCGCTGACTGAGAGCTGATCACGTCCGCCGTGCGGGGGCTTTCGTGAAGGACCAGCCATCGTGCCCGGTGCGCGCGACCAGACCGCCGATCGAGGCCGGCTGGCGGGCAACCAGGCTGTCGAACAGGCGCGCTACAGCCGATCCGCGCGGTTCGGTGCCATCGAGTTCGCGCACCACGCGGGCGATCACGCGCAGCGCAACCGCACGCGGGGCCTGCGGGCGATAGACCAGCCCCATCGGCGCCTTTGTCACGCATTCGGACCATTCGCGCGCCGCCGCCCAATCGAGCGCGGCATCGGCGTCGGCAAGGTGCGCGGCGCTGGCGGCCAGCGCTGGAATGTCGAGCCAGTCGGCTTGCGTGAGGTGCTTGCGGACCCGGGCGCGATCATACTTCGGATCTGCGTTCGAGGGATCATCGGCGGCGGTTACGCCGCTCTCGTTGATGACCTGCGCCAGATCTGCGCGCCGCCAGTCAAGCAGCGGGCGCAGTAGCGGGATGCGCGTGCCGGGGACGCGGCCGACCGCGCGAATGCCAGCCAGTCCGCCAGCGCCGCTGCCCCGATTGAGCCGAAGCAGCAGGGTTTCGGCCTGATCGTCAGCATGGTGCGCGGTGAGCAGGGCGGTGAGGCCCCGGCGCTCGGTCCATTCCGCCTGCGCGGCATAGCGCGCGGTGCGGGCCTCCGATTGCACATTGCCGGGTTCGACTTCGACGGCGAGAATTTCGTGCGGAACGCCAAGGCCGGCGCAGACTCCAGCCACCATGGCCGCTTCCGCGCCGCTTTCGGTCCGCAGCCGGTGATCGACGGTGGCGGCTTCGATGCGATCGGGAAATGCCTCGGCGGCGAGCAGCAGCATCGCCATGCTGTCCGGCCCGCCGGACACGGCCAGTCCCAACTTGCCCTCGCCCGGCCACAAGGCAGTAAGTGATTGCCGGAACCGGGCGCTGGCGGCTTCGTGGTTTAGCTGCACTTCACTCCGCGCCGCGTGGCTTCGTATTGCGTCTTCAGCCGGCCGGCAGCCTCTGCGGCAAAGGTCTCGCCAAATTCGGCGAGGGCGATGCAGGCGCGGTTGGTGTCCTTGAGCTGGCGCATCGATTCGGCAAGGTACAGCAGGCTGTCCGATGCGCGGGCGCCGTTCTTGTCGGCCTGATAGTTCTTGAGGAACCACTGCGCCGCCTCGCGCGGCTTGCCTTCATCGAGATAGGCGCGACCGAGCAGGTTGCGGGCAAAGCTGATCCGCTGGTGCTTGGGATACTTGGTCAGGAACAGCTGCAATTGCTGCTCCGCCTCGGGGAAGAACTTCGCTTCCCAAAGACGGTAGCCATAGGAATATTCATCATCCCCGGCATCGGCAGTCTTGGGCTTTTCGACTTCCTTGACCGCCGCCACGCGCTGCGCGGAAGGCGCTGCCGGCTTGGCGGCCGGGGTCGCAGCTGCCGCTGCGGGCTTCGGCGTGGTTGCCGCCGGGCGGGTGAGAGTCACCGGGGCAGGGGTAGGGAAGCTGGCGGCTGGTGTCGTCGCAGCGGGTGTGGTTGTGGCCGGAGCACTGGTCGAAACCACTGCGGTCGTTCCAGCAGGGACCGTCACGGTCGTTGCCGCCGCCGGAGCAGGCGCCAGTGCGGCCAGCTTTGCCTCAAGCTGGGCGATGCGGTTGGCGCTTTCCTCGTTGGCGGCGGTGATGCGCGTCAGTTGCAGCTCGACCGCATCCATGCGGGTCAGCAGGTCGGTCACCGGCGTGGTCGCCGGGGTTCCGGTGGTTGTCACCGCACCGGCTGGCTTGTTGATTTCGGGCGGGAAATACTTGCCGTCAGCGCCCGGGAAAACCTGACGCTGGAGGGCCTTCACCTCGGCCTCAAGCTTCTTGATGCGGGCATCAGCACCGGCCTGGATCGACGTGTTCTGCGCCGGTGCGGGCACCGTGCTAAGCGCAAAGGACAGGGCAAGTGACGGGGCAATCAGGGCAAGGCCCGGACGTTTCCAAGCAGACAGGCTTTTCATCGCAGCGCGCACGCTCCCCAAAACAGTTGGCCCCCAAGTCAGTTGGCCCAAGACAGGTAGCCCGTAACGGGCAGATTTAACCACGTTTCTAACCCTGACAGACCCAGCCTGTCGAGAGGAGGTCAGTTCGAAACGGTGGAAGGTGGCGGCTGAACCGAACCTTGCTCAGCTGCCGGGGCCGGTGCGGGAGCCGGCTGCGGGGTGGGCGAGGCAGGTGTCGATGCCCGCGTCGCGGGGCGCACTGAAGGGCGCGATTCCACGCGGCGCGGCGCGGTGGCCTGTCCGGTCTGTCCGGATCCATCAGTTGGCAGCAAGGTCCCATCTGCTCCCAGGCTGGGATAGATCGCCGGAACCGAGGCTTCGGTGGTTACCACCACTTCGGCGCTGGCAGTTTCTATCGGCAGCGTTTCGGGCAGGACAACGGCCGGGGAGAACAGCGTGCGGAAGGCAAAGTAGCCGCCGATGGCCAGCACGATTGCCAGCAAGGCGAGGCCCCAAGCGAACTTCGATCCCGGCACGCGGGCAGGGTCGCCCGGATCAAGCGAAGCGGTGCCGGCGCGGTACTCGACTGGTTCAGCCAGACCCATCTCGCGGCGAACTTCGGAAACAATCGCTTTTTCGTCCAGCCCGACGGCGCGAGCATAAGAGCGGGTGAAGCCGGTGGCATAGGTGCGCGAAGGCAGCGCGTCCCAGTCCCCCGCTTCGATCGCGGCGATCAACCGTTCGGCGATGCGTGTTTTCTGGGCCATCCCTTCACGAGTGATTCCCAGCTGTTCACGTGCCGCTTTCAACCGCGGACCCACGCCTGCAAGCGGCAGTTGCGGCTGTTGGGCTTCCTGCTCTGACATCCCGTACCGATTTTGTTAGTGTTGCGACCAAAGGAGTTGGTAACCAAGGGCTGCACCGCAGTCTTGTCAAGCAAAACGATGTTACAATCAGGTGACCTCGGGGACCTTCGCGGCAGGGTGCGGCAGGCGCGCGGCCAATCGCTTGGCCAGTCGCGCTACACGGTGCTGGCTCAGTCGCAGTCGATCCCGCGCTGGGCGGCCCAGGCGACCAGTTCGGCGCGCATGCTGGCCGGAGGATTGGCTAGCCAGCCCTGCATGGCCTCCGTGATCTCGCGCGTGTCGACCTTGGTCAGCAATTCCTTGATCGGGCCGACCGATGCCGGGGTGATCGACAAGCGGCGCACGCCCACGCCGATCAGCGCCAGCGCCTCAAGCCGGCGACCGCCCATTTCCCCGCAAACGGCAACGTCCACACCCTTGCCCTCGACGTTTTTCAGCACGCGCGCGATGAAACGCAGGATCGACGGGCTGACCCAGTCATAGCGTTCGGCCAGCTTGGGGTTGGCGCGGTCGGCAGCGAAGAGGAACTGGGTGAGGTCATTGGTGCCGATCGACAGGAACGAGATCTTCGGTGCCAGCACGTCAAGCATTTCCGCCAGCGCCGGCACTTCGAGCATCGCGCCATAGCGGATTTCCTGCGGCAGCATCTTGCGCTGGCCCTTGAGCCATTTCAGCTGGGCATCGAACACGGCCTTGGCGGCATCGAATTCCCATGGTTCGGAGACCATCGGGAACATCACGTTGAGCGTGCGTCCGCCGGCAGCCTCGAGCAGGGCGCGGGCCTGAGCCTTGAGCAGGCCCTCGCGTTCAAGCGCGACGCGCAGCGCGCGCCAGCCCATCGCCGGGTTCTCTTCATCACCATCTTCGTCATGGCGCAGGTAAGGGAGCGCCTTGTCGCCGCCGATGTCGACCGTGCGGAATACGACGGGTTTGTCGCCGGCCGATTCCAGCACGTCGCGATAGAGCCGGGTCTGGCGTTCGCGCGCGGGCAGGGTGGCGGAGACGAGGAACTGGAATTCGGTGCGGAACAGGCCGATGCCGTCAGCCCCGGTCATGCCCAGCATCGGCATGTCATCGCGCAGGCCCGCGTTCATCATCACGGTGACGCGCACGCCATCCTTGGTACGTGGTTCGACATCGCGCAGCGCCGCCCATGCCGCCTGCTTTTCGCGGCTGCGGGCGAAGCGGGCATTGAATGCCTCTTCCAACGCCGGTGTGGGGCGCACGGTTGCCATGGCCATGTCGGCATCGAGCAAAAGTTCATCGCCTTCGCGCACCACGCCGCGCAAGCCCTGCACGCGGCCGAGCACCGGCACGCCCATGGCGCGGGCGACGATCACCACGTGCGCGGTGAGCGAGCCTTCCTCAAGGATCACGCCTTTCAGCCGGCGCTTGTCATATTCGAGCAGTTCCGCCGGACCCAGATTGCGCGCAATCAGGATCGCATCCTGCCGCAGGCCCTTGGAGGCCGCCGTGCCGAGCTGGCCCGAGACCGTGCGCATCAGCCGGTTGGCCATGTCCTCAAGGTCATGCATCCGGTCGGCCAGCAGCGGATCGTCGATCTGGCGCATGCGCATGCGGGTGTGTTGCTGGACGCGCTCGATCGCGGCTTCGGCGGTCAGTCCGGAATCGATCGCGTCATTGATGCGCCGCTTCCAGCCTTCGTCGTAAGCGAACATCTTGTAGGTTTCGAGCACCTCGTCATGCTCGCCGCCGCCGCCGAATTCGGCTTGCGCGGCCATCTTGTCGATCTGTTCGCGCATCCGGTCGAAAGCAAGGTAGACGCGCTGACGCTCTGCCTCGGTATCTTCGGCTACGGTGTGTTCGATGGTGACGCGCGGCTGGTGGAATACCGCCACGCCGCTCGCCAGTCCCTTGACCAGCGCCAGCCCGTGCATCTGCGCCGGGCCAGACTGGGCGGCGGTAAGCCCCCAAGCCTCTTCCTCGTCGACGAGGCCGGCGCTGGAGATCAGTTCGGACAGGACCATGGCCACGGTCTGCAGCGCCTCGATCTCGACATCGGCATAGCGGCGCGGATCGGCGTGCTGGACGCAGAGCACGCCGACGGCGCGTTCGCGGTGGACGATCGGCACGCCGGCGAAGGAGTGGTACTTGTCTTCACCGGTTTCCGGGCGATAGGAAAAGTCCGGGTGCGCGGTCGCCTCGGCCAGGTTGAGCGTTTCGACATTGCCCGCGATGGTGCCGACCAGACCTTCGCCGATGGACATGCGCGTGACGTGGACGGCATCCTGCGACAGCCCCTTGGTGGCGAACAGTTCCAGCATGCCTTCACGCAGCAGATAGATCGAGCAGACCTCGCTATCGAGGCCGCCGCCGATCACATCGACCACGGTGTTGAGCTTCGCCTGCGCGGCGCTGCGCGAGGCCATCACCTCGTGAAGGCGGGTCAGAATGGTCCGTGCGGAAGCAATCGCATCAAGCATGATGCGCTGCTAGCCTACTATGGCGGGAATTGAAACGGATGGCTGCGGTTTCCGACCGGGATGGATCCATCCCGGCCGACCACCTTATCCGCAGATCGCCGATCAGTGCGACAATTCTTCTTTGATGCGGAGTTTGCGCTTCTTGAGCGCCTGGACTTCGGTAAAATCAGGCAAAGGCCTGCTCATTTCCTGCTGGATGCGGCGTTCGAGGCCTTCGTGTTTCAGCTGTAGTGCACTGGCATGCGACTGTTCCATGAGCTACTCCTTGGTTGCTCCCCCGTTTTCTCCGGGTGTCACTGCAGATTTCCTCTCCGACCGACTCGGGACCGGTGTTGTCCTGCAGTGCGATTGTCAGGAAAGCACATTACCATTATCTTGCGAAGCGTAACCGATACTATACCGGAGCAATCGCCCCGGACACGCGGCGGGCGGTTAACCGTATTCGCCGGTCATTTCGTCGGCACTGGTGAAGGGATTGAGGCGGCGTGACCGAAGAGGAAATGCGCAAGCGGCTGGAAATGCTCAGGATCGAGCATCGTGACCTGGACGCGGCCATCGATGCGCTGACTGCTGCGGGCGCCAACGACCAGCTGCAGATTGCCCGCCTGAAAAAGCGCAAGCTGAAGCTGAAGGACCAGATCGCATTGATCGAGGACTACCTGATCCCCGATATCATTGCCTGATCGCTAACGCTTGATGCGATTCGTCAAGCCCCGTTCTGTGCGGCTTGCGTGCCATCGCGGGACAGTCCCGATTTGAATTGTGGACAGTGGCACTCCTGCGTTGCGGGCACCGGCGTCACGAAGGAGGCAGCAGCCTGCTGCAACCGCACCCGTCGAACCAGCAGCGAAAACTGGCAGCTCATCGCAACCTCGCCGTCATGCTTGATCGCCTGCAGCAGCGAT
>NZ_JANPGP010000090.1:0-38620 GCF_031424035.1 Novosphingobium sp.
CATACCCGGCTGAATGCCCTTCTGGGGCTGGCCGAGGCTTTGGGCTGTCGGCGTCAGGTGCTGCTGGGCTACTTCGGCGAACAGGCCGACCCCTGCGGGAATTGCGATCTTTGCGACCGCCTCGGTCGCGTCGAACAGCAACGCGGGGCGGTCGCAAAGATCGCAATTCCCGCAGGGGTCGGCCTGTTCGCCGAAGTAGCCAAGCAGCACCTGACGCCGACAGCCCAAAGCCTCGGCCAGACCCAGGAGGGCATTCAGCCGGGTATGGTCCGCCGCTTTCCGGTCCCCCGGAGCAGCCCCCTCGTCGATCTGGGTCCGGCGCAAGCGGATGTCGTCGGGGCCGTAGAGGGTCATCGTCTCGGCGGGCGAGCCATCGCGGCCCGCGCGGCCGATTTCCTGATAGTAGCCCTCGATCGACTTCGGCAGATCGGCGTGGGCGACCCAGCGGATGTCGGGCTTGTCGATGCCCATGCCAAAGGCGACCGTGGCGACCATGACCATGTCTTCACTGGCGACGAAAGCCGACTGGTTGGCGGCGCGTTGTTCAGCCGGCAGGCCGGCGTGATAAGGCAGCACACGACGCCCGGTTGCCTCGCCAAGTTTCTGGGCCAGATCCTCCACCTTGCGGCGGGTCGGGGCATAGATGATCCCCGGGCCGGGCTGTTCCTTGAGCAGGTCGCGGAGCTGGGTGAAGCCGCCTTGCCGATGGCGGATGGCATAGCGGATGTTCGGCCGGTCAAACCCGGCGACGATCAGGCCTTCGGCATCGATGCCCAGTTGGGCGAGCACATCGGCGCGGGTATGCGCGTCTGCCGTTGCCGTCAGCGCAAGGCGCGGCACATCGGCAAAGCTGTCCATTAGCGGACGCAGCGCGCGATAATCGGGGCGGAAATCGTGGCCCCATTCGGAAACGCAATGCGCTTCGTCGATGGCGAACAGACTGATCTGACCCGCATTCAGCAGGTCGCGGAAATGCTGCTGGCTGGCGCGTTCGGGGGCGACATAGAGCAGGTCGAGCTCACCTGCGCGGAAGCGGTCGATGGTTTCTTCGCGGTTGCTGTCTGCGCTGGTCAAGCTGGCGGCGCGGATGCCGTTGGCCTCGGCACTACGGAGCTGGTCGTGCATCAGCGCGATCAGCGGGGAGATCACCACGCAGGTGCCCGGCATCATTGTGGCGGGCAGCTGGTAAGTCAGCGACTTGCCCGCGCCAGTGGGCATCACCGCCAGCGTCGATTGCCCGGCGAGCACTCGGCGCACCACTTGCTCCTGCACCCCGCGAAAGGCGGAGAAGCCGAAGGTGGTGTGAAGCGCGGGGAGAAGTTCGGCACTATCGAGCATTGCCGCCGCCCTATGGCAGATGTCCGGGCGCTTGGGCAGCAGTGAAAGCCGGATTTGCCCCCGGAATCGTTGCGGTTCAGCGCGGCAAGCGGTCGATCAGGCTTTCCTCGCGGCTGGTGAAGGCGCTGCGGGCGCCCTTATCGCCATCGGGCACCGCACTGGTGAAATAGGCGACACCCCGGCCCGTCCATGGATCAAACCACAAGCCGGCCTTCAGGCCATAGGCGTCGCCGGAATGGCCGAACCGCATCACGCCATCGCCAAACGGATCATCACGGCACCCTTCCTGCCTATTGGCGAGCCGCTGTGCCGCCAGCCCATAAGCGCAGAAAAAGCCAGACTCGCCGTCCTCGCCCAGCCCGTTAGCGCCGTCGAATGTCCACACCGGTTTGAACATGCGCGAATAGCTCGGCTGCGAGAGAAATCCGTTCGCCGCATTGCCGGAGATCGTCTGACCCAGCCGCGCAAGGCCCTTCATCGAAATCCGCAGGCCGCCCTGCGGCGAGAACAGCGCGCCGTTGTCTCCGGGCCGGTAGCTGGCGAGATCGCATGAACTGTCAGCGGCAGGCACGACGAGGCAGTCCGGACGCCGCCCCTGAAGATCATCCTTGGCCACTTCGCCGGTCGACCGGTAAAGCACCACGGCACGCTTGATCATCGCCGGAGAACAGCCATCGCCCCAGTTGAAGCAGGCGTCGAGCCTCAGCGGCCCGAGCACCAGCCGCGCCATCAACCGGTCAAAGCGCTCGCCAGTTGCCCGCTCCATCACGCTGGCGACAACCGGGAAGTTGAGATTGGTGTAGTGGAACCAGCCCGAACCCGGCGCATGGGCCGCATCCCACACGCGCGGATCGGAAAGGCGTTCGCGCAGGGTCATGTCCAGCGGGATGATGTAGAGGTCCGGCCCGTCGAGCAGGCCCGACTGATGCGAAAGAAGCATGGCCAAGGTAATCGGCTTGTCGGGGAAACCCGGGTGCCGCAGCTTCCAGCCTAGATAGTCCGATACGTCACGATCAAGGTCCAACTTGCCCTGATCGACCAGCCGCATCACGCCCATCGCGGTCACCAGCTTTGATATGCTGGCAATCCGTACGGGATCGTCGGCGGTGACTTTCCGCCCGGTTTCGCGGTCAGCCATGCCTTCGGCGACGACCGTCCTGGTCCCCTTGCGATCAAAGGAGACGGCAACAGCGGCAGGCTGGGGGGCAGCAGGCGGGGGGCCAGCCAAAGCGGTGGCCATGAGCAGGGGTGCAGTCAGCAACATCGGCGCGATGATAAAGCCACTGCGCCCAAGGTCGAGCCTGTTTGCGCGGGAACGGCTGTGGCATGAAGTCGCCCGAAGGGATTGCCGATGGAAAACGAAGACAAATTTGGGGCCGCGATCGAACGCGTGCAGGAACTTGGCGCAGAGGTTGAAAGCTCTGCCGAAGCGACTACGGGCGGCGATGCGCTCGCCCATATCCACGCCGAGCTGCACAAGTGGATCGACACCGTGGCCGGCGCCGTGGTCAATGCCGGGTTGGGCCGCGTGACGCTGTTGCACCACAACGGCAAGGAAACCAGCATCGCGTCAAGCGAGCTGCCCTATCTGCTGTCACGCCCGGCGAAGTTCGAGACGGACTAGTCGAGGTTGGGCCGCAGCCAGCGCTCGGTTTCGCTCTCGCTCCGGCCAAAGCGCGCGGCATAGTCGGCCAGCTGGTCGCGTCCGATCCGCGCCACGCCGAAATACTCGCTCTCGGGGTGGGCAAAGTAGAAGCCTGATACAGCCGCCGTCGGCAGCATGGCCATCGATTCGGTTAGCACCAGCCCCGCCGTGTTCCCGGCATCGAGCAGTTCGAACAGGATCGGCTTGAGCGTGTGATCCGGGCAGGCAGGATAGCCGGGGGCCGGGCGGATGCCGCGATATTGCTCTTTGACCAGCGCCTCGTTGGTCAGCTGCTCGCCCGGCGCATAGGCCCACAGCGTCGTGCGGACATGCTGGTGGAGCCGCTCGGCAAAGGCCTCGGCAAAACGGTCGGCCAGCGCCTTCAGCAGGATGTCGTTGTAGTCGTCATGCTGGCTGCGGAAGCGTTCGAGATGCGGTTCGATGCCGTGAATTCCGACCGCGAAACCGCCCAGCCAGTCGCCATCGGGATCGATGAAATCGGCGAGGCAATAGTTCGCCCGGTCGCGGCTCTTGCGGATCTGCTGGCGCAGGAACGGCAGCTTGAGGTTGCGCTCGTCATCAAGGTGCAGCGTCACATCATCGCCATCGCGCGCGCAGGGCCAGAAGCCACAAACGCCCTTGGCAGTGAGCCACTTTTCGCTGACAATCTTGTCGAGCATCGCCAACGCATCGGCATGGAGCGCCCGCGCGCTTTCGCCGACAACTACGTCATTGAGGATCGCGGGATAGACACCGGCGAGCTCCCAAGCGCGGAAGAACGGTGTCCAGTCAAAGCATTCGACCAGATTGGCGAGGTCCCAGTCCTCGAACACGTGGACCCCGGGTTGTTCGGGCGGCGGGGCCTTCTCGCTCATGTCGGCCTTGAAACCGTTGGCGCGCGCATCGTCGATGGAGAGCAGCACGGTCGGTTCCTTGCCAGCGCGCACATCGCGCATGTGCTGGTAGTCGTCGGCGGTGGTCTTGATGAAACCCTCAGCCTGCGTGTCCGACAGCAATTGCGAGGCGACACCGACCGCGCGGCTGGCGTCGAGCACGTGGATCACGGGGCCTTCGTAGGCCGGATCGATGCGCAGCGCGGTGTGCAGCTTGCTGGTGGTCGCGCCGCCGATCAGCAGCGGGATGGTCATGCCGGCGCGCTGCATTTCCTCGGCCACGGTGACCATCTCATCGAGGCTTGGCGTGATCAGGCCTGACAGGCCGATGATGTCCGCTTTTTCCTTTTGCGCGGTCTCGATGATCGTCGTCCACGGCACCATGACGCCAAGGTCGATCACTTCGTAGCCGTTGCACTGGAGCACGACGCCGACGATGTTCTTGCCGATATCGTGAACGTCACCCTTGACCGTGGCCATGATGATCTTGCCCTTGGGCTTCGACGCGGCGGTTTTCTCGGCCTCGATGAAGGGGATCAGGTGAGCGACCGCCTTCTTCATCACGCGCGCCGATTTCACCACTTGCGGAAGGAACATCTTGCCCGATCCGAACAGGTCGCCGACCGTGTTCATTCCCTCCATCAGCGGGCCTTCGATCACTTCGATCGGGCGACCGCCACGCGCTTTGATCTCGGCGCGGGCGATCTCGGTATCGTCGACGATATGCGCGTCGATGCCCTTGACCAGTGCGTGTTCGATGCGGCGAACCACGTCCCAGCCGCGCCATTCCTCGGCGGCCTTTTCCTGTGCCACGTCGGTGCCGCGAAACTTCTCGGCGAGGGTGACGAGGCGTTCGGTCGCGCCTTCGTCTGCATTGAGGATCACGTCCTCGCAGGCCTGCCGCAGTTCGGGGTCGATCGTATCGTAGACGTCGAGCTGGCCGGCATTGACAATGGCCATGTCGAGCCCGGCGGGGATCGCGTGGTAGAGAAAGATCGAGTGCATTGCCCGCCGCACCGGCTCATTGCCGCGGAACGAGAACGAGAGGTTCGACAGCCCGCCCGAGAAGTGGACGTGCGGGCACGAGACGCGGATTTCCTTCACCGCCTCGATGAAGTCGACCGCGTAATTGTTGTGCTCCTCGATGCCGGTGGCGACGGCGAAGACGTTGGGGTCAAAGATGATATCCTCGGGCGGGAAGCCCATGCCGGTGAGCAGCTTGTAGGCGCGCTCGCAGATCTCGACCTTGCGCTGTTTGGTGTCGGCCTGGCCCTTTTCATCAAAGGCCATGACGACCACGGCGGCGCCGTAAGCCATGCATTTTCGCGCCGAATCGAGGAACGGCGCCTCGCCTTCCTTCATGGAGATCGAATTGACGATCGGCTTGCCCGAAACACATTTCAGACCAGCTTCGATCACTTCCCACTTCGAACTGTCGATCATCACCGGCACACGCGCGATGTCCGGTTCGGCAGCGATCAGTTTGAGAAAAGTCGTCATGGCGAAGACCGCATCAAGCAAGCCTTCGTCCATGTTGACGTCAATCACCTGCGCGCCGTTCTCGACCTGCTGGCGCGCGACCTCGACCGCCTTGGCATAGTCGCCCGCAAGGATCAGCTTCTTGAACGCGGCCGACCCGGTGACGTTGGTGCGTTCACCGACGTTGACGAAACGGGCGCCACTAGGACGGGCGGGGGAGGAAGCCGTAGTCATAATCTTTTCTCTACTCGTCATCCCGGGCTCGACCCGGGATCGCTGGCCAGACGGCGCAGCGTGGAATTGCCAGCGGTCCCGGATCAGGTCCGGGACGATGCAAAATCAGGCCGCCATGATAAACGGTTCGAGGCCTGCAAGCCGTGTCACCCGCTCAAGCACCGGCAACTGGCGTGGCGGCAGCGCGCTCGCCGCCTCGGCAATCGCGGCGATATGCGCCGGGGTCGATCCGCAGCAACCGCCCAGAACATTCACTTGCCCGGCCCGCGCCCATTCGGCCACTAGGCCCGCCGTGGTCTCGGGCATCTCGTCATAAGCGCCGAGTTCGTTGGGCAGACCGGCATTGGGATAGACCATGATCAGCGTATCGGCGATTTCCGATAGCGCCTTAACGTGCGGGCGCAGCTGGGTTGCGCCGAACGAGCAATTGAGGCCGACCGTCACCGGCTTGGCATGGCGCACCGCGTGCCAGAACGCCTCGACCGTGTGGCCCGAGAGGTTGCGGCCCGACAGGTCGGTCAGCGTCATCGACAGCATGATCGGAACTTCGCGGCCCAGTTCCGCCTCAAGTTGCTTCACCGCCATGATCGCGGCCTTGGCGTTGAGCGTGTCGAACACCGTTTCGACCAGGATGAAGTCCGCGCCGCCTTCGACGAGTGCGACGGCCTGTTCCTTGTAGACATCGACAAGCGTGTCCCAATCGATCTCGCGGAAGCCCGGATCGTTGACATCGGGTGAGAGCGACAGCGTCTTGTTCGTCGGCCCGATGGCGCCGGCAACGAAGCGGGGGCGGCCATCCAGCGCCTCGAATTCATCGGCCACCTTGCGGGCCAGTTTCGCGCTCTCGACGTTGATTTCGCGCACCAGATGCTCAGCGGCATAGTCGGCCTGACTGATGCGATTGGCGCTGAACGTGTTGGTCTCGGCAATGTCGGCCCCGGCGGCGAAATAGGCGCGGTGGATGGCTTCGGGCACTTCGGGCTTGGTCAGGGCGAGGATGTCGTTGTTGCCCTTCTGGTCCTTCGTCAGACCGAGCGTCCCGGCATAGTCCGCCTCGGTCAGCTTGCAGTTCTGGATCTCGGTGCCAAAGGCGCCATCAGTAATGAGGATGCGCTTTGCGGCCTCGGCCAGCAGTTTCTCACGCGCGGTCATGTGATGGGCGGTCATGCCGCAGTCTCCTTGGGACGCAGGCCGAGCAGATGGCAGGTCGCATAAGCCTGTTCCGCACGGTTGAGGGTGTAGAAATGGAAGTCGCGGACACCGCCTTCGTAAAGACGGCGGCACAGGTCGGCAGCGACCACGGCAGCGACCAGCGCGCGTGGGCCGGGGCGGTCGTCCAGACCTTCAAACATCGCTTCCATCCACGCGGGAATTTCGGTGTTGGCCGACATGCGGCGGATCGCGGCGAAGCTGGTCACCGGCATGATACCGGGCAGGATCGGCGCGGAAATGCCCGCCGCCAACGCCTTGTCGAGGAAACGGAAATAGGCTTCGGGCGAGAAGAAGAACTGGGTGATCGCGCGGTTGGCCCCGGCATCAAGCTTGCGCTTGAGATTGTCGAGATCCGCCGAGGCATCGACAGCTTCGGGGTGGACTTCCGGATAGGCGGCGACCGAGATGTCGAAGGCATGGCGCGCCGAAAGACCGGCGACGAGGTCGGCAGCACTGGCATAGCCATCGGGGTGCGGGGCGAAGCGTGCATCGGTGCCTTGCGGGTCGCCGCGCAAGGCGACAATCGAGCGCACACCGGCTTCCCAGTATTGGTCGGCAATTTCGGCAATCTCGCCCTTGCTTGCCGCCACGCAAGTCAAGTGCGCGGCGGGCACGAGGCTGGTTTCGCGGACAATGCGCGAGACGGTGGCGTGCGTGCGTTCGCGCGTCGATCCGCCGGCGCCGTATGTCACCGAGACGAAGCTGGGGTTCAGCGGCTCAAGCTGGGTGATCGCCTGCCACAGCTGCTCTTCCATCTTCTCGGTCTTGGGCGGGAAGAATTCGAAACTGACAGAGATGTCTCCCGCCAAGTCGGCGAACATCGGGGCTTGAGCGGTCATGCCGGCTGGCTCTTTCGTGCAGGGGAACGGAGGGGCTGGGCGGCATTGCGGGTGCCGGTCCAGATCTTGACAGTGAGTTCGCGGCCCGGAAGCGCGGTCGCCGATCCGGCGGAGAACCCGGCCTCGGCGAGCATGGCCAGCATCGCCTCATCGGAAAAACCAAGGCGGGCATGGGCATGAGTGCTGCGCAGTTCCTCACGATCATGCGCGGCGAAATCGATCACGGCGACGCGACCGCCCGTCCGGGTTACGCGCGCAGCTTCGGCCAGCACGCCGCCGGGATCCTGCGCATAGTGCAGCACCTGGTGAAAAGTCAGCGTATCAAACGCGGCATCGGCGAAGGGCAGGGCCGAGAAATCGCCTTGAACGAGGTCAGCATGGCCAGATGGCAAGTGCTGCAACCGGGCGCGGGCGATGCGGAGCATTTCCGGGCTTTTGTCGAGCGCGGTGACATGACTGGCACGTGGGCCGAGCAGTTCGGCGATGCGCCCGGTACCCGTGCCGACATCGAGCAGTGAACCGAGATCGCAGCCAACGACTTCGAGCAGTGCGGCCTCCACCGTCTCATCAGCGCTGTGCAGCGTGCGCAGCTGGTCCCATTCGCCTGCGTGGCGGGCGAAATAGGCGGCGGCCTGATTCTCGCGTGCTGCGCGAATCGCGGCGAGGTGGCGGCGGTCCTCCTCGCAGCGCGCGGCGAACTGGGCATCATCGGCCTCTGCCGCATCGAGCAGGCGAGCGACGGCGGCGCCGATCGGCGGGGCTCGGTCAGCTGCTATGGCGATGTGCAGGAACACCCATGATCCTTCGCGGCGGCGCTCGGCAAGGCCGGCATCGCACAGGATGCGCACGTGGCGCGATACGCGCGGCTGGCTTTGCCCGAGCACTTGTGCGAGTTCTCCCACGGCCAGCTCCATGTGGGCGAGCAGCCGCATGATGCGCAGCCGGGTGGTATCGGCAAGCGCGCGCAGGGTGGGATCGATCTTCATGGTCATGACTATGGAGAGGTCATATAAAGAAATCTTTATATCTCTTCAAGTGTGCGTTTTGCCAATCTCTGGGGTGCCTTTTCTCTTCGCTTCAAAAGTGTGAAATGGCATTTGTCTTGTCGGCAAGGCTTGGCTAGACTCAGTCCAATGCCCTGGACCACTCCGGGACAATGCCACCTTTCATTGCCACCTTCACTAGGGACCCGACATGAAGAAGATTGCCTTTGCCGCCCTTGCTCCGATGGCCCTGTTTGCGCTCGCCGGCTGCGCCAAGACTGACGATCCCAACGCCGAAGCCAGCGCCGACAACGTCGAAATGCCGGCTGAGGAAGCAATGAATTCGGCAGAAGCATCGGCCATGCCGGTCGAGGACAAGACAGCTGCCGAAGCCAGCGAAGCTGCCGCTCCCGCCAAGACGCCGGACGAAGTCAAGGACGCGGCCGCCAAGACTGCAGCTGATTTCGAAGACCTTGAAAAGGCGGATGCGGAACCCAAGCAGTAAGCTGGCCGTTCCTGACGCAAGAGCGGGCGCGGCGGCGATCGTGCTGCCGCGCCCGGCTTGCCTGAGGTCCTGAATTATGAAGTATTTGGCTATCGCCCCTGTGTTGTTTCTGGCCGCTTGCGGCAGCAGCAGCGATGCGCCGGGCGAGGTCACCGCTGGCGAGGCCAAGGCGCTCGACGAAGCGGCCGAAATGCTTGAGGCGAAGCAACTCAGCCCGAGCGCCATTCCGCCGGCACCGCGCGGCGAACCGGCAGCACCTGCCAGCGCCGCCCCGGCGAATTAGTCGAAAGACACCTTGCCGCGTCCGGCCTTGACCGAGCCGCGCAGCTTCTTGCCTTGCAGCCGTTTTTCCTTGCCGACCCGGTTGAGCCGCGATTTCGCGCGCTTTTGCGGCAAGTCATGCGCCGCGCGAATCAGTTCGGCGATGCGGTCTCGCGCATCGGCACGGTTCGCTTCCTGCGTGCGGTGCGAGCGCGCGGTCATCACCAGTTCGCCGCGCGAGGTCATCTTGCTGCCGGCGAGCGTCTTGAACCGCTGGAAAACCGCCGGTTCCAGCCGCAGCGCGAAAACATCGAGCCGGACCTGAACGGCGGTTGCAACCTTGTTGACGTTCTGACCGCCGGGGCCGGCTGCGGCGATGAAGCTTTCGCTCAGCGCGCCCATGGCCAGTTCCACCGCACGCTCCACCGCATTGCCGCCGGCTTCATCAGCCATCGCTGAAGCCGAGTTCGCGGAAATCGGCCGGTAACGGCGCCATCGCTTCAATCGACGGCTTGCCTTCGCGGGTGACGGTGAGGCCAGCGGCGTGGAGCATCGTGCGCGGTGCTCCGGAACCATCGCCATAGATCGGATCGCCGAGCAGCGGCACGCCGAGTCCGGCGAGGGCATGGATGCGAATCTGGTGTGTGCGGCCGGTTTCCGGGCGGAATTCGACGAGGGTGTTGCCGCCGCATTCGGAGATCTTGCGCCAGTGCGTCACTGCTTCCTTGCCCTTTTTAGCGGCGATCATCCGCCAGCCCTTCTCGGCGCTGGAGATCTTGCTCAGCGACAGTGCAATGGTGCCGCTTTCTTCCTGCAACGCCCCTGCAACGATACCGAGATAGCGCTTTTCCACCTGCCGGTTTTCAAATGCCGCCGAAAAGCGCTTCAACGCCTTGGGATTGCGCGCGAGGAGCAGGCAGCCCGAGGTGTCCTGATCGAGCCGGTGGACCGGGAAAGGCACCCGCTGAAAGCCAAAGCACAATTCTTCGAGCCGGTCTTCCAGACTGCGCCCACCGGCGCGCGGCTGATCGAGCGGCAGGCCGCCCGGCTTGTCGATGACGAGCGCTTCGCCGTCTTCGAAGAGGATCGTGAGTGGGGTCATGCCAGAGCTGCTCCGATGCGCCGGATGGCTTCGTCCAGCTTGGTTTCGTCGGCAGCGAAGGAAATGCGAAAGCCATTCTGACCGCCGAAGGCAGAGGCAGGGACCACGGCGACGCCGTGATCAAGAAGATGGAGCACCAGCGCGCGATCGTCACCGAAGCGGTGCATCAGCGGGGCCGCGTCGATCATGCAATAAAACGCGCCGTCAGGCACCGGGGTCGTGAGACCGGGAATCGCGCCCACCGCCGCAACCACCCGGTCACGCCGGGCGCGGAAAATCTCGCACCAGTCCTTTAGGAAGTCCTGCGGGCCTTCAAAGGCGGCGACGGCTGCGGCCTGGCTGATCGAGGCCGGGTTGCCCGAGGAGTGCGACTGCAACGTCTCCATCGCGTCGATCAGCCACTTCGGGCCAGTCGAGACGCCGATGCGGAAGCCGGTCATGGCATGGCTTTTAGACACGCCCGATACCGTCAGCACGCGCTCCGCCAGTTCGGGACATTCCACCGCCAGTGTCGCATGGCGACCCGGCGTGTAGCGCAGCGGCGCGTAGATATCGTCGCTCATGACGAGCACCTGGGGATGCCGCCGCAAGACCTCGCCCAGCGCGGCAAGGTCTGCCGAGGAATATGTGGCGCCCGTGGGATTGCCGGGGCTGTTCAGCAGCAGCCAGCGGGTACGCGGGGTGATCGCCGCTTCAAGCTGGTCCGCCGTGATGCGAAAGCCGCCGGCCGCATTGGTCTGCATCGGCACCACCGTGCCGCCAGCGAAATTGACGATTTCCGGATAGGACACCCACCACGGCGCGGGAATCAGCACTTCGTCGCCGGGATCGACCGTGGCCAGAAGTGCGTGGAAAATCGCCTGCTTGCCGCCGGCGCTGACGATCACGCGCGAGGGATCGGTCTGGATGCCGAGGTCGCGCGCGAAATGCAGCGCCGCCGCAGCCTTGAGCCGCGCCGTGCCGCCGACTGCGGTGTATTTCGTGTCACCGGCATCGAGCGCCGCCTTGGCCGCAGCGACAACATGGGCCGGCGTGGCAAAATCGGGTTCGCCGACCGACAGCGAGATGATGTCGCGGCCCTCGGCGCGCAGCGCGATGGCGCGGTCGGTCATCGCCGTGGTCTGCGACGGGGCAACGCGCGACAGGGCGGCGGAAAGCCTCACGCCAACAGCCATCATGAGAGCAAGCGGGCCGGCATCAGCCCGCGCAGGGCATTGCCGATCAGGAACCCGCCTGACAGATCATCCAGCGACAGTTCGGCTTCCTCGGCTTGCCCAGCCTCGATCAGCGACTGGCGCAACACGCCGGGCAGCAGGCCAAGTTGCGCGGGCGGGGTCAGCAACTTGCCATCGCGCTCGACAAACAGGTTGGTGAAGCTGCCCTCGGTGACGAGGCCGTCATCGCGCAGCAGCAGCGCCTCCTGCGCGCCTGCGCCCTTCGCCGCGTCAAGCGCGGCGGTGTAGAACTGGCGGTCAGTCGTCTTGTGGCGCAGCCGCCAGTCGCCGCTGTCCACCGGCAGGCGCAGCACCGCGCAGGTGGCCGGCCCGTCATAGGCCTCAGGCATCGGCGCAATCTCAAGCGCGTGGGCCCCGCTGCGCGCAACGACAAGCCGCACTTTCGCTGGCCCCTCGATCTCGAAACACAGCGCCTGAATTGCATTGCGCACGGCGTGGCGATCGAAGGCGAAACCCAGTTCGCCCGCGCTGGCCTTCAGCCGTTCCAGATGCAGTTCGAGCAGCGGAATTCCGCCCTCGGGTGTGAACGCCATCGTCTCGATCAGGTCAAAGCCGCCCGCCATGCCTCTTGCGAAACCTCCTTTGACCAGGCCTTCGCGCCATTCCGCGAGCCATTCCGAATCCGCGACCACCGCCGAGCCGACGCCCAGCACCGCGCTGCCCCGGCCATTCTCTCCGGGCGTCAGCCGCAAGGTGCGGATTGCCACATTGAACGCCGCCTCACCAGTTCCATTAGAGCTTGGGGGATCGATACGGCCAATCGCGCCACAATAGGCCCCGCGCGCATCGCGCTCGAATGCGTCGATCAGTTCCATCGCGCGAATTTTCGGCGCGCCAGTGATCGATCCGCAGGGGAACAGCGCGCGCACGAGATCAATGGGGCCGAAGCCCGCGCGCAGGTCCGCACGCACTGTGGTCGTCATCTGGTGGACGGTGGGATAGCTTTCGACCGCAAAGGGCCGCTCGACCTTGACCGTGCCCGGATCGGCCACCCGGCTGAGGTCATTGCGCAGCAGGTCGACGATCATCAGGTTTTCGGCGCGATCCTTTTCCGATTGCGCCAGCTCTTCGGACAGCGCGGCATCCTCCGCCGCATTGCGCCCACGCGGCCGTGTGCCTTTCATCGGCTTGACCATGGCCTGCCGCCCGCGCAGCGCGGCAAACAGTTCGGGCGAGAAGCTCGCCAGCCATTGTGTGCCGTCATGGATCAGCCCGCCATAGCCAGCGCCTGCCGCCGCACGGATCGCCGCATAGAGCGCCAAGGGGTCTCCGTGAAAGGCCCCGGCCAACGGGAAAGTGAGGTTCGCCTGATAGATGTCACCGGCAGTAATCGCCGCCTGCACCGCCTCGAACGCACGCCGATAACCGCCCGGCGACAGCGCCGGATCAAGCGGGCCAACGCTGGCCTTGCCTTCTGCACGCGCAGCCAGCCATGCGGGGACGTACTCGGCGGCAATCGTGTCGTAACCGGCAAATGCCCCGAACCATAGCAACGGACCTGCCGCCCCGGTGCGCCCATCGGACAGCCGTGCCAGCCGGCTTTCGAGCGCCAGCCCGGCCTCGTAGGCCATCCACCCGGCGAGGTGATGGCCGGCGGCATGGAGCGCGGCCAGCTTGTCCAGCGCCGGCAGAACCTCGTCGCCGCGCCGCGCGATCACCAGTTCCACCGGGTCACGATAGAACCGCGCCGGGCTCGCGCCTTCGCTGCGGGCGTCGTCAAGCAGGATGAAGGGGGCAGGCATAGCGGCGCGCTTCTAGTGAGGATTGGCCGCGCTGGCCAGCGGTGCGATTTCCTCTCGCACAAGCGCTCATCCCGCCTTAAGCCCGTCGCTGGGAATCAAACCGGGAGCACGCGTCTCAATGGACAATATCTACATCGGGCTGGGATCGAACGGCGAACGGCAGGAACTACGCCTCAACCGCGCCAACCGCCACGGCCTGATCGCAGGCGCGACTGGCACCGGCAAGACGGTGACCCTGCAGACCATGGCCGAACAGTTTTCTCAGGCCGGGGTGCCGGTGTTCATGGCCGATGTGAAGGGCGATCTTGCCGGCGTATCGATGGCGGGCAGCGCCGACTTCAAGCACGCCGCCACGCTGGAAGCCCGCGCCAAGGAGATCGGCATCGATCCCTATACCTATCACGACAATCCGGCGATTTTCTGGGATCTTTATGGCGAAAAGGGCCACCCGATCCGCACGACGATTTCGGAAATGGGGCCGCTTCTGCTGTCGCGCCTGATGGGCCTTAACGAAACGCAGGAAGGCGTGCTGACGGTCGCTTTCAAGTGGGCGGATGACAACGGCCTGCTGCTGATCAACTTTGACGACTTGCAGCAAGTGCTGATGACCTGCGCTGAAAACGCCAGCGAGCTGGCATCGACCTATGGCAACATTTCAAAGGCCAGCGTCGGCACGATCCAGCGCCAGTTGCTGTCGTTCGAGAGCCAAGGCGCGGACAAGTTCTTTGGCGAACCGGCTTTCGAAATTCACGATTTCATCCGCACGGACGAAAACGGCAAGGGCGTGATCAACGTGCTCGCCGCCGACAAGCTGATGCAGAACCCGAAACTTTACGCCACATTCCTGCTCTACCTGCTGTCCGAACTGTTCGAGGCGTTGCCCGAAGTCGGTGATGTCGAAAAGCCGACATTGGTGTTCTTCTTTGACGAGGCGCACCTGCTGTTCGAAGATGCCCCGCAGGCCCTGTTCGAGAAGATCGAGCAGGTCGTCCGCCTGATCCGTTCGAAGGGCGTAGGCGTGTTTTTCATCACCCAGAACCCGATCGACATTCCCGACAAGATCGCCGGCCAGCTGGGCAACCGTGTGCAGCACGCGCTGCGCGCCTTCACTCCGCGCGACCAGAAGGCGATCCGCGCCGCTTCAGAGACTTTCCGCATCAACCCCGACCTCGACGTCGAAACCGCGATCACCGAACTTAAGGTGGGCGAGGCGCTGGTTTCTGTGCTGGACGAACAAGGCGCGCCGACCATCGTCCAGCGCACGCTGGTCGCCCCGCCCCGCTCGCGGCTGGGCCCGGTGAGCGACAAGGAACGCGCGATCATCCAGTCGATCAGCCCGTTCGATGGCAAGTATGACACGCTGGTTGACCGTGAAAGCGCCGAGGAAGTGCTGCAGGCCAAGGCCGCCGATGCCGCCGCCGCCGCGCAGCAGGTCGAAGCTGAAGGAGCAGAGGCGCAGCACTCGTCCGAGCGCCGCTCGCCCTCGCTGTGGGAGCGTGCCGGCAAGGCGGCAATGGGCGCAGCCGCCGCTTCGGCAGGCACGATGGTTGCGCGCAAGATGACCGGGCGCAAGTCAGCCGGATCGCCGATGGCCTCTGCCGCGAGTGCGGCGGGCGGTGCGATTGCCACGCAGCTGGGCGGAGCGATTTTCGGGCGGTTCGCGCGCTCGATTCTGGGCAGCTTGCTGCGCTGAATGTCCTTCGTCGGCGCGCATCGGCGGTTCATCGACGGTTGCATTTGCAATCAGTTGCGCCATGCAAGGGCGCAAGACCCGTTCTTGCGCCCTTCGGAGATTCCATGCGTCTTTTGCTCGCTGCCGCCTCGACCCTGTCGCTCGCTATCGCCGCCCCTGCTCTTGCGGCGGAAACCCGCGCCACCCCGGCTGACAGCGCGGCTGTTCCGCAAGGCCAGCTAACCGATGCCGCCGCGCCGAAGACCTACCGGCTAGACCTGACCGTCGACCCGGCGAAGGATCGGTTTTCCGGCCATGTCGAGATTGACGCCGAGCTGAAGGCGGCTTCGAGCTTCATCGATCTGCATGGCCGCGACCTCAATGTTACGCGGGCGACCGCCACGGCCGGCGGCAAGACCGTGGTCGGCACCTGGACCCAGCGCACCGACAGCGGCCTTGCCCGTCTGACCTTCCCCGAAGCGCTGCCCGCCGGCAAGGTGACGCTCGCCTTCGATTACGACGCGCCGTTCAACACCGGCCCCGCCGGCCTGTTCCGCGTCAAGGTGGCTGACGATTGGTATTCGTGGTCGCAGTTCCAGTCGATTGATGCTCGCGCCGCCTTCCCCTCGTTCGACGAACCCGGCTTCAAGACACCGTTCGAAGTCACCTTGCGCACGCCCAAGGGGCTGACCGCCGTGAGCAATGCGCCGCAGACCTCGACCCGCGAGGAAGCGGGCCTCGACGTACACCGCTATGCGCCGACCCTGCCGCTGCCGACCTATCTGGTGGCGGTGATGGTCGGGCCGTTTGCCATGGTCGAAAGCACCGTGCCGCCCACGCCCCAGCGCGCGAGCCCCCTGCCGCTGCGCATCGTCACGACCAAGCCCAATGCCGCGCGCATCAGCTATGCGCTGGAAAATTCGAAGCCAATCGTCTCGCTGCTCGAAGCCTATTTCGGCCAAGGCTTCCCCTATCCCAAGCTTGATCAGATCACCTCGCCGATCATGCCCGGCGCGATGGAGAACGCCGGGGCCGATCTCTACGCCGATGGCATCCTCGTGCTCGACGAGGGCTCACCGGTGCCAACCAAGCGCAATTTCGGCATGGTCGTCAGCCATGAACTGGCGCACCAATGGTTCGGCGATCTCGTCACTCCCGCGTGGTGGGACGATATCTGGCTGAACGAAAGCTTCGCCAATTGGATGGGCTATCGCATCGGCGGCGAATGGCGGCCCGATCTCAACATCGGCTCGGGCGCCAATGCCGAGGGCTTTGCCGCGATGAACACCGATTCGCTCATCGCTGGCCGGCCGATCCAGCAGCCGATCCGCACCGACGCACAGATCGACGCCGCCTTCGACACAATCACCTATGGCAAAGGCGGACATGTCGTCGCGATGATCGCCGCCTTCATGGGTGACACGAAATTCCGCGACGGCGTGCGCGCCTATATGGCCAAGCACCGCTATGGCAGCGCGACCAGCGGCGACTTTTTCGGGGCCATGGCAGAGGTTTCGGGCGACCCGCGCCTGCTGCCCGCAATGCAAAGCTTCACCCGCCAGCAAGGCGTGCCGCTAATCACTTTCACCCCCGGCAAGCACGGCTGGACCGCGGCGCAGAGCCGCTATGCCCGGCTTGGCACAGCGGCCCCAGCAACACGCTGGGGCGTGCCGCTTTGCGCGCGTCAGGGAACAGAACGGGTGTGCGACCTGATGGACGGCGCGAGCACCACACTGACATTCAAGGGCAAGGCCGGCCCGGTCATGCCCAATGCCGGCGGCACCGGGTACTACCGTTTCGAACTGCCCTCAGCCGACTGGGACAAGCTGATCGCCAGCTCCGACTCGCTTTCGGGCAACGAAGCGCTGGCCGTCGCTGACAGCCTCAAGGCAAGTTTCCAGGCCGGTCGCGGATCGGTGCGACAGCTGGGCGCGCTGGCCAGGAAGCTTGTGCGCAATCCGGATAGTCACGCTTTTGATTCAGCGATCGACGGCCTAGAAGCGCTGCGCGGTGCCGGGCTGTTCGATGACAAGGCGCAGTTCGCCTACAACCGCTTCGTCGCCAAGCTCTATCGTCCCGAACTGGCAAAGCTTGGGCTGGACCTGAGGGCCGGTGCCTATGCCAGCGAAGACCCCGAGCGCGTCCTACGCCGCGCGGTAACCGTTTCGGCAATCGGCGGCGTGGCGCGCGATCCAGCGATCCGCAAGCAGATGGCCGCCGCGGCCAAGGCCTTCCTGGCGGGCGACAGCAAGGCGCTCGACGCGATGTGGTACGGCGGCGCCTTTGCCGCATGGCTCGCCGATGGCGGGCTGCCTGCCGCCAAGGAGCTGTTCGCCAAGGCGCTAGTCACCGAAGACCCGGCGTTGCGCCCGACCTACCTTGGCGTGATCGGCGGCAGCGGCAAGGCCGACATCGCCACCTGGGTGCTGGCCGACGCCAACGACCCCAAGCTGCGCCCCAGCGAGCGCCTGTCATTGATCCGCGGCGTGGTGGCCAATCCGGCGACGCGCGACATGGGCTATGAGTGGATGAAGGCCAACCTCGACAAGCTGCTGAACGGCAGCGGCGGCATCTTCTTCGCCTCGCGCCTGCCGCAGATGCTCAACGGCTTCTGCTCGGCCGAGCAGGCAGATGAACTGGCCAAGTCGCTGCGCCCGCGCCTTGCCGGCAAGACCGCCGAGCTTGAACTGGAACGCACGATCGAGCGTGTCCGCAACTGCGGCATCCTTCGCACCGCGCGCAAGGCCGAGGCCAGCAAGGACGTGCTCAAGCTGAAGTGATTGCGAGCTAACCGCGCAGGCGCAGGATGGCCTCTAGTCCGATGACCGAGCCATCCGCGCCGGTGCGGTTGGCGAGCAAGAGCGAGCCGCCGTGCTGTTCGGCAATGGCGCGCGCCAGCGTGAGGCCCAGCCCCGCACCGCCAGTTTCACTGTTGCGCGAAGGATCGCCGCGGGTGAATGGTTCGAGCATCAGCGCGATCTTGTCCGCCGGAATGCCTGGGCCTTCATCGACAATGCGAATCACCGCATTGCGCCCGTCGCGCTCCAGTGTCACTTGCGCCGTTTTGCCATAGCGCAGCGCATTGCTGATCAGGTTGCGCAGCGCGCGGCGCACCCAGGTTGGCCGCAGTTGCATCGCCATGCGGCTGCTTTCGACCAGCGTCACCGGATCGCCCATATCCTCGTATTCCTCGACCACCGAGGCGACGAGAGCATAGAGCTCGGTCTGTTCGACCTGGTCGCTGGGGCGACCTACGCGGGCGAGGCTGAGGATATCGTCGAGCGTGCGGGTAATGTCCTCGATCGTGCGCGCCATGCGGCCGCGCTCGGCCTCGTCCTCAACCGATTCGATGCGGACGCGCAGGGCGGCGAGTGGCGTCTTGAGATCGTGCCCGATGGCGCCCAGCATGACGTCCTTTTCATCGAGCAGCGCCAGGACGCGGCGTTCCATGGCGTTCTGCGCCTCGATCAGGTGGCGAACATCGTCAGGACCCTGCGGATCGAGTTGGCCATCGGCATCGCGCGTTTCGGCGAAATGTGCGACGCGCTGCGTCAGCGCCGCCAGGGGCCGCGTGATACGCCGCAGGATCAGCCACATGGCGCCAACCAGCACCGCGTAGATAAACAGGGTCTGCATAAACAGCGTCTGCAGCATGAAGCGTTCGGTTTGCGGCACGAAGACGCGCGCCACCACCCAATCGCTTGATCCGGCGACCTTCATCGAGGCTACCAGCACCGTTTCCGGCTGCACGTTGGCGAAGGGATCCTTGCGGTGCGCGAGTCGCATCTGCGCCCGGATATCCTGCGACACCGGACGACGGACGACCAGCAGTTGCTCGGCTGTGACATCCTGATCGCGCAGGATCTCACCCAGTTCTTCCTCGTCATGGGCAAGACGCGTTTCGTTGCCGGTGATCGGCGACTGGGCCAGGCGTTCGCTGCGGAACCGATCAATGCGTTCGCGCCGTTCGGTGCGGCGCGCATCGCGCGGAGATTCGGGCACAGCCGGTTCGGTGCGCAAATCCTCGTTCCGGTGCGCGGCGACAAGCCGCATTGCTGCGGTATGAAGCAGGCCGCTTTCCTGCCGGGCATGCTGCGCACGGTAAAGCAGGACGGCGGAAAACCCTTGCGCGAACAGCAGCGCGAGCGCGATCGCCAGCAGCACCTGCCCTTTCAGGCTGTGCGGCCAGAACCGGTGCAATGCGCGGCGCAGCCCGGTCACGTCAGGCCCCGTCTACCGGCCGGCGATTCACTTCGGCGGCGAGCATGTAGCCGCCGCCCCAGACGGTCTGAATCAGCTGCGGGTTGCGGCTGTCGACCTCGAGCTTGCGGCGCAGACGGCTGACCTGATTATCCACCGCGCGGTCGAACAGGTGCGCCTCGCGGCCCTGAACCATGTCAAGCAGGCGGTCACGGTCAAGCACCTGGCGCGGGTGTTCGAGGAAGGCCATGAGCAGGCGGAATTCGGCCGAGGATATCGCGACGACCGACCCTTCTGCGTCGGTCAGCCGACGCTTGAGCGGGTCGAGCGTCCAGCCTTCGAATTCGAACACCTCGTTGTCGGCCGATGCACCGGCTGCCCCGCCGCGTGAGGCGCGGCGCAGAACTGATCGGATGCGCGCGACCAGTTCGCGCGGCTCGAACGGTTTGACGACGTAATCGTCGGCCCCGATTTCCAGCCCGACAATGCGGTCTGTCGCTTCGCCCTTCGCTGTGAGAAAGATCGTCGGGATCTGGCGCGATTCGATCAGGTGCCGGCACAGCGACAAGCCGTCCTCGCCCGGCATCATGATGTCGAGCAGGACAAGGTCGGGCACTTCGCCGCGCAACTGGCTGCGTGCGTCAGCCGCGCTCGCCGCCTGGGCAACGGCAAACCCCTGGCGCGAGAGGTACTCGGCCAGGGGTTCACGCAGGCTGCTTTCGTCATCGACGATGAGCAGCCGGGCAGGAGGACTTTCAGTGGCCGCTGGTGCGGGCATCGGTGTGTCTTACCTCGTCAGTTTGCGGGAGCGGGGCGGGCCCCCATCTTTCCGCGCATGTCCTTCATATGCTCGCGCATCTTTTCCATGGCGGCCTTTCGCTCGTCCGGTGTAACCGAACCGTCCTTGTTGGCGTCGGTCATGTCGAAGTGCTTCATCGAGGCACCGACGAATTCGGCGCGGGTGATAGTGCCATCCTTGTCGGTATCGGCCATGCGCATCATCATGCCGCCGCCCATACCGTGGCCACCCATCTTGCCACCCATGCGATGCTTCATGCCGCCCATCTTGCCGCCGGCACCCATGCCGTCATGCTTCATGCCCGCGTGATCTCCACCACGCATGCCCTTGCCCTGATGCGCAGCAGCAAATTCGGCCTGCGACAGCGAGCCATTGCCGTCGGTGTCGATCTTCTTGAAGCGATCACCCTTGCGAGCCTCGCGGTCGGCCTGGTCGAGCTTTCCGTCCTTGTTGACGTCGGCCTTGGCAAAGTGTTCGCCGGCCTTGGTTTCGGCTTCTGCGCGGGTCATGGTCTTGTCGGCCATCGGCTGAGCGACGACGGCGGTGCCAAGCAGGCCCAACGTCGCGGCGGAAAGTATAAGCAGGTGCTTGCGCATGGAGTGTGTCCTCGTCCTGTAAATAGAGCGGAAGACCGCACGAACCGTTCTGGGAAGGGGGAGGGGATGAACGGTCCGCACGGCCTCCTTGATCAGTCTTCTAGAACCACCTTGTCGCAGGGCTATGCCGCATTCGGCCTTTATTGTCGTCATTTGTCGCAGCAATTGCTGGCCGTTCATCCCGGCGCAAGTCAGCGCGGCCAAGTCACCTAGGACGGTGCTGCGTGCCAAGTCCGGCGGTGACGAACAGCGCCGTGGCCGCTCCCGCAACATTGGCGGTGTGCCAGGCCCCAGGCGGATTGACCGCATAGTCACCCGGCCCAAGCCTCACGCACTGTTCACGCCCCTCGGGAAGTTGCTGGATCAGCGTCATGGCACCTGTAATGCAGATGACAAGTTCATCGCCAGCGGGGTGCATTTCCCAGCTCGTCCAGTCCGCATCGAAGCTGTGTAGCGCCACCAGACGCCCTTCCGCGCCGTCGCCCGAATTTCGGGTGGCATAGGCTTCATACCATTCGGGTCCGGACATCTCGGGCTGGACCACTGCCGTCGCTCCCAGCCCGAGGTGGACTGGGAAGCGTGTTAGCGGGTGGCCGGGAAGCGGATCTGGTTGGCCGTTCACCCTGCCACGGTCATGATGTGGGCGTTGAGCTTGTTGCCATCGGGATCGCGAAAATAGGTGGCGTAGAAGCCGGGGAAGCGTTCGCCTGGAGGGCCTTCGCAGGTGCCGCCGTTGGCCAGCGCGATATCGTAGATCCGCTGAACCTGCGCTTCGTCCTTCGCCTCAAGCGCGACCATCACCCCGTTGCCGACGCTGGCCGCATTGCCATCGAACGGGCGCGTCAGGCCGATGCCCGCGCCACCACCGGGAATGCCCCAGCCGATGAATTCCTCGCTCTCCATCATGCGCCCCACGCCGAGTTCCGCGCAAACAGCGTCATAGAACGCCGCGCCGCGCGCGCGGTCATTGGTGCCGAGCGTTACATAGCCGATCATGTCACATCCTCCTGATTGCCGATTCGTTACGGAACATTAGAGGAACATAGGCGCGGCGACAATCGCCGTTTCGCTGCACTTATCCCAGCGCGACGGCGTTCATCTTGTTGCCATCGGGATCGCGCCAATAGGCCACGTAATAGCCGTTGGCGCGTTCTCCGGGCGGGCCTTCGCAAGTGCCGCCGCCGGCGAGCGCGGCTTCGTGCATCCGGTCCACCGCCGCACGGTCGGCCGCGCCGATCGTCGCCATTGTGCCATTGCCATGCGTTGCCGGCTCGCCATCGAAGGGCAGGGTCACGGCAAAGCCGGCGCCGCCGCCGGGGCTGCCGTAATAGATCGACCGCTCGCTCGCTCCGGTGCGCGCCAGTCCGGCCTCACCCAGCACTGCGTCATAAAACTGGCCCGCGCGTTCAAGGTCCTGCGTGCCGAAGCACATATTGACGATCATCGGTTTCTCCTCACCCGCGCGACAGCGGCGCGCATTGATCTTTCAGCCAGTCGAGCGCCGCGCCTTCAAGCTGCGGTCCGACGATCTCAAGCACCCGCGCGTGATAGCCATCCCACCAGCGCAGTTCCTCGCGCGTCAGCAGCGCGGTATCGACCAGCGTGCGATCGATCGGCACGAAAGTCAGCGTCTCGAAGCCGAAGTAGTCACCTTCCGCACCATCAATCCTGCGCGGTTCGACCAGCACGAGGTTCTCGATCCGGATGCCGAAAGCACCGGTCTTGTAATAGCCCGGCTCGTTCGAGAGGAACATGCCGGCGAGCAATTCCTGATCGGTGCCAGCCTGCCCGCCTGCGCCCTTGGCGATGCGCTGCGGGCCTTCGTGGACCGAGAGGAACGAGCCTACGCCGTGGCCGGTGCCGTGGGCATAATCGACCCCCGCCGACCACAGGAACTGGCGCGCCAGCACGTCAAGCTGGCTGCCTGCGGTGCCCTTGGGGAAGACCGCCAGCGCGAGCGCGATGTGGCCCTTGAGCACGCGGGTATAGCGATCCTTGTGCTCGGCCGCGGGCTCGCCTGGACCGACCCAGACGGTGCGGGTGATGTCGGTGGTGCCGTCGAGATACTGGCCGCCCGAATCGACGAGATAGATCGAACCCGGCTCGATCCGCAGGTTTGATTCCTCGTTCACCCGGTAATGCGGGCTGGCCGCATTGGGTCCGGCGGCGGAGATCGTATCGAACGACAGGTCGCGCAGCAGCGGGCTTTCCTCGCGGAATTGCTGGAGCTTGGCCGCCGCCGAAAGCTCGGTTTCACCGCCCTTTGGCGCATGGACCGACAGCCAGTGGAGGAACTTGCTCACCGCCGCGCCATCACGCGCCTGCGCCGAGCGGTGGCCGGCCTGTTCGACCGGATTCTTCACCGCCTTGGGCAGCACCGTGGGATCGCGCAGCTCGACGATCTCTGCCCCGGCACCCGCCAGCGCGCCGAACACGGCTTGCACAGACCGCTCCGGATCGACCGCAACTCGCTTGCCCTTGAGGCCTTCCAGCCCCGGCACGAAGGCGCCGCGCGGGCGGATGGTCACGGCATTGCCGAGGTGCTGGCGCAGCTCTGGCGTGACCTTTTCCTCGGCGATGAACAGCTCTGCCGTACCATCGGCATGGGCAATCACGAAGGACAGCGCCACCGGCGTGCGCTCCACATCCGCGCCGCGCAGGTTGAGAAGCCAGGCGATCGAATCGAGCGCCGAGATCACCGCCGCGTCGAGCTTCTGCTCGCCCAGCCATTCGGCCACGGCGGCGCGCTTGGCCTCGCTGGCTTCACCGGCATAGGCGTTGGCATGGACCAGAGCGGGGGCATCCGAAGGCGCAGGCCTGTCATTCCACACCGCGTCGATCGGATTGCCGTCCACCGGCACAAGACTCGCGCCGCGCTCGGCAAGTGCTTTCGCTGCTGCATCCACCCAAGGCTTGCCATGCAGCCACGGATCGAAGCCGATCTTCGCGCCCTCGGGAGCAGTAGCGCCCAGCCACTTGGCAACGCTGGTCTGCGGCACCGATTCATATTCATAGAACCGGCCATCGACCTGTTCGCGCACTTGCAGCGTGTAGCGCCCGTCCACGAACATCGCTGCCCGGTCCTTGAGCACCACTGCGCTGCCGGCCGATCCGCCGAAGCCGGTCAGCCATTCCAGCCGCTGGGCATAGGCGCCGACATATTCGCTCATGTGTTCATCGGAAATCGGCACGACGAAACCGTCGAGGCCGCGGGCGGTCAATTCTTCGCGCAGTGCTTTCAGCCGCGCCTCGTGTGTGTTCATCAGCATGGTTGCAGTCCTTCTGCCCGCACCATAGATGCAGGCGATGACAGTTACCACACCCCCCATCGCCGCAAAGCAGCCGCACCAGTTCACCCATCACGGCATCACCGTCTCCGATGACTACGCCTGGCTGCGCGACCCCAAGTATCCCGAGGTGACCGACAAAGCAGTACTCGCCCACCTCGAGGCCGAGAACGCCTGGTTCGAAAGCCGCATGGCAGATCGCAAGCCGCTGATCGACACGCTGTTCAAGGAAATGCGCGGGCGGATCAAGGAAGCCGACACATCGGTGCCGCAGAAGGACGGCGATTTCCTTTACTGGATCGAGTTCGAGGAAGGCGCGGAATACAAGAAGTGGTGGCGCCGGCCGGTGGGCGCCAAGGACGACAAGAGCGCCGACGAACTGATCCTCGACGAGGTGGCGCTGGCCGAGGGCAAGGAATACTTCCGCCTCGGCGCGCTGTCAGTCAGCCACGACGGACGGCTGCTCGCCTATGCCATCGATGACAACGGCTCAGAGCGATTCACCGCGCGGATCAAGGACCTCAGCACCGGCGAGATGCTGCCTGACGAAATCCCCGGCACGCTCTCCGCGCTGGTCTGGGTGGCGGACGACAAGGGTGTCGTCTACTCGCTCGCCAACGAACAATGGCGCACCGACAATGCCCGCCTGCACTGGCTCGGCCAGCCGCTGGAAAGCGACGTCGAGCTGTACCACGAAGATGACGACGGTTTCCGCGTCGGCTGCTCGCTCACGGCGAACGAGGAATGGCTGGTGATCTCGGCCAGCGACCACGAAACCAGCGAAGTGCGCCTGATCGCCGCCGCCGATCCGCTGGGCGACCAGATCCTCGTCCAGGCGCGCGCCAAGGGGGTCGAATACGATGTCGACCTGCACGGCGACACGCTGTTCATCCACACCAACGACACGCACGAGAACTTCCGCCTCGCCACCGCGCCGCTGTCCGCGCCGGGCGAATGGACCACGCTGATCGAAGGGACCGATGCGTTCTACCTCACCGGCGTCGACCTGTTCCGCGACTTCTACGTCACCGAAGGCCGGGTGCGCGGGCTCGACCGGATCGAGGTACGCTATTACGACGACCCGGCGCGGATCGAGGCGATCGAGTTCCCCGAGGCGAGCTATTCCGCCGGTCTTGGCGACAATCCCGAATGGGCGATGGATGTGCTGCGCGTGGGTTATGAATCGATGGTCAGCCCCTCGACCATCTATGACTACGATGTCGCCACGCGCAGCCTGACCCCGCTCAAGGTGCAGGAAATCCCGAGCGGCTATGACGCCTCGCTCTACGTCACCGAACGGCTGGAAATCCCGGCGCGCGATGGCACGCTGATTCCGGTCTCGGTGGTCAGCCGCAAGGACCGCCAAGAGCTGTCGGAAAATGGGGCAGGCCCGCTGCACCTCTACGGCTACGGCGCTTACGGCATTTCCATCGATCCGGGCTTCTCAACGAGCCGCTTGTCGTTGGTCGATCGCGGCTTTGCCTATGTCATCGCTCACATCCGCGGCGGGGATGACATGGGCCGCGCCTGGTACAAGGCGGGCAAGCTGGAGCGAAGGAACAACACCTTCACCGACTTCGTCGACGCGGCACAGGGGCTGATCGAGCGCAGCTATACCAAGGCCGGCCGGATCAGCATTTCCGGCGGATCGGCAGGCGGCGAACTGATGGGTGCGGTGGCCAATTCCGACCCCGGCCTGTGGGGCGCGGTTGTCGCCCACGTGCCTTTCGTTGACGTGCTGGCGACCATGCTTGATGCAGACCTGCCGCTGACGCCGGGCGAATGGCCCGAGTGGGGCAATCCGATCGAGGACAAGGCGGCGTTCGAGTTGATCCGGTCCTATTCCCCCTACGATCAGGTCAAGGCGCAGGCCTATCCCCCGATCATGGTCACCGCCGGGCTCAACGATCCGCGCGTGACCTATTGGGAGCCCGCCAAATGGGTTGCCCGGCTGCGCGAGATGAAGACCGACGCCAACGAACTGATCCTCAAGACCAACATGGGCGCGGGCCACGGCGGCAAATCCGGGCGCTTCGAAAGCCTCAAGGAAACCGCCGAGGAGTTCGCCTTTATCCTGTGGCAGCTTGGTATCGAGAAATGAGCAACCGCCACAGCCTCACCCTGACCGCGCTGCCCGAGCACATCGACGTGATGGGCCACGTCAATAATGCGGTCTGGGTGCAGTGGATGGAGGCGCTGGCTACCGCCCACTGGGAAAGCGCAGCGCTGCCCGAGCATCAGGCGAAATACGTCTGGGTCGTGACCCGGCACGAGATCGACTATCGCGGCAATATTTCCGAAGGCGAAAGCGTCACTGCCGAGACTTTCATCCCCGAAGGTCCCACCGGCGCGCGGTTCGACCGCTGCGTCGAGTTCCGCAATTCCGCCGGCAAGGTCATCGTCGCTGCCCGTTCAACCTGGGCGATGATCGACCGCGAAACCGGCCGCCTGTGCCGGGTTCCGCCCGAAGTTGCCGCGCCGTTCGGGCCGTTCGGAAACTGAGTCCCCGCGCAGGCGGGGACCTCAGGCCTTTGCGCGCTACCTCATGAGGTCCCCGCCTTCGCGGGGACTCAGCAATTCACCCCAAAACCTCGCTCACCGGCGTGTAATCATAGCCCAGATCGCGCGCGACGGCTTCGTAGGTCACCTTGCCTTCGTGCACGTTGAGGCCCGCCGCGAGGTGCGGATTGGCCTTCAGAGCTTCCTTCCAGCCCCCGTTGTCGGCAGCGTCGGCAATCCGCAGCGCATGCGGCAGGGTGACGTTGTTCAGCGCATAGGTCGAGGTGCGCGCCACGGCCCCCGGCATGTTCGCGACGCAGTAATGGACGATGCCATCGACCACGTAGATCGGATCGGCGTGCGTGGTCGGCCGGCTGGTTTCGAAGCAGCCGCCCTGATCGATCGCCACGTCGACCAGCACGGAGCCCGGCTTCATGCAGGACAGCATTTCGCGCGTGACGAGCTGGGGGGCGGATGCCCCGGGGACGAGCACGGCACCGATCACCAGTTCGCTCTCGCAGACCATCTGCTGAACCACAGCATGGTTGGAAAAGCGCGTCTTGGCGCGGCCTTCGAAGTGGTTGTCGAGCCGTTCGAGAACTTCGGGGTCGCGGTCGAGGATGGTGACATCCGCCCCCATGCCGACCGCCATCTGCGCCGCGTTGAAACCGACGACTCCGCCGCCGATAATCAGCACCTTGCCGGGCAGCACGCCGGGAACGCCGCCGAGCAACACGCCGCGGCCTCCCGTGGCCTTCTGCAAAGCGGTCGCGCCGGCCTGGATCGACATGCGGCCGGCGACCTGGCTCATGGGCTTGAGCAGCGGCAAGGAATTGCCCGGGCCAGTGACGGTTTCATAGGCAATCGCGGTGACGCCCGACTTGACGAGATCGGCGGTCTGCTCCGGATCGGGCGCGAGGTGGAGATAGGTATAGAGCACCTGCCCCTGCCGCAGCATGGCCCGTTCGGCAGGCTGGGGTTCCTTGACCTTGACGATCATTTCGCAGCCATCGAACACCGTCTTGGCATCGGGCTGGATGAAGGCACCGCTCGCCGCATAGTCGCCGTCGCTCGCGCCGATGCCGAGGCCAGCGCCGGTTTCGACCCATACTTCGTGGCCGTGCAAGACCAGTTCGCGTGCCGATTCGGGCGTCAGGCCAACCCGGTATTCGTGGTTCTTGATTTCGCGGACAGTACCAACGCGCATGGGGAGTCTCCTTCGCGAAATTCGTTACAGATGAAACTGGACCGGCGCAACCGGGGGTTTAGTTGATGAAACACGTGCGAAAGCCGGAGTGAAAACGTTCATGAGGCATGGCCCTGATGGCAAGAAAGCCGCGCTGGTGGGCGCGGCTTTCGGAGGAATGGTCTGGGCGGCAGAATGACAGGTCCCGACGCTGTAGGAAAGGCGCAGGAAGGGCGCAGGAAAGGTAAAGGGTTCAGCGCCGATCACCGGTGCCCTTCAGCGCCGCGAACTGCGGATCATCCGGCATGATGACCCGCGCCGAAAAGCGCCCGCCACCCAGCTCCAGCGTGGCGATGATCGCCTCTTCGGGCACTTCGCCAAGATCGAGTTCACGATCAGGCAGCACGGCGATCATCCGCCGGCCCACTGCGACCAGTACCTGCCGAAAGCCATAGCGCGCCGGATTGCGCGCCCAGCGCTTCAGGTCGGGATAGAACGGCGCCGCCTTCCACACGTTGGGCGTCGCCGGATCGACATGGACGACCAGCCGCGTCCGGTCCTGCGCGACGATCACCATCTTCGCCTTGGCCGGAAGCCAATGATCGCCCGCTTCCTTCCAGTGCAACCAGCCGCAGCCAAAGGCGGAGCAGGAATGCGGCCGCTCGGCATAGATCGAACAGCCCTTGCCGGTCAGGACATGCGGGCACCACTGCCCCGCCGCCTTGCCGAGTTCGCCGATCTCCATGACTTTACAGCACAGCGTGCAAGACCCGCAGGCGCGACCCGCCACGATGAGCGCGGATTCGGCATTGTCGGGGCGGTCGGACATCCCCGCTGGCTAATCCGCTCGCGCGCCGTCCGCAATTGCCAGCGCGGCGGCATGGGCGCTCGCCCAGGCCCACTGGAAATTGTAGCCGCCGAGCCAGCCCGTGACATCGACCGCTTCGCCGATGGCATAGAGCCCCGGAACCCGCCGCGCCTCCATCGTCTGGGATGACAGGTCGGCGGTGGAAATGCCGCCGGCGGTAACCTCGGCCTTGGCAAAGCCCTCGCTGCCGTTGGGCAGAAAGCGCCAGTCCGCCAGCCGCGCCTGCGCCGCGCGCAAGGCCTTGTCGGTCTGGTTGATGAGTTCGCCGGTCAGTCCGAGCCGTTCGGTCAGCCGCTGGGCGAGGCGTTCGGACAGCGTCTCGCCAAGCACTTTGGCAAGGCCGCTACGGGGCCGCTGCTGCTTCGCTTCGATAAGCCAGTCCCCCGGCTGGTCGGGCAGGAAATCGATCCCGACTTCATCGCCGCGCTGCCAGTAGGAGGAAACCTGCAGGATCGCCGGGCCGGACAGCCCACGATGGGTGAACAGCGCCGCCTCGCGGAAACGCGTCTTCCCGCACTTCGCGGTGACTTCGGCAGAAACGCCCGAAAGCTCGGTAAAAAGGGCATCCTCACCCGCCAGCGTCAGCGGCACCAGCGCCGGGCGCGGCTGCACGACTTTCAGCCCGAACTGGCGGGCAAGATCGTAGGCAAAGCCGGTCGCGCCAAGCTTGGGGATCGACGGCCCGCCGGTGGCGATCACCAGCCGGGGTGCACTCTCTCCCGCAACATGGAAACGGCCATCACGGTGTTCGACCGCGCCGGTCGTCACACCAAGACGCAGGTCCACGCAGCCCTTCGCGCACTCTTCCAGCAGCAAGTCAACGATCTGCCGCGCCGAGGAATCGCAGAACAATTGCCCCAGCGTCTTCTCGTGCCAGGCCACGCCGTAGCTTTCCACCAGCGCAAGGAAGTCCTGCGGCGTGTAGCGGCTGAGCGCCGACTTGGCGAAGTGCGGGTTGGCCGAAAGGAACCGGTCGGGGGCGGTATTGACGTTGGTGAAGTTGCACCGCCCGCCGCCCGAGATCAGGATCTTCTTCCCCGGCGCATCGGCATGATCGAGCAGCAGCACCCGCGCGCCGCGTTGCCCCGCCTGCGCGGCGCAGAACAGCCCGGCGGCCCCTGCGCCGAGGACAATGGCATCGTATTCAGCCAAATTTTTGCCCGCCCGAATTCAACACATAAACTCCCGTCATCCCGGACGTGATCCGGGATCCCGCTGCCTTTCCGGACCTCGCGTTTTCCCGCACCGCCCGAAAGGCAAAGCGGGACCCCGGGTCATGCCCGGGGTGACGGGGGCTGTGAAGCATTTCGATTTCCCGGATGGCACCCGCTAAAGCGGATTGCCATCACTGTCGCGGTAGATTTCGCGGCGACCGACGTGGTTGGCCGGGCCGAGGAAGCCATCCTTCTCCATGCGCTCGACCCACTTCGACGCGGTGTTGTAACCCACGCCCATCTGTCGCTGGATCCAGCTGGCCGAGGCCTTCTGGCTTTCGAACACCAGCTGGCAGACCTGCCGGTACTTGCGGTCTTCCGGACTGTCGCCCGCGCCTTCAAGATCATCGAAGCCGAAGGGCGCATCGTCGGGTTCCTCGGTGACCGAATCGACATATTCCGGCTCACCCTGCCCGCGCCAGAATTCGGCGACGGCGGCCACTTCATCGTCCGAGACGAAAGGTCCATGGACGCGGGTCAGCGGCTGGGTCGCCGGCTTGTAGAGCATGTCGCCCTTGCCGAGCAGTTGCTCCGCGCCCTGTTCGCCCAGAATGGTGCGGCTGTCGATGCGGCTGGTCACGGCAAAGGAAATACGGGTCGGCAGGTTCGCCTTGATCACGCCGGTGATGACGTCGACAGAAGGCCGCTGCGTGGCCATGATCAGGTGGATACCGGCAGCCCGGCTCTTCTGCGAAAGCCGCTGGATCAGCACTTCGACTTCCTTGCCGACCGTGACCATCAGGTCGGCCAGTTCGTCAACGATGACCACGATCTGCGGCAGCACCTTGTAGTCGTACTGCTGGTCTTCGTAGACTTCCTCGCCGGTTTCCGGATCGAAGCCGATGGCAATGCGCTTGCCCAGCGGCTTGCCCTTGGCAATCGCGGTCGTGACCTTTTCGTTGAAGCCGGTCAGGTTGCGCACGCCGATTTCGCTCATCTGGCGATAGCGACGCTCCATTTCCTCGACCGCCCATTTCAGCGCGCGCACGGCCTTGGCTGGCTCGGTCACCACGGGCGACAGCAGGTGTGGGATATTGTCGTAGACCGACAGTTCGAGCACCTTGGGATCGATCAGGATCAGGCGGCACTGCGCCGGGGTCAGCCGGTACAGCAGCGACAGCAGGATGGCGTTGAGGCCGACCGACTTGCCCGAACCGGTGGTGCCGGCCACCAGCAAGTGCGGCATGGTGGCAAGATCGGCGACGATCGGTTCGCCCGAAATGTCCTTGCCCAGGATGATCGGCAACATGCCCTTGGCCCCGGCGAACTGTTCGCAGGCGACCAATTCCTTGAAGCTGACCATCTGGCGGTGCGCGTTGGGCAATTCGATGCCCATCACCGTGCGACCCGGGATCGGCGAAACGCGCGCCGAGATCGCGCTCATGTTGCGGGCGATGTCATCGGCAAGGCCGACCACGCGGCTGGCCTTGATCCCCGGTGCGGGCTCAAGCTCGTACATGGTCACCACCGGCCCCATGCGGACGGCGTCGATCGTGCCCTTGACGTTGAAATCCTCGAGCACGGTTTCGAGCAGGCGGGCGTTCTTTTCGAGCGCCAGCTTGTCCATCTTCGGCGCGGTCGACGGCGCGGGATCTTCGAGCAGGTCGAGCCCCGGCAGTTCGTAATTGTCGAACAGATCACCTTGCCGGCTGCGCGCGGTAAGCTGCGCCGGTTTGACCGTGCGGCTGGGGTCCGAAATCTCGGGCGCGCGGCGCGGCGGGGCCGAGGCAATCGCCTCCTGCGCGGCTTCGCGTTCCTTCTTCGCGGCGCGCGGGCGGGTCAGCGCCTCGCCTTCATTGGCGGTAATGCGCGGCAGTTGCGGCAGGCCGCGCGGCAGGGTGAAGAGGCCCGCCCAGTCGATCGCGAAGACCCGGCCCGCCAGAATTGCTCCGCCCACCAGCGTCAGCAGACCCAGGGCAAAGATCGCCCAGCCCTGCCCTGCAGGCAGCAGTGCGGAGAGTCCGCGGATCGCCTTCTCGCCGACGATACCCGCCAGCCCGCCAACCGAGGCGGGGAAATTGTCGCCCGTGTCGGGCCAGACCAGCGACAGCGCCGTCGCGAGCAGGACCATGGCGAAAAACAGCACCAGCAGCGAATTCCACCACGGGTGCGCGGGGGCCTCATCCTCGATATCACCAGCCAGCCGCCACAGCTTGCGCGCGGCAACGTGGAGCAGAGGCAGGACCAGCGCGCTGACCAGCCCGAACAGCATGAGCGCAAGGTCGGCAATCCACGCGCCCGCGCCGCCCATCCAGTTAAGCGTCACGCCACCGGCTGCGGTCGAGGAAGAGGCATCGGTCTGGTGATAGGTGACGAGCGCAATGGCGAGGAACAGCATCGCCGCCCACAGCAGGAGCGCGCCGCCCATCTCGCTGGCGCGGCGCACTGACCGGCGCATGACTGCGCGCCAGTTGCCGCCCGCCGGCCTGCGCGCCGATCCGACGCCGGTGCCCATGGTCTGGACCGCCATTTCCTGCTCACCCCCGGTTGTTCGACTGCGCATCATGCGCCCTGGGGGAGTCCTGCGTCAATTGAAGCTTTGCCGCGCCGACTCGGTTCGTCGCCTCAGGGACTCAACCCGTCGATGGCGGCCCAGCCGTGCAGCGGCATCCGCGCGGCGCGGCGCGGCGTCATTCCGCCGAGCGCAAGCACCGGAATGCGCGATTTCTGCGCCATGAGCAGGAAGCGCAGCGGCCCGAGCGCGCCTGCGCCGGGGTGGCTCCGCGTGGCGAATACGGGCGAAAGCAGGACCGCATCGGCGCGGGCCGCGCGGCGCAGTTCGCGCAAGGAATGGACGGTGGCGAGACGCAATCCGGCCGTTCCCTTGGCGAGCTGGCGGGCCGAGCCATAGGCCCCGTCCGCCCCCCAGCGCCGTGCCTGCCGCATGGTCCCGGCAAGCACGACGCTATGCCCGCGCAGCCGCGCCAGCCGCTGGACTTGGCGGAAGCGCGCCCGTCGCTCCGGCTCGGCCAAGTGGTAATGGCGGAACACCAGCCCGCTGCCGCGCGGCAGGCGGCGCAGCGCTGCCTCCAACGCGCCGTCATTGCGCGCGTCCGAGATCAACCACAGACGAGGAACGGATGGGTAGCGCTTCGACACGCGCACGCTATAGCAGCGCGCCATGAGCGATCCAGCCAAGCTTCTTGCCGACATCCGCGCCCGCATCGACCGTGCCGCGCGCCTCGCCAACCGCCGCGCCGACAGCATCACGCTTGTCGCGGTGAGCAAGACTCACCCCGCCGAGGCCATCGTGCCCCTGATCAAGGCGGGCCAGCGCGTCTTCGGCGAAAACCGCGTGCAGGAATCTGCCGAAAAATGGCCTGCGCTGCGCGAGGCGCACGAGGGCATCGAACTGCACCTCGTCGGCCAGCTGCAATCCAACAAGGCCGACGATGCCGTGGCGCTGTTCGACTGCATCCATTCGCTCGACCGGCCCAGCCTCGTCACCGCGCTGGCCCGCGCAATGGACAAGGCCGGGCGGCAGGTGCCCTGCTTCATCCAGGTCAATATCGGCGCGGAAGGACAGAAGGGCGGCTGCGCGATTGCCGAGACCCCCGCGCTCATCGCCGAGGCTCGCGCCGCTGGAGTGCCCCTCGCCGGGCTGATGTGTGTACCCCCGCTCGGCACCGAACCCGCGCCGTTTTTCGCCCTGCTCGACAAGATCGCGACCAGCGAGGGCCTCACCGGGCTGTCCATGGGCATGAGCGACGATTTCGAAACCGCGATCATGCTGGGCGCCACCCACGTGCGGGTGGGCTCGGCGTTGTTCGGAGCGCGGTAGCATCCGTCGTCCCGGGCTTGACCCGGGACCGCTGGCCATCAACTCCTCACTTCGTCTTTCCCGCGCAGGCGGGAATGACGAAGGTGAAGCTAATTCTCAGAAGTCCATCGCCGCTTCCAGCCCCAGCGTGCGCCCCTTCGCCAGCGGCGAGAAGGTGCCTGCCGCCGGACGCGGATCATAGGGCCGGTTGTTGCCGTCGGAGAACGCCCCGCCGGCAAACGGCAACTGGGTATCGCCGCCGAACTGCACCTGATCCAGCAGGTTCCGACCGAACACGGTCAGCCGGATCGCCGGTTCGCCCAGATCAAGCGTGACGCTGGCGTCAAGCCGGTCGGAGGCGGAATTCCAGCCCCAGTTGTTGTCGGTATAGGCAAAGCGCGAGCGGTGCTGGAAATCGGCGCGCAGCGTAATTGCAGCCGTCCCGCCGATCCCGGCGCGGTACGATCCGCCAAGGCCCCAGGTCCAGCGCGGGGCGCGCGGCAGATCGACGAGGAGGTCGGCCGCGTTGATCGTGCCGTCCGAATTGATGTCGAACTTCACCGCCGTATAGTGCGCGTCGATATGGCCGACCGATGCGGTGAGGCTGAGGCCTTCGATGGGCCGCGCCGTCACTTCAAGCTCCCCGCCGCGAATGCGGGCGTCGGCCGTGTTGAAGATCGATTGCGCAAGGCCCGAAGTGGCCGATGGCACGTTGATCTCGCGCTGCATGTTGGCGATTTCGCTCTGGAACAGCGTCGCCTGAACGGCCAGCCGGCCATCGCCGGTCTGCCACTTCGCGCCCAGTTCGAAGCTGTCGACCCGCTCGGGCTGATAGGCCGGCGAGCCGAGCGTCGCGGCGACCTGTTCGAAGGCGGCAGGCTGGGTAATGCGCAGGTTGTAACCGCCCGAACGCCGCCCGCGTGACCAGCCGCCCCACAGGAACGCGCCCTCAGCGGCCTCCCAGCCCAGCCGCACACTGGGGCTGAGCGAATTCCAGCTCGCCTTGTGAGTGAAGCCGTTGTTTTCGGTCGGCGCGAGTGAATTGGTGCCGCTGACCGGGCAGGTCGCATCGACCGCCGAACAGGCGGTGCGCGGGCGCACGTAAGTCACGAAAGCCTGCTTGGCTTCGTGCGACCAGCGCAGCCCGGCGGTGAGCTTCAGACCTTTGGCGAGTTCAGCCGCAGCCTGTCCGTAAACCTCGGCCTGATCGTGCTTCATCCGCCCGCCGCCGTACTGGGTGGCGGCGAGGTAGCGCACTTCCTCATACCCGACCGACTGGTGGAAGAGGTAGCTGCCCAGCGTGAGGTCAAGCGCGCCGAAGTTCTGCGTGTAATAGAGATCGTTCGACACCTGCTCCTGCCGCGTGCGCGTATCCGAATGGAAAATCGTGACCGGCGACGAATCGATGTCGTTGCGGGTCGACAGGTCATATTTGCGCCAGCCGAAGACATTGGTCAGCACGCCGCCGCCAGCATCGTATTCGGCGCGGGCCGAGACGAACTTGCTGCGCGAGTGGTGGTAGCCCGGCTCGTTGATCGACAGATTGAAACTGTCGCGTGCGTTCTGGCCATTGTTGTGCGTCGGCGCGCCATCACCGTCGCTGCGGTTCCATTCGCCCTTGATCGTGACCTTGAAAAACCCTGTAGGTTCCCATGCAAGGCCCGCCCGCAGCACGGTGTTGTCATAGCCGCCGACCGGTGCACCCGTCAGCCCGTTGCGGAAATAACCGCCGTCGGTGGTGTGCAGCGCGCCGAGCCGTACCGCGAGAGTATCGCTGACCGGCCCTGAAACCACCAGCCGCGCCGTGCCGAGCGGCGAACCGCGTCCGCTATCGATCGGGCCTTCGAAGCCGACGCGGGCCTGTCCGCTCCAGCCATCGAAGTCGGGATCGGCGGTCTGCACCAGCACTGCGCCGCCGGTGGTATTGCGACCAAAAACCACGCCCTGCGGCCCGCGCAGCACGTCGATGCGGCTGACGTCGAGCGCGTCAAACACGCTGCCGGCGTTGACGCCCATATAGACGCCGTCAACATAAAGCCCGACCGCCGGGTCGATCGAGGGGATCGAGCTGTTCACGCCCAGCCCGCGGATCGCGAAGTTGGCCACGCCCTTGAAGGTGCCGATCTCGTCGAGCGAGACATTGGCGAAGGCCTGGGTCAGCGAGGAGATCGTCGTGAACTGGCGCGCTTCGAGGTTCGACGCGGAAAGGGCGGCCACACTGCCGGCATAGGTCTGGACACTTTCGCCAGCGGGCTGTCCCTTGACCACGATCACCACTTCGTCAGTGGTCTCTGCCTCGTCAGCCCAGGCCGGTGCCGCCATGGCGCACAGCGCGCTGCCCAGCAGCAGTGTGATCTTTGACGGCGTTTTCCCCGTGCCCCGCATTGTTATTGCTCCCTGCGACAGTCTTGTGGCGAATTTAATCGATCGATTAAAATCATTTGCCGCGCCCTCTAACGAGCCTGTTCGCAATTGCAACAAATATTACGCATGCAAGCTTTCCGTAGCGTCAATCGCCGCTGTGGCGTTTCAGTTCGTCACCCGTCAGCGTTACCACATGGAGCAGGTTGGTCGATCCGGGCGTACCGAAAGGCACGCCTGCCAGCGTAATCAGCTTCGATCCCGCCGTGCCGAATCCGTGGCGCAGCGCCATGCGCTTGCCCTTGGCGATCATCTCCTCAAACGAGCCGATGTCCTTCGTATGGACGGCATGCGCGCCCCACAGCAAAGCCAGCTTGCGCGCGATCTTGGGGCTGGGGGTAAGCACCAGCATCGGCACGTTGGGCCGCTCGCGCGCCACGCGGCGCGCGGTGCTGCCCGATCCGGTGAAGATGATTATGCCCGAAATCGCCACCGTCTCGGTGATCTGCGCCGATGCGCGAGCGAGCGCGTTGGCGGTAGTCGCATCAGGGCGCATTTCGGCGAAGTGGACCCGCGCGGCATAGCCGGGATCGCGTTCCACCTGCTTGGCGATGCGGTCCATGATCGTCACGGCTTCTTCCGGCCAGGCGCCGGCAGCGGTCTCGGCCGAGAGCATGACCGCATCGGCCCCGTCATAGATTGCATTGGCCACGTCGGACACTTCGGCGCGGGTCGGTGCCGGGCTTTCGATCATCGATTCCAGCATCTGCGTCGCCACGACCACCGGCTTGCCCGAACGGCGCGTGGTTTCGACGATGCGCTTCTGCAGCGGCGGCACTTCCTCGGGGTTGAGCTCGACGCCAAGATCGCCGCGCGCCACCATGATGCCGTCGGACAGCTCGATGATCTCGGCCAGCCGGTCAATCGCGGCGGGCTTTTCGATCTTCGCCATCAGCGAAGCGCCGGAGGCTTGCATGCCGCCCATCAATTGCCGCGCCTCGGCCACGTCTTCGGGCCGCTGGACGAAGGACAAGGCGATCCAGTCCGCCCCGTGTTCGACCGCAAAGGCCAGATCGCGCCGGTCCTTGGGCGTCAGCGCCGGGATCGGCACCACGGCATCGGGAACGTTGACGCCCTTGCGGTCCGAAATGACGCCGCCGACTTCCGCCGTGCAGAGAATTTCGTCCGCCCCGGCGCGGATCACGCGCAGGCGGATCTTGCCGTCGTCGACCAGCAGGCGCTGGCCTTTTTCCAGCACGGCGAACAGTTCCGGATGCGGCAGGCAGACGCGGTTTTCGTCGCCAAGCTCAGGATTGCGGTCAAGCGTGAAGTGGCTGCCGTGGCGGATGACGGTGCGCCCGTCCTTGAACTGGCCGACACGCAGTTTCGGCCCCTGCAGATCGCACAGCACCGCGATCGGCCGGCCGAAGTCCTTTTCCGCCGCGCGGATATTGGCGATCGTCTCGGCGTGGGTCGGGTGATCGCCGTGGCTCATGTTGACGCGGAAGGCATCGACCCCGGCGCGCAGCAACCGCGCGATCATTTCGGGCGAGCGGCTGGCGGGGCCAAGCGTGGCCAGGATCTTCACCTTGCGTCCGCGATGGTCGATTTGCTCGGTTTTTGCCACGATAACCCTTCCTGTTCTGCCGCGCCCTATGGCAAAGATGGCGCGAAAACCCAAGGACGAATGCCCCATGAGTTGCACCGAAGACACCATTTCCGATGGAAACGATCCGCTCGAAGCGCTGGACGACGCGGTCGCCGCGCAGGCCTTCCGCCGGCTCGTGCGCCATTTGCGCGTGCGGCACGATGCGCAGAACATCGACCTGATGGGGCTGGCGGGGTTCTGCCGCAACTGCCTCGCCGACTGGATCAACGATGCCGGAGCCGGGATGGACAAGGCGCAGGCGCGTGAGGTGATTCACGGGATGCCGGCGGGCGAATGGAAGGAACGCTTCCAGACCGAGGCCACGCCCGAGCAGATGGCGCGCATGGCGGAGAGTTTGAAACTGAACGGCGGGAATCATTGATCCTCCCCATTTTCACGAAGTGCAAATGGGGAGGTGGCAGCGCGGAGCGCTGACGGAGGGGTATCAAGGCCAGTTCGGAAACCCCTCCGTCTCGTCCGTTGGACGATCCACCTCCCCAGATGTGCTCCGCAAATCTGGAGAGGAACTGATCTTTCCACAGCCGCGTCTTTGCCCGAATCTCTCGCCCTCGCTATCGGCCCTCGCAAGCGATTCACTATCACCCGGAGATTCCCCCATGGCCGAAAACACCGACGACCGCCTGCGCCTGCTGATCGAACGCGTCGAGCGGCTCGAGGAAGAGAAGAAGGGCATCGCCGACGACATCCGCGACGTCTATGCCGAAGCCAAGGCTGTTGGTTATGACGCCAAGATCATGCGCCAGATCGTCCGCCTGCGGAAGATGAAGCCCGACGATCGCAGCGAAATGGAAATGCTGCTTGATACGTATAAGGCCGCTCTCGGCCTCGGCTGATCCGCCTCAGAAGCCCAACATCGTCGGCGCAATCGCAAGCAGATTCGCGCCGGCGTGGGCCAGCATCGAAGCGGCAAGGCCCAGCCGCATGCGCATGAAGCCGAAGACCAGTCCCGCCCAGACTTGCGGCAGGACCAGCGGCAGGGCGAGCAATCCCGGCGAGGGATAGTTCGACAAGTGGACAAGGCCGAAAGTCAGCGCGGTCAGC
>NZ_JANPGP010000091.1:0-9720 GCF_031424035.1 Novosphingobium sp.
GCGCCAGACGATCTCGACCAGACTGGCAATCGCAATTGCCGTCCACCCACCCATGCCGAGCCATGCGGTGGGCACATGCAGGTAAAGGATGCGGACCGAATCGCCTTGCAGCGCATCAGCGGGACCCACAAAAACGCCCCAGGCCATCGCGCCAAAGGCCAGCACCAGTCCGGTCACCAGCAACAGCGGCGTCAGCCACCGGGCAAGGCGCAGGAAACGGGCGGGATTCGCAAAGCCGTGCATAAGAATGCGGCCATTTGGCAGGGTGAAAGCCCGCCCGCAAGCGATAGCTTGCAGCGGATTGTATCAGGCCAAATCCATCAACACACGATCAGCGCCCGATCAGTCTTTGCGCCATGGCATCGGCCACCTTATCGGCAGGCTGGCCGCTAGCATCACTCTCACGCCAGATGGCTTCGAGCCGCAGGGGAATCTCTTCGAGGCGCTCCATTACCTCCGCTCGTGTGCAGGGCTGGCCCTGTTCGCGGGCGAGATACTCAAGGGTCACCGCGATGATGCCGCCGCCGTTGATGACATAGTCCGGCGCATAAAGAATGCCCCGTTCATGGAGAATCGGGCCGTGCTGCGGACGGGATAGCTGGTTGTTCGCCCCGCCCGCGACAATGGGTGCCTTGATGCGGGCAATGCCGCTGTCATCGAGGATCGCGCCGAGCGCGTTGGGGCTGAAGACATCGCATTCGACATCCATGATCGACCCGGCATCGACTGCCGTGCCGCCCAGTTCCGCTGCTAGTGCGGCGGCGCGTTCGGCATTAACGTCGGCCAGCGTGAGCTTAGCTCCCTCCGCCGCAAGCAGCCGGGCAAGACCGCCGCCAACGCTGCCCGTGCCCTGCACCGCGACATGGACGCCCGACAGATCGTCGCGGCCCAGCTTGTGACGCACCGCCGCCTTCACGCCATAAAAGATGCCGCGCGAGGTAAACGGCCCTGGATCGCCGCCGGCAAGATCAGGATCAGTGGCCGGCAGGCCGCAAACGTGGCGGGTGCGCTGGTGGATCGCCACCATGTCAGCTTCGCTCATGCCGACATCCTCAGCCGTGACATAGCGACCGTTCAGCGCCGCGATAGCATCGCCAAAAGCGGCGATCATTGCCGGCGTCTTGGTCAGGTTCTCGTCGGCGAGGATCACCGCCTTGCCGCCGCCCATCGGCAGACCGGCCATGGCGTTCTTGTAGCTCATCCCGCGTGACAGGCGCAGCGCATCGCGAAGCGCGCCCGCGCCGTCAGCATAGTGCCAGAACCGCGTGCCACCGGCACCCGGCCCCAGATGCGTGGAATGAAGAGCGATGATCGCTGTCAGCCCGGAGGCGCGGTCGTGCACCACCTGGACCATTTCGTGATCGTCGAAGTCAGGTTCTTCCCAGAATGCAGGCACGCGCTATCTCCCTGTGCAAGGGGACACGTGCCTGGCTGGGGAAAATGGGGCGACCGATGGGGTTCGAACCCACGACCTCCGGTACCACAAACCGGCGCTCTAACCAACTGAGCTACGATCGCCATAAAGCCGCCAGCGCGTGCCTTGCGGCGGCGCTGTTAGGCATGACCGGAGCCGCTCGCAAGCAGTATCCGGCGCAGGCGCGGCCTCTTGCACAGGCGGGCCGGATTGGGAAGTGAAATCTTCGCAGCAACCTTTCCTGCGCAACATTATTACGTGATCGATTTTGGCTACCCTGCCAGACCGCCGCCTGCGAATCTGTCGCGGGATATTTCGCAAGTGCAGCATCAAAGGCATTGGCAATTGCGTTTCATTCATGCATCACTTGTGTGACAGGGAGCAGCCATGCCGCCATCGGGGTCTGTGAATTTCGACGAAATGCTGGACGAAGGCGGCGCGATTCGTCCTGCCTATGCGGACTTCTGCAATTGGTTCAATCAGCAGGACCCGTCCTGGCTCAAACGCCAGAATGTTGAGGCGGAGCGCTTCTTCCGCCGCACCGGGATCACCTTCAACGTCTATGGCGAGGCTGCCGGCGAAGAGCGGCTGATCCCGTTCGACATGATCCCACGGATCATCACCGCGGGTGAATGGCGGCAGCTGTCAAAAGGCATCGAGCAGCGGGTTCGCGCGCTCAACGCCTTCCTGCATGACCTTTATCACCGCCGCGAGATCATCCGCGCCGGCAAGTTCCCTTCCCGCCTGATCGAGCGCAACAGCGCCTACCTGCCCGAGATGGTCGGCTTCACCCCGCCCGGTGGCATCTATACCCATATCGTCGGGATTGACCTGATCCGAACCGGCCCCGGCGAATTCATGGTGCTGGAAGACAATGCCCGCACACCCAGCGGCGTTTCCTACATGCTGGAAAACCGCGAAACGATGATGGCGATGTTCCCCGAACTGTTCACGCAGGTCCGGGTGCGTCCGGTGTCGGACTATCCGCGGAGGCTGGCGCGCAGCCTTGCCGCCTGCACCCCCCGCCGCGCGAGCGACCGGCCAGTTGTCGCGGTGCTGACGCCGGGGATCTACAATTCCGCCTATTTCGAACACGCGTTCCTTGCTGACCAGATGGGCGCGGAGCTGGTCGAGGGTAGCGACCTGCGCGTGGTCGATGGCCGCATCGCCATGCGCACCACGTGCGGATACGAACCGATCGACGTGCTCTATCGCCGGGTCGACGACGAGTTCCTCGATCCGATGACATTCAACCCGAACAGCATGCTTGGCGTGCCCGGAATCATGGACGTTTATCGCGCCGGCGGCATCACCATTGCCAATGCGCCCGGCACCGGAATTTCCGACGACAAGGCGATCTATTCCTTCATGCCCGAGATCGTCGAATTCTACACCGGTGAGAAGCCGATCCTGCAGAACGTGCCAACCTGGCGCTGCGCGGAGAAGGATTCGCTCGCCTATGTGCTCGACAATCTGGCCGATCTGGTGATCAAGGAAGTCCACGGCTCGGGCGGCTATGGCATGCTGATCGGGCCGACCGCGACCAAGGCAGAGATTGCCACCTTCGCCAAGAAGCTGCGCGCGCGGCCTGACAATTTCATCGCACAGCCCACGCTGGCGCTATCGACCGTGCCGATCTTCACCAAGGCCGGGCTTGCCCCGCGCCATGTCGATCTGCGCCCCTTCGTGCTGATGTCGCCGGAGGGGATCGATATCACCCCAGGCGGGCTGACCCGCGTCGCGCTCAAAAAAGGTTCGCTGGTGGTCAATTCGTCGCAAGGCGGCGGCACCAAGGACTCCTGGGTTCTGGAGGACTGACGGGTGTTAGGACGGACTGCAAATGGCGTATCGTGGATGTTCCGTCTGCTCGAGCGGGCGGAGAATACCGCGCGCCTGCTTGAAACCGGCTTCCGCCTCGCGCTGACCCGCGGGCAAGGCGCGGCGCGCAGCGAATGGCAATCGGTGCTCGTCACCATCGGCCAGTTGGAGACCTACCGCTCGGCGCATGGCGAAGTGACCGGTCCGCACGCGACTGACTGGATCCTGCGCGGGCGCGACAATCCGGGTTCGGTGCTGCGCATGGTTGAACAGGCACGTTCAAACGCGCGTGCAGTGCGCACTGCCCTCACCCGTGAGGTCTGGGAAGCGACGAACGAGGCGTGGATGGTGCTCAGCGAAATGCTCGCGCGCCCGGTGAAGCCCAACTCTCTGGGCGATGTCCTCGCCGCGATTCGCCGGCAGTCGACTCTGGTGCGCGGGTCGATGGACGGCACCATGCTGCGTAACGACATCTTCAACTTCGCCCGCATCGGCACGTTTATCGAACGGGCGGATAACACCGCGCGTATTCTCGACGTGAAGTACTACGTCCTGCTGCCTTCGGTCTCGCTGGTGGGATCGAGCTTCGACAATGCCCAGTGGGACACGGTCCTGCGTTCAGTCTCTGCCGAACGAGCCTATCGCTGGCTTAACGCGGGCGAAATCGACCCGCGTGGGATTGCCGATTTCCTTATCCTCGACAGCAGATTTCCGCGCAGTCTGGCTTCCTGCTATACCAAGCTGGAAAGCAACATCGCCGGCCTCGCGCGGCAGTATGGAACGCACGTTGGCTGCCATGATCTGGTGGCCGATCAGGTCCGCAAACTGCAGACGGCAACCATCGAATCGATCATCGACTTCGGCTTGCACGAATTCATCGGCCAGTTCCTTGCGAGCAACCGGCGCGTGGGCAATGCCATCGCCGCCGACTACAGGTTTACTGACTGATGCGCCTCTCCGTCCGCCATTCTACCCGCTATACCTATGACGAACCGGTCGCTCACGGCCTGATCCGCCTGCGTATGCGGCCCAAACCGACGCATGGCCAGCACGTGGTCGAATGGACCATGAACCTCGACGGCGCTCGGATGGAAACCGAATTCGACGACCATCACAGCACTCACGTCGCGTTGGTTTCGATCGTTCCGGGCGTGCCGGTGCTGGAGATCACCTGTTCGGGCATCGTCGAGACGGCTGACCGCTCTGGCATCGTCGGTCCGCACATCGGTTGCATGCCACTGTGGGCCTTCGCGCGGCAAACCACCATTACCCGGCCCGGGCCGCGCATGAAGGCGCTTATCGCAGCCTGCCAGCCCCAGCACGATGACCGGCTTGCCATGCTGCACACGCTTTCGCAGACAACATTGGCGGAAGCGGCCTATGAAACCGGGCACACCAGCGTCGGCACCACTGCCGAGGAAGCGCTGACCGCCGGCCGCGGTGTTTGCCAGGATCACGCGCATATTTTCATCGGCTGTGCCCGAGCGCTGGGTGTGCCGGCACGCTATGTCAGCGGCTACCTGATGATGGACGACCGCATCGATCAGGAAGCCACTCATGGCTGGGCCGAAGCCCACATCGATGGCCTCGGCTGGGTCGGCTTCGATGTATCGAACGGCATCTCCCCCGATGCGCGCTATGTCCGCGTTGCCACCGGATTCGATTACCGCGATGCCGCTCCCGTCACCGGACTGTCATGGGGCGGAGGAAAAGCCGCCTTGGCGGTCACCCTCGCGGTTGAACAACAAGCCGCCCAGCAGTAACGGTCAGGCAAAGAGGGGTTTGGGCCGTGACCTATTGCGTTGGAATGCTGATCGACAGCGGTATCGTATTGATGAGCGATACGCGCACCAATGCGGGCGTCGATAACGTTTCCACCTTCCGCAAGATGTTCCACTGGTCGGTCGAAGATGACCGCGTGATCACCCTGCTGACCGCCGGCAATCTGGCGACGACCCAGTCGGTGCTGAGCCAGCTTGAGGAACGCAACAAGGCCCCGGCCGAACGGCACAATTCGCTGCTGGAAGCGCCGACCATGTTTCAAGTCGCCACCCAGGTCGGAAAGCTGCTCAACGATACCATCGCGGCGCAGCGGGCGGAGCATGGTCAGGAAGGCTCGGACAAGATGTTCCAGGCCTCGATCATCGTTGCTGGCCAGATCAAAGGCATGGAACCACGTCTGTTCCTCGTCTACCCGGAAGGCAACTTCATCGAGGCAAGCTTCGACACGCCCTATTTCCAGATCGGTGAAACCAAGTACGGCCGTCCGATTCTGGTGCGCGGCTATTCACGCGACATGAGCTTCGAGGACGCGATCAAGCTGGTGCTGGTCAGCTTCGATTCGACGATCAAGGCCAACCTCAGCGTCGGTCCGCCGCTCGACCTGCTGGTGATTGAGCGCGACAATTTCTTGCCGATCCACAATCGCCGCATCTCGGCCGACGATCCCTATTTTCGCGCGGTTTCGGTCGGCTGGGGCGAGGCACTGCGACGCGCGTTCCATGACTTGCCAGACTATGAAATGGCCTCCGAACACACCCCCGCTCACTGATTGGAATTGGGCGCAGTACAACAAAAAGGGCGGCCAAATGGCCGCCCTTTCGCATTCCGAATGACGGAAAAGCTTACTTCTTGAGCGTGAGCCCACCGAAGCGCTTGTTGAACTGTGCAACGCGGCCGCCGGTGTCGAGCTGGCGGGTGCCGCCGGTCCACGCCGGGTGCGAGGTGGGGTCGATTTCGAGCACCAGCGTGTCGCCTTCCTTGCCCCATGTGGAGCGAGTTTCAAACACGGTGCCGTCAGTCATCTGCACCTTGATCATGTGATAGTCGGGGTGGATATCGGCCTTCATCGTCTCACACTTTCGTTGTGGCCGGTTCCGACCGGCCTGAAATGGAAGGCGCGCGCATAACCATGCCGCGCCGGTTTGTCCAGCCTTGCAGCCGAAAAGCTCAGCTATCCGCGATCATCGCGGTGAAGTTGACCTCGCAGGTCACCTTACCGCCCACCGATGCCTTGCCCCAGAACTTGCAGACGCGGCTGCGCTTCTGGATGAAGCCGGCTTCCAGATCGAGCAGCACGCCGGGTTCGACTGGCGCGCGGAACTTCGCCTCTTCGATGGCCATGAAATAGACCAGCTTGCCGGTGCCGGCGAGTCCAAGCGTTTCGATCGCGAGAATGCCAGCGGCCTGGGCCAGCGCTTCGATCTGCAACACGCCCGGCATGATCGGACGTCCGGGGAAATGCCCCTGAAAGAACCCTTCGTTGAAGCTGACCGCCTTGACCGCATGGATCTGCCCGTCAGCGACAAGGCTGACCACGCGGTCAACCAGCAGCATCGGGTAACGGTGCGGCAGCGCCGCGAGGATGCCGGTAATGTCGAGCGACTTGCCCTCAACCGGCGTCGGTGTTTCCTCGCTCATGGCGCTGCCCCTACCCTTGCCCTTGCCGAAAAGCCTTAGCGGCCCTTGGTCTTCTTGCCAGTCGTCGCGGCCGGAGCCGGTGCGACGGGAGCAGCCGGAGCGGCACCGCCCTGCTGGGCAGCCTGCTGCGCCTTGGCTTCACGCACTTCGCGCGGTTCCCAGCCAGCCGGCGGCACCAGCTGCGCCGAAGGCAGCGCGGTGTTCAGCTCGGTCAGGATTGCCTGATTGAGGTTGTAGGCGTTAGTCGTGGCGACGACAGCCGACGGGTTGAGCAGCAGCGTGATGCGCTGCTTGGTCATCGCGGTGTTGATCGCGGCATTCAGCTTTTCGCTGATCTGTTCCTGCACATAGGCTTCCGAATAGGACACCGGCTGGAGCAGCTTCTGCAGTTCCTGCGTGCCGCTGGCTTCCATCGCCTGGATCGACTGCGCCTGCTGCGCCAGCGCTTGCTGGTTGGCATTCGGCAATGCACGATCGGCATTGAACTTGGTGACCATGCCGGTGATCTGGTCGGCGATCTGCTTGCGGCGCGCCTCTGCGGCGTCATACGTCGCCTTGTAGGTCTGCGGACGCTGGGTTTGTGCCACCTTGAACGCGTTCGAATTAACCACGATCAGATCGATATTGGCGATGCCGATACCGGGAACGGTGATGCCGTTCGAAGCCGGAGTGGCAGCGGGAGCGGCAGGGGTCTGCGCGATCGCGGGCTGGGCAACCGTCAGCACCACGGCAACGGCGGTGGCGGCTTTGAGAATGGTTTTCATCAGAATTGCGTTCCTACGTTGAAAGTGAATGACTTGGTATCGTCGCCAGGCTGCTTGAGCAGCGTCTTGGCAAAATCGAGACGGAAAGGACCGAACGGCGAGTTCCAGTTGAACCCGATGCCCACGGCGACACGCGGCTTCCAGCTGTTGCCGAGGAAGAATTCCTTGAACGCCGTGTTACCGCCCAGCGCCGAGTTCGCAGACAGGTTCACGCCGGCCGGGGTGCAAACAAACGATGTGTTGGAGTTGGTCGCGTTCGTGGTTTGCGAAACGGTAGCAACTTCGCAGGCGCCAGTGGTCGTATTCACGACGGTTGTATCAATCTGCGAGAATAGCGGCAGGCCGGTCGACGGATCGCGGGTGGCGATGAACACCTGGCCGCTAGGATTGTCGATGACGCCATCGTTGTTGAGATCGGCGGTATCAATCAGCGACGGTGCCTTCACGCTCCAAACAGCGCCGGCATCAAGGAAGATCGACGGACGAATGCCCATTTCGCGTGCACCCGAGCCCAGCGGGATTTCGAGTTCCATGCGGCCGAGGTAGTAGTAACGGCCGCCGATAGCGTCGTCCTGCCAGGTATCGCGGTCACCCGACACGCCGCCGGCTTCGAGGTAGGTCTGGCCGTCGGTGCAATCCTTGATTGTCGTCGCAGCCGTTCGGATCGCAGCCGTTCCAGCAGTCGTCGTTGTGGCCGGCACTGCCGGGGTGAAGCAGTAGTTGCCCGTGCTGAACACACCCGGCGTATCGACATAGGTCTTGCGCAGAACGCGCGGGCCGACGCCGCGGATGTCGAAGCCGCGTATCTGCGGTTCGCCAAGGTAGAAGCGGTCGGTCAGGCGCACGTCGCCGCCGTTGCTCAGCCCCTTGATGATGCCGCCTTCGCCCGAGATCGAGAAGATGAAGCCCTTGCCCAGCGGCCAGTACTTCGCCGCGTTAATCGAGAGACGCGCATATTTCACCGAACCGCCCAGACCGGCAAACTCGCCGGTGACCGAGACGGTATGGCCGCGGCTTGGGCGCACGCGGTTGTCGAGCGTGTCGTAGATCCACGTCAGGCCGAAGCTCGATGTGGTGCGCTTGCCGATCGCGTCGCACAGGTAGCGCCCGGCGAGCAGCGGATCGCAGGTGCCGCCCGAATAGAACTGGTTCTCGTCCAGCGTCACATCGTCGATGTTGAACGTGTAGCGACCGACAAGGCTGGTATATTCGGTCAGCGGCAGGCCGGCGCGCATCTGGAAGCCGGTCGTGGTCTGGCCGTAAAGCGTGTTACGATCCTGGCCGGAGAAGTTGAAGTTGTTGTAATCGCGGCGATAGATGTCCGCGCCGAACGAGATATTGCGGTCGAACACGTAAGGTTCGGTGAAGCTCAGCTGGGCCGACTTCGAATAGCGCGAATAGCTGACCGATGCACCGACCGTCTGGCCGCGGCCGCGGAAGTTACGTTGCTGCACCGAGGCCTGAAGGATGAAGCTTTCGATCGACGAGAAGCCGGCCGAGAGCTGGAGTTCGCCGGTGGGCTTTTCCTCAATATCTGCCTTGAGCACGACGCGGTCAGGCGCGGAGCCCTGTTCCTGCTTGATCTCGAACTTTTCCTGGAAATAGCCGAGCGACTTGATGCGGTTGGTCGAACGCTTGACCTGCAGCGAGTTGAACGCATCACCTTCTGACAGGCGGAATTCGCGGCGGATTACCTTGTCCTGGGTCAGCGTGTTGCCGTTGATCTCCACCTTCTCGACGTAGACGCGCGGCGCCTCCGCGATCTGGAAGTTGATCCCCATGGTGAGGTCTTCCTTGTTGCGGTCGTAGTTGGGATTAACGTCCGCAAAGGCATAGCCGAACGCGCCGGCAGTCTGGTTCAGCTTGTCGATGGTATCTTCGACGAGCTTGGCATTGTACCAGTCGTCCTTCTTCATCGGCAGCTGCTTGGCGAGCGCCTCGCCGTCAAAGTCGCGAAGCTGGCTTTCCACCTTCACGTCGCCGAACTTGTAGCGCTGGCCCTCTTCCACCACGTAAGTGATGATGAAGTCCTTCTTGTCCGGGGTCAGTTCCGCCACGGCCGAGATGACGCGGAAATCGGCGTAGCCCTGCGTCAGGTAGTACTGGCGCAATTTCTGCTGGTCATAGGCCAGACGATCCGGATCGTAGCTGTCTTTCGACGAAAACAGGCGCCACGTGCGGCTCTGCTTGGTCAGCATTTCGCCGCGCAGTTCGCCATCGTTGAACTTGTCGTTGCCGATGATGTTGATCTGGCGAACCTTGGAGCGCGGGCCTTCGCTGATTTCGAAGACGATATCGACGCGG
>NZ_JANPGP010000092.1:0-96145 GCF_031424035.1 Novosphingobium sp.
TTCGTCGCGGCGATGGCCGGGATGCAGGTCGCCTTGGTCTGCCCGACCACCCTCCTCGCGCGCCAGCATTTCAAGCAGTTCGAGGAACGCTTCCGCGGCTTCCCGATCAATGTCGGCCGCCTGTCGCGCCTCGTCCCCGCCAAGGAGGCGAAGGAGACGAAAGCCGGGCTGGCCGACGGCAAGATCGACATCGTCGTCGGCACCCACGCGGTCCTGGCGAAGGGCGTCGAGTTCAAACGCCTCGGCCTGGTCATCGTCGACGAAGAGCAGCGCTTCGGCGTGACGCACAAAGAGCGCTTGAAGGCGCTCAAGACAGACGTCCACATGCTCACGCTCACCGCGACGCCGATCCCGCGCACGCTGCAAATGGCGATGTCGGGGCTGCGCGAACTGTCGGTAATCCAGACCCCGCCGGTCGATCGCCTCGCCGTGCGCACCTATGTGATGGAATGGGACGACATGGTGATGCGCGAGGCGCTGCTGCGTGAGCATCACCGCGGCGGACAGAGCTTCATCGTCGTGCCCCGCATCGCCGACATGGCCGATGTCGAGGAATGGATGCGCAACACCGTTCCTGAAATCCGGTACGTTTCGGCGCACGGCCAGATGAGCCCGACCGAGGTCGAGGAGCGGATGAGCGCGTTCTACGAGAAGAAGTACGAAGTGCTGGTTTCGACCACCATCGTCGAAAGCGGGCTCGACATACCGAGTGCAAACACGATTATCATCCACCGCGCTGACCGGTTTGGTCTGGCTCAACTCTATCAGCTGCGCGGCCGCGTCGGGCGCTCGAAACTCCGCGCCTATGCCTATCTGACGACGCGGGCCGGCAACCAGCTTTCCGAAGTCGCGGAAAAGCGGCTCAAGGTTCTGGGTGATCTCGACAGTCTGGGCGCTGGTTTCCAGTTGGCCAGCCACGATCTCGACATTCGCGGCGCTGGCAACCTGCTGGGCGACGAACAGAGCGGCCATATCCGCGAGGTTGGCTTCGAATTGTACCAGTCCATGCTGGAGGAAGCGATCCTTGAGGCAAAGGCCGGTGTGGCGGGCATCAAGGCGAGTTCCGCTGGGCCTTCTCCGCAGATCACCGTCGATGCGCCGATCATGATCCCCGAAGAATATGTGCCGGACCTCGCCGTCCGCATGGCGCTGTATCGCCGCCTCAACGATGCCGACAGCGCCGAGGAGGTGGATTCGCTGTCCGCCGAAATGATCGACCGCTTCGGCCCCCTGCCCGCGCCGACCGAAAATCTCGTCAAGCTCATCGAGATCAAGCGTCTGGCGATCGAGGCGAATATCGCCAAGGTCGACGTTGGCGCCAAGGGTTCGCTGGTCACCTTCCATGAAGACAGTTTCCCCGATCCGATGGGGCTGGTCGCTTATTGCCAGCGTCTGGAAGGCACGGTGAAGCTGCGGCCGGATAACAAGCTGGTCATCACCCGAACCTGGGGTGATCCGCGCTCGCGGCTCAATGGCTTGTATCAGCTCACCAAGGGCCTCAGCGGAATCGCGCGCAAGGCTCGCAAGTAGGTCGCGTTCACACTTCCTTTGCCTGACGCTGATAATGCCGCCCGGTCAGCGGCTTGGCCGCGCTATGCGAGGGTTCATGCGTGGCATCGAATGCGGTCACGTTCCACAGGAGCAGTCAGCCGGCACCGCTAGCCGTTGATCGATCCGCCGTGCCGCACGCGGTGCAGCGCGACTGGAAACAGATCACGGACGCCGACCTATCTGCGTGGCAAGCGCTTGCCCCGCGTGCCGCCGAGCCCAATCCGTTTTTCGAACCTTGGTATCTGATGCCGGCACTTCGCGCCCACGGCTACGATGCGAAAGTCAGCCTGTTTGTGCTGGAGCGCGATGGCGAATGGCTTGGCCTGTTGCCCATCGCCCGGCAGCCGCGATATTACGCCAAGCCGATCCCCAACCTGTCCGGCTGGATGCATGCCAACTGCTTCCTCGGTGCACCGCTGGTGGCACAGGGGTACGAAAGGGTCTTCTGGCAGGCGCTGCTGAGTTGGGCTGACGGTAACGCCAAAACGGCGCTCTTCCTACATCTGGCGCAAGTGCCGCTGGAAGGATCGCTGGCCGGGGCGCTGCGCGAAGAGCTTCACGAGACCGGCCGCACTGGAGGGATTGTCCACTGCCAGGAACGGGCACTGCTCGCATCGGAACTGTCGCCGGAAGACTATCTTGATGCCTCGATGAGCGGCAAGAAGCGCAAGGAACTGCGCCGGCAAGCGAACCGCCTCGCTGAAGAAGGCGAACTCGGCTTCGAACGGCGTGAAAGCACGCACGGTTTGGCCGAGTGGACCGAGGCATTCCTTGCGCTCGAGAAAGCTGGTTGGAAAGGCAATGCGGGATCCGCGCTGGCATCTGCTCCTGCCACAGCTGCTTTGTTCCGGGATGCTCTTGTCGGTGCTGCGGCGGCGGGCAGGCTCGAGCGGCTGATGCTGACCCTCGATGGCCGTCCCATCGCGATGCTGGCGAACTTCCTGGCCGCGCCGGGATCATTCTCCTATAAGACCGCATTCGATGAGAACTACGCCCGCTTCTCGCCCGGCGTGCTGCTCCAGCGCGAGAACCTTACGATTCTCGAGCGCCCGGGCATCGACTGGTGCGATTCCTGCGCGGCTGCCGATCACCCGATGATCGACCATATCTGGCGCGAACGCCGCGCCGTGGGAGCCCTGTCCATCGCCATCGGCGGAGCGCTGCGCCGCGCGCTGTTCCGCCCCTTGCTCAGCGCCGAACTGGGTCGCCGCCCTGACGGAGCCAGACTATGACCGTGTTTTCGACCGAAGCCCGCCGGACCTTTGCGGGCAATTACCCCGAGGTGCCGCACAAGTTGCCGCACGCGCTCGGCCAACATCCGCTGCTTGAGCTGGACGCGCTCGCCGCACTGGCCGAAATGCTGCCCGCCAGCAGTATCGAATACAACTTCGCTGACCTGCCCATCGGCGTTGACGGCAAGCCGGACCCCACCGGCATCCCCATCGGCGAAACCATCCGCAAGATCGAGGAAACCGGTTCCTGGGCCGTGCTCAAGAACGTCGAGCAGGTGCCGGCTTATGCCGAATTGTTGCACAGCCTGCTCGCCGAAATCCGGCCCGAGATTGAGGCGAAGACCGGCGCGATGCTGAAGCTGCAAAGCTTCATCTTCATCACCTCGCCGAATGGCGTAACGCCGTACCATTTCGACCCCGAGCACAACATCCTGCTACAGATCCGCGGATCGAAAGTCATGACCCAGTTCCCCGCCGGCGATGCGCGTTTTGCGCCCGACGAGGTCCATGAAGGCTATCACACCGGTGGTGCACGTGAACTCAAATGGCGCGAAGAATTGCTGGCCGGAGGCACCGAATTTCCGCTCTGCCCCGGCGAGGCGCTGTTCGTGCCGGTCATGGCCCCGCACTTCGTCAAGACCGGGCCGGGCAGCTCGGTATCACTGTCGATCACCTGGCGCTCCGACTGGTCCTTTGCCGAGGCGGACGCCCGCGCGCTCAATGGCGTGCTACGCCGCATGGGCTTCCGTCCGCGCAGCACCGGGCGCTGGCCCGCAACCAACAAGGGCAAGGCGCTCGGCTGGCGCGTGCTGCGCAAGTTCCGCAAGCCTCCGGCGGGTTGACCTGCTGCCGCTGACTGGCAATGGCCAAGCGGATGAGTGACGACAATTCTCCTGAAAGTCTGGTTGCCGGACTGCTGCACCTGCTCGACGTCGAACGCGTCGGCGACGATGCCTTTCGCGGTCGGCGCAAGCCCGGTGGCATCGGGCGTGTCTATGGCGGGCAGGTTATCGCGCAGGCCCTTGCTTCGGCCGAGCGCACCGTCGACCCTGACCGCGAGGTGCACTCCCTCCACGCCTATTTCCTGCGCGGCGGCAGCGAGGATCACGAGATCGACTTCGTCATTGCCCGCGATTTCGATGGCGGCAGCTTTTCCAACCGCCGGGTCGTCGCCAGCCAGCAGGGCAGGCCAATCCTCAACCTCACGGCCTCGTTCCACAAGCGCGAGCCAGGGGTGAGCCATGCGATGGAAATGCCGGTAGTCCCACAGCCGGAAGACTTGTTGAACGAAGCGCAATTGCGTGACAAGTATATCGAGATGGTGCCGCCTGAAATGCGCGCGCTGATCTCGCAATTCCGTGCGCTTGAGGTGAAGCCGGTCAATCCGGCGGCATGGGCTGGCCTCAGCGGGGGCGAACCCAAGCTGGAAACGTGGTTTCGCGCCCCTGCCGCGCTACCCGACGATCCGCGCGTGCATCGGGCAGTTCTCGCCTATGCAACTGACTACTCTCTGCTCGGCACATGCACCGTGCCCCACAAACTGAGCTGGATGACCGGCGCGGTTCAGGGCGCGAGCCTGGACCACGCGGTGTGGTTCCACGACGATTTCCGCGTCGACGACTGGCTGCTCTATGTCACCGACAGCCCCTGGGCCGGCCGCGCGCGCGGCTTTAACCGGGGCCGGATTTACACGCGCGACGGTAGGCTCGTGGCAGAATCGGCGCAGGAAGGCCTGATCCGGGTGCGGAAGAAAAAGGACGAGGCGGAAAGCTAGGCCTTCGCCGCGTCCTCCTTGATATGCTGGCCGCGCACCTGCGTGACCATGTCCCACACTGCGATGAACAAGGCCGCGATGATCGGCCCTATTATGAAGCCGGTCAGCCCGAACAGTTCAAGGCCGGCGACCGTGGCGATCAGCACGACAAAGTCCGGCAGCTTGGTATCCTTGCCGACTAGGATCGGGCGCAGCAGGTTGTCGATCAGTCCGATGACGAAGATCCCGCAGAACACCAGAATCGCGCCTTCCCAGAACGAGCCTGTCGCGATCAGGTAAAGCGCCACCGGCACCCAGATGATGCCTGTGCCCACCGCCGGGATCAGAGAGAAAAAACCCATCATCAGGCCCCACAGCAGCGCACCTTCGACGCCAAGCATCCAGAAGATCAGACCGCCGACAATGCCCTGCATGACCGCGACCGCAACTGTGCCCTTCATGATCGCGCGGACCACGGTGAGGAACTTCTCGATCAGCTCATCACGCAGCGTCGGATCGAGCGGCAGGGCTGTGCGGAACCGCTCACCCAGCTGTTCACTGTCCCGCATCAGGAAGAACGTGAGGTAGAGCATCACACCCAGCGCCGCGAGGAACGAGAGCGCGCCCTGCCCCACGGTCAGCGCTTGACCAGCCACCGTGCGCAGGCCGGTTGAAAGCCCGGGCGCGATCATTGTGCGGATACGCTCGGGGTCTGTCAGCCTATATTCCCGGGCCCAGCCCTCCAGCGGCCCAGGGAGTGCGTTCACGCCCTTGACGAGGATCGCGCCCAGGTCGAGTTCGCCGTTCTGCACACGCTCGTACAGCCCGCTAGCCTCTGCGACGAGACTGGCCCCCAACAAGGCTGCCGGAACGATGACCACGGCGACAATCAGCACCAACGTCACGCCAGCGGCAATCCCCTTGCGACCACCGAACTGCTTGGTCAGCCACAGGTAAAGCGGGCGAAACACGATTGCCGCGACCAAACCCCACAGGATCGCCCCGAAGTATGGCGTCAGCATCCAGCCGAACAGAGCCGTCACCGCGATCACAAGTGCCGCGAAACCGATGTTTTCCAGCGTCCAGCCGCCGATCTGCTTGCCCTTCATGGAAACGTGTACCCCCTGTTCGCGTCAGCCGCGCGGATGATAGAAGTCATATACGGTTTGCGCCACTGCTGCACTAACGCCTGGCGCGCGCTGAAGGTCCTCAAGCGATGCGGCGCGCACTTTGCTCGCCGTGCCGAAATGCAGCAGCATCGACCGCTTGCGCGCCGGACCGATGCCGGGAATCTCATCGAGCGGACTTGCGGTGATCGCCCGGCTGCGCTTGTCGCGGTGAGCACCGATGGCGAAGCGGTGCACCTCGTCACGCAGCCGCTGGAGATGGAACAGCAGCGCCGAATTAACCGGCAACATCTTCTCGCGCCCATCGGGAAAGTGGAACACCTCGCGCCCATCGCGCCCGTGATGCGGCCCCTTGGCGATGGCGATCAGCGGCACGTCCTCGATGCCCATTTCCTCCAACGTGTCGCGCGCGGCGCTCATCTGGCCCTTGCCGCCGTCGATCAGGACGAGGTCTGGCCAGGTGCCGCCATCGCGGTCGGGATCTTCATCTGCGGCGCGCGAGAAGCGGCGTTGGAAGACTTCGCGCATCATGGCGAAGTCATCGTTGGTCTGCGCGGTCTTGATGTTCCACTTGCGGTATTGGCCTTTGATAAAGCCTTCCGGACCGGAAACGATCATCGCGCCAAGCGCCTGCGCGCCCTGAATGTGGCTGTTGTCGTAAACCTCGATCCGCTGCGGAGGTTCAGCAAGTTCCAGGAATTCCGCCAGTTCGGTGTTGAGCTTGGCCTTGGTGCCGCTCTCGGCCAGCCGCCGATCAAGCGCCTCGACCGCATTGCGCTGCGCCTGTTCGATCAGGCGCCGCCGGTCGCCACGCTGGGGGACTGAGATTTCAACTTTGCCGCCAGCGCCTTCGCGGAATGCTTCGCACAGCAGATCCACCTCGGGCAGCGCACGATCGACGAGGATCAGGCGCGGCGGGGGAACTTCCTCGTAAAACTGGGCGAGGAAGCTCTCCATCACGTCTTCCTCGCTCAATCCCTCGGTATGGGTCGGGAAAAAGGCGCGGTGGCCCCAGTTCTGCCCGCCGCGAATGAAGAAAGCCTGTACGCCAACCTGTCCGTTACGTGTCGCCATGGCGAAAATGTCGGCATTGCCCACGCCCTCGGCATTGATTGCCTGGCTGCCCTGAATGAAGGTCGCCGCGCGCAATCGGTCGCGGAGCATCGCAGCACGCTCGTAATCGAGCGATTCTGCCGCCTCTTTCATCTGGCTTTCGATCTTCTTCTGAACCGCGCCGGATTTCCCGCCGAGGAAATCCTTCGCCTCGCCAACCAGCTCGGAATAGTCAGTCTCGGCAATGCGGCCGACGCAGGGGGCCGAGCAGCGCTTGATCTGGTAGAGCAGGCACGGCCGGTCTCGGCGGGAAAAAAAGCTGTCGGTGCAACTTCGCAGCAGGAACAGTTTCTGCAGCGCATTGATCGTGGTGTTCACCGATCCGGCGCTGGCAAACGGCCCGTAATAATTGCCCACCGCCCGCCGCGCACCGCGATGCTTGGTGATGCGCGGGAACGCATGATCGGCGCGCAGCAGGATGAAGGGAAAGCTTTTGTCGTCGCGCAGCAGCACGTTGTATGGCGGGCGATAGCGCTTGATCAGCTGCGCTTCGAGCAGCAGCGCCTCGGCCTCGCTATTGGTCGTTACGATAGTCATCGAGCGGGTCTGCGAGACCATCCGCTGCAGGCGCAGCGGCAGGCGATCGACCTGCGTGTAATTGGCCACCCGGGTCTTCAGCGCCCGCGCCTTGCCAACGTAGAGCACGTCGCCGCGCGCATCCTGCATGCGGTAGACGCCCGGACGCGGCGGCAGGGTGGCCAGAACCTCGCGAATTGCGGCGACTCCGGCCTCCAGATCGGGCTGGCTGCCCTTCATCGTATAGGTTGCGCGGTCCTCGTTGAAGCGCTCGGGCGAGTCCCGATCAGAAGGGGCGCCATCAGGGGGGACTGGGGTCTTGCGAGCCATGGCAGACAGATAGGCCCGCCATGGCCGCTGGCAAAGAGGGTCAGAAGCGTTTCGAGATATCTATCCCGATAAATCGGCCGGTCGGATCGATCAGGTCAGGCTGATAGCTGATCGGCACCGAGCCCGTCCCGTCGGTCACGCGCTGGCGTGAATCGAGCAGATTGTTGGCGACCAGAGACACCCGCACGCCTTTGAGCCACGGCGCGTCCTTCACCAGCCCCTTCATCTGGTCGAGATTGGCGAACATCCGCAGGTTGACCTTTGTGACGCTGCCAAAGCGCAGGTCGCTCGATCCGGGCAGGCCGGTGCCGTCGATCCGCGTCGGGGCAGTGTATGTCGCATTCAACCGCGTGCCGAAACCGCGATAAACGAACCCGGCGTCAGCCTCGAGCGAATGCCGCGCCACGCCGCCACCGCTGAGGGCAGCGCCGTCAAGCAGGTCAAGCACCGGGCCACCGGGGGAAACCGTGACAGTGTTCTGGAACTGGACGGTGTGGAACAGCGCGATGTTCCACCGCCCCTGCCCGTTGCCGCCGCCCATTGGGCCCATCATCGGAGGGCCGCCTCCGCCACCCATGCGCCCACCGCCCATCCGGCCACCGCCGCCGGGGCCGCGACCACCACCGGGCATACCCGCGCCGGCGGCGCCTTCCGGAGCCTTGCCGATTGGTCCGTTGACGTTGATGCCATAGCGCAGGCGCGAGGCATTTTCGGCAAAGAAGGTCACCGGCCGGCGGTCGATCGCGATCAGCCGTCCGGATGCATCGCGTGTCACCCGGCCTTGAAAGGCTGCTTCGATAGCCGGGGTTAGGACCGGGAACGATTCGGTGACATTGGATGACCGGTTGCGGAAGTATTCAGCAATCAGCATCGTGTTCTTGAGCGGCGTCTGCCAGTTGAACCCGAACTTGAGGTCGCGGTCGGTTTCCTTGAGCAGGCCCGGATTGCCGCCTCCGGTCACCGTAACCAGTGCCGTTTCGCCGCGCGTGAAATCAAACACGGGTACGTTGAAGCTGACGATCTGCGGATTGCCGAGTTCGGCCAGAGACGGTGCCTTTTCGTTGACGAGATAGCTGGCCTGAAGGTTCAGTTTATCCGTAACGCCCCAGGTCAGACCCGCGCTCCAGTCCTTCAGCGTGCCGAAGTCGGAAAGGTCGTTGATCCCGGCGCTGAGGTTTAGCGACAGGTTGCCCACCGCTTCCAGAAAGCCTTCGCGCCGGCTGGTGATCGGGATGCCGATGTTGACGCCCGCCGAGAGGTCATTGCGGTTGAGCGCAGTGCGACCGACAGCGCTGCGCGTGTCTTCGCTGGTGATACCGGTGTAGGCATAGCCGCCCTTGACCGTCATCGTAACATCACCGCCCGGCAGGTGCGCTGGCCGACCAATCAGGGTGACAAGGCTGGAAACCGTGTCGCTCGCCGTCCATGCACGATCCGCGCCCAGCGACGTTTGCGGCGGGATCGGGCCGGTAATCGGCAGGGTCCCGGAAAGCGCGGCAGCGGTCAGGACTCCGGTGTTCGCGCGGCGATCAATGCGCGTATCACTCTCGGTGCGTCCCGCATCCACAGTGGCGGAAAACTGCCAGGCGCCCAGCGGCCGATTATAGCCGCCGCCCGCCTGATATGTCGCGGTCTGGTTCGAGCGACGCAGCGGTTCGCCAAAGGTCCGAAGCGCCGTGGCACCGCCCGGTGCCGTCAAGGTCACCGTGTTGAGGCCCGACATCTGGTTGGTCGTCACCAGCGACATCGTGCCGTTGAGTGTCAACGATCCGGCCAGCCCGTTCTTGCCAAGCCCCTTGGCCCACGTGGCATTCAGCGAAGACGTGCTCCGGTCGGCAATCAGCGTGCGCGCAAAGGCCGGGTCGGGATCGGTGCTAACGCTTGAAATGCTGCCAGGAGACTGGATCACGCCGCGTTCCGATTCGGTCAGTTCGGTCGTGCGCTCATGGGTGCCGGTGATGTTGACGCGCCCGCCGTTCGCCACGGAAAACAGCGAGGCTTGCAGTTCGCTCGTTGCCGAACCTCCGCGATCCGGCATTCCGTATTCGGCGCTTACCGTTCGCTGGGCAAAATTGTCCTTAAGGATCAGGTTCACCACACGGGCATTGGCCGGATAGCCAAAGCGCAGGGCAACCTCCTCAGGCAGGATTTCCATCCGGCGGATCGCTTCGGGCGGCATGTCGCGCATTTCGCGGAACGAGCTGATGCGCTGGCCGTTGATCAGCATGATCGGCATCCCGCCACCGCCGCGTCCGCGACCAGAGCCGGTCTGCGGCGAGAGCGCGGCGAGCAGATCGCTTATCGAATTGGCCCCGTAAGAGGCGATATCCTTTTCATCGAGGACCTCGATCGGCTTTTGCGGCACGTCGAGCTGACCCTTGATGCGTTCGGCAACAACGACGATCTCGCCGGCCAGCGGCAGAGCTTCATCTTCTTCGAAAGGGGCGTCTGCGGCGACAGTCGGACTCGACTGGGCCAGGGAAGGAAGCGACCAGGCAAGGGCGACAACCGACAAACAGACTGCTGGGGCACGCAGTTTCATAGCGGCAAGGTGGGTGCCAAGCCCCCGTGATTCAAGCAAGTCGCGCAACGTAATAAATTGTCGCCTTTGCGAAAGTTTGCGAATTGGCCTGCACTCTTCCCTTTTTCGCTTTGCCCCGCTATGCCGCGCCGCGATCAGGGATTAACAGGACGGACGAGTATCGCCGATGGCGAAAGAAGAACTTCTCGAAATGCGCGGCATGGTGGTCGAACTGCTGCCCAATGCCATGTTCCGCGTCCGGCTTGAAAACGATCACGAAATCCTTGGCCATACAGCCGGCAAGATGCGCAAAAACCGCATTCGCGTGCTCGTCGGCGATGAAGTCCTTGTTGAACTGACGCCTTATGACCTGACCAAGGGGCGCATCACTTATCGCTTCATGCCCGGTCGCGGCGGCCCCGGCCCGTCTTGACGCGCAGGGTGGTGAACCCTTCGCTTATTCTGGCCTCCGCCTCTCCGCGCCGCCGCGAACTTCTTGGCCGTATCGGGATAGAGCCGCTGGCGATCAACGCCGCCGATATCGATGAAATACCGCTGAAAGGCGAAGTGCCGCGTACCTATGCTGTGCGCATGGCGCGCGAAAAGGCGATTGCTGCAGCCTCATCCGAAGCTTTCGTTCTGGCTGGTGATACGGTCGTTGCTTGCGGCCGGCGTATCCTGCCCAAGGCTGAGGATGAGACGGCAGCGCGGGAATGTCTGAAATTGCTTTCAGGCCGCCGTCACCGGGTCCTGTCCGCCGTGGCTCTGCGCACACCCAGCGGCAACCTGCATGAGCGCCTTTCGGAAACAATTGTCCGCTTCAAATGCCTCTCAGCCGCAGAGATCGAAAGCTACATCGCCGGCGGCGAATGGTCAGGCAAAGCCGGCGGCTATGCCATTCAGGGCAGCGCCGAGGGACTGATCGCCTGGATCAGCGGCAGCCACTCGGGCGTCATGGGCCTGCCTTTGTACGAAACGCGCAGCCTGCTGGCCGCCGCCGGATTCGACCTTGCCTGAGTGGCTGGTCGAGGAAGGAATCGGCGAGCATCGCGCGATCCTGGTCGAGCGAGGGGAGATCATCGGCGCCCGGGTTGATTGGCTGGAGAACGTGCGCCCCGGCCTGATTGCCCCTGCCCAGTTGGTTTCAAAACCGCGCGGCACGGCACGAGGGCTTGCCCGCTTTGACGACGGAACCGAAGTTCTGGCTGACCGGATTCCGGCGAGCGTCAGCGAAGGAAAGACCCTCCTGCTCGAGATAACCCGCGCCGCGATTGCCGAGCGGGGCCGCAACAAATTGCCGCAATCGCGCCCCGCACCTGAAGGCGCGGTTCCACGTGACGGCCCCAAGCTGATTGAAGAGCTGCAGGCGAGCGAATTCCATGTCACCCGCTGCCGGTCCGCCGATGGCGCGTTCAACGATCTGGGCTGGGATGAACTGGTCGAAGAGGCGCTGTCCGGCGCTGTGGCCTTTGCCAATGGCAGCCTGGCGATCGATGCCACGCCGGCGATGACCGTGATCGATATTGATGGCAACCTCCCCCCACTCGCGCTTGCCTTCGCAGCGATCCCGTCACTGGTCCAGAGCCTGCGACGGCTCGACATCGCCGGATCGGTAGCCATCGACTTTCCGTCGATTGAATCGCGCAAGGACCGGCAGGCAGTCGATGCCGCGCTTGCCGAGGCGCTTTCGAACTGGCGCGGCGAGCGGACAGCGATGAACGGCTTCGGCCTCGTCCAGCTTGTCTCGCGGCTTGAGCGACCTTCAATTCTTGCACGGTATCGCCGGGCACGCGGCAGGCTGGGAATGGTCACGCTGGCGCGCCGGGCCGAATGCTCTCCGGGACACGGCTCGCTGCTGCTGTGCGCCCATCCGGCGCTGCGCCAGCATATACCCGATGACTTCGCGGCAGCTGTTTCGGCCCGTACCGGACGCTTTCTAAAGTGGGAATGGAGCGAATCGGTTGCGCTCGAAGCGCCCTATGTGCAGTCGCTGAGCGAATGAACCGCCCTGCCCGCAAATGCCCGATCTGCGCCAAACCCTGTTCAGAGGAACACGCGCCCTTCTGTTCCACCCGTTGCCGCGACCGCGATCTGGTGAAGTGGCTTGATGATGGCTATGTCCTCGCTGGACCGGCGGTCAACGACGAGAATGATGAAGAGGCCTGAATTTCACTTTTTCGAAGCCATTCACTCTTGCAAAGGCGCGGCCTCTTCGCCATAGGCGCGCTTCCAACGCTCGCCGGCCCCTGAATGGTCGTCGCCGAAGCAATGCCCGGGTAGCTCAGTTGGTAGAGCACATGACTGAAAATCATGGTGTCGGCGGTTCGACTCCGTCCCCGGGCACCATTGGGCCTTCCGCAGGGGTCCGCAAGCTTCCAGATTGGTCCATAAAACTAAGGTTTTTCATGAATTTAATGTCCGGATGGCTCCGCATGGGGTGGCTTGCATCCGGAAAATATGAGGGTATCTATGAGGGTATCGGCCAAATACCCTCAAACGAGATACCCTCATGGCACTCTCTGCAACTTCTGTAAGTCACGCAAAAGGCAAAGAAAAATCATACAAGCTTGCCGACACGGCAGGCCTCTATCTGTTGGTCAATCCACAGGGCCACCGATATTGGCGCTTCAATTATCGATTTGAAGGAAAATTCAAGACGTTGGCCTTCGGGGTGTTCCCCGATGTCAGCCTCGCTGATGCCCGTGAGAAGCGAGACGCTGCCAGGAAGGTTTTGGCTGCGGGTGAAGATCCGGTTGAGCGCCGCGAGAACGAGAAGCGCGAAGCCAAGCTGATAGCCGGCGAGACTTTCGAGAAGATTGCCGAAGAGTGGCTGGCCCGCTTGGAGCTTGAAGGCCGGTCTCTATCCACGATGAAGAAGATGAGGTGGATGATGGAGTTCGCCTATCCCACGCTCGCGAAGCGTCCAATCTCACAGATCACCGCCCCGGAGTTTCTTGAGGTTCTACGCAAGATCGAGGCTCGCGGTCGATATGAGACTGCGATCAGACTCCGCGGCATCTTCGGAACTCTCCTGCGCTACGCAATCGCTACCGGCCGCGCGCAGCGCGACGTCTCCTTCGATCTACGTGGTGCGCTGATTACCCCAAAAACGAATCACCGCCCCGCCCTGCTCGATCCGAAGGCAATTACCGGGCTGCTGAACGCGATGGCAGGCTATGAAGGGCAACCCACCGTTCGCCTTGCCTTAATGCTGGCACCACACCTGTTTGTGCGCCCAGGCGAGCTTCGAATGGCTGAATGGTCAGAATTTGATCTGAAAGATGCGGTTTGGACCATTCCGGTTCAGAAGACGAAAATGCGGCGCACTCACCGAGTGCCGCTTTCCAGGCAGACCCTGGTGTTGCTCCAGCAGCTCCGGCCTCTGAGCGGTGACACCAAGTTTCTATTCCCGAGCATCCGTTCGACCGAGAGATCAATCACGGACAACACGCTCAATGCGGCTTTACGCCGACTTGGGTACGATAAGACCGAAATGACGACGCACGGCTTTCGCGCGATGGCCAGCACGTTGTTGAACGAAATGGGCAAGTGGCACCCCGACGCAGTCGAGAGGCAGCTTGCACATATCGAAACCAACGAGGTCAGAAGAGCATATGCGCGAGGCGAGCATTGGGACGAGCGGGTCAAGATGATGCAGAATTGGTCGGACTATCTTGACCACCTTCAGGCAGGCGCGAAGTCGAAAGGAAGAAAGTTTGGTCGCCTCTAAATATCAAAAAGCGGAAGCATAAGATCGGTAGCGGAGGAGGGAATTTTAATGGACGATTAAGCTGTTGAAATACATTAGCATTTCTTCATCAAAACTTATAAATACCCCCAGCGATAACCCCCACCAAAATCGTGGCGATAGAGCGCCCGATTTCTGGGGTGAATGCCGTCGAACTGTGCCGCACCGCTTATTGTCACGGCCGCATATCGGGGTGGCTGCAGACGCGGACATGGCTTACCTAGTGTCGTCTCAAAATCTGTCATTCGCTCGCCACCAGACAGCTTCCGAACGCAACCAGTGAAAGCCGGTTGCGGATGCATTTTCTAGGGCAGGGTCCAGCCAACGTTGACCGGTTTCCATCCTGTGCTCATGCTGCCTGCAATCGGTGCCCGATAAAGCCCGCACGATTTTGTCGGCAACCCAAATGTCACGACAAAGCCGCTCAGCCACCCGCCGAGCGCGGCCACCTTGCATCGCACCCGATGCCAAATCGGCATTGCATAGGAAAATGTGCAACCTGTCCGCGCCGGGGAGCATTGCCTAGGCCAAAACTCCACCCGGGCATTCATGACCAGCACGAAACGGTAAGACGACTGCGATGACTGAGGCGCTCCAATTGACCACCAGCAGCCGGGTGGCCTCGCTCGAGGCGCTCGACACCCGGCTGCGCTGGCTTGCGGCCTGGACCATCCACAACGCCAACCACCTGCGCGACAGCCGGGACGGGCTCAAGGTCGGCGGGCACCAGGCTTCGTGCGCTTCGATCTCGACGATCATGGCGGCGCTCTATTTCCATGCGCTCGGTCCGAATGACAAGGTTGCGGTCAAGCCACATGCCGGACCGGTACTCCATGCAATCCACTACCTGTTGGGCAATCAAACGCTCGATCAACTCCGGCGCTTTCGCGGACTCGGCGGCGCACAGAGCTATCCGTCGCGCACCAAGGACCAGATTCCGGTCGATTTTTCGACCGGCTCGGTTGGGCTGGGCGTGGCCGTCACCTTGTTTGCGAGTCTGGTCCAGGATTACCTGATTGCGCACGGTAATCTCGCCGAGGCTGATTCCGGGCGGATGATCGCGCTGATGGGCGATGCCGAACTCGACGAAGGCAATATCTATGAAGCGCTGATCGAGGGTTACAAGCACGATGTCCGCAATTGCTGGTGGGTCGTCGACTACAACCGTCAGTCGCTCGACGCGACCACCGCGGACCGGATGTTCCGCCGGTTCGACGACATCTTCGAAACTTGTGGCTGGCGGGTGCTAACGCTCAAGTATGGCAAGCGTCAGCTCGAAGCCTTTGGCAAGCCCGGCGGCAAAGCGCTGCAGGACTGGATCGACACCTGCCCCAATGCGGACTTCGCCGCGCTGACCTATCAGGGCGGTTCGGCCTGGCGCGCGCGGCTGATGCACGACATCGGCGCGAAGGCATCGGCGGCCAAACTGATCCAGAACTACGACGACGACGCTCTCGCCACACTGATGACCAACCTTGGCGGGCACTGCATCGAGACGCTGCTTGAAGCGTTCGACGCCGCTCAAGACGAGCGGCCGACGATGTTCATTGCCTATACCATCAAGGGCTTCGGGCTGCCCTTTGCGGGCCACAAGGACAATCACGCCGGATTGATGAACCCGACCCAGATAGAGGGTTTGCGCGCAGAGCTCGGCATCGCGCCGGGCGACGAGTGGGAGCCGTACGGCGGCCTCGGCGGCAACGCCGCGCAAGCGCTGCGGGATTTCGTCGCGACGTCGCCGCTCGCGGGCAAGGGCGGCGAGCCGGAATTCGAAGCCGTACCCGTACCAGCGCAATTGCCGGTGCCGGAAGGATTGGAGCAGTCCACGCAGGCCGCGTTCGGCAAGATCCTGTTCGAACTATCGAAATCCGGGCATCCGTTAGCCGACCGGATCGTCACCACCTCGCCCGACGTCACTGTTTCGACCAACCTCGGCGCATTCGTCAACCAGCGCGGACTGTTCCGCCGCCAGGAACTCAAGGACGTTTTTCACGCGGCGCGCATCCCGTCGGCGCAGAAGTGGTCGGGCCACGGTGCGGGCCAGCACATCGAACTGGGGATCGCCGAGAACAACCTGTTCCTGATGCTCGCCGCATTGGGACTGTCGGCGCCGGTGTTCGGCACCCGGCTCATGCCGATCGGCACAGTTTACGATCCGTTCATCGCGCGCGGGCTCGATGCGCTCAATTATGGGTGCTACCAAGATGCGAGGTTCCTTCTGGTCGCGACCCCGGCTGGACTGACGCTCGGGCCCGAAGGCGGGGCACACCAGTCGATCAATTCGCCGCTAATCGGGATTGGGCAGCCCGGCCTGACGTACTTCGAGCCCGCTTATGCCGACGAGCTGGCATTGATGATGCGTTGGGCGTTCGCGCACATGCAGGCGCCCGATGGTGGTTCGGTCTATCTCAGGTTGACTACCCGCTCGATCGATCAAGTCGAACGCACCGATGACGGCTGGAAGGCCGACGCGCTCAAAGGAGGTTACTGGCTGAAGCCCCCTGCCCTTGGCACCGAAGCTGCGATTGCCTTCACCGGGGCCATCGCGCCCGAAGTGCTGCAAGGATATGCGGACCTGCTCGACGACATTCCCGGCCTTGGCCTGTTGAATGTGACCTCGCCTGACTTGCTGCATCGCGGCTGGTCGGCAGCGCGCGCTGCGCGGGGGAACGGCCAGCCGGCCGCGCCAAGTCATGTCGAGATCTTGCTGAGCGCGCTGTCGCCGCATGCGGGTCTCGTCACTGCAATCGATGGCGCGCCCTCCACCTTATCGTGGCTCGGCGCTGTCCGGGGCATGCGCACCAGCCCGCTAGGGATCGACCGGTTCGGCCAGACCGGCGACCTTCCTGACCTGTACCGAACCTACCGGCTCGACGCCGAAGCAATCGTCGATGCCGCCGCCGAACTTTTCCTGGGAGCCCGCTGATGCCAATGGAACCGCGCCTGATCGCCACCGAGGAAGCTTTCGCACCGATCGAGTACATAGCGGAATATCTCAAATTGTCTGAACGGATCGACACGGCTGCGTCGCGCTATCTGGCGATCTATTACCGCAAGCAGGAAATGGTGCACCAGCTGACCGAGCTCGACTTCCGGATCGACGAGATGGACCGCTTCGGAGTCGATATGCACCTGCTCGGAATCACCGGCCCGGGCGTGCAGGCGTTCGAAGCGAAACTGGGAACCGAGCTCGCTGTCATCGCCAACGATACTCTGGCCGCCGCGATCGGGCGCCATCCCACGCGCTTCGCTGGGCTGGCGGCGGTTGCACCGCAAGATCCGCACGCGGCCGCGCGTGAGATCGACCGGGCGATCAACACGCTGAAGTTGAATGGCATAATCATCAACTCGCACACCCACGGCGAATATCTTGACGATCCCAAGTTCTGGCCGATCTTTGAGGCGGCAGTCGCCAACGACGCGCCGATCTACCTTCATCCGACATTCCCGGCGGACTCGATGATTGGACCCTACTCACATTACGGGATGATGGGTGCGCTGTGGGGCTTTGGGGCGGACACCTCGCTGCACGCCGTCAGGATGATCATGGGCGGAGTTTTCGATGCTTTCCCCACGCTCAAGATCGTACTCGGCCACATGGGCGAAGCATTGCCATTCTGGCTTGGCAGGCTGGACAACCGCTATCACAACATCCTCCGCCGCGGTGGACTCGAGCCGCTCGGGATGAAGCAGCTCCAGCGGTTGCCGAGCGAGTATTTCGCGACCAATTTCTGGATGACCACCAGCGGAATGATGACCGATCCGCCGCTACAGTTCTGCCTCGACATGTTCGGCCCCGAACGCGTGATGTTCGCGGTCGATTATCCCTATGAACAGACCGCCGAGGCGGTGGCATTCATGCGTAACGCGCCGCTCGATGCAGCGACGATGCGGCTTGTCACCCACGCCAATGCCGAAGCGCTGTTCAGGATATCCCCGGTCTAGGCGCCCAGGTCAGAATGGATAGTGGCCCGGCAGCTGTGACAGGGTCGTCAAGCGTAGTTCGGTGAAATCCTCGATCGCGTAGTGTCCTGAGCGGCCCCAGCCGCTGTCCTTGACCCCACCCACCGGCAGCGACGCCTCGCTCGCCATCGTTGGCGCATTGATGTGGACGATGCCGGTGTCGAACCGCCGCGCCATGTCGAGGCCCCTGGCATGATCGCGGGTCATGATCGAAGCGCTGAGCCCATAAGGCGTCGCTTGCGCTTCGGCGAGCGCCGCTTCCGGGTCGTCGAACGCCTGGATCACCAGGAGCGGCCCGAACGTCTCGTCGCACCCGGTGGTGCAGATAGCGTCTGCCGGCACTTCGGTGAGGATCGTCGGCTGAAAGATCATTCCTTCCGACTCGCCCCCGAGCACGACCCTGGCGCCTTTGTTCACGGCATCGGCAACCCGCTCCTCGGTCTGGCGCAGCGCTTTTTCGTTGATCAGCGGCCCGATGATGACACCGGGATCGGCCGGGTCGCCCGTCTTCAGCGTCCCGACCCGCGCTGCCAGCTTGTCCACGAATTCGTCATGGATCGAGCGCTCCACGTAAACCTTGCGGGTGTTCATGCAGACCTGACCCTGGTGCAGGAATGCACCAAACGTGGTCGCCTTGACCGCGTCCTCGAGGTCGGCGTCGGCCATCACAATCATCGGATTGAATCCGCCGAGCTCCATCACCATCCGCTTGAGCGCCGCCCCTGCCCGTGCGCCAAGGATGCGTGCGGTCTTGTCCGAGCCGGTGAAGTTGATGCAGCGCACTGCCGGATGCTCGAAGAACACGTCGGCGACCGCCGCTGCTTCGCCCGGCGCATGGGTGACGACATTGAACGAGCCTTTGGGAAAGCCCGCTTCCTCGAGGATTTCAGCGTGGATCAGCCCGGCCGACATCGGCGCTTCTTCCGATGGCTTGATCACGGTAGTGTTGCCGAACGCCATGGGCAGAAGAAAGGTTCGCCAGGCCAGATAGAATGCGCCGTTCCACGGCGTGAACCCGGCGACCACACCAAGCGGCTTGCGCGCGACCATGGCTATCCGGCCCGGCACGTCGCTGTGCATTAGGTCACCGTATGGCAGGTAGCCCCAGCTCGCCGCCTGCCGCAACATCGCCGCCGAGAGTCGGATTTGAAACGCTGAAAAGACGCGGGTTGAACCGGCTTCTGCCGCCATGATCGGAACGATGTCCTCGGCCCGCCGCTCGGTGATGTCGGCCGCTCTGAGAAACAGCCGCTGGCGCTCGCCCGGGGGCATTGCCGCCCAGGCTGGGAAGGCCGCTGCCGCCGCATCGACTGCCCGCTGGCTCTCCGCCCGCCCGCCAGCGGCGATGTCCGCGACCAAGGTGCCGTTGAGCGGGTTGCGATCCGGGAACGTCGAACCGCCCGGCGCGGCCCATTCGCCGTCGATGTAGTGCGTGGTGCGACCGATCTTGGGGATGGAGCAGGCAGGATCGGGCATCATTCACTCCGGCTTGGTATCGTGCGTTGCGCAGTGTTCTGGCTAAACATGGCTTGGGCACCCTATGCGATCCATGCAAGGCGGATCGCAAGATACCCGCAGTGCCGCCGTGATACCGAAAGGATGGGCATGGGCCCCGCACTCGTACTCCCTCGATTGGTCTTCGGAATTGGCGTGCTGGCGCGGCTGAGCGACGAACTTGCCCTGCTCGGGGTCGAGCGACCATTGCTGATCGCCGATCGCGGACTGGCGGCCGCGGGCATTGTCGCGCAAGCCCGAGCAGCGGCGGACCCATTCGCCGCTGAATTTCTCGATGTCCCGGAGAACCCGACCGCCGCAGGAGCCGACGCTGCGGCACGAGTCTATCGCGAGGCTGCCTGCGACGGAATCATTGCGCTGGGCGGCGGATCGGTGATCGACACGGCCAAGATCGTCGCCGCATTGGTGGTCAGGGGGGGTGCGGCCGCTGCGCTGATTGGCCGCCCCGAATGTATCGCACGGGTGGCGCCACTGATCGCCATTCCAACGACGATCGGAACCGGTAGTGAGAGTTCACCCGTCGCCGCGCTGCACATCGAGGACGGCGAAGCTGCGATCGGCACGCGCGGGCCGCTGCTCGTCCCTCGCGTGGCACTGTGCGACCCAGCGCTTGCGCGCACGCTCCCGCGCCGCCTAATCGCCGCCACCGGGATCGACGCGCTGGCGCATTGCGTCGAAGGTTTTTTTGCCGAGCCTGCCCATCCGGTGATCGACGCATTGGCGCTCGACGGCGCGGCGCGGGTGAGCGCCGACATCCACGCAGCGCTTGAGCCAGAGGGCGACGCGGCGCGTGCCTCGTTGATGGCAGCGGCTTTTGCAGGCGGGGCGGCGATCCACAAGGGTCTAGGGCCCGCCCATGCCGTTGCGCTGGTTTGCGGAGATCAGGACATTCACCATGGAACGCTGATTGGCATTGCGCTGCCAACCACCGCCACTCTGCTGGCGCGGGCCAGGCCGGCCAAGGCAGCACGGCTTCGCACGGCGATGGGCCTGCCGGAGGGTTCCGACATCGGTCGCGCCATGACCAGTCTGGTCGCCTCGCTCGGCCTGCCGACGACGCTATGCGGCGCGGGCTACAGGTTGAATGAGCCCGACGACGCTGCAGCAGCCATGGCGGCCAGCCCGTTCAATCGCACCAGTCCATATGCCCCCACTTGCGACGAATACCGCGCGATTATCTCCGCTATTATCGGCTCTTAGTGCGCCGCGCTGAACTCGCCGACGCGGGTCCCGCCAAACTGGCGAAAGCATAGCCAGGCCAGCACTACGGACGCCACGGCTCCAATCGCAAGCAGGAGCGCGGGAGCCCAGGCCAGCTGGCTCACCGGAATATTCTGCTCGATCAGTACGCCCCCGACCAGCGGAGCGGCGAGGGCACCAACCCGCCCGGCCGCCTGGGTCCAGCCCGTTCCAAGGGATCGGACCGACGTCGGATAGAAGATCGGTAGCAGCGCGGTCAGCCCGAAATTGATCCCGGTAACACACAGCCCCGCCCCGGCGATCACCATGCCGTGCACCACCGGACCAAGTTCCGCATTGGACATTCCCGCGACGAGCGGCACCCCGATGATGAACATGACGACCAGCGGCACGACCCCAAGCCGGTCGATCGCGAAGATCAAGATGACGCCCGCACCCAGCCCGCCCAGCGCGAACAGCGAAGCTTGCCCTCCGGCTTGCGCAGTTGTCGCGCCAGCGGACTGCAGCAAGGTCGGCAGCCATGTCAGCGAAAAGAAGTTGGCCATCTGGTTTGCCGCCTGGCAAATCCACAGCAACGGGGTAGCAAGCGCCAGCGATCCGGCAAACATCTGGCCTGCCGATCCGCGTCGCTTGTCACGCGAGGCGATCGTCAGCCGGGTTTCGTCGCCGATCGCGAGATCAGGACGCAGCCGGCGAATAATCCGTCTGGCCTCGGCTTCACGCCCGCCGGTTTCGACGAGAAACTTGGGGCTTTCCGGGACCACCGCCCGCGCCGCGAGTGCAACCGCGAGCGGCAACAGCCCTCCGACCAGGAGGATTGCCTGCCACCCAAATGTAGGTATCAGCATACCCGCCACCAGCCCCGGGAGCGCGATGCCAAGCGGCATTCCCAGGGTTACGAATACCACCATCCGCCCGCGCAGCCGCTTGGGCGCCAGTTCGGCAATCAGCGCGGCCACATTTGGGATAACCCCACCGAGCCCGATGCCGGTCAGAAAGCGCAAAACGATCAGGTGGGACACATTCTCCGCAGCCATCGTTGCCAACGTGGCAAGACCGATTCCGCACAGCCCCAGCACTATAACCCGGCGGCGGCCCAACCGGTCGCCGAGCAGGCCCAGCAATGGGCCGCCGATCATCATGCCGATGATCCCCGCCGAGAAGGCCGAGACGAAAGCCGGCGGCTGGAGCTGCCAGTCCTTGACCAGCTCGGGCACGATGTAGCCCATCGCTGCCAGATCGAACCCGTCGCAGAGCAACACGAGCAGCGCGACCCCGATGAGCGGCGCGCTTCGCCAGCCAAGCTCCTGCCCGTCGATTGCTGCATCGAGGTCGAGCGTGCCCGCAGATGAGTGCGCGTTACTGGCCATTATTGCCGCGCTGCTCGGCGGCGCGCATTGCGGAATCGAGAAGTTCATTGAACTCGTTCGAGACGTTTTGAGGGAAATGATGGGGCGATCGAACCACGGCGAAGCGGCCGCCGCCCAGCGCGGCGGCGCGCGCACCAACCGCATCGAATGCCTCATTCCAGCCGCCCGAGACGACCAGCAGCGGAATGCCCGCCGCTTTCACCACTGCCAGCTGGGCCAGAATTTCGGCCTTGGTGGGGAGGGTCAGGCGCGCCAGCCCCTCGCCCATCTTGCGATACTCTTCCTTCGAAGTCCCACCGCGAATGCTGTCGGGGATACCCACCAGATTGGCAAAGCGCTTGATCCGGGTCTCGCGCGAAAAGGAAAACAGCATGATCGCGATCATCCTGGCAAGAAATTTGCGCACCGCCGGGATGTCGGACCCTGCCTTCTGCAGCGCCGGTTCGATCAGGGTCAGGCTGCGGACGGCTTCAGGACTCCGGGCTGCGGCAGCCAATGCGACCGCACCCCCAAAGCTGTGACCGACCAGGTGTCCGCGCTCACCCAGCAATTCCGTAACCCACACCGCATCTTCGGCGGCGTTGTCGCCGCGATCGGGTGCGGGGCTGAGGCCATGTCCGGGCCGGTCTGGGGTAATGATTGTCCAGCCGCGCTCGGCGAGGCTTGCCTGGTTGGCGAAGTGCTTTTCGCCGCCCACCGAGCTACCCTGCGCGCTGCCGTGGACCAGCACCACGCGCGGACCTTCGCCATGTTCGACGAGATGGATCGGCGTGCCGGCAACGGAGCGCACCTGGGCGGCGGTTTCGGCCATGTTCCTAATTCGCCAGTGGTTTCGTCGGCGCTACGAATGGCGTCATCTTTTTCGCGATGCGACTGCGCCATTCCGGATAGGGCACGAAACCTTCCTGACTTTGCGCGATGTCGTGGGTCAGCTCGTAAAGTTCCGCGTCGGTCTTGCTTAAATCGAGGGGGATCAGGAACGGCTGAGGAAAATACCATTCCGTATCCATGAAAAACTCGAGATTGTTGCCCTCGGGATCGTGACAGTAGATGCTCCATGCGATCCCGTGGTTAGCGGGAAAGATGTTGCTCGCGCCGCCCTCTTGCAGCCGGGTATGCATGTCGCGGATGTCGGCCAGATCGCCCATCAAGAACGAGATCTGGTTGATGCTCGGCCCGAACTGCGGGTGGCGGGTATTGGCCGGCATTTCGTCCGGGCGACCGCTCGCGAGCACGATCTGGTGATGGTCGTTGGGATCGCGCGAAAGGAAAATCAGGTCCATCCCCTCGGCAAAACCGCGATCGGTCACCGTAAAGCCGAGCACACCGGTGTAGAACGCCTCCATCGGTACGACATCCTTGCAACTCAGCCCCATGTGGCTGAACTTCAGATTTGGTGCGGTTCGTGCCGTGCTGGCCATGATCAGTTCCTTCCGTTTATGCGCATGAGCATCCATCTTGATAAATCATGCGGTTAGTGGGCTATTGCCCTGCTCCAATTTGTCGGCAGCACGCCGCTTCGGCGATACTGCGCGATAAAGCGAAAACGTGCAGCCTGATCGTTCGATCGCGGTCCGATCGTCTGGCCGAGCTGCTGAATCGTACCGCCAGCACCGTACCTCGGCCACACCGGCAAACCGGGTCCATTGGGATCGCCGTGCGCGGCGAAGTTTACCCAGTATGACATGATCTGGTCCGAAAAAGCGCGGTCACCCGGTGCCGCCAGGGTCCGGCTGTTCAAAATGAACTGCGGCGTAAGCGTGCCGAAGACAAACGATACGTCGGTAATATGCGCAGCAACCGGTGTGTAAGGCGAGGTATAGGTGAACTTGTAGCCAAACACCGGCTGGTCCGTGCGCCGCTGCAATTCGAGCCACTGCCAGGTCTGTTCGCCGATCACGAGGTCGCCGGTAAGGGCCTTGGCCGAAGCATTCGCCTGCTCGTCGGTTGCTGCGGGATAGAGCTTGAGGAACGCGGCCATCCGGTGTTTACCGAATAGGGCCTGCGCGGCGTTGCGGAACTCGTCCGCATTGCGGTGCGGCAGTCCCAGCGCATCGAACGGATAACCTTCGTCTTCTACCCAACCGGCGATCAAGGGCACACGCATCTGTGTGCCTCGCACAAAGCGTGCAGCCGGCACTCGCGGCACGACGTAACCGTCGATGCTGGGCGAAAACGCGCTCTCGGCGGGATTGGTAGAGAAGTCCCACAGCGCGGCCGCATTGACCTGCTCGGCGGGCAGTTCGCGAAGGGCAGCGATCGAACCGCCGGAAAGCCGCTGGACAAAGGCATCGCCGCGAGCGTGCGCACTGGCGCGACTCTCAAGCGGCCCGTTCGGCCCGTCCCAGAACGCCCCGCTTTGCCCGATCGCCTTGTGAAACAATCCCTTCGACAGAGGCGAAGCCATCAGGATGCCGACTGCGTGGGCACCGGCGGACTCACCGAACAGAGTGACATTGCTTGGGTCGCCACCGAACTGCGCGATATTGTCCCTGACCCACCGCAACCCCGCCAGTTGGTCCTGCAAACCGTAGTTGCCCGAAGGCCCCTCACGGTCGAGAGCGGGATGCGCGAGGAAGCCGAGCACGCCGACCCGATAGTTGAGCGTGACGATCACAACGCCTTTGCGAGCGAGCTGCGTGCCCTCGAACTGCGGACTGGCGGTGGTGCCGAACTGAAATCCGCCGCCGTGCAGCCACACCATCACCGGGCGGCGCTCGCCCGCTGTCGTCGCTCCAGTCCAGATGTTAAGCGTCAGGCAATCTTCGCTGCGGCGCAACCCCGGTGCGCGATCACCACGCCAGGCTGTGAGGCATGCCGCACCGTAGGCGGAGGCGTCGCGGACACCGTCCCATTTCGCGGGAGGCAGCGGCGCGTGCCACCGCAAGGCTCCGAGCGGCGGGGCCGCATACGGAATCCCCTTGAATGCAAGGATGCCAACTGCGCTTAGCGGCGCGGCACGAACCACGCCGCTTCGGACCCTCACCTCGGAGTCTAGGTCGGCTGCCAGTGCCGGTCCCGGCTGGAGTAACGGCACAGCAGTGGCTGCAATCATCAATCGACGTTTCAGCTTGGGAAGTGCCACTTGAAATTCCGTACAGAAGAGTGCCGATCCGCATGCGCGGCCAGAGTTGCAATGTTCGTCCAGTCGTATGCGAGCCGGGTCGACAGCTCAGAACTTGATACTGGCCCGGACCCCGTAAGTCCGCGGCGGGGTGGTTCCGTTGATGAAGAAGCCAGCAGTCGGGTGGGTCGAACTGTAAATCGGAATGCGATTGTTCTCGATGTTGCGCACGAAGCCGGCAATCGACCAGCCGCCGTCCGCCGGACCGAACTGAATCTGAGCGTTGGTCGTCCAGTTCGCGCTAAGCTGCTGTTGCGGCAGGTAGGCGAACCCGATCGGACGGGCTCCCTTGTATTGGGTATCGACGTTGGCAACGAACTCGAAGTCGCCCACTGGGATAGTCTGCTGGGCCGCCAGATTGACCGTCCACTTCGGCGAGTTGTACGAAGTGAACCCGGCGCAATCGACCAGATAAGGCGAAGCGTTCGCCGCCGTATAGGTCACATTGCAACCGGTTAGCGGCGGTGTGCCCGGTCCGGCGAGGTACGAGAATGCCTTCTGCTTGGCATCGAGATACTGGACATTGGCGCTGAGCAGCGTTGTCGGAGTGACGAGGAAACGACCTTCGACCTCAAACCCCTGAATCCGCGACTTGCCGACGTTCTGGGTGTAGTTGGCGGTCCGCCCGTTCAGGTCGAGACCCACGTGGTTGATCTGCTGATCGGTGTAATCCCACAGAAAGGCTTCGAGGTTGAGCTGGACGCGGTTGTCGAGGAACCGGTTTTTCATGCCGACCGTGTAGGCCGTGATGTACTCGGGATTGTAGGTTTCGAACCCGATCGCCGCGGCGAAGCCTCCCGAACGATAGCCGGTCTCGATGCTTGCATAGAGCATGGACTGCGCGGCGAGGTCGAATTCCACTGCCCCGCGATATGTCATCCGGCTGTTCGACTGGGTCCGGTTGAAGGTCGTGTCGGTGCGGATGATCAAGTAGTTCGGCGGCCCGGGCGAAGTGAACACCGGGATCGGCGCGCCGCCGGCCGCGGGGAATGGAAACGCAAACTGCGTGGTCTGGTCGAACAGCGGGATGAACGGTGCGGTCGGGCAAGCAGGGGCACCGACCACGGGGGGGATCCGTGCAAGGCAGTTGATGACCGCGCCGATCCCGGCGAATTTGAACGACTTGTTGTCCTTGGTGTAGCGCAGTCCGCCGACCAAGCGCAGGCGGTCGCTCAGATTGGCGACGATCCGGCCGAAACCTGCGTAGCTCTTCGTGCCAAGCCTTTGGCTGAAAGCGTTGCCGGTATTTCCGATGGTGATCGAGGTGTTGTTGTCGATCCGCTCGTCGAAGAAATAGGCGCCAAGGGTGTAATCGAAGATGCCGATGCGCTCGCCCGCGAACCTCGCTTCGAGGCTGTATTGCTCGTCCGATTCTTTGTTCTTGAAGATGAATGCCGCCGCGTCGGAAACATAGTCCTGATCGGTGAAACGCCACGCCGGGATGACCGTCAGCGTGCCCGCGCCAGTCTTAAGCGTGATTTCCGCATGCGCGCCATAGAGCGAGGTATTCGCCGACGCATAAGGCGCCAGCGAATCGAGCTTGCGCCCTGTCGGAGCAAAAGTCACCGACTGGCGATAAGTCTGTGATAAGGGTGAATAGACCCCCTCGCCCTCGGGCAGCCCGGCCGGAATGAAATTGTAGTAGTTGGTGCCGGGCACCGGCGTGGCCGAAAGCGGCACGAGCGGGTTGTAGGCGTAACGTCCGTAGTAGCTCACTCCGCTTCCGGCGCCGCCGTTGTGCGCATAGTCGCCCGAAACCCGAACCGTCAGGTCGGGGGTTAGCTCCGCTTTCATTTGCACCCGGACGCCGGCAGACTCTTCGTCGGACGTTCCATCGCGCAGATAGCCGTCATGGTTGGCGGTATATGCCGAGACGCGCAGCGCGCCGTTTTCACCCATCGGCAGGTTGAGCGCGCCTTCGGCATTGATGGTGTCATAGCTGCCGTAGGTCGCCGAGAGTCGGCCCGACATCTCGCCCAGGCGGGGTTGAACCGGCAGAACGTTGATCGCGCCGCCGGTGGCGTTACGGCCATAGAGGATGCCCTGCGGCCCCTTGAGAATCTCGATGCGCTCGAGATCGTAAAACATGCCAGAAGTCGAGGTCGGCCGGCCGATGTAAACGCCGTCGTAGTTGAAGGCGACTGCCGGGTCGCTGGTCGACACAACCGTGAAATTGCCGACGCCGCGAAGGAAAATGAGGTTGCCTGTGCTGGTCGGTTCGATCGAGAGCGCCGGGGCCAGCTCATTCAGGCGGCTTGCTTCGGTGACACCCGCCTTGGCGAGCGCCGCGCCGTCGATAACCGACAGAGGAATCGCAGCCTTTTGCGAACTTTCCTGGCGACGTTGCGCGGTGACAATGATTTCGCCAAGACCGGTTTCAGCCTCGGCATTACCAGTCGCGGGAGCTTCCTGGGCAAAGGCTGGTGCGGCAGTGAGAGCGGCGGCGGCGGTGGTCGCCAACAAGGCATAAAGGCGCATGGAATTCTCCCCTCGGTAATGCGGCGTCGTTTAGCGCGCGCGTGTTTGACTGTGGATTAGACCCGCGGCCTGCCAGCGCCCCGATGGTTTTGCGGCAACGGCGATGCGAAACCTTTATCGCTGGTTTGCAAGCGTGGACCGCGAGGCAGCTTCAATCTCCATCATCCGGACGAAGGCTGATTGCTCGGCAAGCCGCTCATGCAGGCTGTCGAGAAGCGGAAACGGCGTGCTGTCGAAACCGGCGTTTCGAGCCACGCCGAACGCCCAATTGAGATATACGTCGACAATTGACCATTCCCCCAGCCACCAGCCGCAATTGGCCAAGCGGATCTCGGCTTGCTTGAACGACTTGTTGGCCAGTTCGTTCGACTTCTCGCGCACTGGCGCGCCATCGCCGTTTGTCAGGCGCCCGGGATTGGCGAGGCCGCGGACAATAGGGTGAAGTGTACCGCCGCAAAATGACATTCCACCGATCGCTTCCGCCCGCATCCGGGGATCGCTGCGCGCAGGGAATAGGCCCGCATCGGGGCGCAATTCCGAGACGTAAGTCAAAATCGCAGCGTTCTCGCTCAGGCCGTCGCCGTCGATTAGCAGCAGCGGAACCTTGCCTAAGGGATTGACCGCAAGATAACCGGGCGTGGTCTGTTCGCCTACGGCAAGGTTGACCAGCTCAAGCCGGTATTCGAGCCCGGCCAGCTCAAGCGCGCAGACCGCGACCTGCGAGCAGGCGCCGGGAAAATGATACAGCACGAGTTCGGGTTGCGACATTGACGGATCCTGTTCGTCCGAGAGGTCCCGCTGGTTAGGCAGGCCGACCGCCATTGAAGAGCCTGCGCTTCCCGTCTATCGATACCTTCAAGGCATCGGAACAACCGGTCTGCCGGAGAACTTGCAGTGAAACTCAGCCAACTTCGCGATGTGCTCGCGGTTTCAGAAACGGGAAGTTTGCGCGCGGCTGGGAGATACCTCGGTATTGCTCAACCAGCCATCACGCGCTCAATTCGCGAAATCGAGCAGGAACTTGGCGCGACGCTGTTCGAACGTCATGCCAAGGGCGTGCGCATGACCGAGATCGGCACGGCTTTTGTCGCGCGGGCACACGCGGTTCAGGCCGAGATCCTTCGCGCCAAAGACGAAGTGAACCAACTCAAAGGTCGGTTGTGCGGCAAAGTCAGTCTGGCACTGTCGACTGCGTCGAGCATGGTCCTGTTGCCGAAAGCCCTGGGCGAATTTCGCAAGCGGTATCCGGAAGCGACGCTGAGCATTTCGGAAACCTTCTTTTCGCCGATCGAACGCGAGTTGCTCGACGGTCGCACCGATCTCTACGTAGGTCCATTCGAAGCGGGTAGCACCGCGAATACCTTCATCGTCGAAAAGCTGTTCGACAACCAGCGACGGGTCGTCGGACGGCGCGGCCATCCGCTGGCGCACGCCAGAACCTTCGCCGAGCTGGCGGATGCCCAATGGCTGCGACCTGCCACCGCCGAACGCAGCACCGAAGGCGATTTCGACGAATCATTGGCGCAATTTGGCTTGCAGAATCCAAACATCGTACTGCAGTCGCGCTCGGCATTGATCACAATGCTGACTCTTGCAAGCACTGACCTGCTGACCGTAGTCCCGCAGCAATGGATCGACAGCCCGATCACCAGCACGATGATCGAGGCTTTCGACCTGCCGCCATTTCACGCAGCGCCGATCTGCATTCTCCGTCGTCCGGATATGCCGTTGACCCCGATGGCCGAATATTTGTGCGACATGATGCGCCGCGTCGGAGGGCACTATGCCCAACGGCTCGACGCAGCGCTGGTTTAGGCCCCCTGATCGATTTTTGTCGTCACGTGCCCGGTCACCGTTTGTAGGACGCCAGCGGTCGGCCAACGCGATCCGCGCCACGCGACGTGCTGGTCTGGGCGGATCAGCACCAGCGGCTGTTCGTAGAGGTCGATCAATCCGGCATCGTGCAGTTCGACAACTTTGAGCGGTGTGTCGCTGGCCGAAGCTTCCTCAAGCGCTTGCGCAATGTCCTGGGAGTGCTCCGCATCCAGCACGAGCAGCGTAAAACCCTGTCCGAACAGATCATAGAGCGACACTTCGCCAAGCCAGCGGTGGGGAGCAAGGCAGCCAGGAATGGCGGCGGGGCGATAATCGCGCGAGCGCTCCCATCCCTCGCCAGTTCTGTCGTCGACCACAACCGGCGAATTCCGGTAGCAATAGCCGAGAACCACTCCGAGCGCATAGAATTCGGCTGCCTTCTCGCGTTCGATAATTTCAGCGATTTCTGCGCGAACCGCATCCCCCGCCGGTCCATCGCTCTCGATCCCGTCGCGCACCAGTTCGTTGGGCAAGATCGAATGATTGGCCTCGGCTTCGTCGAGGACATATTCGTGCGCCGGGCGGCGCTCGGCTTCGTAGCTGTCGAGCAACACCGGTCCACCCCAACCTTGCTCGACCGCCGCGATTTTCCACCCGATATCGACGCCGTCGGCGACGCCCATGTTCATTCCGAATCCTCCGAACGGTGGATGGAGATGGCATGAATCGCCGATCAAAAATGCGCGGCCCGCGCGATAGCGATCTGCCAGCAGGCGACTTGCGACCCATTCGTCCGAACTCAGAATTTCGTAGGGCAGATCGATCCCGGTCGCCAAGCGGATTGCCGCGACCGCTTCCGCATCGGTGAAAGTCACCCCCTTGGCCAATCCGATCGGCATGAAGTACCACAGATCGCCCTGGTCCATTGGTCCCATCAGGCTCGGAAGTTCGGCATTGATCTGCCAGTACATGGCTGCCGGTCCCTGCTCGTGAGCATCCGCCAGTCCGGGTGCGCGGAATATGATGTTATAATTGCGCGACAGGCCATAGGCACCGATCATCTTCGCACCGATGTCATCGCGCACTTTGCTGCGCGCCCCGTCCGCGCCGACCAGATAACCGGCCCGCAGGGTTCGATCTTCACCCGAGGCAGAATCCCGGTAGTGGACCGTCACACCGTCGTCGCTCTGATCGAACCCGATATATTCGGATCCATAGCGAAATTCGATTGCGGGGAGCGTAACGGCATGGTCACGCAAAACCTGCTCAAGCTTGTACTGTGGAATCCATTGGCTGTGCTCGGAATAGTGCTCGTTGCGTTCCGGCGAACACTGAAGCGCGTGTTCGAAGCGCTTGATCAGCTTGCCGCCGAGCCGGGTCACGAAGGTCACGTGGCTTGGATAGTCGACCCCGAACGGCGAAGCGGCAGCGAGTTTATCGGCAATCCCCCAGCGGCGCAGGTGCTCGCGAGTGCGGGTGTGAGTAGTCTTTGCGCGTGGGGCATGGCCGCCGCGTTCGGTCCGGTCCAACACAACGCAGGACACGCCGCGCATACCCAGCTCGATCGCTGCGGCGAGGCCCGCTGGACCCGCGCCGACAATCGCCACCGCAGGCGGTTCACTCACTTCAGCCATATTGCTTTCCGATTCCTCTCCGGTGCGTTTGCTTTTAGCCGGGGGCATGAGCCACGCAGGATGCGAAGTCCCCCGTGCCGATACCGCGAGCGTATCGGTATTTAATGGGCGTCAGGCCTTAGTCGGTGGGCGGATCACGCCGATCAGCAGCGCCAACGCCGCGAGCAGCGGGGCCGCCATGATCGCGCGATGGCGGTGCGGTCGAAGCGCGGTAGTTACCGCACGGCGCATTCCAACGCGAAGCCGAGTTGCTGGAGCTGGAATGCCGGACCGACCCGGTGAAAGTCGATGCAGTGGCCCGCGCCGGGCACCAGCCGCGCATCGACCCACGGCGAGACGGTGAGCGCCGAGGCGAACGCGTCAACCTCGCCCTGATCGACGACCCACAGGCGGTCGAATTCGGCTTGGCGGTAGTGCACCGGCACTCCGATCCGTTCCAGAACTTCGAGCACTTCTTTGTGCCAAACTCCGGTGATCGCGAGCAGTTCGGCCTTGGGTGCGGTGGTGTTGGCGGCGTGACTGGCCGAAGGCATATCTGCATCAAAGCTGCCTTCAGGGCCGAACATGACCATGTCCTTGATTTCGTCAGGCATCGCCACCAGAGGGATGTCAGGCAGACTTGCCCAGCGCTCGTAATCTCCAGGATTGGAGGTCAGCCCGACCCCCGAGACGGCCAGACCGAGCAGCGGCCAATCGGGACCGGAAGCGGCCACCGTCGCGGCAATCGCCGCACCGATCGAATGGCCGATCAGCACCACGCCTGAGTGGCCCTTCCCCTTTGCGGCCCAGACTTCGCCAAGTTCTTCGTGCAAAAAGGCCGCTTGCCCGACAATATCCATTGCCTCGGCCGCGAGCATCGGGGTGGCATCATATCCGGGACGGTCTATCGCAACGACTGCTATCCCGTTGGCCCTGCCACTCTCAAGCATCGAGCGACCGGGCAAATCAAAATAGCCCGAGGTGTAAGTGCCGCCGTGGATTGCGATGACCAATGGGCCGCCATTGCCGACCACTTCGTTGCACCGACCCCACAGCCTGGTTGTCAATTGCGTCAAAGCCCGTTCTCCCGAGTGTCGCTTGTCGGCACGATCATGGTTTCGGTGCAGTCCGAGAGCAAGATGCAGTCCGACTTCGGGCGATACCTGCGGCGGTTCTGTGACCGCATTCAACAATCGGGTATCGCACTGCGCCGGTTCCTATCTGGTCGGCACCGGCCTGCGCACTAAGTGCGGTCCACGCAACACAAGAGGAGAGGACATGCCCATGTGGATACGCTCGGCATTCTGGTTAGGCAGCCCGCAAGTAATCCATGCAGAGGCCTTCGACCGCGCCATCAACACCGAACTGGTCCCGGCTCTTGGCGGGTTGCCGGGAGTAAGTGGTGCCAGGGCTATGTGGCCCCGGCGCCTCGAAGACAGCCCGCCCTCGATCTATTGCCAGGTCATCGTCGAGTTCGCCGACTTCGCCGCCCTCGAGACCATGCTTGCCTCGCCGGAACGCGCGGCCTTGCGCGCAAGGGTGCGTGAGATCGCCGCGATGTTCGACGGCACGATCAGTCACATCGATTTCGAGGTCGGTGCGGGATAGCCATCGGCTTGGACCATCGCGGTTAGTCAGCCTGAAATGCACTTATCGGAGCACAGCGCCGGGCCACTCCAGCAGGGCCGACCGCAGTGCCGGTAAGCTCCGCGTGGCCTTCGCATAACGTGTGACATGGGAATATACGATGTAATCGAAGTCGAGATCGTCCAACCGGATTAGCTGTATACCCCAGAACAGGTCCGCCAGTGTCGGCCACTCGCCAAGCAGCCAGCTTGTCGTGGATTGCACCAGAGCACGCTCAAGCCGGTCGAGTGCGGCCCGCACCTTGTGGCTCGCTGCTTCCATCGACTCTGGGGAAAACAGCTCGATGGTTGCCGATAGCTCCTTCGCCCGCTTGGCCGTATACGCCGCGACTAGCGCGGGTTCATCGCCGCACTCCGCGAGGTGGCGATCGCACCACCCAATCTTTCGTTGCGAAAACGCGGCGCGCGAAGCCGGGGTCGATGGCGCTTCCCCGATTTTGCGACCCATCAGCAGCGGGTAGTTCGGTAGCTCATCGACGATTGTCAGTTCGGCGTCGATTTCGGACGTTATGTCAGCTGGCCGCAATCGTTCGGCGTCGGGCATTAGCGCATCGAGCATCAGGCAAATCCGCTTCGAGTCGACGATGACCTCACCGGCTTCCAGATCAACCAGCGTCGGGACAACCACTCCGTCGCACCCGTCGCTCGCCGAAGTGCTGCCGTGGTGTCGCGAAACCAGCGCGCCGCCAAAACTGGCACAGCCGATCATCCTGAGCCGTACATATTCGGGCAGATAAGTTTGCCCGGCGAACAGATTCACCGAGTGGCTGAGATATGGAATCCGGTGGTGCGCCAGTACCGCGCGGACCTTCTGTGAGCAGATCGAATTGGGCGCATGGAACAATGCGAACCGGGGCGTAGCTTCGCCACCAATGCGCAGAGCAGCCTGTCCAAGCGCCTGGCCAGCCTCAGCAACCATCGCGTCGAGAGAATCGTTCATGACAAGCGAAACGGCAGTTCGACGAAGCCGTAGAGCCCTGCGTTGACGCCCATCACCGGCTCGCCGGCCGAAAGTCTAACGCCGGCTTCGACGAGCGCTTCGATCAGCACCTCCATCTCAATCCGCGCGAGGTGCATGCCTGCACACATATGCGGACCAGTGCCCCAGGCAAGGTGATCGCGGGCGTCGCGGGTGACATCGAACCGGTCGGGCTCGGGATAGCGTCGTTCGTCACGATTGGCGCAGCCGTAAAGCAGCATCACGCGTTCGCCCTGCGGGACGATGCTGTCACCCACGGCATAATCGTCGGCAGCCACGCGCGAGAACCAGCGCAGCACCGAGCTGTGTCGCACACCTTCAAGCACCGCTGCTGGAATGAGCTCGGGCCGTTCGCACAACAGGGCCCATTGCGCCGGGTCTGTTGCGAGATTGCCAAGCAGGTGTCCGCTCGCCAGGATCGTGGTGTCGAGGCTGGGAATGACATAGGCGCTTATCGCCGCGATCGCCTCTTGCTGCGACAATTTGCCGCTGTGAGCAGCGGCAAAGAGCGCCGCCGCCCAGCTACCGTTCGCGACGGTTTCCGCGTCGAGCGACCCCATATACACGAAGGCTTCCTGCATCTTGGCGACATCTTCGCCGGCTTGCCTCGGCCCGATGATGTTGAACGCGGCTGCGGCCCATTCGAGCATGCGGTCGCGCCCGGCCTCGGGCAAGCCAACCAGGTGCGATACGGCCTCGACAGGAAGGAACGCGGCAAGCTTCTGCATCGCATCAAACCAGCCCCGCCCGGTCAGCGCGGCGATGCGGACCTTCATCATCGCCTTCAGATCCGCGCGCGCCGCCTTGAGTGTGGCAGGCGACAATGGCCGCGTGACGGTAGCGCGCATCCGGCGATGGAGCGCGCCGTCGGTCTGAATGACATTCATCCCCTTCGATGCATTGAAGGTCTCGCTGAGTCCTACCCCTTCGCCGCTGATCAGCACATCCGACGCCCGCAGCGCGGCCTGGACCTCGCCAAACCGGCCGATCGCATAGACCCCAGTATGTGGCAGCCTGACCACCGCCCCGGCATCGCGTAACCGGCAATAGGCGGGATAAGGGTCTTTGAGGCTGGCATCGGCAAACAGGTCCAGGTCGAGAATCGGCGCAGGCTGGCTCATTTAAGGTAACCCTGCCCCGCGTCGACCCGCGCCTTGAGTTGGGCGAGCTTGGCGGCGTCATAATAGTATCCTGCCCGAACGACCCCGGCGATGGCATGCAGTGCGGTGACATCCTTCGTGGGATCGCGGTCAAGCAGCACCATATCGGCGTTGGTACCAACCCCGATGTGACCCATGCTGGCTGCGCGACCGAGAAAATCGGCTGCATCGCTGGTCGTCATCTGCAGGATGCGCAGCGGCGCAAGGCCGGCAAGACCTAGCTCGTCGAACTCTTGATGGAGCGCAAAACCGGGAACTTCCCAGCCCGATCCGCTGGCGTCGCTGCCGGCCAGCATCTTGGCACCCTGCTCGTCGAGCAGTTTGACCAGGCGCAGGCTGAATGCATATCCTTGGCGCATCGTTTGCCGATCGGCGGCCGGATATTCCTTGACGAACTGGGCGGTGACTTCGCGCCATTTCGCCAACTTGGCCGGAACCACGTAGCGCAAGTTCGGATTGCTGGCGAAGGTCGGATCGTCGGCGGTGTAGATGGTCTTGAGGCGGATCAGCGTGGGCACCTGCCACGTGCCCGCCGCATTGATCCGGTCGATCGCGGTGCGGCAGCGCGCCTCGTCAAAGGTTGCCAGCGCGCGGCGCATCGGCACCACATCGCCGGCCTCGCGGTCGGCAGCGGCGGGGTTGATTATGCGCTTTTCCAGTGCCCACCCGGCGAGCTTCTCGACAATATGGGATTTAAACGCAGGCATTGTTGGAAATTTCGTGTGGACGCGCACGTCAGCAAGGATGCGTTCGCCGTCCGACGAACACGCGATCAGAAGGCCATTGGCCGGCCCCAGATGCTCAATCGCATGCATACCGCGCTCGGCAGCCTCGACCACATCGACGCCCGCGGGCACGTGACCCACGACAGGAATGCCGATGCGCTTGCCTTCGTCTATGGCCGCAAACAACGCCGGGCCACTGACAAAGGCCGCCTTGATGAAATCCGCACCGGCCCGCTTTTCATCCCGCATGGTTTCCTGCGCTTGTTCGGGTTTGGACGCGTTGAGCGGAGTGAGCAGCGCGCCGGGGGCAATCAAAAGCGCGGGTGCTTCCAGACCGATCGGCAGGCGCGATTCGCGCCTTTCGCGCAGCAGCCGGTCGGAAGCGGACATTTGCCGGAAGCCGGTGATGCCGTTGGCGAGCATCAGGGCGAGGTCGCCGCTTGGGTCTTCGGCGTTTAAGGGATGGGCGTGCATGTCGTTGTAGCCGGGCACGAGGAATTTCCCGTCCGCTGCAACCCGCTGAACTGAAGTATCGCCAGGCGCGAGATCGCCATGCCCGATGGCAAGGATTCGCCCTTTGTCCATCAGCACCGAAGCATGCGCGGTCTCGGCACCGTTGCGCGGATCGACAATCGTGACACCGGTCAGCATCAGCTTTCCGGCGGCGGCAAGGTGCACCACCGGCTGCTCTACATCACGTGTCACATAGGCAAGCGCGAGATAGCCAACGCCAAGGGTTGCTGCCGTACCGATCACGCTTTTCTTGATCCAACCCACGTTGCGACTCCCTCACCAGTACCTTGGGATCGGCGTTACCGCGCTCCTCGGATCAAGACCAGAAAAATATATATTGTCTAATAAAGTCTAAACTGCCAAAGCCTCCAACCTATAAAGCCTAGTTGGTTTGACGGGATTTTGCACAGGAGGTTATGATGAAGCTGGCACGTTTTGCAGGTGAAAATGGTGCGCGGCTTGGAGTGGTCACTGGTGGCAATATCGTTCCGCTCGATTCCCTCGCTGCAACTTATCCGACCATGATGTCGATTGTTGCAGGCGGAGACGCGGCACTTGCCAGCGTACGTGCGGTGGCCGACGCAGGCGAAGCAGCGATTGCGCTCGATAGCGTGACGCTGCTCGCGCCAATCGAGCGACCGGGCAAATACCTCGCTATCGGCATGAATTACGCAAAACACGCAGCGGAGGCCGCTACGCTCGGCATCGCAACACCAATGCATCAGCTCTGGTTCAACAAGCAGACCACGTGTCTTGCCGGTCCCCATGACGATATCGATCCCGGCGTTACCGAACAGCTCGATTACGAGGTCGAACTGGCCGTCGTCATGGGCAAGCTCGCCAAGGGAGTCAGCGAGGCGGATGCGAAGAACCACGTCTTCGGCTACACCGTCGCAAACGATGTCTCGGCGCGCGACTGGCAAATGCACACGCCAACCTTTACGATGGGCAAATCGTTCGACACTCACGGACCGATCGGACCGTGGATCGTGACAGCAGACGAAATCGGCGATCCGCACGATTTGCGGCTGACCTGCCATGTGAACGGTGAGGTTCGCCAGGACAGCACTACCAGTCAACTTGTCGCCAATGTCTGGCAGCAGATAGCTTACCTCTCGACCGCCTTCACGCTCGAGCCGGGCGATCTCATCGCTACCGGCACCCCGGAGGGCGTCGGCATTGCTATGCAACCGCAGGTTTTCCTTCAAGCTGGCGACGTTGTCCGCTGTGAGGTGGAGAGGATCGGTGTCATTGAAAACAAGGTCGGCTCAGCCGCAGCCCGGACCGAGCCAGGCTAGAACCGGCTCTCGAATTGGGTACTGGCAGAGCATTGCGACAGTGGTCAACAAGGATGAACTCAGGACAATGGTGGCGCTTTTCGACCCTGCAACACAAGAACGCGCGGCACGAGGTCAGGCGAGCTTGGCATATGAGACCATCCGCGGTGACATTCTTTCGGGCCGTCACACCCCAGGCAAGAAGCTCAAGATCCAGGAACTCGCAGCTGAACTCAAAGTAAGTCCCGGCGCTGTCCGCGAAGCCCTGTCGCGCATGGTTCCCGAACAATTGGTTCAATCGTGGGATCAACGCGGGTTTTCTGTAGCGCCGCTTTCGATCGCCGATCTCCACGACCTTACCGATCTGCGCTGTGAGGTCGAGACGATCGCCTTGCGCAGATCACTTGCGCGCGGTGATCTCGATTGGGAGGGGAATGTCTTGGCCGCCGCACACCGCTTGCGCGCTACGCCGCTGCCAATCCCGGGGGAACTGTCGGCCCTCAGTGCGAACTGGGTCACCGCGCATTGCGCCTTCCACCGCGCCCTTGTTGCCGCCTGTGGTAGCCAGCGGTTGTTGGCCTTGCACGAGCAGCTTTTCGAGCAATCGGAGCGTTATCGCGGTCTGTCGATCCGAATGGAAAGCAAGCGTGATATTATCGCCGAACATCAAACGATCGTCGAACTTGCCCTTGCACGGGATGCTGATGGATTGGTGGATGCGATGTCCGCGCATTTGCGGGCAACGACCCAGCTAATTGTTGATGGCGCACGATCGAAAGCGTGAGACCGGAAGCAGTTCGAACATCCTCCTCGGTATCAGGTTAACTTGTGATCCGGAAGCAGACGACACGTCGCCACATGCAGCCCGGTTCACCGCTGATCGACCGCAATTTCGCGGCCAAGGACAGTCATCTTCAGCGCGCGCTAGTTGTTGGCTGTTTGCAATGGATCCTTACCCAGACGCGCTTGCCGGGTTCAATGACGCCCATATCAGCGCGTTCGAGGTGCGAGGGAGCCCTGCTGGTCGCTGCGACCGGGACTTCGTTTGGTGGCAGGCCCGAAGCTTCCATCAGTTCGGCCCCTCCGATCATATTCTGGCCAAATTGACCTCGTCCACAAAGGCTGTCGCTGCCCAGCACCATTGCGACACCGGCATCCGCCATCAGTTTTTTGTTCCCGTATGAAACTCGGTGACGTCTAATTTTGGGGACAGTCCCGACCTAACACCCGTCACTTCAGTGTGTGAGTGGCGTTCGCTCAGTCACCTGCGGACCGCCCCCCCGCTTCGCGCCAAAAATCGCTCATCACTTTGTTAAACGGCGCGCCGGCCCATTGCGGGAAATGATGCTGAGACGGCACGATCAGGAAGTTTCCACCGCCTGCCGCTGCCGTTGCCTTGACCGTGGCGATGAAGCAGGCGCTGGCATCGCCTGAGATGGCGAGGAGCGGTATGTTGCATTTTTTCAGGATAGCTAGCTGATCCAGCATCCATTGTTTGGAAGGCAGTTTTGCCCGCCGCAGGCTGTTGCCGAGACTCGTCAGGTCAGCTTCGTCCCGGCCGAACACTTCCGGAATACCTAGCAGTTTCATCACCTTGTGCGCGCGATTCGCGGGCGAAAACGGCAGCAACATCGCTGCGGCCATACCAAAAAGGGTCTTGCGCACGGCGGGGGCACCCGTTGCGATCTTGAGCAGGGCGGGTTCGATGAGCGTCATCGAGAGTACGGCCTCTGGACGTATCGCCGACGCCGCGAGCGCGACTAGTCCGCCAAACGAATGGCCGACCAGATGAGCGCCCTCACCGAGCAATTCGGCAACCAACGCTCCGTCGGCTTCGGCATCGTCGGGGCGACCCGGATCGGAACTTTTGCCGTGGCCAGGGCGATCCGGGACGATCAGTTGCCAGCCTTCGCCGCCAAGCGCTTCCTGCGCATGGAAATTCGCGTGGCCCGCCGAACTCGTGCCTTGTGCCCCGCCGTGAACCATTACGACGCGAGGGCCGGATTGGCCCCACTTGGTGACATGAATGCCCGAGGTCACGCGACAAAGTCGGCCGGCGCTGCAGGCCCCCACTGGTGTCCCAGCATCGTTGGAATGTCGGCCACATTGCCCGGCACACTCGCGTCGAAATAGTCGCCGTCGGTCCAGTGTTCGACCCTGTGGCCGAACGGATCCTTCCAGTAGTCGAACACCTGACTGCCCAGGATGTGGCGGCCAATCCCCCAATCGTGCACGTAGCCACGCTCGCCCAGGAATGCATTGCCGACCATCAGATCGTCGAGATCGACGACCTCGAAGGCTGCATGATGGAAGGTCGCCGGCATTCCAGGAATTGCCGCAAAATTGAGCGCATGGTGATCGACGGCTACGCTCCCGCAGTCGCAGCGGACAAACATCGCAGCGACATCGCCATTGGGGGCCTGCACCTCATCTGATACCAGCAAGCCGAACCGGCTTTGCCACCACGCCCAGGTCGCCGCCATGTTGGTCACCGCGAGAACGACATGGCCGAGACGGAGAACGTTTGCCGGTGCTGAGACCAGGCGCTTGGCGACTCCTTCGCGATCCCGTTGCTCGCCGACGTTCCAAGCTTGGGGTGCGGCCGCCGCCAAAGATGCAGCGCGCAGCTTCCCCGCGACAACCTCCACGCGGTAGCCGTCCGGATCGGTCAGCACGACCTGCTCTCCGCCGCCGGGGCCGGTTGCAGGTTCAATTTCGACACCATCCGCTGCAGCCAGTGCTTCAAGATCGGCTCGCGAGCCGACGCGCAGTGTCACGCAGCGGAAGCCCGCATCGCCTTGCTCGGTTTCATGGATGTAGGGCGCGCCGCCAGTACCGCGCATACGCAGTGTGCCGTCGCCAGTTGCTTCGGCTTCGCGCAAGCCGAAGTCGAGCAGGAAGGTGCGCATCGTCTCAAGATCCGGGGCACCGAACCGAACTGATTCAACATTCAGTACGCGGGTGATCGGCATGTTCAGCCTCCTTAGATTGGTGTTGCGTGTCGCAGCTTCAGGCCACGATGTTTTCGATCGCGCCGACGCCGTCGATCTCGCAGCGGACAACGTCGCCGGATTGGAGGAAGCGAGGCGGCTGCATCCCGATGCCGACGCCCGAGGGTGTCCCGGTCGCGAGAAGGTCGCCCGGCTCAAGCGTGAACGCGATCGAGAGGTACGAAATCTGCTGCCAGATATTGTAGACCAGCTCGCTGGTATTGCTGTCCTGGCGGACCTCGCCATTGACCAGGCAACGCAGATCGAGTGCATGCGGGTCGGCGATTTCGTCGGCGGTGACGATCCACGGCCCGATCGGGCCATGCGTGTCGAATGACTTGCCCATCGTGAATGTTGGTGAATGCCGCTGCCAGTCCCGCGCCGAAACATCGTTGGCCACCACGTAGCCGAACACGTGATCTATGGCATCGGCTTCGCTGACACCCTTGGCCGGGCGGCCAATGACGACGCCAAGTTCAACTTCGTAATCGAGCTGCTCGGTGACGCCGGGTTCGATTGCATCGAACGGGCCGGACACGCAGGAAGTCTGCTTGTTGAACCAGAACTGCTGTGTGGGGGTTGGCTGGCCGAGCCGCTTGGCTTCTTCGATGTGCTTGGCATAGTTCATGCCGATAGCGAGAAATTTGCCGGGTTGCTCGATCGGCGCAAGCAACTTTGCATCGTTGAGCGCCAGCGCCGCCGGTGCGGTTTCAGCCAGCTTGCGGATCGCCTCAAGCGCAGTTGGGCCCGCCGCGACAATCGAGAGCATCGTCGGGTAAGTCGCCGCCAAGGGTGCCAGCGAAACGACGTCATCACCGCGAACGACACCCAGTTGCGGCTTGCCATCGTCGGCATATCGGAGAAGCTTCATCTCATTCGTCCTTCAAGTTTAGCGCAGCGGTGGGAACAGCGACAAGGCGTTGTTCCGGCAGATATTTGCAAGCAACGCAGGGTCACTCGCCAAGTGCGCATCGAGCTGCGCGCGAAGCCGGACCACTGCGGGTTCGGGGGTGAACGGCCAGTCGCTACCATAGAGCAAGCGCGAAGGGTCCGCGAAACTTTGCAATGCGGGCAGCAGTCGCGGCACCGGCGCTCCCGCCATGTCATAGTATAGCCGCCCGAGCAGGGCCAAGATCTTCTCCGGGGTGAGCGCACCCATGTCCGGCAGGATGCCGGCAGCCATCGCAATCCGGTCCGCCAGCACGGGCAGGGTCGCGCCAGCGTGCGGAATGATAAAGCGAATGCGGGGATAGCGGGTCAGCGTCCCGCTCAGCAGCAGGTTCGTCACGGCCCGCGCAGTCTCGAACATGAACTCGAGGATTGGCCGGGGCAGCGCGATGCTTGGTGGCTTGCAGACCGGACAGTCGGGCGATGTGGGGTGGAGCAGAACTACCGCCGCACGGCGATCGAGTTCGGCCATAACCGGCTCGAAGTCGGGATCGCCCGGGTAGAGGCCGCCGCTGTTGCTATCGAGGATGACGCCATCAGAGCCCAGCACATCGAGCGCGCGGGCCAGTTCCTCCAGCGCTCCCTGGACGTCAGGCAGCGGCAGCGACGCGAAATGTCCGAACCGCGTGGGATGAGCGGCTTTGAGCGCGGCTCCGCAGTCATTGACCGTTCGCGCGAGCTCGCAAGCCGCATGATCGTCGCCGAAGTGGATACCGGGAGAGCTGATCGACAGGAAGGACGTTTCGATACCCAGCCGGTCCATGGTCGCCAAGGCCAGCTCTGAACTCCACGGCGGGAAGCCCGGCATGCCATCGGGCTGCATATGACCGGCGCTGACCGCAGCCGCGCGATAGGCGTCCGGGATGAAGTGCGAATGGACGTCGATGCATATGTGCGGGGGCTTGTCGGTCATGCCGGCGGTCGACCTTTGCTGTTCCACTAAGTGACTTGCTGCCGAAGCTGATCCACCAGCGGCGAGAGCGGCGCCAAGTGTAGCTACAATAGCGCCGCGCCGGTCCATTAGCCCGTAATTTCCACCGGCAAGCTGGCAAAGCCGCGCAGAACATTGTTCTTCTGCACCACCGGCGCACCTACCTCGAAACTCGAAACGTGACGAACAAGCGATGTCATCAGGCATTGCATCTCAAGCCGGGCAAGGTGCTGGCCGGCGCAGCCATGGCGGCCAATTCCGAACCCTAAGTGGTCCCGCGCATTGATTCGGGCGACATCGAACCGTTCTGGTTCGGCCCATTTCGCTTCGTCGCGGTTGGCGGAGGCATAGAGCAACAAAACCCGGCTGCCAGCCGCGACCTTCGAGCCATCCAGTTCGACGTCGCGTGAAAGCACGCGGGAAAAGCCCCGAATTGGCGATTCGAGCCGGATTGCCTCTTCAATCGCATTGGAGATCCACGCTGGGTCGGACTTTAGCATCGCCCATTGATCTGGATTGGACCCTAGCAAATACAACAAATGCCCGGTTGCAAAGATTGTCGTATCGAGGCTGGGGCCAAGATAGTCGAGCAGCAGGGCCGGAACCTGCTCCCTGGGGACAAGGCCGCGATCTGCCGCGTCGTAGATCTGCGCAGCCCAGCTGCCAGGGCGAACGTTGTCTGCTCCCACCCCTGCGACAGTATAAGCCAGCATGGCCTGTAACTGCGGTAGCGCGGCTGTTGCCCGGTCATTTTGAGGGCCAAGACAATTGAACGTCGCGGCTGCCCAATCGAGCATGTTTTCGCGGCCCTCTTCGGGCAAGCCGACCAATGTCGAGATGATCGATACCGGCAGGAACCGGGCGAAATCCACAACTCCGTCGAACCGCTTCTGCCGCACCAGTCGCAAAACCAGCGCCTCGGCTGCTTCGGCTATCTGGTCCCGCAGGATTGCAACTGCCTCTGGCCGCAATGGAGCACCGATGATCGTTCGCAGGGTGCCGTGCACGGGAGCATCGCTCGCCAGCGTGGTCCCGCGGCTGATTCCATTCGTAAAGTCATTGAGCGCGACGCCCTCGCCGGACAGGAAGGTCCGGTGATCGAGCAAGGCCGCCTTTACATCCTTGTAGCGCCCCATGGCATGGACCTGTTGTGGGGAAAGCCACACAACAGGTCCAGCATTCCGGATAGCAGCATAGTGCTCGTAAGGCGCCTCGATCCCGCCATCGGCGTAGATGCCAGCCTCATATGCCGGGCAGAAGCTGGCCATCGCTGTCAGAAGTGCGCGCTGACTTGCAGGGCAACTGTGCGGCCACGCTCCGACATGCCGCCTTGGTTGCCGGCCGGCAACAGGGGTAGCGGGAAGCTGAAGGACAGCGCGTTCGCATCGGTCAGATTGCGTCCGATCAGGCGCACTTCCCAGGCATCGTCTTCAGCGCCCAGGGCAACCCCGAGATTGAGCGTGGTGAATGCCTCACCCGCAGGCGAAGTGGCCGGATTCTGCTGGTAATACCGCTTCGAGCGATAATCCACCGAACCGTTGAGGTTGAACCTGAGATTAGCGCCCACATCGGTCTTGTAATCAAAGCCGCCGCTGCCAGTCCATTTGGGTGCGAGCGGAATCGGATTGCCGGTCGCTCTGTCCTTCGCGTCGGCATAGGTGTTGTTGATGAACAGGCGCAGCCCCGTGACCGGCTTCCAGCTTGCTTCCACCTCGACTCCGCGACTTTTCAGGTCGGTGTTGCCGACGATGAACTGAATTCCCGTGAAGGTCACTAGCTGGAAGTCGTCGACCTTCGTGTCAAACGCTGCAACGTTGAGCAACCATTTGCGATCGGGATCCTGCAATTTGACACCGACTTCAAATGTCCGCGCAATTTCCTTCTGGTATCCGGCGGTTTCGAGCCGCGTGACCGACTGGGCGTAACCGCCGCCCTTCGTGCCCTGGCCATATGAGGCATAGACCAGCGCGTCGGGGCTGATCTCGTACTGGACCCCGAACGAATAATCGAAGTTCTTCTCGGTGCGGCTGAGCGAGAACGGGGCATAGGGAGGGAAGATGACCGTGCTGAAAAAGCCGGGAACGACCACTACGCGGGCAAGATCGACGTCTTTGGTCTCGCGGGTCCAGCGAATGCCGCCGGTTAACCGGAAGCCGCCCTCAAACTTGTAGTTCGCTTGCGCAAACAGCGAGATAGCACTGTTGTCTTGGACGAATGTGGTACGCTGCTGTCCGGCGATCAGTACGCCTGGCGCGGGACCGAATGGCATGTTGGCCGCGAATAGCGTGTCGTTGTCGAGCCGCCCGTCGAGGTAGAGGCCGCCGACAATGTAGTCGAGTGGACGATCCGATGGCGAAACGATCCGCACTTCCTGGCTGAACTGGGTGCCGACCTCATCGACAGTCCGACCGACATAATCCCCCGGTACGGCATCTCCGTCGGCACGGTTGGTTTCGTTATAGCGAGAGTAAGCGGTTATCGACGTCAGCGTGTGATCGCCCAGTTCGAGGTTTGCGGCCAGGCTGTATTTGTTGCTCAGCAGGCGGCCGTCTTGCTCTCCCCCGGTCCGCGGGCTGGTGCTGGCGGCGCGGCGGTCGAGATTACGATCAATTACGCCCGGAAAGCCCGCGAGGGAGGCGAGCAGTTCGGGTACACCGGTGGAAGCAATTACCTCAACTACATTGCCGTAATTCCAGGCGACATCGTGCTGGACGATTGCCGTCACATCGAAACTGTCGCTCGGCCGCCAAACTAGAACTCCGCGAAATGCCGTATCCCTGATGCGCGGAGCGTAATTGTCGAGGACGACGTTTTTCACGAATCCGTTATCGTGTGAATAGGATCCGGCAACCCGAAGGTGCAATGTATCGTCCAGCGGAATATCGATGCCGCCGCTCGCCACAATCGAGCCGCGCTCAAATTCGTACGAGGCGCGTGCATCGACCGCAAAGGTGTCACCCGGCTTGCGGGAGATCAGATTGATCGCGCCGAGGCTGGTGTTCTTGCCGAGCAAGGCGGCTTGTGTGCCGCGGATCACTTCGATCCGCTCAACGTCGAACAAGGACGCCGCGAACTCACGGCTTCGCGGTGCGTAAACTCCATCAACGAACAGGCTGACCGAACTGTCGAACGAGGGAACCCCCGGGGCTGATCCCAGACCGCGAATAGTCACGCCGATTTCGTTGCCGGTCGGTGCTTTGGTCATATTGAGGCCGGGGGCAACGGTAGCGAGTTGCTGCAGATTTGTTGCACCGGAGTTCGTGATCGCTTCCTGTGTGATCACTCCGACCGTAGCAGGAACATCCTGTACGGATTCAGCGCGCGTGCGGGCGGTCACGAGGATTTCGCCGTCTGTCTCATCGGCGGCTGCTACTGTGCTGGTCGATGTGTCCGCCGTTGCCTGCGCCGATGCCATCACTGGAACCATAGCGGTTCCGGCGATCAGCAGCGCCCACATTGCGCGAACCGGCGCACGCTTATTTTCAAAAACAGCCATCAACCATCTCCCCAAAGCGCATCGATCGATTGGCTCGACCATGCATTGCCGCCGCGCGATTATTCACGCTTATTGGACTTGAGGTCTAATAGCTTTTTTACCCCGAGTCAAATAGCCAGTTTGTGGGGGGCGTGCTTGAACGAAAGTCAGTGAAAAAGTGCTCAGCCGCGCCGGATAATCCGTTCTGACGCCTCGGCCGCAATCATCTCCGATTCGAGCGGGGAAAGGCCGAACGCCCGCAGCAGCAACGTCGTATATTGCTGGCAGATTATTGCGGCGGTTTCGCGATCGGGATCGGTCAGGATCTTGCGGACCAGTGCTTCGCCTACCCCGAGGATGAACCCTACTCCGGTTTCGGGCGTAAACACCGCCAGCCGGCCCTTGCTGAGCCCGGCGATGACATCCGCGACTACCGGTGAATTCGCTTCCGAATCGGCTGAGGCATCGATCAGCATCAGTTGTCCCACCAGTTGTCCTTGGTGCGGCTTCAGCAGCGCCTGGGCTGAATATACCGCAATTCCGGTAGCCAGCCGCTTCGCCGGGTCGGCTTCCCCTTGATTGGCCGCAGTCACCAGACGGTCCAGTTCCGCACGGGCCAGACGCAGCAGTTCGCGCGCAAGCGCATCCTTGTCGGGAAAATGATTATAGAAGGATTGCTTTGAAATCCGGGCAAGCCGAACCAGATCGTCGATGCTGACACCGTCGGCGGGATGCTGACCAAACAGCGATTCGCCCGCCGCGATGATGGCCTGACGGGTCCGGCGCCAGCGTGGGTCCGCGCGCGCGGGTGTTTCTGAAGCAGTGTTCGTCTCGGCCAAGTTATGTCTCCCTATCCGGGCATTGCCCTCGGACGCCCAGTTGCACAACAAGCTCATTGCCAAGTCCGGTAAACTCTATTAGACTTTTAGTCCAATAAAAGTCCGATGATGGGAGAGACTATGGCACAGGCATCGCAAGCAGGCGGGCAATTCGACGTGGCGATTGTTGGCGCTGGCCCGGTTGGCGCGGCGTTGGCCGCCTTGCTAGGTCAAGCGGGTCTGCGGACGTTTATCGGCGAGACGAACGAGTCTATCTATCCCCTGCCCCGTGCCGCCCATTTCGATCACGAGATCATGCGCATTTTTCAGCAGATCGGCATCACCGATGCGATCGCGCCGTCGATCGTTGCCTCCGACCGCTATGTCTTTCGCAACAAGGCGGGCGATATCCTGCTCGATTTCGATTTGCGCGGATCCGCCGATACGGGCTGGCGCGGCTACATGATGCATCAACCCGGCATCGAACGTGCGATCCGCGATCGTATAGCAGGCGATTCGAAAGTCGAGTTGCGCACCGGCGTTTCGTTCAAGGCGCTGGATGACGACGGCACATCGGTTCGATCGACCTGGATCGGTCCTGACGGCGAATTCGAAATTCAATCGACCTTTCTGGTGGGCTGTGATGGTGCCTGGAGTCCGGTCAGGGAAAGCCTTGGCATCGGCTTTGAGGATCTCGGATTCGACGAGCCCTGGCTGGTGCTCGATCTGCTGGTGGATGACGACAACGATCTGCCGGACCTCAACATCCAACTCTGCGATCCCGAACGGCCGACCACCTATGTCATCATGGGCAAAAATCGGCGCCGGTTCGAATTCATGATGCTGCCCGGTGAAACAACCGAAGTCATGCTTGATGATGAAAAGATCGCCAAGCTGCTGTCCGCTTGGAGCAGTCGCGGGATCGTCGAAGTCGAGCGCAAGGCGGTGTACCGCTTCCACGCGCTGGTGGCGAAGCAATGGCACCAGGGCCGCGTTTTCCTGGCGGGCGATGCCGCGCATCAGATGCCGCCCTTTGCCGGGCAGGGTATGTGTTCCGGCATCCGCGACGCCCATGCACTGAGCTGGCGGCTGCCGCTCGCGCTGAAGAGCGCGAACACGGAGCATTTGTTCGACAGCTATCAAGCCGAACGTGAGCCACACGTGCGTGCTATAACACAAGCGGCAATCGAGACCGGGCGGGTGGTCTGCATCCATGATCCTGCGGCCGCTGCCGAGCGCGACCGCCACATGATCGAGGCGCGCCGTACCGGCGCGCCCTTGCCCGACATCAGTTCCCCGCCGCTCGCACTCGCGTTCGGCCTGCCGGACACCGCAAGCGCCGGATCGCGCTTCTTCCAGCCAGTTGTGACGGAAGGGGGCAAGGATACACGGCTCGACGACATTCTGGGGCCCGGAGGATGGTTGATTTCGCGCGGCCAGATGGACTTGCCCGTTACGCCGGGGCTGACTCAATTCAAACTCGATGATGCCCGTCTCGCGGCATTCAGGGAAGCCTTGGCCAGCCGCCTCGACGAAGCAAATGCCGCGGCGCTGCTCGTCCGTGGTGATCGTTATGTCTTTGCCAGCGGCAATCCCGCCGAGCTCGCGGCAGCGTTCAGTAAGCAGGTCGGGGTCTGAAGTTCAGCGTCTCACCATAGGCGAAAGTCACCAGAGCGGCTAAACAAGCTGAAATGCTGGGATCTCCGCCTCCTGCAGCCCCGGTTCACGGATGCAAGCGGACTTTTACAGAAGCAAGTGGACATGCGACTTGGTAGGAGGACGGTTCAACATGCGGCACAAATGTAATTATCGTTGCTAAATAATTTTCAACTGGGCAACAAATATCCCCCAAAATAACCTCTAAGAAAACAGTGCTGTTAAAGGCGCGCTTTCTCGTATGGAACGAACTGAGCGCCTTCGAAACCGGTACAAAGCGCCGCGCGCGACGACCTTGATTTCCTATCGGTCCAGCGGCAGGATCCCGCCCGGCGGAAAATCCGACTGGCTGACCGAGCAAAACACCATACTTGACGTTATCGCTCGTCATGCGGCAAGTGGAGCAGCCCTCGTAGTTGCCTGAAAAGTAGGACTGGGTAGGTGCAAATTTGGCATCGTCAACGGGCGCTAGCCATCTAGGACGTAGCCTCAGGAGTGGCGACGGGAAGCGCCAAGAGTCGGTCGATATCCGCGAAGAGGGCCGCAAAGCCAACCATGGCAAAGTCGATTACCGAGGTGTCCTGGAACTTGCCGTCGACCATCTTCGCGCTGACTTGTCCAACGACAATTTCGGGTGTGATCACCGGCCGGGCGAGCGCCGAAATGACTGTCTCCCGAATTTGATGTTGCGCGCGTACGCCGCCGGTAGCCGCTGGCGAAGTGGTGACGATTAGGACGGGTTTGTTGCGCAGTGGCGAGCCGTTGTGCGGACGCGAGGCCCAGTCGAGCGCGTTTTTGAGCGTGCCAGGAATGCCATGGTTGTATTCGGACGAAACGATCACCAGGCCATCGGCTTTCGCAATCTGATCGCGCAGACGCTGGACTGACTGCGGCAGAGGATCAACATAGAGATCCTGATTGAAGTGCGGAACACTGCCAATATCGGCGTAGTCGAATACGGCCCGCGAGGCTGCCGCGTCCGCCAGTGCAGCCAAAACTGCCGACGAGAAGGAGTTTTTGCGGAGGCTCCCGCAAATTCCGTGCAGGCGATAGGGAGAGGACATGGAGTTCTTGCCTTTCAGGACATGTTTAGGTGTGGCGGTTTGTCGCGGAGATTAGGTCGTAAAGTTCGCGGCAGTCTTGGCCCGCAGCTCGTCAATACTGACGTCAGGAGCCAGTTCGATCAGCTTGAACGGTGATTTGTGATCCGCCCGCTGGAACACCGCGAGGTCGGTGATGATCATATCGACCACATTCTTGCCGGTCAGCGGCAAGGTACAGGCTGGGATGAACTTGGGGCTGCCGTCCTTGGCGCAGTGCTCCATCACCACGATGATCTTCTTGACTCCGGCGACAAGGTCCATCGCCCCGCCCATCCCCTTGATCATCTTGCCCGGGACCATCCAGTTGGCAATATCGCCGTTCTCGGCGACTTCCATCGCCCCCAGCACGGTCAGGTCGATGTGTCCGCCGCGGATCATCGCGAAGCTCGCCGCGCTGTCGAAGTAGGCCGAATGCGGCAGTTCGCTGATGGTCTGCTTGCCAGCGTTGATCAGGTCAGGGTCGACCTCGTTGTCATAGGGGAACGGGCCGATGCCGAGCATGCCGTTTTCAGACTGCAGGGTTACCGTCATCCCCTTGGGAATGTTATTGGCCACGAGCGTCGGGATGCCGATGCCGAGGTTGACGTAATAGCCGTTCCGGAGCTCCTGCGCGGCGCGCGCCGCCATCTGGTCGCGGGTCCAAGGCATCTCAGGCTTCCCTCACAGTGCGGAATTCAATTTTCTTGTCATAGGGGCTGCCGACGATCAGGCGCTGAACGTAAACGCCGGGCAGGTGAATGCAGTCGGGATCGAAGGTGCCGACCGGCACAATCTCTTCGACCTCGACCACGCAGACTTTCCCGCACTGCGCCGCTGGCACATTGAAATTACGCGCGGTCTTGCGGAAAATCACGTTGCCGGTCTCATCCGCCTTCCAGGCCTTGACCAAGGCGAGGTCGGCGAAAATTCCGGCTTCGAGAATGTATTCCTCGCCACCGAACGCCTTCACTTCCTTGCCCTCGGCTACCAGGGTGCCGACCCCGGTCTTGGTGTAGAACCCAGGGATCCCCGCCCCGCCAGCGCGCATGCGTTCGGCGAGCGTGCCTTGTGGGCAGAATTCGACTTCGAGCTCGCCAGAAAGGTACTGGCGCTCGAATTCCTTGTTCTCACCAACGTAGGAGCTGATCATCTTCTTGACCTGCTTGGTGCGAAGCAGCTTGCCGATGCCTTCGTTGTCGATACCCGCGTTGTTGCTGGCGAAGGTCAAACCTTTGACGCCGCTGGCAACAAGGGCATCGATCAGCCGCTCGGGAATGCCGCAGAGGCCAAAGCCGCCGCTGGCGATAAGCATGCCCTCGTGGAGCAGCCCGTCAAGTGCTGCTTGGGCATCAGGATAGTGCTTTTTCATAGTGCGCTTCCGTGTTTTACGACCGATCGACGATAGTCTGTGGGTGTCCTGGAGCTGCCATGTCCTATGCGAACCGGCGAACTGCTGTCGTTCAAAAGTTCTCCGCAGGAACAGCATAGAGCATCTCGGCAGGGGCCATCGCCGCTGCCATCAGGCCCAGCGCTTCCGGCACGATTTGCTGAAGATAGAACAGGGCGGTCGCCTGCTTCGTGGCACGAAAGGCTGGATCACAACCGGGCTCATCCGCGGCACGAAACTGCCGCTCCATCAGCCATCCGCAGGTCGCAGTCGCCAGCATTGTGAGGAAGGGATAACTCGCCGCCAGACGATCGTCGTCATGGGCGCCCAGGAGCCGCGTCGTTACGGTTTCACAGGCGTTGATCAACTCGACCAGAGCGGAATTCTCGGCCTCGGAACGCATGTCGTCGATGAGACTTTGAATGGTCGCGCCTTGATCGAGCAGGAGCTTGCGGCCGACCAGATCGGCAGCCTGAATGCCGTTTGTTCCCTCGTAGATTGCTGCAACCCGGACATCGCGGAAGAATTGGGTCGCGCCGGTTTCCTCGACATACCCCATGCCGCCGTGAACCTGGATACAGAGGTTGCCCACTTCACATCCTATGTCAGTCGCGTGAGCCTTCGCCAGCGGGGTTAGCGCGCCGAGGCGCATGCGGGCGGAATGATCACCCAGATTGGCTCGATCGACCTGAGCTGCCGCATAATAGACCAGAGCGCGGGCGGCCTGGGTTTGCGCTTTCATGCGCATCAGCATTCTTCGCACGTCGGGATGCTCGATGATTGGAACCGCGCTGTTGCCACGATAGCCCTGCACCCGCTCGCGCGCATAGTCGGCAGCCTTTTGCGTCGCGGCTTCAGCTGCCTGGACCCCCTGGAGACCGACATTGAGCCTTGCATTGTTCATCATCGTGAACATGGCCCGCATCCCGGCACCTTCCGGTCCGATCAGTTCGCCGATGCAATCGCCATTATCGCCGAACGAAAGCACGCAGGTGGGCGATGCATGCAGTCCGAGCTTATGCTCGATTGATGCCACGCGAACATCGTTGTGTTCACCGGGGGTACCGTCGGGTGCAAGCCGATATTTGGGGACAAGGAAAAGCGAAATCCCTCTGGTCCCCTCGGGAGCGCCCGGAGTCCTGGCAAGTACCAGATGGATAATGTTGTCAGCCAAGTCGTGGTCGCCAAATGAAATGAATATCTTGCTGCCGGTAATCAGGTAAGTTCCGTCACCGCGTGGGTGGGCACTCGTTCGCAAGGCGCCGACATCGCTGCCAGCCTGCGATTCGGTCAGATTCATGGTTCCGGTCCAGGCGCCCGTGGCGAGGTGCGGTAAATACTTTGCCTGCTGCTCCGTGCTGCCGTGGTGCGACAGCGCCTCGATGGCTCCGAGTGTCAGGATCGGACACAAGGCAAGGGCCAAGTCCGCAGTACCAAGGGTTTCCAGCACCGCAGTCTGGATGACAAATGGCAAGCCCTGCCCTCCATGCGCCTCGGCCACGCCAATCGTACCCCAACCGCCTGCAACATAGTTTTGGTAAGCATCCCGATACCCTGCGGGCATCGTGACGCCGTCCGGCGTCCACCGCGCTCCGATAGTGTCACCAAGCCGGGTGAGCAAAGCCCATTCACCTGCCGCCTGCCGGCCGATCCCGTCCAGCACAGCATCGATGAGATCGTCAGACGCTGCGGCAAAGGTCTCGGTTGCAGCCAGTTCGCCGATAGCCGCAACGTGGTCCAGGACAAATCGCTGCTCTTGCGTTGCCGGATTGAAAACCATGATCGGTACTCCTGTTTGCCGACATGTTCGCCAGCCAAATCCATTAATTTGTCGAAGATGTTGCCGTTGAATTCGGCAAAGCCAGGGTGCGATTATTCGAGCACGAACAGCAAATCCTTGGCATCGATTGTCTGCCCGGCATTCACCGCAAGCTCTGCAATGATCCCGTCACGTGCTGCCGTGATCGCGGTCTCCATTTTCATGGCTTCGAGCGTCATCACGAGATCTCCCGCTCTTACGGCCTGCCCAGCCTTGACCGCAACCGAGGCGACCAGGCCTGGCATGGGCGCGGCGACATGGTTAGCGTTTTTCGGATCGGCCTTCTTGCGCGTGGTCCGCGCGCCGCCGGCCTTGCGATCGGCGATCGCAATGATCCGGGTCTGCCCGTTGAGCTCAAAGAAAAGTCGCGCCGAGCCATCCTCCTCGGTTTCGCCGATGGCAGTCAGGCGGATGACCAGGGTTTTTCCCCGCTCTATCGTCACGGCGACTTCGTCACCGGGTTGCATGCCGTAGAAATAGGTCGGCGTCGGCAAGGCAGCGACCGGCCCGTAGCGCCGCTGCGCGTCGGCAAATTCGGTGAACACTTTCGGATAAATGAGATACCCGGCGAATTCCTGTTCGCTCAGATGTCGCGCGGCCCGCTTCTCCGCCTCGCGGCGGGACAGGTCCAGATCGAACTCACCCAGCAGGCTGGCAGGTCGGACAGTAATCGGCTCTTCGCTTCCCAGAACGCGGCGCTGGATGGCGGGGGGCCAACCCCCGGGTGGCTGCCCGAGGCCGCCGCGCATCATGTCGACGACCGAAGCCGGAAAGGCGACGTCCCGCGCGGGGTTCAGCACGTCCGCCGGGCCCAGCCCTTGCGACACCATCATCAGCGCCATGTCGCCCACGACTTTCGACGAGGGGGTGACCTTGACTATATCGCCGAACAGCAGGTTTGCCTGGGCATAGGCATCCGCCACCTCATGCCAGCGGCTTTCAAGCCCCATACTGCGGGCCTGCTCCCTCAGATTGGTGAACTGGCCGCCGGGCATTTCATGATGATAAACCTCGGACGCACCAGAACGCAGATCGGTTTCGAAGGCGGCGTATTGGCGCCGGACCGCTTCCCAGTAAAAGCTGATCTTCCGCACTGCAGCGGGATCGAGCCCGGATTCCCGTTCGGTATGGCGCAAAGCTTCGACGATCGAGCCAAGGCAGGGCTGGGATGTCGTCCCCGACATCGCATCCATCGCCGTATCGACACTGTCGATCCCGGCTTCGATCGCTGCCATGACCGTGGCGGCTGCGGCGCCGGAAGTGTCATGCGTATGCAATGCGATGGGAAGGTCCGTCACATCGCGCAGCGCCCCGACGAGCGCCCTGGCGGCGGCGGGCTTAAGCAGCCCGGCCATGTCCTTGATCGCCAGCATGTGGCAGCCCGCCGCATCGAGGTTGCGCGCGAGTTCGACATAATACCCGATGCTGTACTTTGCCCGGTCCGGGTCGAGAATATCGCCGGTGTAGCACAGGGCACCCTGCGCTACCTTCCCGCTCTCGTTCACCGCATCGATTGCGACTCGCATGTTCTCGACCCAGTTCAGGCAGTCGAATATGCGGAAGATGTCGATGCCCGGCGCGGCCTGGGCGATGAAATGGCGGACGACGTTGTCGGGATAGTTCGTATAGCCCACCCCGTTGGCCCCGCGCAAAAGCATCTGCGTGCACAGGTTGGGCGCACGCTCGCGGATGGCTTCCAGTCGCTCCCACGGATCTTCCTGCAGAAACCGCATGGCGACATCGAACGTCGCACCGCCCCAGCATTCAAGGCTTAAGAGCTGTGGCAACGTGTGCCCGCATGCCGCGGCGGCGGGCAGCATGTCCGCGGTACGCATGCGAGTTGCGAGCAGCGACTGGTGGGCATCGCGCATCGTCGTGTCAGTGAGCAGGACCTGCTGCTGTTGACGAACCCAGCGCCCGAAGGCGAACGGCCCTTTCGTTTCAAGCAACTGGCGAGCACCCTCCGGCGCGCGACCGACTGGCTGCGGCAACTGCGGAGCACCGGCCTGTGCTGCCGGACGCGGTCGGCCCTTGACGTCGGGATGGCCGTTGACGGTGACATCGGCAATGTAGGTCAACAACCGTGTGGCACGGTCGCGGCGCCTGCCCAGCGACAGGAGGCCGGGCGTATCATCGATAAACTTTGTTGTGTAGCGATTGGCGACGAAGTCAGGATGAGCCAGCACATTTTCGAGAAACGCGAGATTCGTAGCTACGCCGCGAATGCGGTACTCGCGCAACGCCCGGGTCATGCGGGCAATGACTTCCGCCGGCCGCGGCGCCCAAGCTGTGACCTTTTCCAGCAAGGGGTCATAGTGCCGGGTGACGACAGCGCCGGAATAGGCAGTGCCGCCGTCGACACGCACCCCATAGCCAAAAGCGCCGCGATAGGCAGTGATCCGGCCGTAGTCGGGGATGAAGCTGTTCTCGGGGTCTTCGGTCGTGATCCGGCACTGCAAGGCATGACCGTTGAGGCGGATGTCTTGCTGCGGCGGAACACCGGTCTCATCGACCAGGCCGAGCCTGCCACCTTCCGCTATGCGGATCTGTGCTTTTACGATGTCGATGTCCGTAACCATTTCGGTCACGGTATGCTCGACCTGGATGCGCGGGTTGACCTCGATAAAGTAGAATTCGCCGCATTCTTCGTCGATCAAGAACTCGACGGTGCCGGCCCCGACATAATCGGTCGCTTTGCCTATTCTGAGAGCAGCATCGCACAAAGCCTGACGAGTCCCATCGTTCAAGTAGGGAGCGGGCGCACGTTCTATGACCTTCTGGTTGCGCCGCTGGATCGAACAATCGCGCTCAAACAGATGGAACAGGTTTCCGTGCTCATCACCGAGCAACTGCACTTCAACATGGCGGGCGCGCCGGATCAGCTTTTCGAGATACACCTCATCCCGGCCGAAGGCGGCCTTGGCCTCGCGCCGACCGGACCGCACTGCGTCGAGCAACTGCGTTTCGTTCTCGACCGGACGCATCCCGCGGCCACCCCCACCCCAGCTGGCCTTGAGCATCAGCGGATAACCTATGTCCGACGCGATCGCCAAAATTCCGGCATCATCCGTAGGAAGTGGTTCGCTGGCCGGAATAACCGGTACCGCGGCGGCGATCGCGATATGGCGCGCGGAGACCTTGTCGCCCAGCGCCCGCATCGTTTCGGGCTGCGGACCGATGAAAGTAATCCCCGCATCCGCGCAGGCCTGAGCGAATTCGGGATTCTCGGAGAGGAACCCGTACCCAGGATGGATTGCATCGGCGTCCGCGGCTTTTGCGATGGCGATAATCCGCGGGATGTCGAGGTAGGCTGCAATTGGCCCTATGCCATCGCCCAGGTGATAGGCTTCATCCGCTTTGAACCGATGCAGCGAGAGCTTGTCCTCTTCGGCATGAATCGCAATGGTGCGGATGCCTAGCTCGGTCGCGGCCCGAAATACACGGATTGCGATTTCACTCCGATTGGCGACGAGAAGCCGTTTCATTTTCCTGTCTGACATGGTCTTAACGGTCCCGCTTGCGCAGGATTGGGCGTCGACCAAAGCGGGCTAGACCCATTCGGTACAGTTCGCCTTTCCCGTCCAGGAACTGATGCTTCAGTGCCCCAAGCATGTGAATGACGATCAGAGCCAACATCAGGTAGCCAGCAGCGGCATGTGCCGAGACGATGCGCTCGTGCAATTCTTCCTGCTTGGCCACCCCTCCCGGCAGACGCGCAATATCCTGGATGGGACCGATCGGGCGCAGAGGTACAATTCCCCAAAGCATGATGTACTTTTGCTGGCGAAACGGCTTCGCCTGCACCGGACTACCCTTGCCTGCAGTCGACTCGACATAGCGGGGCGGGTTAGCGGAAATGAGCGCCCATCCCGACAACGGTAACCCGAGCATCGCCGCGTAGAGCGCGAAATGCACGACCGAGGCCGCCATCCGCTCGATGCGCGAGAGGTCAGCGTCGAACGGCGGCGGCCGGTGCGTCAATCGCCAGCCGATGCGCAACAGGGCCAGCACAAGAACCGTCATCCCCGACGACTGGTGCAGCCGGACGACAAGCGTCCGGTATGGCTCGACCAAGTCTTCCATCCACCAGCCGACAGTCAGATTGAGCACGACCAGTGCCGCGATCGACCAATGAAGGGCGATCGCAACGCTCGTGTAACGGGCTGGTGTGGGGTTCCCAATTCCCGTCATGGTTTGAAGTGCAACTTCTCGCACCGGGGGCGGCGCTTAGATGTAACGTGCCAGGCAGGGGTTGCGACGCGCGAACCCGTGAAGGCGATGTAGCTTGCCGGCGCTCCATTCTCAGCCGATACCGCATCTCCCGAGGTTGCAGCGGCAGGCGTGCCGCACACCGTCTGGCTATGTGCGATGCTGGGGGCGGCAACCATTGCGCAGATGAATGCGCCAAGCAGAAACGCGGATGAAACGGGCTTGCTCATGGTGTCTTCTTCACATTCGGGACGACTTCGGGGCCGTTTCCTTTTGATCTGACCGCATAGTCGCGGCGGTTCTTCAAGGTCATCGGCCGCCTGCCCCATCGTAGACGACCTGTCCGCCGACGATGGTCATGGATGCTTGAATTCCGCGGATTTCGCCTTCTGGAACCGCCAGATAGTCGCGGTCGAGCACGACGATATCGCCAAATGACCCGGGCTTGATCGTGCCGAGCCGATCATCATCCAGGAACCATGCCTGATTTGATGTGTAGAAGCGCAGCGCCTGGGTCCGGTCGAGCGTTTCGCCTGAAGTAACGACTTGCCGACCCTGACTGTCTTTGCCTGTAACCATCAGTGAAATGTGAATCCATGGATCGACTGGCATGAAATTGGGACCATCCGAAACACCGGCCACTGGGACCCCCGAATTCAGGATCGAGCGATAGGGAATTTCTCGCGACAGACCGGGAAGCTGGTTCCCCGGCGCATAAAGCATCGCAGCCACATTCACCCCGGCTCCGAGGACACGGAGCCTCGACAGCGCATCCGCATCGATCCCGAACACATGGGCAAGGCGCCAGTGGCGTCCTGCCAGCGGCACCTTGGCGTTCACTCCTTCCCAGATGCCAATGAACTTGCGGATGTCGGTGAGGCCCATCACATGCTGTTCGTGACACCAGCCGCCGCGCTGCGCCACGGCCAGCGCGCTGTCGTCATATTTCGCCGGATCGGGAGTAATGAACTCACCCATGCAAAGCGTCTTGAGCATGTCATTGCCAAAGCTAGGGAACTGATACTTCAGACGCTCGGCATCGTGCGCAGGGCCGTCCGGAGTATCCAGAAAATCGAGCCGGACCCGCAGCGTCAGCTGATCAGCGTGCGAGAGCGCCAGCACTGAGTCATATGCACGGTAAACATCGACGAATCCGGAGTGCCAGGACCGCTCCGGCGGCCGCTGTCCTTCGGGCGCCGCGTTCACGCCCATATCGGCAACAGTGGTCACTCCCACGCCCGCGAGATAAGCCATCGCATCACGCGTGCCTCGTTGGGGATCGACCTGACTGGTTCCGAGCAGAGAGTAGGCCACTGCGGTATCGCGGCCCACGGCGAGTTCTCCATTGGCCGACACGGCGATACCGTGACCGGTGAAATATGCCGCGCCCGACGAATTGGTAACGGCTGGCAATCCCTCACGCTCCCAGACGAAAACTGGATTGTTCGGCGACACCTGGTCCAGCTCATCCCGAGTCGGAAGCCGATTGTCGCTGAATTGCGATCGCGACCAGCCGCCAACCGCGGTGACCCATTGTCTCGCCGCAAGGCCGTCAGCCCGTTTTGCGATAATGTGCATGGCATCGGCAATTGATTCCGCGCGATCTAGCCGAGCATCGTTCCCGGGCCGGAAACCCCAGGTGACGAAGTGGATATGGCCGTCGATCAGGCCAGGAATGGCGGTACGACCTTTTAGATCGATGACCCGCGTGCACGGTGTGTAGTCGTGGCGACCGCCGGGGCCGACGTGCACAACGAGTCCATCGCGGATCACAACCTCCGAAACGATCGCGGGTGTGCTCAAGGTCACGATCTTGCCGTTGCGGAGAGCAAGGTCGCGTGAACCGCTGCACGCGGGCGTGACGCTGCTTGCGGGAGCAGAACGTGTCGGTGCGGCGACGGTGGGCACCGCCCAGGCGACGAAGAGTGTCGCCAGCAATCCGCCAAACACAATTTGCCGCAGAGAAAAAGATTTGCGCCCTAACAGTGATCGGCTCCCACTAGTCGCCATTGCCCTCGGCCTTTTTGTTGTAGGGTGGGTGTCGGCCCGTCGGCACTTCGAAAGAAGATGGTAATTAGGCCGAGGTGTTACCTGGTAGGTATTAATGCCGCCCGACGGCTGTAGACTCGCGGAGACCCACCTTCCGGCAGCGAACCCAATCGTCAAGCAGGTCGCGCTGCGCATCGAGCAGCCTGCATCACCGCTTATCGACGACAATCTCTCCGCCGAGGACGGTCATCGTTAGTGACCGCAAGTTTGCGACGGTTTGCAATGGATCCTTGCTCAGAAGAATCAAGTCACCCCGCTTGCCGGGCGATATGACGCCCATATCGGGGCGTTCGAGATGCCACGCGGCGCGGCTGGTTGCCGCAACCAGGACTTCGTTTGGCGACAGCCCCGAGGCTTCCATTAGTTCGGCCTCCTCGATCGTGTTTTGACCGAACTGGCCGCGTCCACAAAAGCTGTCACTGCCAAGAACCATTGCGACGCCCGCATCCGCCATCAGTTTCGTATTTGTCCGCGTATGGGGGTGAACCGCATCGTGGATCCACAAGGTCGACGCGTAGGTCGCCTTGCGCTCAACCATCATGTCGATGAATGCCCTGTCTGTAATCGGTTCCACCGTGACGCCATGCTCGAGGCCGTCCGCTCCTGCTTCGATTGCCTCGATGGCTGCGGCTTGCTGCACCGTATGAACGGTAACCCGCAGTCCCCGTTCGTGGGCAGCTTCGATGCCAGCGCGCAGGGTTGCCTTGGGGAGCCGGATGAGTTCTACCGCGTTCGGGAAGACAGGGTTCTGCCAGATATAGGGCGATCCGCCTTGGCACTTGCAGCCACCTTCGGAGAGCAGCTTGATCGCGTCGACTTTCCTGTCGGCGAGGAAATGCACATTGTCGCGCATCATCTGGGGGCTATCGACCTCTCGCGTTGCGCGCGAGCGGAACCACGGATTGCCACTGAAGATGGTCGAGCCAGGGTGCCCCTCGGATGCGGTCAGCCCGTTGCCGGTGGTGAACAGCTGAGGCCCGCGGAGAGCGCCAGCCGCAATTCTTGCCCGCGTCTCGAGAATCTCAGTGGTTGGGTCGCCCACCGATTTGATCGTAGTAACACCGCTTTGAAGAAATTGGTCGAGCAATTTTCCAACATCGTCCGCTATGAACGCATCCAGCGAGGCTTGATCCCTGACTGCGCGAAAATCGTAAAAGTGGACGTGCGTGTCGATCAGCCCCGGCATCAACCAGCATCCAGCGGCATCGACTTCGCGTTTGCCCCTGAGCGATGTTTCGGAGATCGCGGAAATCTCGCGTCCGCGCAGCCCTACATCGCGCAGACCGGGCAGCAATTCATGCCCGTCGAACACGTGCGCGCGCTTGATCACCAGGTCGTAGGTTTGTTCTGATCCCTCGGTCACGCGGTCAGCTCCTTGGACGTTAGTCAAAATCCCACGCGGTCGCTTCCTTTGAGCTCCAATATTTCGCGTGCCTCGTCAGGGGTTGCCACCTCAAGGCCCAGACCTTCGATGATCTTGCGCACCTGAGTAACTTGGGACGCGTTGGATTCGGCCAGCGTGCCGGCCCCCAACCAAAGCGAATCCTCGAGGCCGACACGTACATTTCCGCCCATTGCCGCCGCCATTGCCGCAATAGGCATTTGGCTGCGGCCAGCGCCGAGCACTGACCAGCGATAATTGTCGCCGAATAGCCGATCCGCGGTGCGCTTCATGTGCATCACTTCGTCGGGATGTGAGCCGATACCGCCAAGCAGGCCGAACACTGTCTGAATGAACAGCGGCCCCTTAACCAGGCCTTCGCGGTAGAAGTAATGAAGGTTGTGGAGGTGGCTGGTGTCGTAGCATTCGAATTCGTAGCGCGCGCCGGTCTCGTTCAGAGTTTCGAGCGCGTACTCGATGTCAGCGAAGGTGTTCCGAAAAACCACGTCGCGGGTACTCTCGAGCATCGCTGGCTCCCACTCGTGCTGGAACTCCTTGAAGCGTTTGAGCATCGGGAACAGCCCGAAGTTCATCGATCCCATGTTGAGGCTTGCCACTTCGGGCTTCCACACCGTCGCCGGACGAAGCCGTTCCTCGCGCGTCATACCTGGCGCACCGCCGGTGGTTATGTTGCACACAACGGCTGAGCGTTGCTTTATGCTGCGCAGAATCGGCTCAAATGCCTCGGCCGACTGGTCGGGCCGCCCATCGAGCGGATTGCGGGCATGAAGATGGACGATCGCCGCTCCGGCCTCGGCCGCGCCGACTGCGGAATCGGCAATCTGCTCTGCCGAAATGGGCAGATGTGGCGACATCGACGGGGTGTGAATCCCTCCCGTGATAGCGCACGTGATGATAACCTTGCGAGAGGCCACGGCTGAAACTCCTGTTTGCCCGCGGTCAGCGCGGGTTGGTGTTGTTCGATGCAGTTGGAAGCGTGGCGATCAGGATCGCCGCGATGACCGGGCCGATGGCGAAGATCAGCGATACGCCGGCTCGGGTCATACCCTGCGCGAACATAAATCCGGCAAGGGCCGGCCCGGCCGCGCTCGCGATGCGCATGATTCCCATGACGAAGCCCATGCCCGATGCCCGCAAACCGGCTGGGAAGGTCGTGGCCAGAAGCGTGTAGAACATGCCTGTCGTACCTGCCATGCAGAAGCCAAGGGCACCTGCTGCCAGAACAAAATATTGAAGCGCGGGCGGGACGAGGCCCAGCGCCGCCAAAGCCAGTGCTCCGCTCGTCATCGCAACAGCAGCAACTTTGGTTGGGGGGAATCGCCCGGCAAAGGCCGCAAAAATTACTCCGCCGATGAAACCGATCAACCCGGACTGAGCTGAAACAAGGCTCCCTTGGGCCGGTGTGAAGCCGGCGTCAACGACCATCGTCGGCAACCAGTTAATGCTGAAATAAGCGGTTGTTGCAATCAGGGTGGCGGTTATCGTGAGGCGCAGAACGATGGGACGAAGGCCAGGTTCGAACAGCGCACGGTAGCGGATCTGCTGGCGGTCAACCGCTGCGGGCAATTCAGACAGTGCAGAATGGCCGAGACGCGACAGCGCGCCGTTGGCCCGTTCCAAGGCGCCGTGTGAGCGCCTGACGATGAGATAGACTGGCGATTCTGGCAGGGCCACGAAGACAAGGGCAATCAGAACCAAACCGGCTATCGAACCGGCCCAAAACACAAGGTGCCATGTTGCAGTCTTGAGAATGGCGGATGCGCCCAGACCACCGATAACGCCGCCCAGCGGGAAGCCGATCGTTGCAATTGCCGCCACAGCAAGTGGTCTGCGCTTTGCGTTGGAAAACTCGGCGGACAGCAAGGTTGTCATAGCGACCATCACGCCAATACCAATGCCGGTGAGCAAACGTGCCGCAGCAAGAAACGGCACCGACGGCGCAACTGCTGAAAACGCCGTGCCTAACGTCATCACGACGAGCGCGCCGAGGACGACAGCCCGTCGTCCATATTTGTCGGCCAAAGGCGACAGCCCGACGGCTCCAATCGCCATGCCGACAAGACTGCTGGACAAGAGCAATCCCGTCAGGCTTTTTCCGATGCCCCACTCGGTGGCAAGCGCCGGCGCGACAAAGGCCATCGACATTGCGTCGTAGCCGTCGAGCGCGGAAAGCAGCAGGGCAATCATCAGGATCAGAATCTGGCGCACGCGCATCGGCGCGTTATCGAGAGGATTTTGCGAGGTGATTCCGGGGGGCGGCGCGCTCATTTGGAGCTCACGCGGTTTTCGATCATTCCGATGCCTTCAACCTCACAGCGGACAACATCACCCGACTGAAGAAAGCGCGGCGGCTGCATCCCGATTCCGACGCCAGAGGGCGTACCGGTGGCAAGCAGGTCGCCCGGTTCGAGCGTGAACGCGGTCGAGAGATACGAAATCTGCTGCCAGACATTGTAGACGAGTTCGCTGGTGTTGCTGTCCTGGCGCACCTCGCCATTAACCAGGCAACGCAGGGCCAGTGCATGCGGGTCTGCGATCTCGTCGGCGGTCACGATCCAGGGTCCGATCGGCCCGTGGGTATCGAACGACTTGCCCATCGTGAAGGTTGGCGAGTGCCGCTGCCAGTCGCGCGCCGAAACGTCATTAGCCACGACATAACCGAACACGTGATTCTTGGCGTCTGCTTCGCTGACACCCTTGGCAGACCGGCCGATAACAACGCCGAGTTCGACTTCGTAATCGAGCTGCTCGCTCACACCCGGTTCGATGTCGTCGAATGGACCGGCGAGGCAACTGGTCTGCTTGTTGAACCAGAACTGCTGGGTCGGGGTCGGCTGGCCAAGCCGTTTGGCCTCGGCAATGTGCTTGGCGTAATTCATACCGATCGCGAGATATTTGCCTGGCCGTTCGATCGGGGCGAGCAATTGTACATCAGCGAGATCGAAAGCGCCTTCGCCCTGCTCGGCGAGCGCGCCGATCCGCTCGAGCGCGGTGCTGCCGCCCTCGATGATCGAGCGCATGGTCGGGAATTCCCCCGAAACGGGCGCAAGCGGGACAACGCGGTCTTCGCGGCCGGTTTGCAACACACCCAGTGCGGCACCTTCATCAGAGACATATCGCAGCAGTTTCATTCAGAATTCCTCGCTTGAAGACGGCAGGGTGACCCGGCCACCACCGCCGTCTTTTCCGATTCCGCTTCAGAACTTTGTCGAGAGCCGCGCGCCGAAAGTGCGCGGCTGCGCATTGAGTGACACATACAGGTTCGATCCTGGAGTCTGCGTCGCAAATGTCTGGTAGCGATTGTTCTCGATATTGCGAACGAATGCCGAGATCGTCCAGCGCCCGTCATCGCCGATCAGCGAAACCTGTGCATTGGAAGTCCAGGTCGGACCCTGGAGATCCTGTGCTGTCAAAGTGAAGTTGGTGTACCGGCTCGAGCGATACTGGGTATCGGCATCGAACACGAGTTCAAGCTTGTCACCAACCGCGAAGCTTTGCTGGGCACCGAGGTTCACCGTCCACTTCGGGGCGTTGAAAAGCGGGAAGCCGGCGCAATTGACGGTGAACGGTGCACCTGTGGGAGTCGCCGAGGGTGTCGTGGCGCACCCCGTGTAGGGCCGCGCCGGTGTGACATATGTGAACGAATTGTATTTGCTGTCGACGTACTGGATATTGCTGCGCAGCAGCGTCGTTGGCGTCACCTGCGCGAGCGCTTCGACTTCGACACCCTTGGCTTCTGACCGGCCGATGTTGCGTGTCAGCAGCGCAACTGCGCCGACCGAGTTGATCCCCAGGAACGAGAGCTGCTGATCATTGTATTTCCAGTAAAAAGCTTCGATGTTCAGCTGAAGCCGGTTGTCGAAAAAGCGGTTCTTCGAGCCGATCGTGTAAGCGGTAATGGTCTCGGGTCCGTAGGGCGAGTCGGTATTGAAGCCACCGGCCCGGTAACCCGTCTCGAAGCTCGCGTAGAGCATCGAGCGGGGCGCGACGTCGAATTCCACCGCGGCACGATAGGTAACCTTTCCTTCGCTAAATTGGCCAGTAGCGGTAGAGTCGACACGGCGAACCACTCCGCCGTTGGCAATCGGTATTCCGCCGGCAACGCCGAGCACCGTCGGCCGCACCGGTTGTTCTTCGAACGTTTGGGTATAGGGAAGCAAGGCCACATTGGGGCATCCGCCCGACGCTGCCGGAATGAGGCACGCCAGTTGCAGTGTCCGCGAGGCGTTCGTGTAGGTCTTCTTGTCGTGAGTGTAGCGAATACCGCCAGTAAGCCGCAGCGCGTCGGTAGCATGGAGTGTCAGGCGACCGTAGGCGGATGGCGAACGGGTTGTCGTCTGGGTTGACTGGAACGAGGCCTGGGTTCCCGAGGTGTTGTGGACGTCGTCGTTGATGTTTTCGCTGAAGTAGTAGCCGCCGATAATGTAGTCGAGCGTTCCGCCAGACGGGCTGACAAGCCGGGCCTCGACCGAGGTCTGATCGGCTTCGGCGATGTTGCCGACCGCCTGTCCGGCACCCGTGCTAAGAATGTCGCGCCGCGAATGCCGCCATGACGGGATCAGACTGATCGTGCCGAGCGAGGTTTCGTAATCGATGTGGGCAGTAACGCCATAGATATCCGTATCGACCGATTGCGGAAAGCCGAGTGGATCGTTGAACCGCCCAGCCAAGGTGCCAGCGGCACCAGTCCGCCGAAATGCCTGCGCCGCCGGAGTGTAAAGTCCTTCCGAGACCGGCAGGTTCGACGGCGTGAAAACAAACGCCCCAGCGGTCGGATTGAAGGCGAACCTGCCAATGTAGGTTGCACCCGTGGTGGTGCCGCCCTGGTGCGCGTAGTCGGCGCCGATCCGCACTGTCAGCCTCGGGTCGAGTTCGACCTTGAGTTGACCGCGCAGTCCGTATGTCTCGTCCGAACTGCTGCCGTCACTCAGATAGCCATCGTGCGACGAGTAAATTCCCGAGAGCCGCAACCCGGCGTTGTCCCCGGCCGCGACATTGACGGCGCCTTCAAGGTTTACGGTGTCGTAGTTTCCGTAACTTGCAGAGGCATAACCCGATGTTTCGCCAAGCCGTGGCTGCGCAGGCAAGATGTTGATCGCACCCGCCGTCGCGTTCCGGCCGTAAAGTGTGCCTTGCGGGCCCTTGAGCACTTCAACGCGTTCGAGATCGAACAGTGCGCCGGTGGTCGAGCCCGAGCGGCCGATATAGACGCCGTCATAGTTGAACGCCACGGCGGGATCGCTGGTGGGCGAGATCGAGAAGCTGCCGACGCCGCGGATGAAGATGAAATTACCGGTAGCGCCATTTGCAACCTGCAGTGCGGGAACAGATTTCTGCAGCGTTTCGACGCCGATGATCCCTGACTTCAAAAGTTCTTCCCCGGTCACGACGGAGAGCGGCACCGCGGCCTTCTGCAGATTTTCGCCGCGTTGCTGAGCGGTGACGACGATTTCTTCGAGACCGTCGTTATCAGCTTCGGCGTCGGCCGAACTCGGAAATGGTTCCGCCGACTGCGCGAAAGCCGCGCCCGGCGTGAGCAAGACTGCTGCTGAAAACATGAGCCAAGACTTGTGCGAAATCGACATAACCACTCCCGTTTGAACCGCTGCTTGTGTGCTGGCAGCTTGCCGTTTTGATTGCCGCGCAACCGACGCATCAGGAGGTGAAGTCCCGATCTGCTCGTGACGGTAGTCAGAGCACCTGTCATTAAGGGAGCGTCGCGCCAGACAAAGATGGCATTTGGCTATTGTTGTTACCTAGCAGGTATCAGCCTTGCGTCATCTCGGCCTGCAATGCTCTGATTTGTACCAATCAGGCAGGAGTCGGAACGCGGTTTTTATACAGATAAGCGGAGGCAGCACGTTGCGCGAGGTCATTGAGGAATTCACAAGCGGGGGTAAGCGGCACGTTTGCCCGCCGAACCGCACAGATACGCGGTGCCTTTGACACTTCGCTAACCGGAATGCGTTCCATCAGGCCCGTAGCGCGGATCAGTTCCATCCATTGCTGCGGAACCGGGGCGAGCAGATCCGAGGTGGCTACGATTACCGCCAGGTTCATTGCCGAAGAAGCCTGCATGGCGATGCGCGGGGGCGGCAGGCCTGCTGCGACAAAAACACTGTTAACTTCGCTGTCGCTGTCGATGGCCATGGGGGTCGTGACCCAGGTTGCGCCGACCAGCTCGGCAAGCGTGGTCGCATGGCGGAGCGGATGGTCTTTGCGTCCGATTATCATCCGCTCGTTTTCGAACAAAAGTTCGATTACCAGCGCTGGATCGACGAAGCCGTTGGCAACCGGGCCATAATAGAGATCCACCAGACCGTCCCTGATCTGACCCTCCAGCATCGGCAAGGAACCCTCGAGCAGCTTGATGCGGATATTGGGATACTTGACATGAAAGCGGTTCACGATGGTGGGCACCATCGCGATCAGTGTAGCGCTGGAGCAGCCCACGGTAATGATACCCCGGTCTTCCCCCTTGAGGTGCTCCATCTCTTCCAAAGTTCGAACAAATTCAGCCTGGATAGCTTTGGCCCGCCTCGCGAAAACCTCACCGGCATGTGTGAGCGTCATTCCGAATTTGTTGCGTTCGAACAGCGTCAGGCCCAGTTCCCGCTCAAGCTCCTTGATGCTTCTCGACACTGCTGGTTGCGCCAGCCCCAAATGTTTTGCCCCCGCGCGGAGGCTGCCCCGTTCGACGACGGCAACCACATTGCGCAGATGGTGGAGCTTCATGGCAATCCTCTGAAAGTGGCAATGGTCGATTTTCGACCTATACCCAGTTGGTAACAACCTTAGGCAAATGGCATCTGATTGCAACGTTGCAACTGGGTTAGATTTGCGGGCGATAATGAGCGGATTCGGCAGCGCAACTCGCGGCGCATCGATAATTTGCCACGCCACAGAGGATTATCAAAGATGCAACAAGCTGCCGTACAGGATACCGCCAGTCCAGACGCGACAGCGGACGCTGCGTTTGACCGAATGGCCATTCACGAGTTACTGCAAAATTGGGTGCTATGGCGCGATGCCGGCGATTGGGAGCGGTTCGCAACAGTCTGGCATGACGATGGCCGGATGCACGCAACCTGGTTCCAGGCGACTGCCGCAGAGTTCATTGCCGGCTGCCGCAAGGGTTTCGAGGCCGGAATTATTTCGCTACATTCACTGGGCGGAACTAGCGTCGAGGTGCAAGGTTCGCGAGCAGTTGCGCAATCAAAAATGCAGATCGTTCAACGCGGCGAAGTCGATGGTGTCGAGGTCGATGTTACCTGTCTCGGACGATTTGTGGATGCGCTCGAAAAGCGCAACGGTCGATGGGGAATGGTGTTCCGGCAGCCGGTCTATGAACTCGATCATATGGCTGCGGTCGACCCCGCCAAAATCCCGAAGCTAGATCAGGCCCTTCTGAATTCGTTTCCGGTGGGCTACCGCAACCTGGCCTATTTGCAGACCAAGGTCGGTTTCGCAGTCTACAACAACCTGCCAGGCACCAGAGGCCCAGAAATCGAGGATCTAACCAGCCGGATGAAGCAGTGGCTTCACGGTGCCAGCGCAGAATGCTTCGACACATGAAGGTCGGCGGTCACCATTTCGCGACAGAGCCAGCTTACGAGCGGGGTGCCCGCTCATGGCTCTGAAGCAGCTTGCCAGCGACCTGCATATGCTCCCGGGGTTGGTCAACGTTTATATCCTGGAGACCGCCGAAGGCTTGGTAGTCCTGGACACCGGCTTTCCTGGCCGCGCATCCAAAATCCTCGATGCCGTGGGTTCTTTGGGAAAAACTCCAGCCGATGTGAAGCACATCGTGCTGACGCATTGCCATCCCGACCATATCGGCAGTGCTGCAGCGCTGAAGCGCGAAACTCGCGCTACAGTCTGGGCGCATCCGCTGGATGCACCAATGATGGAGGCTGGGACCACGATGCGCGATGGCATGTGTCCATCGCCCGGCTTGCGCAACCGGATCCTGGCAAAGTTGCTGGCCGGTAAGGTCGCGACAGTCGAACCCGTCCAGGTGGACCGTTTGGTCGAAGACGGTGACCGCCCGGATTTCGCACCCGGCATGACCGCAATCCATATTCCGGGGCACTGCAACGGACAGCTGGCCTTCCACTGGGACCGGCACGGGGGGGTGCTGTTTCCAGCGGACGCCTTCGCCAATCGCCGCGGGCTCAAGCTTCCTGTGGCGACGGAAGACCCGCAACTGGCACTCGCCAGCATCGCCAAACTGGGTAAGTTCGATTTCGACAAGATCTGCGTCATGCACGGTTCGCCTGTCATGCAGGGCGGAGCGGAGCTGCTCCGCCAGACCGTGTTCGACACATTCAAGAAGAAGGGTTAGCGATGGCTTGTATCTCAACAGCACTGATTGTCGGCGGCAGCATCGCCGGAATGAACGCGGCCATCGCGCTGGCGCAGGCGGGCGTGCAGGTCGATGTTGTCGAACTTGCTCACGAGCCTATGGGTGCGTCGCTGGCGTTCTCGGGCCGAGCAGCGATGGCGCTGGTCGAACTCGGCATTTACGATGAAGTTCACGCAACCGGAAGACCTGCATTGGCAGGCAATACCGCTGCTTCGATCCGCAATGCCACTACCGGAGAGATCATCAATCCAGGACCGGGGCGTCCGACCTGGCCCGGTGCGGTAGACGCGGTGGGTGTCTATCGCCCGGTGTTTCTGGAGGTCACCCAGAAGGAAGCTGAGCGTCTCGGGGTGCGCGTCCGAAAGGGCGTCACGTACGCATCGTTCGAAGACACAGCTGAGGGCGTGAACGTCACCTTCACCGATGGGGAAGCTGGCCGCTATGACTTGATGATCGCCGCCGACGGGATCAATTCCAAAACGCGCGAACTGATTTTTCCCGACGCGCCCAAACCGCAATATTCCGGCCAACTCAGTATCCGCTGGATGGCACCGGGGCCCCAAGTTCAGGATGAGGGCTGGTATATGTCACCAGCCGGTCGGCTGGGGTTTTATTATCTGCCGCAAGGTCTCGTGTACATTCCGGCCGTCGTTAACATCCCGGAAGCGCGCTGGATTTCCGACGAGGAGGTGCGCACTTTATTCACCGCGCTGCTCGATTCGATGCCGGCACCAGCCATTCGGGAATTGCGCAGCCGCCTGACCGAAAGTTCGGAACTGATCGGCAAACCGTTCCATTGGATCATGTTGTCGGAACCCTGGCACAAGGGCCGGACGCTGCTGATCGGCGATGCCGCGCATGCGACCAGCGCCCATATGGGTATGGGCGGCGGAATGGCGCTGGAAGACGCTGTCGTCCTGGGGCAGTCGATCGCAAATTCGGCAACGCTGCCCGAGGCGCTCGACGCATTCATGAAGCGCCGGTTCGAGCGTTGCAAACTCGTCGTCGAGACCAGCAACAGGTTGGGCCAGCTTGAACAGGAAGGCGCACCGCCTTCGGAAAACATGGGATTGCTCACCAAGGCGTTCGCGACGTTAGGCGAGCCCTACTAATGGAGGCAATCGAAACCGATGTCCTGATTATCGGTGCCGGTCCGGTGGGACTGGCAGCAGCAATCGAGCTGGGCACGCGCGGCGTGCGCGTCCTGCTGGTTGAACGCAGTGCAAGGGTTGGAGTAGCGCCCCGGGCCAAGACCACAAATGTGCGCACGCGTACGCATTTGCGGCGCTGGGGTATTGCCGACAAGCTCGCGCAAGAATCTCCGTTCGGTATCGATTATCCCAACAACATGGTTTTCGTAACCCGCCTGTCAGGTCCCGAGCTCGCCCGGTTCCCCGATGCGTTCAATGCCGAACCGACGCGTTCGCCGCTTTATCCAGAGCACGCCCAGTGGGTCCCGCAGTACACGCTGGAAAAGGTGATGCTCGAAAAAGCACGGTCGCTGCCGGGCGTAAGCATTTTGTTCGAAACCAGCTTTGTCACTGCTACCCAGGACGAGCAGCGCGTCACCGCCACTCTCAAGGCAGCGGACGGCCAGGTCCGTCTTGTCACCGCGCGATACCTGATCGGTGCCGATGGCGCCCGCAGCGCTGTACGCGAACTTATCGGTGCAAAGTTGGAGGGCCGGTCGGGTCTTTCCTACCATTACAATATTATTTTTCGTGCACCGGGATTGGCTGCGGCGCACGGGCACGGCCCGGCGGTGATCTACTGGCAGATCGGCAAGGATGGCTTTAGTGCCATCAGCCCGATGGACCGGGACGATATCTGGGCATTCGCGCCGGGTGGGGCCAAGCCGGGAGAAACATTGTCCGACGAAGCTGCGGCAGCGCTGATACGCGATCGCACCGGCATCGACCTGTCTTACGAGATCCTGAGCGCGGACTCCTGGTCTGCAAACGAATTGCTTGCCGATCACTATGCCGATCGCCGGATCATCCTGGCCGGCGACGCGTGCCATCTTCATCCACCTGCCGGCGGGTATGGGATGAATATGGGTGTAGGCGACGGCGTCGATCTCGGATGGAAAATTGCAGCGACCCTGCAAGGCTGGGGCGGACCAGAACTTGTCGCGAGTTTCGAAGCCGAGCGACGGCCGGTACATCGCGCGGTACTCGACGAAGCGATGACCAATTACGCGATCTACGTCGCGCCCGTGCCGCCCGAGATTGAGGACGACTCACCGGAAGGAGCAGCGATCCGGGCCAGCGTCGGCACGGGGATTTCGGTGTCGAAGGGCCGCGAATTCAACACGCTCGGGACGGTGCTCGGCCTTGGCTATCACGGGTCCCCGATTGTTGCCTCGGAAGACACTCCCCTGCCGCTGCACGACAGCCAAATCTACATTCCCAACGCTCGTCCAGGTTATCTCGCGCCCCATGCCTGGCTGCAGGATGGTCGTTCGCTCTACGACCTGTTCGGCCTGGGCTTCTCTCTGGTCGTCGCCGAAGGTGCTGATCGGGCGGAGGTCGATCTGGCCATTGAGGATGCGCGTGATCGCGGGTTGCCGCTCACTATTGTCGAGCCGGACGATGACGCCATCGCGCAGCTCTATGGCGCCGCTCTCACCTTGGTTCGCCCGGATCAGCACGTCGCCTGGCGCGGCGACCGCTGGACCGGCGTTCTGGCCCGTGTAACGGGCTCAGCAACCTAATTCGCTGCTGAACAGCGCCCAACAAATGAAACGGATGGAGCATGATCATGGCCGATACACACATCCCGCAGAACGCGCTCGCCAAGGCGGTGGACCTGGAGTCGGTTCGCTTTTCCGCCCCCGACCTGCAGCAGATGCAGTCTTTTCTCGAAGACTTTGGAATGACTGCAATCGCGGATTCCGGCGACGGAGTCCTGCGGATGCGCGGCATTGGCAATGCGCCCTTCGTTCATGAAACGATTGAAGGCGAGCCAGGCTTTGTCAGCTTGGCACTCGCGGTGCGCGATCTGGCCGATCTGCAGGCTCTCGCCGAAGCTGAAGGAATCGCGGTCGAAGCGGAACCTGGCCCTGGCGGCGGACAGCGCGTCAGGATGACCGACCCGGATGGGTTTCAGGTGGAGGCGATCGCAGGCCGAACGCGGGTCCCACCCCTTCACGGAACGCCCAATTATCTTTGGAACATCGCTGGCCGCCGCGAACGGACCGGAGAACCCAAGCGGGTGGCCTCGGCCCCCGCACATGTCGGCCGTCTGGGACACGTCGTGCTTGGCGTCTCAAACATGGAGCGAACCTGGGAATGGTGGCGGAGCCGCTTTGGCCTGCTGATCTCCGATGAAGTACGCGCACCCAACAACGATTTGGCTGCCCTGTTCATTCGCTGTGACCGGGGCGACGAACCGGTCGATCACCATACGCTGAACTTCGCCTCGATTCCGGGCGTGCCGCCAAAGTTTCATCATGTCGCCTTCGAAGTTGCCGACCTCGATGACTTGATGGCGGGCGGGGCCCATCTTGCGGCAAAAGGCTACCAGCATGAGTGGGGCGTCGGACGGCATATCCTCGGCAGTCAGGTGTTCGATTACTGGCGCGATCCGTGGGGTCACCGGATTGAGCACTGGACCGACGGTGACCTGTTCGATGCGCACACGCCGCCCAACGTAACCGATCTTCCGACGATGCTGGGTCATCAATGGGGCCCTGCGGCCCCGGTGGATTTTGCCGCCTAAAAACCGTCATCCCTCGGACGAACTGATTTCCAAACGGGTAAAACGAGATGCAATCCAAATCCAATTCTGGCCAAAGCCAGGCTTCCTATCGGGATCTAACCGAAAACGAGATCGCCGACTTTGCCCGCGACGGGGTCATTTGCTTGCGGGGACTTTATTCATCGGAGTGGGTAGAACGCCTCGCGAAAGAACTCGACACCATTCGCGAACGGGGCGTTCTGGGGACCGGTATCAAGGTTGACGGCTCCTACTACGAATGGCTGCAGAACGACGTCATCCGTGATTTCGTGCTGTTCGGTCCAACCGCAAAACCGGTAGCTCAGGCGCTATCGACCCAGCGCCTCAATTTCTTCTACGACCAGGTCTTCATCAAGGAGAAGCTGGGTGGAAAAGGGACGCCGTGGCACCACGATCATACCTTCTGGCCACTGGAGGGCTCGCAGATTGCCTCGGTCTGGACGGCGATGGAACCAGTCACGGCGAGCGGCTCAGCCCTGGAGTTCGTCGCCGGATCGCATCTGTGGGGGAAGAAGTTCGAAGCAGTTGGCGTTGGCGGCTCGGTGCCCAGCAATGACAAGGTCGAGGCGCTTCCGGATATCGATGCCAATCGGGATCAGTACCGGATCCTCAGCTGGGAACTTGAGCCGGGCGACGCACTGCTATTCAACGCCATGATCCTGCACGGCTCGCGGCCCAATAGCGCCGCGCTGACTCGCCGTGCGATCACCACCCGCTGGACCGGCGACGACGTGCGCTACAAGCCGATCGAAGGAGTGGTGCGCGAACTCTGGCCCCATGACCTGAAAGGTGGCGATGCCATCTCGGGAAGCCTTTACCCGCAGATCCTTCCATGCCTGCTCGACGCCGAAGTGGGTCAGCGGCTGAACGGTCCGATTGCGCCGGATGCGGTGCGACTTGAAGCGTTCGTGACGTCGCTCAAAGGCCGGATCGCTGCCGCAATGTGACAGGGCGTGGACGACAAGAAGTCCTCCTACGTGGACCGCCCGGATCAAGGTCACCCTACCTCAGGAATCTCTCGAGAAGAGCCTCGCTGCATTGCCGTATTGCAAAGCGGCAAGGAAATCAGGCTCCTCCGCAAGAAATGTGTCCAGTCCCTGTCGCAGGCGGGCAACGACCGGCTGCGGCGTGTGCGGCCAGTCGCTGCCAAAGAACAAGCGTGCTGGATCGGCGAAGCTGCGCAAAGCGGGCAATAGTCGCGGCACAGGCACCCCCGCCACATCGAAGTAAAGACGGCTGAAAGTGGCCATGATGGCTTCTTGGGAAATGTTGCTGATAGGCATGAGTTCGGCGCAAAAGATGATGCGATCGAGGAGTGCCGGGATGGCTGCGCCAGCGTGCGGAACAATCAGCTTGATGTTGGGATAACGATCGAGCGTACCGCTCAACACCAGGTTGGTCACGGCGCGGGTCGTATCGAACATGAAGTCCAGCACCGGGCGCGGCATCGGCCGTTCGCGTTCGCCGCAGCATGGGCAGGCGGGCGAGGTCGGGTGGAGGAAAACGACCACTTCGCGCCGGTCGAGTTCGGCAAACACCGGTTCGAACGCGCTATCCCCAGGATAGATACCGCCAGCGTTGCTCTGAAGGTAAATGCCCTCGGCGCCCAATTCGTCCAGGGCAAAGGTGATTTCGGCAAGCGCACCGTCGACATCGGGCAGCGGTATGGACGCGAACAAACCCAGGCGATCGGGCCAGCGCTGTTTCAATGCCGCGCCTTCAAGGTTCACTTTGCGGGCAAGCACCCGCGCGGCTGCGTCGTCGCCAAAATGGATGCCTGGCGAACTGATCGACAGCATGCCCTTGGCGATGCCCAATTCGTCCATCATCGTGAGCATGCCGCGCTCGGTCCAGGGCGGAATACCCTTCATGCCGTCGGGCGTGGCCCAGCCAGCGCCGACCGCCGCGTCGCGGTATACATCGGGGACGAAATGCAGGTGGACATCGAACAACTTGCCGAGATTCACGACCTCATCCTCCCGACGGCAGTAGCGCCGCACATTCGGTTTCGGCGATCCCGAAGCCGATGCCGACTTCGACGATGGCCCGATGGAAGCTGGTGTGTGGCCGTGCGCCGGTGATGTCTTGCATCGCCTGCGCCGCGGCGATCCACGTCATCACCTCCATCGCACCGAAGCCGCCGCCATCAATGACGTACTCGGGTGTCCAGGCATCGACGGTCGTCAGATCGCCATGCTCGAGCAACGCAAGGAACTCCTGATCCCACTCCGCGCTGATCTTGAGAGCCTCGGCGGGTATCTCGCCGCGCGCAAGCATGCCTGCCGCCATCTGGTGCATCTCGATTTCGAACGCGATCCACTCAGCTTGCGGCACGTCTCGCTGCTTGTTTCCCAGCAGGTGATAAGGACGCCACTTTTTGGGCACGTCGTCGATGGCCGGAAACAGTTGCTCGGGGTTGTGTGACAGCCCTCCGGTTCCGAGGATGAGCACACGTTCGAAATCCAGCGTGGCGATGAATCGCCCGACGGCAGCGCCCAGCGCTCGCCCGCGCTTGAACGGCACAAACGGGGGCTGGAGGCAGGACACGAAAATGGGCAGCACGGGGTAGCGCGCGACGCCCCCGGCAATCTCGAGCAAGGCTTGCGAAAAGCCGTGATCCACCTCCATTGCGTAGGAGACCGCGACATCGATGTTGTCATTTCGCAGCGCATTGACGCAGTCGACCGCAATGTTGCGCGGCACGTTGAGTGGTCCAGCTGTACCACCGACGTCGGCCAGAGCGGTCGCCTCCACGCCAACGCAAAAGGCGGGCATCGATGCCATCTGATGACCGCCGTAATGGTCGCAGCCGAACAGCACGATCAATTGGGGATCAAACTCCTCAACTCGCGCCCGGGTGTCAGCGAGGGCGGCACGCATTTCATCGATGTCGGACGTTTCCCGCGCCGGAAAATAGATCAGCGGCGAGTGCGACACGCAAATCAGCTTCAATTCCATCGTCACAGATCCTCCACCACGCGGACGGGGTTGATCAGAGTCCCCAGCCCCTCGATTTCAATCCGCATGTCGGAGGGATCACGCAGGATATTGGCTTCGCGCAGAGTGTAGCGTCGCGGGTCGATGGCGGTGCCGAAATGTACGATGTCACCCGGTTCAAGAGTTGCGTAGCGCGTCAGATGCGCCAGAACCTCGGCCACTGAGAAACTCAGGTTAGCGGTCGAGTCCTCGGCGATCTGACGATCACCAAGCCACGCGTGAATCGACAGGTTGTCAGGATCGGGGACTGCATCGGCGGTCGTGATCCAGGGGCCCAAGGGTCCAAATCCGTCAGTGCATTTCGAGCGGAAATGGTACGTCAGATACACATCCCAATCATGCTCGTCGCGAGCGCGACGCCATTCGGCAGGGCTCTGGCCTGGGTTCGCCTTAGCGAATTCCAGGTGCAGGCTATCCTTATCCTTGAGGCCAACGGAAGTAATGTCATTCATGATGGTATAACCGAACACCACGTCGCGTGCAGTAGCAACATCAAGATGGCTCGCGCGACGTCCAATGACACAGGCGAGCTCGGCTTCAGGGTGCGTCAGACCGTAGTCCTCGCGCATGATGACAGCCTCGCCATGACCAATCAGCGACGAGGGAGATTTCATGAAGAAGGCGGGCTTGTCGAAGTAGCGGAAGGATGGGCCGGCAAAAGCACTGTTGTTCATGGCCACGCCGATGATCTTGCCGGGCCGGGCAACCGGCGGCAGCCACTTTGCGGGCGTGACTGCGGCGAGTTCGCCGCTGGCTATCTGCTCTAATGTCTTGCGCTCCAGCCCGGTAAGCTGCTCTGCGCCCCAGGTGACTAGACCGTCCACATCTCCGGCCGATCCGGGTAGTGGATAGGCCTTGCCATCATCGCCCACGAACGCGGTCGAGACTGCCCCGCCGTGGCTGATCCGTGCTAGTCTCATGGTGTGTTCTCTCCGATTTGTCGGTTCGGGGATACGTTTTTCGGAAGAGTCCGACGAGACCAACTTCCAATCGTTTTGCTAGACGAAACGATCCCGGCTATGCCTTCAGTCATGAAGCATTCGGCGACCCGCGCGCTCGCGCTGCTGAAAACGATGAACCTGCGTGCAGTCAGCAGTGTTCGCGATCTTGCGGCGGATACCGGCATCTCGAAGCCATCGGTTGTGCGCCTCCTCGCAATCCTGATTGAGGATGGTTACGTGCAACGCTCGAACAAGATCGGCAGCTACATGCTGACCGAGAACGTGCTCCATCTTGCGGCCGGGTTTCGCCAGGATTCCGTGGTCGAGCGCGCAGCGCGCACGCCCATGGATGCACTGACCGCTCAAGTGGGGTGGCCGACCGCGCTCGGGATGTTCGAACAAGGGGCGATGGTGGTTCGCTACAGCACAATCCCGACCAGCCCGCTCGCATGGTACCGAACGACGATCCACCAGCGACTTCCCCTCCTCGGCTCAGCGATGGGAGTGGCGTTCCTCGCCTATTCGCCGCAGCATGTGCGCGACGAACTGCTTGCGTCGGCATCGTTGGAAACCTCCAGCCCCATCGACAGCATCGACGAGAGGTTCGAGCGAGTGCGCGCACAAGGTTACGCTATCCGTGCTGGGACCGCCGAGCATCCTACCTTTTCCCTTTCGATTCCCGTCCATGCCGACGGCCGGCTGGTGGCAGCGCTCAGCATTACGATTTTCGGTCGCGCCATGACAATTGACGACGCCGTGACGCGCTATCTCGGGCCGCTCCGAGACACCGCCTCTGCTATCGGCAAGCGTGCCACGGCGCCGGATCAATCAATATTTTGAGCCGATGAACTTTCTCTGCCACCTGACCAAACTCGACAAGGCCATGTGGTAAATCTGGACGTTCGCTCCGCCTTACAATGCGGACAAATGCGGAGATCCAGTTGTGGGACTCACATGGAATTACAAAAGTTGGACCTTTATCCTATTTGTATCGGGTATGGCGTGAGTTCAGGGACGATATACCGGCGGATATATTGAGTAAAGATCGCCCGGTTCATCGGCTCATCAACGACGAACGGCGCAATGACCCCTTCGCCGGAAAGCCCGGTGAAGGGGTCGTGATGTTCCAATGCCCGGCAGGCGTATAGCCTCGCACCCGCTTGCTACGCGGACCCCGCCCATAACGGCGGACCATGTTGGCGGTAACGCCGGTCTCATCGAGGGAGATCAACCTCTTGGCGCTGAGCATGGGATGCATTCGCTCGCCACGCCTCGCGTCGTGCCACCACATGAGACCGCAGTTGGTCGCATGCGTAGATGCTTTTCTTGAAGCTGATCCCATTGCTGGTGGAAGAACCGGCTCAACATGCCCGTATCCGCCTCCACCCCATGCTCGGCCAGAAGGCGCACGCAAGCTGCACGGCCCGTTCAATATTGGCCAGTGTTGCTGGGAGGATGGTTTCTTCTCGGGATCGCTTACTCCATGAGCATTACCCCGTCAGGTCGCCTTCTCCGGCGTTCGGCAGGGCCGAGCGACCGCCCCGCAATCTTTGCCGCGCAATTTGCCCTGAACCACGCATGCTGGCTCATCGCCTATCCCCTGGCTGGACAGTTGGGGGCAAGTGGAGCAAGCAGGCCGCATTCGGCATGCTCGGCGGCCTAGCCACCAAAGGGCTGTTGGCAGCCTAGTTTGGTTGGCCTGCGCATTATCCGCAGATATCGAACACCACCATGATGAACTGACGGACGACCATACCTACCGGCTTGGTGAAATGAATGAGGCGGGCCGCCATGTCATGATTTTGTGATCAATGATCTGCGTGCGACTCGGCCGGGACGCCGAAGTTGCGCGCGGGCAAAAGCTCGTGCGGCTGGGCTGTGACCCCTGAATTTTGGACCGCCGTTGTTTAGCGCGCGGCCACCGAGTTCACCCAAGCATCAATTTCAGCTTCAACCCATACCGTGCACTTGCCGCCAAGCGACCGCGATTTCGGAAATCGTCCTTCGCTCATGCGTTGATAGATTGCGGACCGCTTCAGTCCGACACGGGCCATTACTTCGGGCAGGCGGATTAACCGCGGTGCTGGAGGAACCGCGATGGCATCAGTGCGTGCAAGCGAAGCTGACGAGCCAGTATTCAATCGGGTGGGAGCCATGAGAAATTCCTTGGACAAAGCAACCGTCGGGTTCCCCTCCGATTATTACTTTCCCCCTCACCTGCCGATGGATAGCGACAAATCGCGATCGGCAAATTCATCGATATGCTTGGACAGCATGCGCGCAACCAGGCGCGACGTGCCGATCGCCCAACGCGGTCTCAAATCACCAATCCTGTCGCCGAGCGCTTCGTGCAATTCGCCCGGCAGCGCGGAGAAGAACTCCTCGAGGAAGGCACCCATTTCATGGTGCATCCACTGCGCGGCAAGTGCTTCATGACCAGCGAGCACGAGCGCCAGAGTGGCGCGCACAGGAGCCCCGCAAGCCTCCAGTATCCGGGCTGCCTCATCCAGTGTGATCGGGCGTTCGCCGCGGATGACACGCAGGAGCGTGTCCTTGTGCATACCGGCCTCGCGGGCAATCTGGTGTCGCGGCTTACCCGCTCCATCAACCGCACAACACAGCGTGCGTGCAAGGCGCTCATTGGCCGCATCGGGCGAGGAAGGCAGGTTGGGCATCGTCGCGTCACTCCATCACGATCGCATGATTCGCAGGCATATCGCAGCCTCCTACCTGTAGGAAACCAAAAAGAACAATAATAGAACATCTAGGTTCTAGGCCATTTGAAATGAGACATGGCCACGCCGTGATTCGCCGTCGCACTCCGCCGATTCCAGCGTCGATATATCTGCTTTAATGCGTCTATACCGCCATTTTCAGTCACCTCCCCACATTCCTTTTGTCCATATGCATCCGCAATTCGGCCCCATCACACATTCACACTTTCCTACGATAATTTCCTAGATGCATGAAGAACACACAGCGAACGCAAGACGCTGTGCCCAACCCTCCAACCGGAGCTTTCTTCATGCCTGCACTTGCCCTTCCCCGGCGCCTCGGCGCCCCTCGCTTCACCCACGCAGCCAGCCTCGTTCTCCCGGTCGCGCTGGCCGCGCTCGCAGCAAGCGCTGCCTATGCCGGCGCGGACACCACCTTCGCCCCGGCGCTGACCAAGTTCACCGACTTTCTCGAAGGTTCGGGCGGCAAGATCATTACCGTGCTGAGCCTCGCGGGCGGCCTCATCGGCCTCGCCTCGGGTCGGTTCACGCTGTCGCAGATCGCGGTCCCCGTTGGCGTCGGTATCGGCGTGGGCACGGGCGTGCCGATCGTCACTTCGGTCGTCACCGCCGTCATCTGACGGCGGCGGACAGGAGGGCGCGCGTCATCATGAACGATCGGTACATCATTCCGCGCCGGCTCGACGATCCGGAGCTCATCGGCTTCTGGACCCTCGACGAGTTCGCCGGGATGATCATCCCCTTCACTTGGGGAATCCTCGCACAGCATATCTTTGTCGGCATCGCCCTCTCGTTTGGCGCCTGGTTCGCACTGCGAAAGGCGAAAGCAGGACGCGCTAGCTCCTGGGTTTTGCATGCCGCCTACTGGTATCTGCCTGCGGGGTTCACCGGCCTCAGGATGACGCCGCCCTCCCATTGCCGGCTGCTGGCCGGTTGAGGGGAGAGGCTCATGCTTGCCCAGTTTTCTCATGAACGCAGCCAGGCGCTGCTGCGCCAGCGCAACATGTTCGCGCTGACGAGTGCCGGCCTTACCCTCGCGCTTGTCATCACCGGCGGACTTGCCGCCACGCGTGACCGCGAGGTCGTACTGCTGCCAACGCTACGCGCGCCGCTGACGATATCGAGCGCCGGCGCCAGCGCCGATTACCTCGAGTTCGTCACCCGCGATGCCGCGCTGATGCTGCTCAACCGCAGCCCTGAAGGCCTCGACTACTGGATGGCGGCGATCCTCGACCTTGCCGATCCGGCAAGCCACGGCCGCCTGAAGGCCGACCTGGTGCGGATTGTCGAGGAACAGCGCGGTTCCGATGTGACCCAGGCCTTCGTCATCAAGTCGATGACGGTTGATCCCAAAGGGCTGACTTCCGAGGTCAAGGGCACGCTCAAGACCTTTGTCGGCGCCCAGGTCATTGCCAGCGACGACCGGCGCTTCCGCTTCACCTGGACCTACCGGGGCCTGCGTCTCGCGCTGGCCGGGTTTGCCCAGCTTCCCACCGACGACAAACCCAAGGAGAGCCAGTGATGGAACTCATGCCCCAGCTGCGGCGAACAGCCGCAGCCCTCCCCCTGCTCGCGGCCCTGTTTGCCAGTCCAGCCCAGGCCGACCAGTTCAAGCAGACCGCCGATGGCGGCACGATCGAATGCTCGGTCTCGGCGCGCGAACTGACCCGGTTTGCGCTGGTCGGCGACCAGTTCGCCAGCGTGTCGAAGCTCTCGACCGGTTATCCCTACAACGACTTTGCCGTCACCAACGAGCCGGTGCGCGGGGACATCTATGTCTCCGTCCCCGAGACTTACGCGGCGGCCAAGATCAGCTTCTTCGCCACGACGAAGAAGGGCTACGTCTACAAGCTCGCCTGCCCGGTCGAAGGGATCGAGGCCCAACAGGTCTTCATCACCAATCCGGCAATCGCCAGAAATGACGCGACCCGCTGGGAAACCGAAACCCCGCTCGGCGAAACCGCGGTGCGCCTGGTCCAGGCGATGGCCAACAACGCGGCTGTCGACGGCTACCAGATCCGCCAGTCGGCTGCACTCCCAGCGCGGGTTGGGGCCCTCGAGGTACAGCTGATCGCCGATTACCGCGGCGCGGCACTCACCGGCAAGATCATCCATCTCACCAATCGTGGCGCGACGCCGATGACCATCGCCGAGCAGGATCTCGCGCCGCGCGGCACGCTGGCCGTGGCGATCGCCAATCCCGCCCTCGAACCCGGCGCCAGCACGACTGCCTATGTCGTCGGCCCCAATGGGGAGCAGACCCATGACTGATACGACCCGTGAGGCGGCATCCCCCGTCCCCGGCGCGCAGCCGGACGAACACGAAGGCGGCAATCTCGTCCGCCTCAATGCCCGGACCGCAAAGCGCCAGCAGCTGCTTCTGGCCGGTGTCGGCGCTGTCCTGCTCGTCGGCGGCAGCTGGTTCATCTTCGGATCGGACGATCCCAAGCAGGACGGCAAGGCCGGCGGTGCCGAGACGATCGATACGGCTGGCCTCGTCAACCGCGACCTGTCCCAGCGCGAATTCGTGGCGGTCTATGGCAATCGCCTCGATGCCGTCTCCCGCGAGCAGAAGGCGCTCAAGGACGCCCAGCTTCCGCGCGAACAAGTCGAAGCCGAGCTCGCAGCGCTCAAGGCCGAGAACCAGGCCATGCGCACCGACGGGCAGGCCGCGATCGATGCCATCACTGCCGAGAACACCCGGTTGAAGGAACAAGCCACAGCCGGGCCAGCAGCCCCTCACCCAGCGGCTCCGTTGCCCGCCTATGGCCCGCAGGCCGGAAGTTACGATGCTCGCGGCCGTGCGCCGGTTCCGCCGGGGCTCGGCGGTCAGCCCGCCAGTTCGCCCGACAGCGCCGCGCCGGGCGAAGTGAAGCTGATGAGCTTTACCGGGGACAAGGGCAATGCTGCCGGTCTCAAGGTCGCGCGACCCGACGCCCCGCCACTGGTGGTCGAGGACTCGCCCGACTTCCTGCCCCCCAACTCTTATGCCTCGGCGCGTGTCATTGTCGGAGTCGATGCCTCGGCAGGGGTTGCGAGCCAGACCGACCCGCTGCCGGTGGTCCTGCGGATCACCGGTCCGGCACGCTCGGTCCTGCAGAACGGCAAGGTGCTCACCACCCGCATCCAGGGCTGCATCGTCAACGGAGCCGCGCGCGGCGATCTCTCATCGGAGAAGGTCTATGTAAAGCTGGCCCGCATGACCTGCGATCAGCCGGGCGGCCGCGTCGCGGTCTCCGAGGTCAAGGGCTTCATCAGCTTTGCCGGCAAGTCGGGGGTGCGCGGCCGCGTCGTCAGCCGAGAGGGCAATCTGGTCACCCAGGCGCTGCTCGCCGGTATCGTCGGCGGCTTCGGGCGGGGGTTCTCCGCCAATGCCAACAGCACGTTTTCAGGCGTCACCACCAATGCCGATGGCACCCGCTCGAAGCTCTCGCCCGGAGACATTCTCGGCGGCGGGCTCGGCCAGGGCGCGGCCGATGCCGCCGATACGGTCAGCAAATACCTGATCGAGCGGGCTGAACAGTACCAGCCCGTCGTCGAGATGCCGACCGGCATCGATGTCGAGATCGTCTTCCTGGACGGCGTCTATGTGAGGAATTCCCAATGATCGAAGAAATGCAAACGCGGCCCCGCCGCTGGACCAGGCTCGCGCTCGGCCTTGCCGCGCTGACCACGCTTTCGGCCGGAACCGGTTGGGGCGCGGCCCATCTCGCGAGCCCTGCCAATGCCGCCCCCGACCTTGCCAAGGTGCGCGCCGCACTGAAGCTCCGGCTGCCCAAGACGCCGATCGATGCGATCAACTGCTCAGGGCTTGGCGGCCTGTGCGAGGTCGCCTCGAAGTCGACGCTCTTTTACGTCGATGCCCGCGCCAAGTATCTTGTGATCGGTCGCATCTACGACATGGAGGCGCGCCAGGATCTCACGGCAGCGCGGCTTCTCGCGCTCAACCCCGACCTGCTCGCGGCGGGCGCCGCGCGCAGCCAAGCGGGCAGCGACGAGGCCCCGCCGCAGCGCGCCGCAGCACCCAAAACGGTCTCGCTCGACGGACTTCCCGCCAATGGCGCGATCCACTGGGGACCGGCGAACGGCCCCAGGGTCGTGGTCTTCTCCGACTTCCACTGCAGCTACTGCAAGAAGCTGAAGGAGGAGCTGAGGGCGATCGGCGCGCGGGTGGAGGAACGCCCGATTTCGATCTTCGGCGCACAAAGCCGCAAGGACTCCGAGCGGGTGCTGTGTTCACCGCGTCCCGAAGCGGCGCTGAATGCCGCCTATTCGGGCCTCGCCCTCGCTAATCCGGGGCCCTGCGACACCAGCGGGCTCGATGCGAACGAGGCCTTCGCCAAGGCACACGGCTTCGGCGGGACACCCGTCATCGTTCGCCCGTCCGATGGCGCGGTGATCGAGGGCTACCGCCCGGCCTCTGCGCTTCGCGCCTTCCTGACGGCCGCGCCGTCCAACCCGAAAGGCTGATCGCCATGAATTCCCACGTCCGTCTCGTCCCGCTCGCCGCGCTTGTCCTCGTCTCGAGCGGCTGCGTGGGCCTCGGCACCAACATCGAAGGCGACTTCACCTGCCGCGCGCCCAAGGGCGATTGCGCACCCTCCCATGTGATCGACCAGCGCGCGACCGCCGAACTCGGGCACTTGCCGTCCAACGGCTTTGAGACGGCACGGGTGCGCGCCGGGATCGCGAGCGGCGATGTGGCCCGCACGGCCGAGCGCACGATCCGCATCGTGTTTCCCGCGCATGTCGATGAAGCCGGCACGCTCCACGACGAAGCCGTGGCCTGGGCGGTTGTCGAAAACCCGCAATGGGCCGGTGCGCTCCGGCGCAAGGAGGGCGCGGAAGCACCCGAGCTGATGCGTCAGCTACGCAAGCAACTGAAGGCCGCACAGAATGCCACTGCCGATGCCGAGCCTATCAGCCCCGCTCCTCTTACCCCGGATAGCGCTACTGACGCCAATGCGCCGCTGATGTCCGGCGACACTTCTCCCTTCCCGCTTGCCTCCCCGCTGGCCCTCCCCTCCACGGCGGCCGAGGCAATCGCCGGTGCTCAGGCACCGGCGGTCGAGGGGTTCGACATGCCCTCTCCCCCGCATGATCGGACCCCTCGGCCACACTCTTCCCTACCCGGATTGCAGTTCCCGAGCCTCGAAGCCCTCGCAGCCGCGAAGACGAAAAAGGCCAAGGCCCAGGAAAGCGCGCCGGACAACAGCGCAGCCGGTCCCGTCAGCAAGGCTGCGGACGCATCTCCTGAAGGGAAGAAGTGATGGCCGTCTCGATCGGAGCCCTGTGCGACCGGCTGCTGACCGGGCTGCTTGGCGACGCCGAACATGCCGAGGACGCGCGTCCGCGGCTGATGCTCGACATGCTGTCGGACTGGCTACCCTACCGGGTCTACGACCCGCAGAGCCGGCTCTATGTGAACGCACGATCGAAGGGCTTCGTCCTGGCGGTCACGCCGCTCATTGGCGCCGACGAGCGCACCGGCGAAATCCTGGGTCAGTTCTTTTCCGAAGGACTGCCGCCAGGAGCCTGCCTCCAGGTCCTGCACCTTGCGTCCCCGCGCATCAGCCGGATCATCGCTCCGTGGTTTGCGCCGCGCTATCTCCAGGGCGGCGTTTATGAGGCCATCGCCCGCCACCGGGCACGCCGCCTCTATGGCATGGTCTGGCACTCGGCCTCGGACGACGCACCGTTCCACGCACGTCACCACCAGGTGATCATTTCGGTAGGCGTGCCGGTAGCCAAGGCCGTCCCCAATGAGGAGCTGGTCCAGACCCGCGAAGGCCTCATCGCCATGCTGAAGTCGCTCAATCTCGGCGTCGCCGAAGTCGAGCCGCAGGGCCTGATCGCGCTGATCGACGATCTCACATCGCCGACCACCGCGCCGCAGGACGATGCTGTGCCGTACAACCCCAATGACCCGATTGCCGACCAGGCGATCCGGCGCGACATCGAACTCATCGTTCATGAGGACCGGATGCACCTCAAGACCGAGCGCTTCCGCGCGACCGGCGCGCTCAATGACGGCGTACCCGAAATCGGCACGGTCTATCCCGACACCTTCGACGTGCGGCATTTTGGCGCGCGAAATATGCCGCCGCGCTGGGCGCCGTGGGAATGCGCACGCCTGATCGGCGACCTGTTCACCGACAAGCTGCGTTTTCCGTGTCCCACCGCGACCATGCTGTGCCTTGTCTATCCCGACCAGGAAGCCGCCGCCGCCAAGGCCGGGTTCAAATTCATGCGCACGACCAGCCTGGCGGGAACGCGCAGCGCGCGCTTCCTGCCGCGTCTGGCTGAGCAGTCGGCCGAATGGCAGCACGTTCAGGCCGAACTCCAGGAAGGCCGCCGTCTGGTCAGGGTCTTCTATGGCCTCACGACCTTTTCCCCGGCCGGGCTTGGTGACCGCCACGAACGCGCGGTGAAGTCGATCTACAAGGCTGCGGGCTGGGATCTTGCCGACGAGCGCTATCTTCAGATTCAAGGCCTGCTCGCCGCCATGCCGCTGACGCTGGCCGATGGGCTCGCTGCCGACATGGAACGCCTCAAGCGCTTCCGCACGCTGCTCTCGACCACGGCGGCCAATATCGCGCCGATGCAGGGCGAATATCTCGGCAGCGAGCACCCGCACATGCTGTTCATCGGCCGGCGGGGGCAGCCCTTCTTCTGGTCGCCTTTCGAGAACGAGGCCGGCAATCACAATGTCGCGATCTGCGGCAAGTCGGGGTCGGGCAAGTCGGTGCTCCTGCAGGAGATGTGCGCAGCGCTGCGCGGAGCCGGCGCCAAGGTCGTCGTGATCGACGACGGGCGCAGTTTCGAGCACTCGGTCAAGCTCCAGGGTGGCCGGTTTGTCGAGTTCACGATGAAGGCGGGCTTCTGCCTCAATCCCTTCTCGATGATCGATGCCGCCCGCGCCGACGAGGACGACGATTACCGCCTCGACTGCTTCGGTATGGTCAAGGCGATCGTCGGGCAGATGGCGCGGCATTCCGCCGCGCTCACCGATACCGAGCGCGGGCTCATCGACCGGGCGGTGAACACGGTGTGGAGCGAGCTCGGCACCCAGGCGACCATCACCGCGATCGGCGAGGCGCTAGCCAGCTCCGGCCACGACACCGCGACCGACCTGGCGACCGCGCTTGGCCCGTTCATGACGGGCGGGACTTACGGCGCCTTCTTCGAGGGCCAGGCCAGCCTCGACCTGACCAGCGACTTCACCGTTTTCGAGATGTCGGATCTGGCGGCCCGCGAGGAACTGCGCTCGGTGGTGCTCTCGGCGATCATGTTCATGACCAGCCAGGCGATGACGCGGAGCCCACGCTCGGTGCGGAAGCTGCTGCTCATCGACGAAGCCTGGTCGATGCTGAAAGGCGGCTCGATGGGTGAGTTCGTCGAGACCTATGCCCGCACCTGCCGCAAATACGGCGGCGCGCTCGCCACCGCGACCCAGTCCTTGAACGACTACTACAAGTCCGATGGTGCGACGGCGGCACTCGAGAACAGCGACTGGATGCTGATCCTCCAGCAGAAGCCCGAGACGATCGCCGATTTCAAGGCCAGCAAACGCCTCGACATGGACGACCGTACCGAGACGTTGATCCGCAGCCTCAAACGCCAGGGCAACTCTTATTCCGAGGTCTTCATCAAGGGACCGGAGACCGAGACAATCGGCCGGCTCGTGCTCGACGACTATTCGGCCACGCTGTTCTCCAGCTCGCCCCAGACCTTCGCGGCGATCGATGCCGAGATCGCGCGCGGCCACCAGCTTGCCGATGCGATCGAGCGCATCGCCTTTCCCGACCACGACTGAATCCAGCCAACCAAAGGACCTTTCCATGCCCCTTCACCTTGTCTCGCCGTTCGACCGCGAAGTGGAAACGCCGCCCGGCGACAGTCCGCCCGGCCCCATCAGCACCCGGCACTGGCGGCAGCCGCTGCGCGATATCTGCTTCATCCTGATCAAGGCGGGGGCTTACCTTGGCTCGATCTATCTCGCAGTCCTCGGGCTGCCGCTGCTCTTTTTCCTGCTGCTGGCGGGCGGCGACCTTGGCCTGTTTTTCATGCACCTCGGCAATCTCGCCGCGCACTACCTCGCGGCTGATCGCGCTGCCCAGGCAGGCTTCATCAATGAACTGAAGCTTGGCCTGTTCAGCGTGGCCACGCTCATCGTGATCTGGCGCCTGCCGCGCTTCCTCGACGATGTCTCGGCCGCGCTTGCTCCCCGAAAGGAAGTCCTGTGAGGAACATTCTGGCAACATCAGCCGCATCACGCCGCTTCGCCGGTATTTCGCTCAGCGCGCTCGCGCTAACGGCAAGCCTGCTGGGATCGACGCTCTGGGGTGCCTGGGCAACCCACAAGATCGTCACGCTCGAGCGCCGCGAGGTGGTCACGGTCCAGCTCAGCCAGATCATGGGTGATTTTGTCGAGGCCGAGGCCCGCGCGGGCAGGCCGCCCGAAGCGATGAAGGCGCGCGTCGAGACCTATTTGAAGGCTGTCGAAGCCTCGGTCGCCAAGCTCGGAAAGCAAGGTCGCACCGTCCTGGTCGCCGAAGCCGTGGTCGCCGGGACCGTGCCGGATCTGACTGGCGAAGTGCGCGCCGACGTCGCGCGCCGGATGGGGGCGCTCGCCCATGCCAGCCGTTGACGCATCCTCGCCCCGCGCTGGCCGGCTTCGCGCGGGCTGGCCGCGGCTTGCCCTCTGGGCCGGTCTTGGCGGCGCGGCGCTTGCGCTCAGCGCGACAACGAACTTTGCCCAGACCCATGCGCTGATGATCAATGCCAGCCCGTCGCTGCCACACTGGGCGATCTGGCTTGACCGCGGCGCGGTGCCCGCACGCGGCGATCTGATCCTGTTCGATCCGCCGCCATCGGCGCTGCTGACCCGGCATTTCGGGAATGCCCCCCAGCCCTTCGGCAAGCGCGTCATGGGGATCGCCGGTGACGTGGTCACGGAAAAGGGCCGCACCTTCTTTGTGGGCGGCAAGGCGGTTGCTATCGCCAAGGTCGCCAGCCGGTTCGGGGAACCGCTGGCTTTGGGGCCGACCGGCATCATCCCCAAGGGCTGCTACTTTGTGGCCACCGATCACAAGGACGGGTTCGACAGCCGTTACGCCGCGATTGGCTGGATCTGCGCCAGATCCGTCCTCGGGGTCGGGAGGCCGGTGTTGTGAAGGCGCTCAGCTTCCCCCTGTGCGTCACTGCGCTGACGCTGGTCCTCGGCGGTCAGATCTTCGCAGGGCAGGCAGTGGCCCGCGACTACGGCCAGCAAGGCACCGTCTGGCCGGTGATCGAGCCCGATCTCCTTCAGCAGATCCATGCGCGCCTCCAGCACCTCGAAAAAACCGGCGAGACGGCCCGGCTTAACGAGGATTTGAAGCGGCGGACCATCGCACGGGTCAAGCGCCCGGCGCCGGTAGCCGGAATTGTGCCGACATCGGCCATGCGGCGCTGGAACTTCGATCCGACCATCACGGTCGAAGCCGACATCCGCGATGACAAGGGCCGGGTCATCATGGCGCGCGGCACCCGGGTCAATCCGCTCGATACGGTGCCGCTGCGCGCGCCGTTGGTCTTCCTCAATGGCGACGATGCCGCACAGGTTGACTGGGCCGCCAGGCGCTACGCCGGAACGACGGCCAAGTTCATCCTGGTGAACGGCGCCCCGCTCGATCTGATGAAGGCACGCCAACGGCGTTTCTATTTCGACCAGGGCGGCAAGCTTGTCGAACGCTTCGGCATCCGTGCGGTGCCGGCAACGGTCGAGCAGCAGGGCCGCGTCCTCCTCATCACCGAACAGGCCCTCAGGCCCAAGCCTGGACAACAGCCATGATCTGGAAATCTCGCCCAGCAGCAAGGCACTGCTTTGCGCTTCTCGCCTCGCTGCTCCTGGCTTTTGCCAGCAGTTCCCCGGCGTCCGCTTCGGCGGGGCCGGGCCGCTGCACCGGCAAGTTCGTCAACCCGATTACCGACATCTGCTGGTCGTGCCTGTTCCCGATCTCGATCGGTGGCCTGAAGATCTGGCCATCGGGGCGGCCAGACCCCGACAATCCGGCGCTGCCGGTTTGCCTGTGCGGGCTGCGCCCTGGCATTGCCATGGGGTTCTGGGAGCCGGTGCGGCTTGCCGACGTCAGCATGAAGCCGTGGTGCTTCGTCAACCTCGGCGGGATGAAGCTCGACCCCGGCTTCGACATTGGCTTCAAATCGATGGCAGGTCCCTCGGCGGTCGGCGGCGCGACGCAGTATAACTCGCAGTGGCACGTCCACTGGTATGCGTACCCGCTGATCTACTGGATGGAGATCGTCGCCGATTTCCTGTGCCTTGAATCGGGCTCGATCGACATTCTCTACATCACCGAGATCGACCCGCTCTGGCAGGACAGCGAGCTCACTGCGATCATCAACCCTGAGGCCGTGCTATTCGCCAATCCGCTGGCGCTGGCGGCATGCGCTGCCGACTGCGTCCTCGCAACGGCCAAGCTGCCGTCGGACGCGCTGTTCTGGTGCGCGGGCTGCCAGGGCACGATGTATCCGCTCAACGGCAACGTCTCGGCAACGATCGGCCATGTCCAGGCCTCGCGGCTTGCCCTCGCCCGCTTTGCCTACAAGCTCCACCGCGAACTCGTCGCCTGGGGCACGATGGGCGGCAAAGGCCTGTGCGGCAAGTACCTGATGCCGGTGATGCGCAAGCAACAATACCGCTTCCAGGCCACCAATCCCAATCCGCAGACCAAGGGCCGCTATGCCTGCGCGCCCATTGGCGCTTCCACCACCTTCATGTCGGCAGGCCAGGTCTACCCCGCGATCGGCGAGGACATGGGCTATCTGGTCTGGCGCAAACGGAACTGTTGCGCGCTATGAAAACCTCCCTCCACCATTTTGTGCTGGCAGCACTTGCGAGCACGGCGGCCCTCGGCGGCGCGCTTGCCCAGAGCACCGCCCCGGACATCGATCTCGAGGCGATCCGTGCGCGGGCGGCTAGCGAAGCCGGTGAGGCCGATGCGCTCGCGGCCCAGGCCCGCGCGCGGGCCAGCGCGGTGACGGCCGAAGCAACCGCGAGCGCGCAGGACGGTAAGGCCAACGGCCGGCGCTATGCGAACGAACCCAAGCCGCGCGGGCAAACCAGCGATCCGGCATTCGACTTCGACCGGATGGTTGTCGATGCGGGCGACATGGCCAAGCAAGGCATGGGCGAGGCCCCTCGCTTCATTGCCTTTGCGTCGCTGTCGATGCCGGCCCCCGCTCTCCGGCAGATGATGGATGACGTGACGCGCGCCGGCGGCGTGGTCGTGTTCCGCGGGCTTACGCAAGGCTCGGCCAAAGTCATGACCGATGCCTTGTCCCGTGTCCTGAAGCCCGGCGAACAGATGCACGGTGTCGGGATCGACCCGCGCCTGTTCCGCGCCTTCGGCATCGAAGCCGTGCCGACCTACGTCGTCACCTCGAGCGACTTTGACCTGTGCGACGGCTTCGATTGCACCACCGCCGTCCCGCCCTTCGATCGCATGAGCGGCAATGTGACCACGGCCCATGCGCTCACGACCTTTGCGCAAGGCAGCGGCCCCGGCGCGAAGCTCGCCGCCCAGCATCTCGCCCGACTTGAAAGGCAAAAGCCATGAAAGGCACCTTCTTCGCGAGCATCGCGCTCGCACTCATGGGCCCCACCCTCGCCCACGCTCAGGCCCAGGGCACCATGGATGCCGCCAAGGCCGACGGGAAAGCCTTTGGCAAGGACAAGGCCGGGACGGCGCAAAATGCCGCGACGGTCCAACCCGATGCCAGCCGGGTGCCCAATTTCGGCGGGGTTCCGAGCCAATCGGGCTACTTCGACGACCCCGACCGAATGAGCCGTGAAGCGGCCAGTCAGACGAGCATCAGCACCGGTTATCGCACGATGAAGGATTCGATGGATCGGCGCGCGCGCTTCGCGCCGCAGGATCTCGATGCGACCATTGCGCGCAGCAAGGTCATTAGTGACGATCCGCTCTCCTATACGAGCGGCATGGCGATCGGCGGCACCCAGGGCCGCTGCGTCCCCCTGCCTCCGGGAACGGGCAGCGCCGCACGCTACATGGCCACCTGCAACACCGGCTACACAGCGACCCAGGAGGCGAAGAACTGCCCGGTGACGCTCACCGCCCGGGTCGAGCAGCGGCAGGTCTACGGCTATTATTGCGTCGGCGGCAGCGGGGTTGATCCAGCTACGGTTTACAACTGCAACCGCTATCCAGCGCCGCAGTGCACGGTCACGCAGTCCTACCCCATCAACCTGTGCGATCCCTATCTGGGCATCTACTGGGGTTGCAACTCGGGCGACCTCCGGGTCGATCTGGTCAGCTGCACGTCCCCGGTCGACGGCGCGACGCCCTACACGGTGACAGGCGAGAATGTCGTCACGACGACGCGCGACGAAAGCCAGTGCGCCAGCCTCGCCGGTGATAGCAGTTGTCAGCAGGACACCGAGAGCTGCACCGACAGCGAACCGGTGACGCGCATCGTCGATGGCGTGGCTTTCACCCAGCCCTGCTGGGCCTGGTCGCGCAGCTACGCTTGCGCGACCTATACCGAGGCGCAGGACTGCCAGACGCTGGAAAGCACGCCCGGCTGCAAACTGGTGCGCGAGGATTGCCTGACGGACGAGCCGTGCCGAACCTGGGAGCGGGTCTATGACTGCCCGGTTCCCGACCAGCCGGCGAACACCAACCAGTTCATCTGCGACGGCGACGTCTACTGCATCGACGGCTCGTGCGAGACGATCGAGCGCGAGGCCAATGACGAGTTCAAGGATGCCGCGGTTGCCCTCAATGCGATGGGTCAGGCGCGGCGCGAGTTCGATCCCGACACACTCAGCCTGTTCAAGGGCACCCGCGAAACCTGTTCGTCCAAGGTCTTCGGCATTCTCAACTGCTGCAAGGGCAAGGGTTTTCCGCTCATCCCGGGAATCCAGCTGCTCGTGGCCCTGGGGTGCAGCCGTGAGGAGATGCTGCTCCACGAGCGCGATGTGCAAGGCCTGTGCGCCTATGTCGGGACCTATTGCTCGTCCTCGTTCCTCGGCGTCTGCCTGACCAAGAAGAAGGTCTACTGCTGCTTCGAATCCAAGCTCTCGCGGATCCTCCAGGAGCAAGGCCGCCAGCAGCTGGGCCGGCCCTGGGGCAAGCCCAAGACCGAGCAGTGCCTTGGCTTCACCATCGACGAGTTCGCCCGGCTCGACCTCTCGCAGATGGATTTCAGCGAGGTCTATGCCGAGTTCACCGATGCCGCCCGCCTGCCTGACGAACTCCAGGCTGCCACCGAAATCCAGCAGAAAATCGAGGACTACTATGCCCGCGCACGCCAGTAAGGCCAGCGGGCGGCTTCTGGCCGCCTGCCTCACTCTCATCGCCTCCTGCCCGTTCGTTGCCGCCCCGGCGTCGGCCGAGGAGCCGCCACTCATCTCGGCCAGCGACAAGCAGGATAGCTTCTACTGCGCGGAGCGCCGGCTCGGATACTGGTTCTACTGCACCAGGCCCAAGCCGCCCGAGCGCGACACGGCAATTCCGGCCCCGAGTGCCAGCGCGACCAGCCAGCTCGACGCGGTCACGGCGACGTTGCGCGAACTCAAGGCGAAGGCGATCCTGGAGCCGACGCCCGCCAATGTGACGGCCTATATCCGGTTCCAGCGCGAACAGCTCGACCGCGCCTCGCTGTTCAGCGATGTCTGGCAGCGGGCGATCTGGCAGGACCCCGACCTCGACTACACGTTGCAGCGCCCCGTCTCGACGCTCGGCAAACGCCAATGGCAGGACGCGCGGAGTTCCGAGCGCGACACGGTCATGGGCAATCTCTCGCAGCGCTACGGCCTGTTCTACTTCTTCGCGCAGAGCTGCGGCGCCTGCGAAGTCATGTCGCCGATCGTGCAAGGCGTCGCCTCGACCTGGCACATCACCGTGCGCGCGATCTCGACCGACGGCGGTCCGTCGCGGCATTTCCCGAGCTACACCGTCGAGACCAACCAGCGCACCCGCATGGGGCTCGAGCCCAAGGTCACGCCGGCGGTTGTGCTGTGGGACGCCGCCAAGGGCCGCGCGATCCCGGTCGGCTACGGCGTGATGTCCGCCGACGAGCTTCAGGACCGCATCTACCTCCTCACATCGAAGGAAGCCGGACGTGACTACTAGGATGAAACGCCCAAAAGCAGCGTTCCTCGCCGCGCTCCTCGCGGCCACCCTCCCTCTCAGCAGCGGCTCGGCTGACGTCGGCAGTTCGATGGACTCGTTCCTGAACGATGTCGGCGGCGCGGCCAACGTGAACGGCCCGACCGCGTTCCAGGGCCAGTCGGCAGGTTATTACAGCCTCGGCAACGTCTGGACCCGGTTCCCGCAGAAGACGACCAACATCGCCAACCTGCAATTGCCGCGTGCCCGTGCGGGCTGCGGCGGCATCGATATCTTTGCCGGCTCGTTCAGCTTCATCAATGCGAGCGAGATCGTCGCGATGCTGAAAGCGGTCGCCAACAACGCGGTTGGCTTTGCCTTCAGCCTGGCGATCGACACCGTCTGCCCCGAGTGCTCGAAGATCATGCAGGAGTTCAGCCAAAAGGCTCAGCTCATGAACAACCTCAACATCAACAGCTGCGAGATGGCCCAGGGTCTGGTCGGCGGCATCTGGCCCAAGGGCGACCTTGCAGACAAGGCGATCTGCGAGGCAATCGGCAATTCCGAAGGGATATTCTCCGACTATGCCGCCGCCAAGCATGGCTGCGGCACCAAAGGCCAGCGCGCCAGCACTACGGCGCAAGGATCGGGCAAGTACGATGACGTCAATCCCGGGGTGGCGCGGAACTACACCTGGACCATCCTCAAGAAGTCCGCGTTCTTTTCGCCAGGCGGCACCTTCGACCGCGAACTGGCCGAATATGCGATGACGCTCATCGGCACGATCATCTATGTGCCGTCCAAGGACGACGAGCCGGGCAAGTTCGTGCCGATCGCGGGTGAAGCGTCGTCAACGCTCGTGACCTCGCTGCTCGATGGCACCGGAGCCAACCGCGTCCTCATTTTCAACTGCGACGAGACTGACAAGTGCCTCGATCCCGGCTTCAAGTCGTTCGCGCTGCCAGCGTCGAAGGCGCTGCGGCCGCGGGTGGCGGCGCTGATCGACGGCATGGTCCAGGCGATCCATGACGACACCCCGATCACCGATGCGCAGAAGGAACTGCTCCAGGTCGCCTCGATCCCGCTCTACAAGATCCTGACCGTCCAGGCCGCCTATGGCCGCGGTATGCCGACCGATGACCGCGAGACGCTGGCGGAGATCGCCAGTGTCGATCTTCTGTTCGCGGTCCTGGACCGGATCGTCAGCGAAGCGGGCCGGTCGATGTCGAGTTTCATCGGCGCCGACGAAGCCAAGATCGCCATGTGGCAGGGTCAGGTGAACGTGGTGCGCCAGGCGCTCGCCGACCGGCAGGCGAACACACATCTGCGCGTCAGCGCGATCATGCAGATCATCGAGAAGACGGCGTTCATCGAGAACGTGCTCGCGACCCAGATGTCGCCGGGCATGGCCGCCGCACTCGACTGGTCGCGCGGGGTCCAGAGCCGCGCCCTCACCCACTGACGCTTCCCTTCTTCCCCCTCTTCGCAGGATGCGAATGCAATGGTCGAGATTTTCACGGTTGGCGGCGGCGACTACCTGGTCAACGTGTTCCAGGCGGTCGCAGCATGGACCGGCAACGGCGGCTACAAGAGCCTGCTTCAGGTGGTGATGGTAATGGGGCTGGCGCTCTCGGCGCTGACCCTCGCCTTCAACCAGGACTGGCGCGCGTGGATCAACTGGTTCCTCGGCGCGACGCTCATGTATTCGTGCCTCATGGTGCCGCGCATCGACGTGCATGTGACCGACCGTCTGAACCCGAGCCTGGCACCGGCCAATGTCAGCAATGTGCCACTGGGCCTCGCGCTGATGGCAAGCTTCACCAGCCAGGTCGGCGACTATCTCACCGGCTCGGCCGAGGTCGTGTTCGGCCTGCCCGGCGATCTCAACTATTCGCGCAACGGCATGATCTACGGCGCGCGGCTCTACGATGCGACGCGGTCCCTGCGCATTTCCGATCCCGAATTCGCCGCCAATCTCGACGAGCATTTCCGGCAATGCGTGTTCTACGACGTGCTGCTTGGCCGCTATTCGATGAAGGAACTGGCCGAGACGAACGACATCTGGGCGACGATTGCGCCGGGGAGCCAGGCCCGGGCACAGCGCTTCCTGAACCGTGACGCCGCTTCGGGCCAGGTCACCTCGACGATCATTACCTGCCGCGAAGCCTACGATGCCCTGAACGCCCAGTGGACCGGGCTCATCGACGGCATGGGAACGGTCTTCGGCCGCCAGCTCTACCCAAACCAGACGGCGGCGCTGGCCAAGGCCAAGCTGTTCTCGGACCTGCCGGTCGCCTACCAGTACCTCGCCGGTGTGTCGGCCAGTGCGACCGACATCTTCAAGCAGACGCTGACGATCAACGCGATGAGCCAGGCGATGCACTCGCTGGCAGGCGGCAGCGGCGCGGGCAATGTCGATGTCTATGCCCAGACCCGCGCCGAGATCCAGACCGAGCGGACCTATTCATCCATCGCCAGCAACGCCATGAAATGGGTGCCGATCCTCAATATCGTTCTGACCGTACTCTTCTACGCGCTGTTCCCGGTGCTGTTTCCGCTGTTCCTGATGCCGCGCACGGGGCCGGCCGCGCTCAAAGGCTATGTGATCGGGTTCTTCTATCTCGCGGCCTGGGGGCCGCTCTTCGTCATCCTCCACATGATCCTGATGTTCAAGGGCGCGGCTGACGTGGCAGGCGCGGGTGGTGGCGCTGGCATGACGCTGGCGACATTTTCGGGGATGACCGACGTCAACAGCGACATCGGCATATTGGCAGGCTATCTTGTGGCATCAGTGCCGTTCCTGGCTGGCGGCATCGCCAAAGGCGCGCTCGCGATCTCGGGGCACGCGACCTCCTATCTCAATCCGTCCCAAAACGCTGCCGAAGAGGCTGCGCGCGAGGCCAGCACCGGCAATGTCTCGCTTGGCAACACTAATCTGGAAACATCGAGCATCCTCACCCGCCAATATGGCCAGGCATCAATCGCGCCGTCCTTCACCTATGGTGCCGGGCAAACACGTGGATATGGCCAGACCGGGACACTCACCACCAGCTTTCCGGACGAAAGCTTTGCCCAGGTGCCCAACTCGCAATATCCGTTCACCCCCAACCTTGGTCAGGAATTTACGTCACGCCTGTCGACCATGGCAAGCCAAAGCCGGGGCAACAGCGAGACTTTCTCCAACCTCGCCCAGCAATCG
>NZ_JANPGP010000093.1:0-4928 GCF_031424035.1 Novosphingobium sp.
CGACAGGCTGGGGCAGAGCCAGTCGATGAAGCCCCAGACGCGGCCATCGATCGCTTCGGGCGGCGGGGCGTCACCAATCTCCAACACGCACCAGTCCGGACGGCGGCGCGCAAGGTCGACAAGCAGCCCCGGCGGCGGGGCAGTGATCAGCAATGTAGTCTTGGTGGGCATGAATATGGCGGACGATTTGCTGGTGTTCGCCGCCCTTGTGCCTGCGCTGAGTGACGCTTTCATGACGGGCAGGTGTCAATCCGGTGCCTGCCCGACCGCTGTCGCAGCAAGGTCATGCCGATGTCCGCAATGCGCCGGCCCGGTCCGCCCTGATGGCCATGCGCGTGTCATATTGCTGTCACACTAAACCGCGTGATTTCTGCGCATCGTCAGCCTATCCTTGCCGGTGATGGAAGTCAGGAAAATCCTCGTTTGCGCACTCGCCGCGCTGCTGGCCGGGGTGCCGATTGCCGCTCAGGCCGAACAGCTTGAATTCGATCACCGGCTCTATCCTCCGCTCAAGCAGGTGCTCGATAGCGGTAACAGCGACATGGTCGCCTTTGATGCGAAGAATCCCAGCCGGATGGTCGACCTGATCGCGGTGCGCGGCAAATCGGCCAAGACCTGGACCGAAGCGCTCGAAATCGTCGCTATCCTGCCAGTTCCCAAGGTAGAGACGGCGCAGGCCTGGATGGATATCCAGCGCAGCGCGGCGCTGGCGCGTTGCCCGGCAACTTTCAAGGTCATCGCACAGGACGACATTTCGATAACCTACGAGCGTCAATCGCCCAGCTGCCGAGCCGAGCGTGCCGAAACCGGTATTTACCGCCTGATCACCGGCAAGCGTTCATGGTTTCAACTGACGGTGCTGTCAAAGACGCCACTCGACGCGGCGGCGCGCGACCAGTGGCTCGCGCTGCTCGCTTCCGCCCACTTCAAATAGCCCAGAGCGGCCTGCGCAAAAAATAGCCCTGAGCGCCCTGCGCAAAAAATAGCCCAGAGCGGCCTGCGCAAAATCGCCCAACGGTCATCCCGGCGCAGGCCGGCACCCAGACCGCACAACCATACGACCTCGCTTGGCGACGGCATTATTTTCCGTGCTGGGATCCGGCCTGCGCCGGAATGACGATTCACGTTTTTCGCAGGCCTCTCTAGCGAATCTCGGGCCTGACAACGGACTGTCACGAGACCGGCACAGCCGTGTCACATTGCTGTCGCGCAACTTACGCAGGGCCGACATGGAGCGAGCCTAGAGGCAGCTGGAAGCCGGCCTCGGGGGCGATTCGGATCATGACTGGTCGGATCATCAGGGGGGTTGGCATCGGACAACAATTCCAATCTTCAGGGAACGATCCAGATGACCGCGTTTAACACTCGCACCAATGCCTCGCTCGCCGCACTTGCCACTGCGCTGGCATTCGGCCTTGCCACCCCGGCAGCCGCTTCGATTTCTGTCACCGCCGACGGTGTGACGGTAGCAGGCGCAGGGACCGAGGCAGCTACGGCCGATGAGGGCCAGAACGCCGAGCAGTCGACCGAGAACAGCAACAACGGCGGCCTGACCGAAATCGTCGTCACCGCGACCAAGCGCGAGACCAACCTGCAGAAGACGCCGATCTCGATCTCGGTCATGGGGGCCGAGACGATCAAGGAACGCAAGGTGATGAGCTTGCTCGACCTTGCTGACGGCGGCGTCCCCAGCCTGCGCGTTGCCACCTTCGAAGCCCGCCAGTCGGCGCTGACCATCGGCATTCGCGGCATCGTGCCGCTCGACGCCAACCAGCCAGCGCGCGAACAGGGCGTCGGCATCTATATCGACGGCGTCTATCTCGGCCGCCAGCACGGCCTCAACGCCGCGCTGTTCGATATCGAGCGCGTTGAGGTGCTGAAGGGTCCGCAGGGCACTCTGTTCGGCCGCAACACCGAAGGTGGCGCGCTGTCGTTGATCTCCAAGGCTCCCACCGGTGAATTCGGCGGCCGCATCGAAGGCACCTTTGGCAACATCGGCACCCGCAGCGGATCGCTCCACCTCAACCTTCCCGAAGTCGCCGGCTTCTCGGTAAAGCTTGACGGCGTTTACCAGCACCAGGACGCAGTGACGAAGAACCCGCTGGCCGGACAGGCCGGCTTTGGCTTCTACAACCGCAAGGGCATGCGCGCCGCCGTGCGCTGGAAGCCGGTTGACGGCATCACCAACGATTTCGCCTTTGACATCGCCAAGGACGAAAACACCCCGTATTATAGCCAGCTGCTGAATTACAACCCGAACAACTGCCTGAGCGGCGGTTCCAACACCGCGCCTCTGGCGATCCCGGCCGGCAGCACCTGCGTTACTCCTGGCACTGCCTTCACCGGCACCCAAGGCTCGATCCGCGCCCTGGTTCCCGGCGTCGTCGTCAACGGTGATACGCTGATGCGCGTGGCCGATATCGGCGTGCCGCAACAGAACAGTGTCGACAAGACCCACGGCTTCACCAACGTCTTCAAGTGGAAGGTTTCACCTGACCTCGAACTGCGCTCGATCACCGCATGGCGCGGTGTCGACGTGGAGCAGTACGATAACTCGGGCGGTTATCACCGCGTCCCGGTGATCAACTACACCGCCGCCTGCACCACCGCCGCCCCTTGCGCCTTCAGCCGCTACAGCCTTGCCGACCTGCGCCAGCGCCAGTTCAGCCAGGAATTGCAGGCCGTTGGTTCGGTCGGTTCGATCGATTACGTTGCTGGCCTCTACTACTTCAACGAGCATGTCAGCGACGATGCCGCAACGCCGAACACGATGGGCGTCGTTTACAACACCGCGACCAGCGCCAGCTTCGTGACCATCCCCTATTGCGCCGCCACCAACCCGGCGACTGCAATCGACTTCGTCGGCAACGCGGTGCGCGGCTGCAACATTGACCGTGCCTCGGAAGTGTTCTCGAAGAGCTATGCCGCTTATGGCCAGCTTACCTGGAACGCGACCGAGCAGCTGCACATCACCGTTGGTGGCCGCTACACCGAAGACAAGAAGCAGGGCGCCCTGCTCGCCTCGCGCAACATCGACTATCGCAATCCGGCCAATGCCGCGATCCTGGCGACCAACGGCTACACCCCGCTCGACAAGAAGTGGAACCGCTTCAACCCGATGGCGACCATTGCCTATGACTTCAACGATGACGTCCACGGCTATGCAAAATATTCGACCGGCTACCGCGCCGGCGGTGCCTCGTCGCGTACCTCGGACTATCGCGCCTTCAACCCTGAAGACGTCAAGAACTACGAAGTGGGCCTCAAGGCCGACCTGTTCAACCGTCACGCACGCTTCAACATTGCGGCCTACATGATGGACCGCAAGGGCAGCCAGGTTGACCTTTCGACCATCCAGCCGACCGCGACGGGCAACTTCAACAACCTCGTGACCTTCAACGCCCCGGGCACCACCAAGATCCGCGGCATCGAAGCTGATCTTACCGTTAAGCCGGTCGATGGCCTGACGCTCGACCTGTCCTATGCCTACACCTACACAGACGTACCGCCGGTGAACGTGACTTACACGGCATTCTGCACTGGCGTTGGCACGCCTTCCACGGCCTGCACCGCCGCCGGACAGGCGATCAACTCGTCCACCGTGGCGCAGAAGTTCTACATCGTGTTCACCCCGCGCAATGCGGCCAGCGGCTCGATCGCCTATGAATACCCGCTGGGCAGCAGCGGCGCCCGGGTGAAGTTCCACATGGACGCCAACTATGCCCAGGCGACCCAGAGCTTCGACCAGTTCGCCACGAAGGCTGATGCCAGCTTCATCGTCAACGCCCGCCTGTCGGTCCTCGACGTCGCGCTTGGCGCCGGCGGATCGAAGCTCAACTTCGGCGTGTGGAGCCGCAACCTGTTCAACGAACAGCACGTCTATCGCCGTGACCCGTCGAACAGCATCCCGGCAGTCCAGTCGGCTCCGGTCACGGGCGTTCCCAACATCCTGGCAGTCGGCAACGTCGGCGGCATCCTGGGCGACTACGGCAACTTCAACATGCCGCGCACCTTTGGCATCGACGCTTCGATCAGCTTCTGATCGGACAATTTCCGGAAGGCCCCGCCCTGCAGCGGGCCTTCTCCTCCCTGACTGGGGCGGGCGGCCGAAAGGTCTCCCGCCCCTTCTTTTTGCCCCCTCTATTTGGCAGTTTTGCGGGAATCTCGCTTGCAAAGCCCGCCAAAAGCGTTAAGGGCCGCCGCTTCCCTGCAAAGGGAAACCCGAAGAAAGCCGGAGGGGCCCCGCAATCGTGCGGATCAGCCAGCGATCGGTTAGATGAATGAAAGGCATAGGCATGCCGCTCTACGAGCATGTTTTCCTGGCGCGCCAGGATCTGAGCCAGGCGCAGGTTGATGCGCTGGCCGCTACCGCCACCGAGATCGTCGAAGCAGGACAGGGCAAGGTCACCAAGACCGAAACCTGGGGGCTGAAGAGCCTCGCTTACAAGATCCAGCGCAACCGCAAGGCACACTTCGTCATGCTCAACATCGAGGCCCCTGCCGGCGTCGTTGCCGAGCTGGAACGCCAGACCGCGATCAACGAAGACGTGATCCGCTGGCTCACCGTCCGCGTTGACGAGCACGAGGATGGCCAGTCGGTGCAGATGCGCAAGAACGACCGCGAGCGCGCCAAGCGCCGCGAACGCGAGGAGTTTTAAGCCATGGCCCGCGCATTTTTCCGCCGCCGCAAGTCGTGCCCCTTCTCGGGCAAGAACGCGCCGAAGATCGATTACAAGGACACGCGCCTGCTGCAGGGCTTCATGTCCGAGCGTGGCAAGATCGTGCCCAGCCGCATCACCGCCGTTTCTGCAAAGAAGCAGCGTGAACTGGGCCAGGCCATCAAGCGCGCCCGCCACCTGGGCCTTCTGCCCTACCTCGTGAAGTAAAGGGAGAGACGACATGGAAATCATCCTCCTCGAACGCGTCGA
>NZ_JANPGP010000094.1:0-1983 GCF_031424035.1 Novosphingobium sp.
CGGCGGATCAGCTGATCGGCAATGCCCTGGGCAACGAGCTTGGCATCGACTTCCGGCTTGCGGATTTCGACGATGTTCAGCTTGACGTCGCCGGCGGTCATCTTGGCCAGCTGCGAGCGCAGCTTTTCGATGTCCGCACCCTTCTTGCCGATGATGACACCCGGGCGGGCGGCATAGATCGACACGCGGCAGGTCTTGGCCGGACGCTCGATCACCACCTTGGAGATCGCGGCCTGGGGCAGCGTTTCCATGATGAACTTGCGCATCTTGAGGTCGTCCTCAAGCAGCGTGCGGTAGTTCTTGCCTTCGGCGTACCAGCGGCTGTCCCAGGTCCGGTTGATCTGGAGGCGCAGGCCGATCGGATTGCTCTTGTGACCCATGATCAGGCCTCCCCAGCTTCGTCGGAAACTTCACGGACAACGATCCGCAACCGGCTGAACGGCTTCAGGATGCGGGTCGACTTGCCGCGACCACGGGTGTGGAAGCGCTTCATCGTGATCGACTTGCCGACCGAGGCTTCCGCCACGACGAGCGAGTCAACGTCCAGGTTGTGGTTGTTCTCGGCATTGGCGATCGCCGAAGCGAGGACCTTGCGCGCATCAACAGCCATGCCCTTCTTCGAGAAGGACAGGATGTTCATCGCGTCTTCAGCGCGGCGACCACGGATCAGCGCAGCTACGAGGTTCAGCTTCTGGGCCGAACCGCGGATCTGCGTGCCGACCGAGAGCGCCTCGTTGTCACCAACGCGGCGGGGAGCTTTCTGCTTGCTCATCAGCGCTTGCCCTTCTTGTCAGCGGCATGGCCGGGGAACGTGCGCGTGGGCGCGAATTCACCAAGCTTGTGGCCGACCATCTCTTCCGAGACGGAAACCGGGATGAACTTGTGGCCGTTGTAGACGTTGAACGTCAGACCAACGAACTGCGGCAGGATCGTCGAGCGACGCGACCAGGTCTTGATCGGCGCGGCGCGGCTGCCCTGATCCTGCGAGGCTTCCGCCTTCTTCAGCAGGTGCAGGTCGACGAAAGGGCCCTTCCATACGGAGCGTGCCATGGTCGCTTACCTCTTCTTCTTGGCGTGGCGCGACCGGATGATCATGCCATCGGTGCGCTTGTTGTGGCGGGTACGGGCACCCTTGGTCGGCTTGCCCCACGGGGTAACCGGATGACGGCCACCCGAGGTACGACCTTCGCCACCACCGTGCGGGTGGTCGACCGGGTTCTTGGCAACACCGCGGGTCAGCGGGCGGATGCCCTTCCAGCGGTTGCGGCCAGCCTTGGCGAGGTTGGTGTTCTGGTTGTCGGGGTTCGAAACCGCGCCAACCGTACCCATGCAATCGCCGCGCAGGTAACGCTGCTCGCCCGAGTTCAGGCGAACAATGACATGCCGCGGTCACGACCGACGACCTGGACATAAGTGCCTGCCGAACGGGCGATCTGACCGCCCTTGCCCGGCTTCATCTCCACGTTGTGGCAGATGGTGCCGACCGGCATGGTGCTGAGCAGCATTGCGTTGCCCGGCTTCACGTCAGTCTTCTCACCGGCAACAACGGTATCGCCAACGGCGAGGCGCTGCGGCGCGATGATGTAGTTCTGTTCGCCGTCCGCATACTTGATGAGGGCGATGAAAGCCGTGCGGTTGGGATCGTACTCGAGACGCTCGACGGTCGCAGGAGCATCCCACTTCCGGCGCTTGAAATCGATGAAACGATACGACTGCTTGTGGCCGCCGGCGATGCCACGCGAAGTGACATGGCCCTTGTTGTTGCGGCCACCGGTCTTGCTCTTGCCTTCGGTCAGCGCCTTGAGCGGCTTGCCCTTCCACAGCGACGACTTGTCGACGAGGATCAGGCCGCGCCGTGCGGGGCTGGTCGGGTTATAGTTTTTGAGTGCCATTGTCCGCGCCTCAGATACCGGAGGTGACGTCGATCGACTGGCCTTCAGCCAGGCGAACTACGGCCTTCTTGAAATCCGAACGGCGATAGGG
>NZ_JANPGP010000095.1:0-2223 GCF_031424035.1 Novosphingobium sp.
CCCGCGAGTTGATCGATTGCGAACCCGATCCGCAGAGCGCCTCGGCCTATGCCAGTGTCCTCGGCAATATCGTCCTCAATGCGCCCAGCTGGTCGCTGCGCGGCGGCACGCGTGAGATCCTGCGCGGGATCATCGCGCGCGGTTTGGGGACGCGCTGAGCAGGCGTTTGGTTAAGCCCGATCAGCCCCGCCCGCGATATCCCGCTACGCCTTGGTCGGGTAGCCACAGCCCCTCAGGTGCGGCGCTGCTTTGCCAGAACACGTCGATCGGAATACCGCCGCGCGGGTACCAGTAACCGCCGATGCGGAGCCATCTGGGCTGCATTTCGGCGAACAGTCGTTGACCGATCCCGACGGTGACATCTTCATGAAAACCTGCGTGGTTGCGGAAAGCTCCCAGAAACAGCTTGAGGCTTTTCGATTCGACGATGGTTGCACCCGGCGCATAGTCGATCACCAGATGCGCGAAATCGGGTTGACCGGTAACCGGGCAAAGCGAGGTGAACTCAGGCGCGGCGAAACGGACCAGATAGAGCGCGCCTTGCCGCGGATTGGGGACATAATCGAGCTCAGCCGCTTCGGGTGAAGCGGGCAGCGTGCTCGACTGCCCGAGGTGCTTAGGTGTGTCTGCCATGCCGCAGCCATGCCCCGATCGTGGACTGCGCACAAGTCAGCGGTTGGAACTGTCGGGTTCACCACCTATTCAGCGCCCCGCCGCGCAAGGCGGCACAGATTCTTGCAGGGTAACAGTAGGCAATGCGCGTGGTGGGGGACAGGATGCGGACGGCACTGCTGGCGGGAGCGCTGGCGGCGTTTGCCCAGCCTGCGCTGGCGCAATCGGCCAGTGGCTTTCGCCTGCCGCCCGGGCCAGGCAGCACCGCGACTCCGCGCGTCCAGGGCCCGGTCGATCCCGACAACCCGGTGATCAGCGGCCCGCGCCCCACTCCGCGCCCCAGCCCAGTCTTGCCCCCGGTAGCGACGACTGCGGCGCCGACACCTACGTCCACTTCGGCTACACCGCGTCCGGTTGCAACCGCACCGCGCCCCACTGCGGCTGCGCCGAACCAACCGCGCGTATTGCCACCGGGCTCTCAAGCCCCCCAAGTCCAACCCGGCCAGCCCGCGCCTGGCCCAGCACCGACTACTCCACCAACCAATGCGCCGATCTTCTCGACTGCCCCGGCCAAGGGCCCGGCCCCGGCGCTGGCTCCCGCTGCCAGCAGCGGCATGCCCGGCTGGGTGCTACCGGTCGGAGCCGGACTGCTCGCGCTGCTGCTGGCCGCGCTCGGCTTCGTCTGGTGGCGCCGCCGCCGCGAGGAAGCGCCGGTCGAGGTCGAGTTCGAACGCCCGATTGTCGCGTCTTCGCAGCCGGCGGTTCCGCCAGCCACCGTGCCGCTGCCCGAACCGCAGCTGTCCAAAACCGCACCCGCCCCCGCTCTGCCCGCTGCTGCATCGCTGGCAGTCGAGCAGGAGGGCATCGCGATCGTGCTGGAAGCGCGGCGGATGAACGCCTCGTTGATGGCGACCACGCTAAGCTACCGGCTGACAGTGTCGAACACGGGCAATGAACCGCTCTCGGCTATGGCGATCGAAGGCGACATGGTTGCCGCCCAAGCCGACCAGCCAACCGAGCGCCAAGTGGCCCCGCGCGATCAGGCGCTGGCGCTGCGCCACGCAGTGGTCGAACTGGCACCTGGTGAAAGCGCCGAATTCACTGGCGATATCCGCCTGCCGCTGACCGAGATCGTCCCGATCCGATCGGGATCCGCCGCCTATTTCATCCCGCTCGCCCGGTTCCGGATTGCCGCCGGGGCCAAAGTGCTGGCACAGACTTTCGTGGTCGGGGAGACGCCTGACGACCCCAATGCCGCGCTGCGCCCGTTCCGGCTCGACCTGGGGCCGCGCACCTATTCGAAGATCGGCCAGCGCGCAGTTTGAAGCGGTAGCGTGTGATATCGGCAACGCTCCGGCGGACTCTGCTGCATTCCCAATTCCCCCCTCGACGGGCCTTGCCCGCAGGGCTAAGCCAGTTCGCAGTTGCAGCGATAGGGGCGCTGTGAGGACCCGCGAGGAGGACGCGAAAATCATGGATAGCCTTGTTTCGACTGAATGGCTCGCCGCCGAAATGGGCGCGAGCGACTTGCGGATTGTCGATTGCACCCGCCACTTGCCCGATGCCGGGCGCGATCCTCTCGCCGAATACGAAGGCGGGCACATTCCCGGC
>NZ_JANPGP010000096.1:0-21130 GCF_031424035.1 Novosphingobium sp.
CGGATTGACCGGTTTCGTCGCCGGGAAGGCCTTGATGTTGTCCAGCAGCAAGCGAATCGAATCGCCGGTACGGTCGGACTGCACCGGGGCTGAAATGGTGAAGCTGCGCGGACCGACCGGAGACGACACGCCCGAGCGCACGCCATAGGACCAGCCCTTGTCTTCACGCAGGTCCAGGTTGAGGCGGCTGAGGAAGCCGTTGCCCAGAACCTCGTTGGCAAGGTCGAGCGCTTCCTTGTCCTGATCGCGCCCACTGATCGCCAACACGCGGCCGGCAACAATGACCGACTGCGGTGAATTGGGCCGGTCGATCAGCACGATGCGCGGGTTTGGCGCGGGCACGGCGGCCTGGAGAGGCTTGGCGGGAGCAGCGCTGGCCGGAACGCGCCAGCCGGAGAACGCCTTTTCGAGCAACGGCTTGAGCTGTTCCATGGTCACGTCGCCGACCACGGTGATCTTGGCGAGGTCGGGGCGGAACCACTTGGCATGCGCGGCCGAAAGAGCAGTCGGAGTGAGCGCGGTCAGCGTTTCGGTTTCACCCAGCCCGTCACCCGGGAGGCCGTAAGGATGGCCGGGGCCAAACAGGATCGGCGAGAGGCTGCGCGCTGCGAGCGCGGCGGGGTTGGCCTTGACCTGCGCGAGCCGTGAAAGCTGCTGGGTGCGGACGCGGCTGACTTCGCCCGGATCGAAAGCCGGGTGCAGCGCCACATCGGCCATCAGCGCCAGCGATGGGGCCAGGTTGGCGCTGAGCGCGTCGAGCATGACCGACGATGAGTCGAGCGCGGCGCCAGCGGAGATCGTCGCGCCAAGCCGCTCCTGCTCCTCGGCGATCTGCACCGAGCTGCGGGTGCGGGTGCCTTCATCGAGCAGCGACAGCATCAGCTGCTGCGTGCCCGGCGTGTCGAGCACGTCAGCGCTGGTGCCGGCATCGATATTCAGCGCGACGACGACCTTGGGCACTGCCGTCCGCCGTGCCAGCGTCACCGGAATGCCGTTCGACAGCGTGCTGCGCTCGATCGCCGGGAAGGCGAGTTCGCCCACCTGCGCGACCTGCGGCAAGGGGCGCGGCGCGGATTTGGCGATGGCCGGGACGGCGGCCTTGGGATCTTTGGCGCGCGCGGGGCTGGTCGCCTCGTCGCCCCAGCCGCCCATGGTATCGCCCTTGTCTGTGCGCGTACCAGGGACGACGTTGATCGCTGCAGAGGGCCGGCCCATCCACTTGGCAACAGCAGCGCGGACCTTTTCCGGGGTCAGCGCGGCGAGCGCCGCGAAGTCCTTTTTGTATTGTTCGGGATTGTTCGAATAGAGCGCGCCTTCGGCCAGGGTCGAGCCCTTGCCACCGAACCCGCCAACCTGCTCAAGCGCGCCGATCTGGCCGCTGACCGTACGGGTGGCTGAACGGCGCACTTCGTCTTCGGTCGGGCCTTCGGCGATGAACTTGGCGATCACATCATCCAGCGCCTTTTCGGCCACGGCGCGGTCGACGCCGGGCTTTACGTCCATCTGCGCCTCGATGAGACTGAGCTGTTCGAACAGCTGGGTACTCGCCGATACCGACACCGCCTGCTGGCTGCCGCGCACCAGCGCATTGTCGAGCCGCGAGCTTGACAGCCCGCCGAGGATATCGAGCCCGACGACCAGCGCGGTCGCTTCCGCGTCATTGAGACCGGGTCCGGTCCAGTTGCGGGTGAGGCGCAGGGTCGGCACCTGATCGGCCATGTCCCGGACCACCGGAGCGGCCAGCGTGACCGGGCCGGCCTGAACACGCGGCGCTTCGGGACCGCGCGGGATCGCGCCGAAATACTTCTCGATCAGCGGACGGGCAGTCTTCGCGTCGATGTCGCCCGACAGGGCCAGCACGACGTTGTTCGGGGCGTAATTGTCCTTGAACCACTGGCGCACGTCGCCCAGCGTAGCAGCATCGAGATCCGCCATCGAACCGATCGTCGAGTGGCGATAAGGGTGGCCGACTGGCAGCAGCACGTCCTGCGTGACATAATTTGACAGGCCGTAGGGGCGGTTGTCGTTCTGGCGCTTCTCGTTCTGCACAACGCCGCGCTGCTTATCGAGCTTGTCCTGCGTCACTGCGCCAAGCAGGTGGCCCATGCGGTCGCTTTCCATGAACAGCGCGAGGTCGAGCGCGCCAGTGGGCACAGTTTCGACATAATTGGTGCGATCAAACCAGGTTGAACCATTGGTCGAGGTGGAACCTGCGGCTTCAAGCGGTTCGTCGAAGTTCGCCACGTTCTCTGATCCGCCGAAGAAAATGTGTTCATACAGGTGGGCAAAGCCGGTCTTGCCCTTGGGCTCGTGCTTGGAGCCGACGCGGTAATAGGTGGTAACGCCAACGATGGGTGCCTTGCGATCAGTGTTGATCAGCACCCGCAGGCCGTTGGACAGGGTGAATTCCTCATAGGGAATGTCGACCGCCTTGACGAGGTCGGCGAGCGCGGCGGGTTGGGGCTGCGCCGGGGCGGCGGCAGCAGGCGCGGCATCTGAGACCGAAGCCGGGCGCTGCGTCTGGCCAGAGCAGGCGGACAGGGCGAGGGCGAGCAGCGATGGGGCGATGAGCGAACGAACGGGCAAACGGCGCATGGGCTCTCCGGGAAATGCGGGAATATCAAGCATGCACCTTACCGCGTGACCGGCCAAGGGCCAGCAGATTTGTCGGGCCTTTTCGACGAGGAGCATGACTGCGCCGCTTAACGACTTTGCCGCGCTGTCGCCGGATGTAACGTCATGAAACACGCGGTTGAATTGGTGGCCCCGGTATGAAACGTTGCGCACCAGGGAACCGGGAGCACAAGACATGGAAAACCGCCATTTCACTGACCGCCGCAGCATGATCGCCTTGCTCGGCATGGGCGCGCTGATCCTGCCCGTCACGGCGCGGGCGCAAGTGCTGGGCCTTGGCTCGGGGCTGACTTCGCTGCTCGGCAAGGCGAGCGATTCCTCGCTCGACAAGCTGTCGGTGCCGGGGGCCTATTACAACGACAGCGCGATCCGCATCATGCTGCCGCTGGTTGGCGGCGCGGGCGGGGCGATCGGCAAACTGCTTGGCGGGGCGGACAAGCTGGGGCTGACGGATGGGATTACCCGCAAGCTCAACGATGCGGCGGGGCTGGCGGCCAGGGAGGCCAAGCCGGTTTTCCGGGCCGCGATTGACCAGCTCAAGCTAACCGACGTGCCAGGCATCGTCGGCCAGAACGACGGCGCGACGCAATACCTGCGCCGCAGCTCGGGCGATGTGCTGCGGGGCAAGTTCCGCCCGCTGATCGATGCAGCGCTGGGGCAGGTTGGGGCGTTCGGCGCGCTGGACAAGCTTGGCAAGACCAATTCGCTGGTCCGCGCCGCTGGCCTCACCCGCGACAAGCTGACGGGTTCGGTGACCGATCAGGCGCTGAACGGCATCTACAGGTATATCGCCGGCGAGGAAGGCCGCCTGCGCTCCGATCCGCTGGGCAAGGCCGGCGGGCTGCTGAAGGGCGTGCTGGGGAATTGATTCAGCCGTCGTCCCGGGCTTGACCCGGGACCGCTGGCCTCATTGACGCAAACTTGGCTTCCAGCCTCCAGCGGTCCCGGATCAAGTCCGGGATGACGGGTCACTTCACCGCTTTGGGCTCCGCCACCGTCCAATGCAGCCGGGTTTCGCTGCCCGGTGCGAGTGTCATTGCCCAGATCTGTTTGCCGGGTTTCCTGATCATCTTGCCGGGGAGGCCTTTGTAGATCCGGCCATCGTAAGTCGGCAGTTCCAGCTCGTACCGAACGGCAAAGGGATTGGCATTGCGCACCACGGTGGTGATCGCTGCGGGCTTGCCCTTCAACAGAGCTTCTTCGTCGCTCTCGACAGTTACCCCGGTCGGCTCTCCGAATTCGAACTCGACCTCTTCGCCAACGGCCTTGTTGCGGGTGGAAGTTTCACCGACCACCTGCCGGCCCAGTTCGCCATCCTGATAGACCACGACTTGCCCGGCCGGCAGTGGATCGCCGAGGCCTTCGGTCTTGCGGTTCTGGAAGCGGAACAGCATCGTCGGGTCGTTGGTCCGACCATCGATGCGGCTGCGATAGACCAGATCCCCCTTCACCTTCGGCGCGTTGAGGAAGGCCACCTGCTTCTGCGCGTTTGAGGCAACGGTCACCGGAATCGGGATGCGATAGAGCTTCAGATCGCCCAGCGCTTCTGAAACGGCGGTCACCGCGATGGCCGATTCCATCGCCTTTTCCTGTCGGCGTGCGCCGGTGACGACAATGTCCATCATGGCCGGAGCCATCGCCATAGGCGGCGGGGGAGGTGGCGGTGGTGGAGGCATCGGCCCGCCGTACTCCGGAATCTCATGTGTGCGCCCGGCCGGCCAGCAATTCGCCCACTTGTTCAACCAGCGCGCCTCGTCCTTGGCGCGCTGGCCGGTGTCGTCGCGGGTTTCGTCGGAGCGGTTGATTTCGCCCGCAACGGCGCTGGTGGTGGCATCGATGAAACTGGTTTCGTCGGCACTCGCCATGGTTAGCCAGGACAGCAGCGACATCGACTGACCGTCGGGGGCCAGCACCGCAACATAGCTCGCATCCCAGTCAAACCCGGTGGCGATATAGGCGAGCGTGACCGTGACCTTGCCGCCCGGCTGGTCCTTGGTGGTCATGGTCAGCACCGGCTTGGCGGAGAGGTCCGCCGGCGCGCCGGGGTAGATCAGCGTCTGGTTGAGCCCGCTGCAATAGACCGCCTCGGAGCCCTTGGCGGTGGTCACCACCAGCCGCTCGGCAGCGGAGCGGACGGTGGCGCGTTCCTCGGTCACCGCGCCGGTGACAGGATCGGTGCGGCGCAGGATCACTGCTTGCCCGGTGAAATTGTCGACCAGGCCCTTCTGTGAAAGCAGCGCGGCGTCGCGGTTCTTCTCACGCGGGCTGGTCCCGAACAGGATCGCCGATTGCGGCACGATGCCGCCGGCCACGCCTTCGAAGCGGATGACCACTTCACCGGGCGGCAGGTCGACCACGCGGGTTTCGGCGATCAGGGCAAAAGCGCCGGGGCTGCCCTTGTTGATCGGATTGCCCGCCGCGCGCTGCGGGTCGCGGTAGATGGTGACCGCCACGCTGTCCGGCTTGGCCGAGAGGACAAGCGGCATCTGCGCCAGCGCGGGTATGGGGAGGAGCGCGAGAAGGGCGGCAAAGATCCTCCCCGAAACGGGGAGGGGGACCATCCGCAGGATGGTGGAGGGGGAGTGCCGCCGGGCGCAACGTCGCCATGGCAGTGCCGGACGAGAGCCCCCTCCGTCAGCGCTTCGCGCTGCCACCTCCCCGACCCGGGGAGGATATGGCGTCCTGCTCACCACGGCGTCAGGAAGGTAACGGTCAGCTCGGTCTTGCCATTGGCCGGCACAGGCACTTCCCATGTCCGGCGGTCGGCGCTTTCCTGCGTGCCCGGGATGGATTCATCAACCACGCGGAGGTCACGCCACCACCACCACTGGTTCAGCCCGCCCTGCGCGACATCGACCGTTACCGGCACGTCGCGCGCATTGGTCACGATATAGCGCATCTGGGTGCGCCAATAGGTCTTGGGGCGTTCGGCGGAGACTTCCTTCACTGTGCCATCGGGATAGGTGATCTTGTAGCGGGCGTATTTCTCCCACTCGTCGAGCGTGATCTGCTCGCGCTTTTCCATGACCGGCTGGACTTTGACGTCAAAGGCCTCGCCGGTGCGCAGCGCCAGGTTCGATCCACCGGGGGTATGATCGATGCCGCTTTCGCCGATGAACTGCGCCTGCCCCTTGGAATCGCGCATATAGACGCGCACCGTGCCCGCCGGCAGCGCCGCGCCGACCCCGCCAGACCGGGCGTTTGAGAACTTGAGAATCGAGCTCGCGCTCACCGGCTCGCTCTGGTTGCCCATCCAGCCGTTGACATATTCATAGCCCTTGCGCGCCGGCACGCCCGACACGTCGAGGAAGCTCACCTGCTTGGTCTGGGCATTGGCGATCGTGGTGCGGCCAGCGATCGGATAAACGTGGAAATCGCCGAGCTGCTGCCCGCCGCTTTCGGTGCCGGGGCGATTGCCGCGCGGGCGGGGCGGGGGCGGCGGCGCGTAGCCGCCGTTGTAGCCCCCGTACTGGTTCACTTGCCCGACGCTGCCCGCGACCATCAGGACATTGGCACCGGTGAAGGTGGTGCCGGTATTGTTGGTCAGCGTCACCCAGCCCTGCACGTCGATCTTGCCGGCCTTTTCATCGAACAGCGTTACATAGTCCGCCTTCCAGCCCATGCCGGGGGTCAGGTAGGTCAGCGTCAGCGGGCGAGCACCGGTGGTCTTGGCATCCATCGTCACTGACAGCGTCGGCCGCGCGCGCAGATTTGGCGGGATAGCGTCGAAGATCACCCGCACCGGCAGGCCATCATCGCGCAGCACCTCGATCCACTCGCCGATCTTGAGCACAACGCCGCCATTCGCCGCCATGACCAGCGCACGTTCGCGCGTTTCGGCGCCGGTGGCGGGGTTGGTGCGGACCAGCGTGATCGTCTGCCCGACGGCCTTTTCCATCAGCGCCGCCGGCGTCAGCAGGTCATAATCGAAGTTCTGCTCGACCACGCCAAACCCTTCGCCCGAAAGCGTCACCGTCTCGGCGCGGATCATGGCGGAAACGTCAGGAAACTCCTGCCGGCTGCGGCCGCCGGGCAGCGAGACCGTCCGCACGTCCTGCACCAGCGCGAGGTTGTTGTTGTAGATCGTCACCGACACGTCGCCCTGCGCGGATCGCGGAGCGGGGGTGGCATTCTGCGCGGGCGCGCTGGCGGGAATCACGGCCAGTCCACCAAGAAGCGCAAGCTTGGTCAGTCGCATATCCGTCCCCTCCGGCAATTTCGATTCGAGACCATGCCGCAAGCCGGCCAGCATGGCGAGCAGGATCGCGGTCGATCTTTGCTTGGCGCAGAAGGCCTTAGCCGGGCTGAACCGTGGATGAAGCGCGATGAACCGAATATCTGAGCTGCTCAGAATTTTACAAATCGGCACCTTTTTGATCGAGACCCTTGTGTTGCCGATCAGCAACACTACCTTGCGGTGTAACAGGAGGCTGATACACCAATGAACCTCGAAAAATTCACTGACCGCGCCAAGGGTTTTCTCCAGTCGGCGCAGACCGTCGCGATCCGCATGAACCATCAGCGCATCGCGCCCGAGCACTTGCTCAAGGCGCTGCTCGAGGATGGCGAAGGCATGGCCTCGGGCCTGATTCAGCGCAGCGGCGGCAATGCCCAGATGGCGCTCGCCGAAGTCGACAAGGCGCTCGGCAAGATCGCGGCTGTCACCGGCGGGGGCGCGCAGCAGACGCCGGGGATCGACAATGATCTTGTCCGTGTGCTCGATGCGGCGGAGCAGGCCGCGACCAAGTCCGGCGATGCCTATGTCACGGTGGAGCGGATGCTGCTCGGCCTCGCGCTGGCGAGCACTACGGCAGCCGGGCAGGCGCTGAAGACCGCCGGCATCACACCACAGGGCCTCGAAGCCGCGATCACCGCGCTGCGCGGCGGCAAGAAGGCTGACAGCGCCTCTGCCGAGGAAACTTATCAGGCGCTTGAAAAGTTCGCCCGCGACCTCACGCAGGCCGCGCGCGACGGCAAGCTTGATCCGGTCATCGGCCGCGACGAGGAAATCCGCCGGACGATCCAGATCCTCGCCCGCCGCACCAAGAACAACCCGGCGCTGATCGGCGAACCTGGCGTCGGCAAGACCGCGATTGCCGAGGGCCTCGCGCTGCGTATCGCCAATGGCGATGTGCCTGACAGCCTGAAGGGTCGCCGCCTGATGAGCCTCGACATGGGCAGCCTGATCGCCGGTGCCAAGTATCGCGGCGAGTTCGAGGAACGGCTGAAGTCCGTGCTCGACGAAGTGAAGGGCGCCGAAGGCGACATCATCCTGTTCATCGACGAGATGCACACCTTGATCGGCGCAGGCGCTTCAGAAGGGTCGATGGACGCGGGCAACCTGCTCAAGCCGGCGCTTGCGCGCGGCGAACTGCACTGCATCGGCGCGACCACGCTCGACGAATACCAGAAGTACGTCGAGAAGGATCCGGCGCTGCAGCGGCGTTTCCAGCCGGTCTTTGTTGGTGAACCGACGGTCGAGGACACGATCTCGATCCTGCGCGGCTTGAAAGATCGCTACGAACTGCACCACGGCGTGCGGATCGCCGACAACGCGATTGTCGCGGCGGCCACGCTGTCGAACCGCTACATCGCCGACCGCTTCCTGCCCGACAAGGCGATCGACCTGATGGACGAGGCAGCCAGCCGCATCCGCATGGAAGTGGAATCCAAGCCCGAGGAAATCGAAGTCCTCGACCGGCGCATCATCCAGCTCAAGATCGAGGAACTGGCGCTCGCCAAAGAGATCGACCAAGCGTCGAAGGATCGCCTCACCGCATTGCGCGAGGAACTGGCAAACCTTGAAGAGCAGTCGGCCGAACTGACGACGCGCTGGCAGAACGAGCGCGACAAGATCGCGGCGGAAGGCGAGCTCAAAGGGCAGCTTGAAGCCGCGCGGCTGGAGCTGGAGCAGGCTCAGCGCGCGGGTGACCTCGCCCGGGCGGGTGAGCTGACCTATGGCCGCATTCCCGAGCTCGAAAAGCAGCTCGATCTGGCTGACGGCAAGGCTGGCAATTCGCTGCTGCGCGAAGAGGTGACCGCCGACGACATCGCTGCGGTCGTCAGCCGCTGGACCGGCGTGCCGGTCGACCGGATGCTGCAGGGCGAGCGTGAGAAGCTTCTCAAGATGGAAGAGACCATCGGCAAGCGCGTGATCGGCCAGCAGGACGCGGTGATCGCCGTGTCCAAGGCCGTGCGGCGTGCGCGTGCCGGCCTGCAGGACCCCAACCGGCCGCTCGGCAGCTTCCTGTTCCTCGGCCCGACCGGCGTCGGCAAGACTGAACTGACCAAGGCGCTTGCCGGCTTTCTGTTCGACGATGATACCGCGATGGTCCGCATCGACATGTCCGAATTCATGGAAAAGCACGCTGTCAGCCGCCTGATCGGTGCGCCTCCGGGCTATGTCGGTTATGACGAGGGCGGCGTGCTGACCGAAGCCGTGCGGCGCCGACCCTATCAGGTCGTGCTGTTCGACGAGGTCGAAAAGGCGCACCCCGACGTGTTCAACGTGCTGCTGCAAGTGCTCGACGATGGCCGCCTGACCGATGGGCAGGGCCGCGTGGTGGACTTCACCAACACGCTGATCATCCTGACCTCGAACCTCGGCAGCCAGTACCTCGCCAATCTTGAGGACGGGCAGTCGGTCGAAAGCGTCGAGCCGCAGGTCATGGAAATTGTGCGTGGGCATTTCCGCCCCGAATTCCTCAACCGACTGGACGAGATCATCCTGTTCCACCGGCTTGGCCATGAGCATATGGCGCCGATCGTCGAAATCCAGGTCCAGCGGGTCGCAAAGCTGCTCAAGGATCGCAAGATCAGCATCGACCTCAGCGATGCGGCGAAGCGCTGGCTGGGCCGGGTCGGCTACGATCCGGTCTATGGCGCGCGGCCGTTGAAACGGGCGGTGCAGCGGTACTTGCAGGATCCGCTGGCGGAGAAGCTGCTGGCGGGCGAAATCCCTGACGGCTCGAAGCTGACGATTGACGAAGGCGACGGTGAACTGTCGATTACGGTCCGCTAAGTCAGACGGGACAAAAAAGGGGCGGCAGGATAAACCTGCCGCCCCGATTTTGCGCGAGTCCGATGACTTAGAACTTGGCGATCACGGTCACCTGGAAACGACGGCCGATCTGGTCGACGTAGTCCTGGAACAGGTATCCAAGTTCACCGGCGTAGTTGACGTCGGTCAGGTTGGTTGCCGAGAGCTGGATGCGGAACTTGTCATTCACGTCATAACCGATGGCGGCGTCAAACAGGTCGATCGCCGGGTAGCGGTTCAGGTTCACGACTTCCGGACCAGCGATGGCGCCGCTCGAGAAGATGTGCGTTGGCGAACGATGGTTCCAAGTACCAACCAGGTAGAAACCATCCTTTTCGTAACGCGCACGGCCTTGGATTTCCCACTTGGGACGCGAGAAGGTTCCGTCCGAACGAAGACCATCAAGCGCGAAGTCTCCAGATGCTGCCGATTCAAAGCGCAGCAGGTGGTAGGCGTTGCCCGAAAGTGACAGCGAACCCAGCTTGCCAAGGTCGATCGGGTAGCTTGCCGAAATATTCAGCGCGCGAACCTTGATGCTTCCGAGGTTAAGGAACGACAGGTTGTAACCGTTGGCAATCTGGAACGATGCGTCGCGGGTGAACGAAGAGCAAAGGTTGTTGCCGGTCTGCGCCGTGGTGTCCGGATAGGTCGGGCTATCGTAGCAGCTCTGGATACCTTGAGCCAGCGAGGTCGGCACGATCGTGTTCTTCAGATCGACGCTGATGTAATCGGCGGAGATCGAAAGGCCCGGCACGAAACGCGGGGTCAGCGTGCCGCCCACGGTCCAGCTGTTTGCACGTTCAGGCTGAAGGCCGGGGTTGCCGGCATAAGTGCCTGAGAGACCAACACCCAGCGGGGTGAAGGTTGCCAGGAATGCATCGGCCGTGGTCGCGTCAGTTGCCAGGTTGGACGCAATAACTGCCGAACGGCAGTTGGCGCGGCGCACCGTCGGGGCTGCTGCCGTGAGATTGCCCGGGCTGCAATAGTCGGTCGGCGTGGTGAACACCGGCTGGCCGCCCAGGAACAGTTCGACAACCGAAGGCTGGCGGACGGACTGGGTATAATTGCCACGGAAGCTGATGTCACGGATCGGCTTCCAGGTGCCAGCGAGCGAGTAAATCGTCTGCGCCTTGCCCGAAGCCTTAGGCGAAATCTTCACGCCGGCGGTGTTGCGATATTCGTCGGCTGCGCCGCTCATCTTGGTCACGCGGATTGCCGGGTTGAACACCAGGTCGCCCATGAACGACAGGAAGTCCGGGCCGGTGAGCGGAATGCGGGCTTCCGCGCCGCCTTCCCAGGTTTCCGTGAAGGCCCCGAAGTTCGAAGAAGGCGCAGCACGACCGCGTCCGAGCTGGTTAAGCGGGTTGGACGAGAAGCGCAGCTCGTCCTTACGGTATTCGCCGTTGAACGAAACCGCGAGAGGCCCGGCCGGCAGATCGAACAAGCCGCCGCCGAACGAAGCGGTGAACAGGGTCTGCACGCCTACGTTGCGGAACACCTGCTCTTGGCTGACGTAAGCCTTCGCGGCAGCAGTCATGTTGTTGTAGCCGAACGGGTTGAGCGGCTTACATCCATCGATCATCGATTGGGTGATCGTGGGCGTGAACAGCGTTTCGACGAGTTCACCCGCACCATTCTTTTGGCGGACGATATTCGCAGCGACGCCGACCGGCGACTTACCCAGATATTGCGAAGGGAACAGCGATGCGCGGCAAACGATATTGCCGTTGGCCACGCCCGTGGTTGCCTGACCAGCATCAACTGCGTCCAGGGCAAGCTGATATTCGATGTCGTTGATCTGGGTAGCACGGACGTTGGTAATTGCCTTGCCGTAAGTACCTGAAACTTCGGCGTTCCATTCCTTGCCGAACATTTCGAAGTTGTACTTCAAACCGCCAAGCAGACGGAACGTCTCGTTGCGGGTCGTGAACGCGTTCTCGCCGAAGATGTCCTGATTCTGGCGAGTCAGGATGAACGACGAATTGGCGTCCGTGGTGCCGTTGATCCCAACCGAAGACAGAACGCCCTTGTTCTGCGCCGTGAGGTAAGGGTTGGTGCGCACATCGATGATCAGCGGTGCGTTCTCAGCCGTCGAGCTCTGGAAATTCTGGCTTGGCGAGTTACGGTTCGATCGGTTGTTGACGCGAGCATACATGTTCTCGGTAAAGAACGTGAGGTTCTCGGTCAGGTCATAGTGGCCGATAAGGTTGGCGATATAGCGATCCTGCTGTGTGCGCAGAACGACGTTTTCAATCGAACGCCCGAAGCCGCCGTTCGAACCCGTGGCCTGGCCCATTGTCAGCGGGGTATTCGGTCCCACGCCGCTGGCCAGGTTATAAGTCCGAAGCGAACCGTCGGTGTTGAATTCAAGCGGAACCGCCACGAAAGGCAGGACCTGGTTCACCGGCACCTGGGCAGTGCCACCAGCCTGGTTGATGCGAACCGTGACCAGCGAGGTGTCAGTATTGGCGATCTTGGGCACGCTCGGCACGAAAGTACCGATGAGGTAGTTCACGTTGACGTTGGGATTCGCGGCAAAGAATTCGCGAGCGGTCGAGCGGTTGGCCTGGAGGACGTTGACCGCCAGAGTGGTAAGCTGGCCAGCAGTGGCGCCCGTCGGAGGCGTGATGCCAAACTGCGTGAAGACCTGCGTTGCAGTCACGCCGGTGGGCAGCGCGGTCGGCGCGAAGGTCGTGATGGCCAGCGGCGAGGTTGTCGCGCCATTCAGGCCGTTGGCGGCCAGAGTATAAGTCGTGCCATTGACCAGGGCCGTACCGGCGTAACCGACGCCAGGGGTGCCCTGGATGATCTGACCGGCAGTTCCGTAGAAGCCGACGTTACGCGAGCTGAAGAGCGACGTGGCACCAGTTCCGGTGACGCCGGGAACGACAACGCCCACCGGTGCAAGACCGTTACGGAACGAGATGAAGTTGCTGGTGATGGTGCCTGCAGCGTTAGTGATCGGCGTATAGGCCGTCGCCGACGAATAAGGCGTGGTGATCGGGTTGGTCACCGTGCCATTGAAGCTCAGCGACTGGTTGATGAATCCTTCGCCGAACAGGGTGCCGGCCTGCCCGTCATCCGCGCTGCGCAGGAACGCGCCGTTGTTCAGGCCATTGACGTCGATGATCGCCGAGCTGAACGCCGTGTTGCGTATCGCACCGTTGAACGGGTTGGTGTACGAGTTCGTGCGCGCCAGTCGGAAATCGCGGGTATCAGCCTGCAAGCCGTCGTTGTGGCTGTATTCACCCGAAATCACGATGTTGCCGCGGCCTTCGGCAAAATTCAGACCGTATGTCGCTGCGATCTGGGTCTGACCTGTATCGCCACGCTCGGAAATACCCGAAAGCGCGCGAACGGTAAGGCCGTCGAAATCGTCGCGAAGGATGAAGTTGACGACGCCCGCAATCGCGTCCGCACCATAGGCAGACGCACCACCGACAGTCAGCACATCAACACGCTTGATCAGCGTGCTGGGAATAACGTTCACGTCAACCTGAGCGCCGGTTGCGTTGCCTTCAACGAACAACGAACCGGGGTTGCCTGAAACGAAGCGGCGACCGTTGACCAGCGTCAACGTGCGCTGGGTGCCAAGGTCGAGAAGGTCGGGGAATGCCGAACCGAGGCTGGCGGTCTGGCCACCGTTGTTGCCGGTCAGCGGGCTGGCGCCGGGGCCAACAAGCGGAATGTCGTTGAGTGCTTCGAGCGTGTTCGTGAACCCGCGCTCTTCGATCTTGCGCGAATCGATCTGCACGCCGGCGATCACCCCGTCGGTCTCGGGGCGCGGAATGCGCGAACCCGTGACGATGATCGTGCCGGTTTCTTCGGAATCGCAGACGCCATTGGTATCGGTATCTTCACACGCTGCCGGTGCTGCAGTGTTCTGCGCCCAGGCGGCACTAGGAGCGAACATACTCGCAAGGGCTAGCGGCAGCGCAGCGATTTCCAGACGAAGTACGGTCTTTCGGTTGAAGTTCACGTCAATAGTCCCCTTATTGCCCCAAAACCCGCAGGAATGTGCGAGCTGAGAAAACGGCTGAGGATGGCGGTGACGATCCAGTGGAAAGTTCGCGGTAGTCCCCAAACCGCTCGATTCCACTTGGTTGTCGCAGGTTGGAGACGGTTTCAAATGAAATCCTGCCCGATTGTTCAAATGAGAACCTTATGTTGCAATTGCACAACAGAGTTGCGGCTGGATCGTGTCTGCGGGTTTTGGTCGGCCCTGCGTTTGTGCGGTTGACCGAAAGCCTTCTGCCCGCTTAAGCGCCCCATTAAATAAGGCGTTCATGACCGAAGGGACCTAATGACATGAATCTCGATTCCTCCGTCTCCGCAGTCGTCACCGGTGGCGCTTCCGGCCTTGGCGAAGCCACTGCCCGCGCGCTGGCCGCACAAGGTGTAAAGGTCGCCATTTTCGACATGAACACCGAACGCGGCGAAGCGGTGGCCGCCGAACTGGGCGGCGTGTTCTGCCAGGTGAACGTCGCCGACGAGCAGAGCGTGATCGATGGTTTCGCCAAGGCCCGCGCCGCCAACGGGCAGGAACGCGTCCTCGTCAACTGCGCCGGCATCGCCACCGCCATCAAGACCGTCGGCCGTGACCGTGAAACCGGCGCGGTGAAGCCCTATCCGATGGACAGCTTTGAAAAGGTCATTGGCATCAACCTGATCGGCACCTTCCGCTGCATCGCCAAGTGCGTTGAAGGCCTGCTTACGGCTGACCCGATCGATGCCGACGGCCAGCGCGGCGTGATCATCAACACCGCGAGCGTCGCGGCGCAGGACGGACAGATCGGCCAGGCGGCCTATACCGCTTCGAAGGCCGGTGTGCTGGGCATGACCCTGCCGATCGCGCGTGACCTGATGAACGAAGGCATCCGCGTCAACACGATCCTGCCGGGCATTTTCGAAACCCCGATGATGAAGTCGCTGCCCGAAGCCGCACAGGTCGCACTCGCCGCCGCCGTGCCGTTCCCCAAGCGCCTCGGCAAGCCCGAGGAATATGCCCAGACCGCGCTGTTCCTGATCGGCCATGACTACATCAATGCCGAGCACGTCCGCATGGACGGCGGCATCCGCATGGGCCCCAAGTAAGATCGGGGTGAAGGTGGACGCCGTGACCAGCAAGAGCGACCTTGCCGCGCCTCCGGGCGCGCGCGAGCAATTGCTCGACACGGCCTCCGCCATCATGCGCGAGGGCGACATCGTCGATATCTCGCTATCGGACCTGTCACGCCAGTCGGGGCTCAACTCGGCTCTGGTGAAGTACTATTTCGGTAACAAGGCGGGCCTGCTGAAGGCGCTGATCGAGCGCGAGTGGCTGGCCATCGTCAAGTCGGTCGAGGCACTGCTGTCCAAGGATTTCGACGCTGAGGCCAAACTGCGCATCCACATGGAAGGCGTGGTCGATAACTTCTTTCGCACGCCTTACACCCACCGCCTGCTGATGCGCCTGATCCGCGAAAGCGATCCTGACGAGGCGCAGCGGCTGGCCGATACCTATCTCAAGCCGCTGCTCGACGCCTATGAGAAGCTGATCGGCGAAGGCGTCGCCGCCGGGGTTTTCCGCCCGGTCGATCCGCAGCTGTTCTACTTCACCGTCATCGGCGCTGCTGACCGGTTCTTCTCGGCGCGGCTGGTGCTCAAGTACTGCTCGGCGACCGACGTTCTCGACGAGGCGCTGCGGGACCGCTACCGTGCTCACCTCAACGACTTTGTTGTGGCTGGAATTCTGGTGCAGCGGTGATCTGGCATCTGGGCGTGATTGGCGGTTCGGGCCTCGCAGCGGGGCTCGATCTTGATGATGCGCAGGAAATTGCAGTATCATCGCCGTTCGGCACACCTTCGGGGCCGGTCATTACCGGCAAGATCGCCGGCAAGCGCGTCACCTTCATCGCCCGCCATGGGAAGGGCCACCGGCTGACGCCATCGGCGGTAGATTACCGCGCCAACATCGACGTGCTCAAGCGCTGCGGCGTGACCGACGTCCTCTCGCTCTCGGCCATCGGTTCGCTGGCCGAGGATATGGCGCCCGGGCATTTCGTCGCGGTCGATCAGTTCATTGATCGCACCCAGGGCAGGCGCGGCAGCTTCTTTGGCGAAGGGCTCGTCGCCCATGTCAGTCTGGCCGATCCGGTCTGCGCGCGGCTGTCGAAGCTGGCGGCTGATGCGGCGCAGGCTTCCGGGGCGACAGTTCATCGCGGCGGCTGCTACATCGCCATCGAAGGCCCGCAATTCTCGACCCGCGCCGAAAGCCGGCTCTACCAACAATGGGGCGCGCAGGTTATCGGCATGACTGCCATGCCTGAAGCCCGGCTCGCGCGCGAAGCGGAGCTGCCTTACGCCGTGCTCGGCATGGTCACGGACTATGACTGCTGGCGCGATGGCGAGGCCGTGGGCGCGAGCGAGGTCTTTGCCGTGATGAAGGCCAACGCTGCTCTTGCACGCGAAACCGTGCGCAAGCTGGTGGCCTCGCTGCCGAAAAAGCGCAGCGCCAGCCCGGTCGATACCGCGCTCGATGGCGCCATCGTCACCGCGCCGGGCGCACGCGATGGCAAGCTGGCGGCGATGCTCGATGCCGTCGCAGGAAGGGTGTTACGCTGATGGAACTGACCTTGCATGACTATTGGCGGTCTTCGTCGGCGTTCCGCGTGCGGATCGCGCTCAACCTGAAGGGCGCCGATTACCGCGGGGTCGAGGTTGACCTGCTGCAGGGCGAACAACTTGCCGAGGGCTATGCGGCGGTCAACGTGCAGAAGCTGGTCCCCGCGCTCGAAGTGGACGGGCAGGTCATCACCCAAACGCTGGCGATCATCGACTGGCTCGACGGAGCGTTCCCGGTGCCGCGGTTGATCCCCGAAAAACCGCTGGAGCGCGCCCGGACGATCGCGCTGGCGCAGATCATCATCGCCGATACCCAACCGCTCCAGAACATGCGGGTGCTGAAGTACCTGCGCGCGCAGTTTGGCGCTGATGATGCGGCGGTTGACCAGTGGGCGCAGCACTGGATCGGTGAAGGACTGGCCGCGCTCGAAGCACAGGCGCCAGAAGAGGGCTATTTTGGCGGCGCGGCGCCGAATATCGTCGATGTCGTGCTGGTGCCGCAGGTCATGAATGCGCGCCGCTACAAGCTCGATCTTGCGCCGTTTCCGTGTCTTACGCGGATCGATGCGGCAATGCACGCGCTTGATGCCGTGGCGCAGGCCAAGCCCGAGGCGCTGCGCCCGGCCTGAAGACTTCGAAGGCCACTCCGGCAGTATTACGGCACTTGGTCAGTCAGTATTACGCGGAGCATGTGAATCCGCTTGCGCGGCCACATGGTTGCATTAGAAATAGTTTCACTATGCCGAACATCCCGCGCCTCACCGATTTCCTGCCATACCTGATGGCTATCACGTCGAACGCGGTCAGCAGCCGCATCGCGGATGAATACCGATTGCGATTTGGCCTGCGCATCCCCGAATGGCGCGTGATGGCCGTGCTGGGCGATGGCGGCTCGATGACCCAGCGCGAGATGGTCAATGCGACGGTGATGGACAAGGTCGCGATCAACCGCGCCTGCAAGGTGCTGGAAGAACGCGGACTGGTGGCGCGCAGCCCGAATCAGCGCGACGGCCGTTCGCACCATCTGGAACTGACCGACGAGGGGCGAGCGCTTTATTCGCAGGTCATGCCGATGACTTACGAGATGTTCGAGCGGATATTCACCCGCATCGAACCCAGCGAGCAGCAGGCGCTCAAGACATTGCTGTCGCGGATCCGCGACGGCGTGAAAGCCATCGATGAAGGGAAACCGGCATGAAGCTAGCGAGTCTTGCCGGTGGACGCGATGGGCGTCTCGTTGTCGTGTCGCCCGATCTCGCCTGGTATGCCGATGCTTCCACCGTCACGCCGACATTGCAATCTGCGCTGGATGACTGGGGCCGGTTCGAACCGCAATTGCGCGCGCTTTCGGAAAACCTTGAGCACCACTCGGTGCCGCTCGAAAGGTTCCACGAGCGGGAGGCGCTGGCCCCGCTGCCGCGTGCTTTCCAGTGGGCCGATGGCTCGGCTTACGTCAATCACGTCGAACTGGTGCGCAAGGCGCGCGGTGCCGAAATGCCCGACAGCTTCTGGCACGATCCACTGATGTACCAGGGCGGCAGCGACGACCTGCGCGGCGCGCGTTCACCGATCCTCCTCGCTGACGAGGCATGGGGCTGCGACATGGAAGCGGAAGTCTGCGTCGTCACTGGTGACGTTCCGCAGGGCATTTCGGCCGCCGATGCACTCGGCAAGGTCTTGCTGGTCGGGCTGGTCAACGATGTTTCGCTGCGCAACCTGATCCCCGGCGAACTCGCCAAGGGCTTCGGCTTTGTCCAGTCGAAGCCGGCGACGACCTTTTCGCCGGTGTTCATCACGCCCGATGAACTGGGCGCTGGCTGGAAGGACGGCAAGCTCTCAGGCGTTCTGGAAGTAGACCTCAATGGCGAGGCGTTCGGACGGGCTGATGCTGGCGAGGAAATGACCTTCGATTTCGGCACGCTGATCGCTCATCTGGCCAGGACCCGCAGCCTTGGTGCCGGATCGATCATCGGATCGGGCACCGTGTCCAACCGCGACGCCGATGGCTCGCCCGGCCGCCCGGTCAGCGAAGGCGGGCGCGGGTATTCTTGCATCGCCGAACAGCGCATGGTCGAGACGATCCAGTCGGGCGAGCCAAAGACGGGCTTCATGAAGCACGGCGATGTCGTGCGGATTGACATGCGCGATGGCCATGGTCACTCGATCTTCGGCGCGATCGAGCAGGAAGTCGTCGCTCCCGAGTAAGCCGTTCCGGTTACGCTGCGTCCCTGCGCTCGGCGATAAATCGCGCGATGCGGACGTAGAGCGCGGGGATCACCGCGATGATCAGCCCGACCACCACAGCGTCTAGCGCCAGCATGGCCCACAGCACCGGACCCGATTCGCCGCGCGCATATTTGTTCAGCATCTGGTGCGCAATGTTGACCGGCAAGCGGCCGACGAAGAACAGGGCGAGGGCCCAGAAATACAGCCATGTGGTGACCCGCGCCGACTGGGCGGGGCCGCTGATGGCGCCGCTCGTTGCTGCCGACACGATCCACACAATCAGCAGCGGTTCAATGAACACCTGCGATAGTCCGGCGACTGCGCGCAGGGTCATGACCTGCGGCTTGGCGACAAGCTGAGGCGCGTAGAAGACCAGCGCGAACAAGACGAGTGAATAGGCGATATAGGGCAGGTAGCGGCGAAAGGCCTCGCCAAGCGGCGCGACTACTGTTCCGCCGTGCTGCGACACCAGATAGCGGATCGTGAAGAAGCCGCCGACATAGACGAAGATCATCTTGATCCAGCCGAGGACCGAGCGGGTGGTATCATATTGCGCCGCCTTGGCCGCTTCGAGGCTGGAGAAAAACCCGCTTTGAACTTCGGCGACATGCTGCGCAAATTCCCAGCCGATGAACAGGGCGAACAGCCACGGCAGCCCGGCAATCGCGCGCAGGCCATCGACGTGCGCGCCAAGCAGGTCGCGGAAGTAACGTTTCAGCCAGGCCATTGGAAATGCTCCCCGATCTGGCGGAATCGTAACAGGTGCGGGGCCGATGTCGAGCCGGGCCGGAATCAAAAAGTCCGGAATCGAAAAGGGGCGGCCCGTTGCAGGACCGCCCCCATTTCGTTCACGTGTCTTGGCCGGTTCAGCCGTTGTGGCTCTTGAAGCCGTCCATCAGCGCGCAGCCTGCCGGGCCGATGATGACGATGAACAGCACCGGAAGGATGAACAGGATCAGCGGCACGGTCATGATCGCCGGAAGGCGCGCGGCCTTTTCTTCGGCACGCATCATGCGTTCGTTGCGGAATTCAGCGGAGAGCACGCGCAAGGCCGAGGCCAGCGGGGTACCGTAGCGTTCGGTCTGGATCATGGTCGTCACCACGCCGCGCACCGCTTCGAGGTCGACGCGGTAAGCGAGGTTCTCGAAGGCCATGCGGCGTTCATTGAGGAACGACAGCTCGATCGAGGTGAGCGTGAATTCGTCACCCAGTTCGGGATAGGCGCGGCCCAGTTCTCGGGCGACGCGGCCAAAGGCGGCGTCGACGGTAAGGCCAGCCTCGGCGCAGATGACCAGCAGATCGAGCGCATCTGGCAACCCCTTGCGAACCTTGTGGGTACGCTTCTGGATAATGTTCTTGAGCCAGATTTCCGGACCCTTGTAGCCCAGGCCAAGCGCTGCGGCGAAGAAGGCGAGTTTCTTGATCGGCGTCCAGTCCGGAAAGGCGTTGAACACATAGACCGTCAGCGCCGCGATGGTGCCAAGCACGATCGGCAGCACCATGCGGGCAAAGATGACCGCGACAGCATATTCCTTTTTGCGGATGCCGGCCTGCGCCAGCTTCTGCTGGATAAACTGGACCTGGCTTTCCTGAAGGACCTTCAGCTTGTCGAGCGTGTCCTTCATTTTTTCGGTCGTCTGGTTCTTGCGAACCAGGCTCTGGCGGCGCTTCGATGCGTCCTTGACGATGCCGGCCTTGAGCTGCTCGCGCCGCTCGTTCAGCGCCTTGACGCGCTTGGCCATGGGATCGCGGACGGTGACGGCGGCATAGATCGCCAGCATCACCGCGACGGCAGCGATCGCAGCCAGGATCGATCCGACCCAGATGACGTCGATGCCAAGGAGTGTGGGACCGTGCGGGGTGTTCAACATGGGACTAGCCTATCCTCGCTCAGATCTCGAAATTGATCATCTGGGCCATGATGTAGGCACCGATGCTCATCCAGCACAGGCCACCCATGCCCGTGATAATCAACCGCTCGTCGCTGAAAAACTTGCCGCCGTACTGCGGGTTGATCCAGTAGAGCATCCCGAACACCACAAAGGGCAGGGCGCCGATGATGTATGCCGATGCCTTGGATTCCGAGCTCATGGCGCGGATCTTCAGCTTCATCTGTGCGCGCTTGCGCAGCACGTCAGCCAGGTTTGACAGCGTTTCGGCCAGATTGCCGCCCGTCTCGCGCTGAATGGCAAGCGAGATGCAGAAGAACTGGAATTCGGGCGTGCCCAGCCGGTCGGCGGTTTCCTGCAGCGATTCATCCATCGTCTTGCCGATGCGGATGCGTTCGTTGATCTGGCGGAATTCCTCGCCAATTGGCCCGGGAACTTCGCCCGCGACCACGCCCAGCGTTTCAGTCACCGGCAAGCCAGAACGCAGCCCGCGCACCAGCAGTTCGATGGCATCGGGGAACTTGGCGGTAAACTGGGCCACCCGCCGCTTGATTGTATAGCCGACCACAACATGCGGCAGGCCTGCGCCAACCACGGTGCCAACGCCCAGCGACATCAGCGGCGCGCGCGTCTTGATGAACACGGCGACCGCCACGAACAGGGCGAGGCCGAGCGAGGTGTAAAGGTACTGTGTCATCGTCCAGGTTTTGCCCGTCCGATGCAGCCGCAGCAGCAGCGC
>NZ_JANPGP010000097.1:0-7741 GCF_031424035.1 Novosphingobium sp.
CGCCCATTCCTGGCCCTTGGCATCGACTGGCCGGCGGCGCACGGCCTCGGCTGCGTAGAATGCCAGGTGCCCACCATCGAGGGTCGGAATTGGCAAGAGGTTGATGAATGCCAAGTTAATCGAGATCAGCGCGATGAACCAAATGAAGTTATCGAACCCAAGGGAGAGGTGTTCGCCCGAGTATTTAGCGATTTTCAGCGGTCCGCCCAGTTCCTTGACCGAGCGTTCGCCGGTGACGATCTGGACGATCCCGGTGACCATCATCCGCATGATGCCATAGCACTGGCCGACCGACATCGTGGCAGCTTCGATCAGTCCAACCTTCTCGATCTTGCCGTAAGCAATGCCAATCTGGCCGTAGGTTGCCTTCACGCCCTTTTCGTTGGTTCCGGGGACGCTGCCGACGGTCACCGGCAGCATCTTCTCGGTATCGCCGCGCAGGACCGAAACGGTGATCTTCTCACCCGGCCGCGTCATGATGAGGTCGCGCACCTGGCGGAAGCTGGTCACGCGGGTGTCGTTGATCGCGAGGATGCGGTCGTTCGCCGCGATTCCGGCCTTCTCCGCTGGCGATCCGGGAACGACCAGCCGCACATTCGGGCTGGCAAAATCGAGCCCCAGGTCGGCGATCCGACCTTCGTTGCCGAACTGGTCCTTGACGGTCTGCGAGGCAAGCTTGACCGGAACCGTCAGCTTGCGGCCGTCGCGTTCGATACCCAGTTCGACCGTTCGCCCCGGATAGGGCAGCACGTGTTCAGCGATTTCCGTTGCCGATACGATTTTATTGCCATCGACCGAGACGATGCGGTCGCTCAGCTGAACGCCGGCAGTGCGCGCGTCGGACTTCGCCGCGAAGCCGGTCACTTCCGGAACTTCGACTGCCTTGCCCTGAATCGCGTTGAAGGCGAAGAAAATGGCAAAGGCGACGATCAGGTTGGCCACCGGCCCAGCCAGCACGATCAGCGAGCGCTTCCAGATCGGCTGGGTGGCAAAGGCGTGATCGCGTTCCTCAACCGACATATGCGCGATCTTGTCGTCATCGGTCTGGCTGACCGCGTTGCCGTCGCCAGCAAACTGGACATAACCGCCCAGAGGCACGGCGGCGATCCGCCAGCGCGTGCCGCGCTTGTCAGTGCGGCCCCAGATTTCCTTGCCGAAACCGATCGAAAAGACGTCGCTCTTCACGCCCAGCCAGCGGGCGACGAGATAGTGCCCAAGCTCGTGCAGGACGACCAACGGACCGATGAGGAGCAGGAAGCCAAGGATGGCCTGCAGAAAAGTGGGTAATCCGAACAAGTCAGGCAGGCTCCAGCAGCTGCGTGGCAAGCGCCCGCGCCTCGGCATCTACGGCAATCACTTCCGCAAGGGAAGCAGGCGCAGGTGGGGCGAAGCGGTCCATCAGCCGTTCGACTTCTACGGCGATGCGGGTGAACGGCAGCTTACCGGAAAGGAAAGCGGCCACGGCCACTTCATTCGCGGCGTTAAGCACGGCCGGCATGGCCCCGCCGGCCTCCGCCGCATGCCGGGCGAGCCTGGTGGCGGGGAACAGCACCTCGTCGGGCGCGCGGAAGGTCAGTTCCCCAATCGCAGCAAGGTCGAGCGGCTCGCACGGCGTGTCCATCCGTTCCGGCCAGGCGAGGCACGAAGCGATCGGCACGCGCATATCGGACGGACCAAGCTGCGCCAGCGTCGAGCCATCGCGGTATTCGACCATCGAATGGATGATCGACTGCGGGTGAACAATGATCCGCAGCCTATCCAGCCCGACCGGGAACAGGTGATGCGCCTCGATCAGTTCGAGGCCCTTGTTGAACATGGTCGCGCTGTCGACGCTGATCTTCGCACCCATGTCCCAGTTGGGGTGCTTGACCGCCTGCGCCGGGGTGGCGGCGGCAAGCTGCTCAATCGACCAGTCGCGGAATGGCCCGCCGCTCGCGGTCAGCGTGATGACGCGGACCTGCTCAGGATCGTTACCGGCAAGGCACTGGAAGATGGCGTTGTGCTCGCTGTCCATCGGCAGCAGCGTGGTGCCGTAGCGCGCAACGGCGCTCATCATCACGTCGCCCGCGGAAACCAGCGCTTCCTTGTTGGCGAGCGCGACAGTGCGCCCCTGCTCAATTGCGGCCATGGTAGGCGCAAGCCCTGCGCAGCCGACGATGGCGGCTATGGTCATATGGGCTGGGCGTCTCGCCGCTTCGATCAGAGCCCCCGCCCCGCCTGCGGCTTCGATGCCACTGCCCGACAGAGCCTCGCGCAGTTCAGGCAGGCAGGAATCTTCGGCGACAACCGCGACTTTTGCCCTGAATTCCCGCGCTAGCCGTGCCAGTTCGCTAGCCTGGCAATTGGCCGTAAGAGCGACGACGTCCCACGCCTCACGCTCTCGCCGGATCAGATCGAGCGTCGATGCGCCGATCGAGCCGGTCGCGCCAAGGATGGAGATCGTGCGCGTCATCAATTGAGACCGAGAAGTCCGGCACCGGCGACAAGGATGCCGCCGACGAAAACGACTGCCAGCAGGCCATCCACCCGGTCGAACAGCCCGCCATGGCCCGGGATCAATTTACCCGAATCCTTCACCCCTGCACGGCGCTTCATCCAGCTTTCGAAGAAGTCGCCGGCCTGCGCGACAACCGCGGTAAAGCAACCGAAGAACACGGCTTCGCTCCACGCAGGCTGAGGGCCAGCCCCTGAGGCCTCGTACTGGAAGGCCATCAGCCCGGCAAAAGCCAAGGTCGCGCCAACCATGCCACCGAAGAGTCCAGCCCACGTCTTTGACGGGCTGATAGATGGCGCAATCTTTGGTCCGCCAATCGTGCGCCCAGCAAAATAGGCGCCGACATCGGTGGCGATTACGGCAAGGATCGCCGAAACCGACGCGATTACCGGGAAGAACTCGCTGCGCAGAAACAGCAGCATGGCCGTGGCAAAACCGATGTAGACGATGCCGCCGATGTTCCACAGCGTCTGCTGCATCGGCGTTGCCGCAAAGCCGCGCACCAGCCCGCGCCATTCCCACAGCACGCCGCTGGCGATTGCGCCAACGAACAGCGCCCAAAGCCAGCCGCCGAGCCAGAGTGCCAGGCCGGCGACGGTGACCATGACGATTGCGGAAGCGGTACGAACGCCAAGGTCCGATTTTTTGGCGGCGGCTTGGATCATATGCTCACCCGATCCCTTTTGACGTCATCCTGAACTTGTTTCAGGATCCATTGTGCCTGAACACTCTGGTTGAATGGCGAAAAGCTAACGGCACCGTTGTTGTTGTTCCACAAGCTCGGACCGCGAGGCTTGATGGATCCCGAAACAAGTTCAGGATGACGATGGAAGCAGCTTTTACTTAGTTCACCGACCGCCATATCGCCGCTCCCTGTCCGCGAACTTCTCGAGCGCATCGGCCAGATGCTCGGGGGTGAAATCGGGCCACAGCGTGTCAACGAACATCATTTCGGCATAGGCCGCCTGCCACAGCAGGAAATTCGACAGGCGCACTTCGCCAGACGTGCGGATCAGCAGGTCGAGAGGCGGCATTCCGGACGTATCAAGCTCAGCCTCGATCGCCTCAGGCGTGATCGCGCCCTTCGCGGCCGCCTTGGTCGCCGCGCGGGCAATTTCGTCCTGCGCGCCATAGTTCAGCGCAACGGCGAGCGTAGTGCCGGTGTTTTCCGCCGTGCGCGCCAGCGCTTTTTCAATCAGTTCGACAACATCCGCCGGAAAAGCCTTGTAATCGCCGATGATTTTCAGCCGGACATTGTTCGCGGCGAATTCATCGAGGTCGGCGATGATGAAGGCCTTCATCAGCCCCATCAACGCACCGATCTCGTCTTCGGACCGTTTCCAGTTCTCGGTCGAAAAGGCGTAAAGCGTCAGCGCCTCAAGCCCCAGGTCCCTGGCGGCGCGCACGATCTTGCGTACGGCCTCAACGCCCTTCTTGTGGCCCATGGCGCGCGGCAGCATGCGCTTTTTCGCCCAGCGCCCATTGCCGTCCATGATGATCGCGACGTGTTTCGCGGCGGTCATTGCGCCGATCCCCGCCCAGCTCCAGCCAGCCGCCGGATCACTTGCCGAGGATTTCCTTTTCCTTGGCAGCCGCAGCTTCGTCGGCGGCCTTGATCGCTTCGTCAGTGATCTTCTGGACTTCGGTTTCCGACCGCTTGCGATCATCTTCCGAGATTTCCTTCTTGGCTTCGTCAGCCTTCAGGTTTTCCATGCCGTCACGACGCACGTTGCGGATCGCGATACGGGCCTTTTCGGCATATTGCCCGGCAAGCTTTGCGAGTTCCTTGCGGCGATCCTCGGTCAGGTCGGGGATCGGCAGGCGCAGGGTATTGCCGTCATTGATCGGGTTAAGACCGAGCCCGGCCGAACGGATCGCTTTTTCGACGGGGGTGACGTTCGACTTGTCCCATACCTGCACCGTCAACATGCGCGGTTCGGGAGCAGAGACCGAAGCCACCTGGTTCAGTGGCATCTGGCTACCATAGACGTCGACCGTGATCGGATCGAGCAACGTGGTGTTGGCGCGGCCCGTGCGCAGGCCGGCGAGGTCGTGCTTGAGCGAATCCACCGCACCGGACATGCGGCGTTCGAGGTCTGCCTTGTCATACTTGGCCATGGGATCAGCCCTTTCTTACGATGGTTTGTGTGCCTTCACCGGCGAGAACCTTGGCAAGGTTGCCCTGTTCGCGGATCGAAAAGACGACGATGGGAATGCTGTTGTCACGGCACAGCGCAACGGCGCTGGCATCCATAACCTTGAGATTATGTGCCAGAACCGTGTCATAATCGACTGAATCATAACGAATAGCGTCAGGATTGGTCTTGGGATCGCTGTCATAGATGCCGTCGACCGAAGTGCCCTTGAACAGGGCGTCGCACTGCATTTCCGCTGCGCGAAGGGCCGCTCCGCTGTCCGTGGTGAAATAGGGTGCACCAACGCCGGCGGCGAAGATCACCACCCGGCCCTTTTCAAGGTGGCGTTCGGCGCGGCGGCGGATCACTGGTTCGCAGACCTTGTCCATCTCAATCGCGGATTGCACGCGGGTCTGCACACCGAGCTGCTCCAACGCATTCTGCATGGCGAGCGCGTTCATCACGGTTGCCAGCATGCCCATGTAGTCGGCCTGAGCCCGGTCCATACCCTTGGCCGCGCCGGCCATCCCGCGAAAGATGTTGCCGCCGCCGATGACGAGGCAGATCTCCAGCCCGGTTTCCTTGGCCGCCTTCACTTCCTTCGCCAGTTCAGCGACGAATTCAGGATCGATGCCGAACTGCTGGTTGCCCATCAGCACTTCGCCTGAGAGTTTCAGGAGGACGCGCTTGTATTTGCCATTGGCCATGCGATGGTGATTCCGGTTCCGAACAAGTGGGCCGGCGTTACCGCCTAGGTGTTGCAAGGTAAAGGGACAGGCGTTTGCGCAAGGGATTTGGCCGGGGGCGATTTGGCCGCTTAAAGCTTTTGACAGGCACTTTTGCGGTGGCGGCAGGCGCATTCACCGCCATCGCCTGGCGCGATACCATGGCCGATCCGGTGGTCCGCCGCGCCGAAGTGACCCTTCCCGCTCTGGCGAAAGGGACCCAGCCGCTGACAATCGCGCTGCTCTCCGACTTTCATGTCGCCGATCCCGATATGCCACCCGCCCGGCTGGCGCGCATCGTCGCTCAGGTGAACGCGCTGAGGCCCGACTACGTGATGTTGGCGGGGGACTTCATTACCGACCGCAGGTTGGCGACCCGCCATTACAATTTCCCCGCCGCTCTAGCCCCACTCGCCGGACTACGCCCCCGTTTCGCCACGCTCGCCGTGCTGGGCAACCACGACTACTGGCGCAATGCCGAGGAAGGCCGGAACGAGCTGGCGCGCATAGGCGTAAAGGTGCTGGTCAACGAATCAACGCGCATTGGCCCGCTGCGCGTGATCGGCCTTGGCGATGAATACACCGGCCATGACGACGTGAAAGCAAGCTTTGCCGGGGTCGATGGCAGCATGGGCGATGTCGTCGTGCTCAGCCACAGCCCGGATGTCGTGCCGGCTCTGCCCGGCGATGTGGCGCTGACGCTTGCCGGCCATACGCACTGCGGCCAGATCGGCTGGCCCTGGGGCGGCTCGCCGGCCACCATGTCAAAATATGGAGACCGCTATGCCTGTGGCCGGATCGATGAGGGCGGCAAGACCACGATTGTCACGGCCGGGCTCGGCACCAGCGTCCTGCCGTTCCGCTTTGTGGTGCCACCGGACATGTGGCTCGTAACCGTTCGTCCGCCCCAATAGCAACGGGGCCCGGAGCGCAAAGCTCCGAGCCCCGTCAAATTGCCTGTCAGCAGGATTGGATCAGAGACCGGCAGCAGCCGCGACTTCCGCCGCGAAATCGCTGACTTCCTTTTCGATGCCTTCGCCGAGCTGGAAGCGGACATAGTCCTTCAGCACGATCTTGGTGCCAGCAGCCTTGCCGGCAGCTTCGACGACCTGAGCAACCGGGGTCTTGTTGTCCATGACAAAGACCTGGCTGAGCAGGGCATTTTCCTTGGCGTACTTGGAAACCGCGCCATCGACCATCTTGGCCTGCACTTCGGCGGGCTTGCCCGATTCAGCGGCCTTTTCGGCAGCGATCTTGCGTTCGCGGGCGATCAGCTCGGCGTCGAGGTCGTCAGCATTCAGCGCCAGCGGGAAAGCCGCGGCGATGTGCATGGCGATCTGCTTGCCAAGCGGCTCGAGAACGTCGGCACCGGCTTCCGATTCAAGCGCAACGAGCACGCCGATCTTGCCAAGCAGCGGCGCCGCAGCGTTGTGCATGTAGGGCACGACAACGCCGTTCGTGACCGAAACGGTCTTCATGCGGCGCACCTGCTGGTTTTCACCGATGGTGGCAACGTTGTTGGTCAGCGTGTCGGATACCGTGCCGCCGCCCGGATAGGCAGCAGACTTGAGCGCTTCGACGTCGTCGGATGCAGCGCCCAGCGCTACTTCGGTGGTCTTGCGCACAAAGTCCTGGAACTGTTCGTTCTTGGCGACGAAGTCGGTTTCCGAGTTCACCTCAACGGCAACGCCCTTGGTGCCCGAAACGGCCACGCCGACAAGGCCCTCGGCCGCGGTGCGGCTGGACTTCTTGGCAACGGCAGCAAGGCCCTTGGCGCGCAGCAGGTCAACTGCGGCTTCCATGTCACCCGACGTATCGTCGAGTGCCTTCTTGCAATCCATCATGCCGGCGCCGGTGCGCTCGCGCAGGTTCTTCACGTCAGTGGCGGTATAAGCCATGTGACCAGTCCTCTTGAAATTGGAATGCCGCGGCCGGGCCCATAAACCCGGCGCGCTACAATTTGATGTCTAAAGCGATCGCCCTTTGATCAGACTTCGGGCGATCAGGCTTCGGCTGCCGGAGCTTCCACAGCGGCGGCTTCCTCAGCAACGGCTTCACCAGCCGGAACCGAAACCACGGCTTCTTCAACCGGAGCCACTTCCAGCGCGCCGATGTCGACGCCCGAATCGACGACTGCTTCGCGGTTGCCCTTCTTGGCAGCGGCAGCAACGGCTTCGCAGTAGAGGCGGATCGCGCGGCTGGCGTCGTCGTTCGCCGGGATCGGAAACGCGATGCCATCGGGCGAGACGTTCGAATCGAGGATGGCGACGACCGGGATACCCAGAACGTTGGCTTCCTTGATGGCGAGCTCTTCCTTGTTGGCGTCGATCACGAACATCACGTCCGGAATGCCGCCCATGTCGCGGATGCCGCCGAGCGAAAGCTCA
>NZ_JANPGP010000098.1:0-4815 GCF_031424035.1 Novosphingobium sp.
TGAGTGGCCCCGCAAGCGCGCGTATAGGCCCCGACAAATTCGGCCTCATCGAAGGCGAGGCGGGCAACAGGGAACGCTCTCGCCGGCATAGGAAAGCGGAAAGCTAAAGCTGTGATGACAATTGGCGTAAAGGCAGTCGGACGCATCCGGCATGCAGGATCGGTCCTCAAGGGACTGACCTTGCTGGCAGGGGCAACCATGATGACGGGCATTGCCCAGGCACAAGAAGTTGCGGCGGAAGCGGTTGCTACCGCATCCGGCGCACCGGCTGCGGGCAGCTATGTCCCGATGACGCCGACCGAGGGTATCGGCATGCCGACCCCGGGTGGCATCGGCTTCCAGAAACAGTTCTCCGCCGATGGCGAATATGCGGCGTGGATGCACAATGCGATCCTGCTGCCGATCATCGTGGTGATCACGCTGTTTGTGCTGTTCCTGCTGCTTTGGGTCATGGCGCGCTATAACAAGCGCACCAACCCGGTGCCGTCAAAGACCAGCCACAACACGCTGATCGAGATTGTCTGGACGTTGCTGCCGGTGCTGATCCTCGTGGTCATCGCGGTGCCTTCGTTCCGTCTGCTCGCCAGCCAGTACACGCCAGCCCCTGAAAAGGCGCTGACCGTAAAGGTTACCGGCAATCAGTGGTACTGGACCTACTCCTATACGGACAACGGCGGCTTCGAAGTCATTTCGAACATGCTCAACCAGAAGGGCCAGCCGGTCGTCAACGCGGGCATCCGCGAAGCCGGCAGCAAGCCCTGGGATGGCCCTGCGCAGCTTGAGGTTGATAACCGCCTCGTCCTGCCGGTCGGCGAAAAGATCCGCATTCAGGCCACCGGCGCTGACGTGATCCACGCCTTTGCCGTGCCCAGCCTGTGGTTCAAGATCGACGCCGTTCCCGGCCGCATCAACGAACGTGTCCTGCAGATCGAAAAGTCGGGCGTGTACTACGGCCAGTGCTCGGAACTGTGCGGCGCGCGCCACGGCTTCATGCCCATTGCCGTCGAAGCGCTGCCGCGTGACAAGTTCAACGCTTGGGTCATGACCCATGCCGGTGCGAAGATCGACGGCCAGCCTGAACCGGCTGCTGCGGCTTCCGCACCCGCCGTTGGCGCTTCCGAATCTGCCGCCGATGCTTCGGCCGCACCTGCTGCCGACGCTTCGGCCGCCCCTTCCGCTTCCGCGGCGCCCGGCGCCTGAGCGAGCTGAGACAAGGTTAGAACTGACATGGCTCACGATCTTACGCACGACCACGGTCATCACGACGCAGACCACAAGCCGGCGTTCTTCGCCCGCTGGTTCATGTCGACCAATCACAAGGACATTGGCACACTGTACCTGATCTTCGCGATCATCGCGGGGATCGTGGGCGGCGCCTTCTCTGGCATGATGCGCCTTGAACTGGCACAGCCGGGTATCCAGTACCTTGCGACCTTCTCGCACTGGTTCGGCGTTGCCAATCCGACCTTCGATCAGCAGCTCCACCTGTGGAACGTGCTGATCACCGCCCACGGCCTGATCATGGTGTTCTTCATGGTCATGCCGGCGATCATCGGCGGCTTCGGCAACTGGTTCGTGCCGCTTATGATCGGCGCGCCGGACATGGCTTTCCCGCGCATGAACAATATCTCGTTCTGGCTGACGGTTGCGGGCTTCATCTCGCTGCTGTGCTCGGCATTCGTTCCGGGCGGCACGGGCCAGGGCGCCGGCATCGGCTGGACTGCCTATGCTCCGCTCTCGACGCAGAGCGCGGCGGGCAACCCGGCGGTGGATTTCGCGATTTTCTCGCTCCACCTCGCTGGCGCCGCTTCGATTATGGGCGCGATCAACTTCATCACCACCATCTTCAACATGCGCGCGCCGGGCATGACCCTGCACAAGATGCCGCTGTTCGTGTGGTCGGTGCTGGTTACCGCCTTCCTGCTGCTGCTGGCCCTGCCGGTGCTGGCCGCGGCGATCACCATGCTGCTAACGGACCGCAACTTCGGCACGACCTTCTTTGATCCTGCCGGCGGCGGTGACCCGGTCCTCTACCAGCACCTGTTCTGGTTCTTCGGCCACCCCGAAGTGTACATCATGATCCTGCCGGGCTTCGGCATCATCAGCCAGATCGTCTCGACCTTCTCGAAGAAGCCGGTCTTCGGCTACCTCGGCATGGCCTACGCAATGGTTGCCATCGGTGTCGTCGGCTTCATCGTCTGGGCGCACCACATGTACACCACCGGTCTTTCGGTGAACACGAAGATGTACTTCACGGCGGCCACCATGGTGATCGCGGTGCCCACCGGCATCAAGATTTTCTCGTGGATCGCGACGATGTGGGGCGGCTCGATGGAGTTCAAGAGCCCGATGATCTGGGCGATCGGCTTCATCTTCCTGTTCACGCTCGGCGGCGTGACCGGCGTTGTCCTCGCAAATGGCGGCGTCGACGACAACCTGCACGACACTTACTACGTTGTGGCGCACTTCCACTACGTTCTCAGCCTTGGTGCAGTGACGTCGCTCTTTGCGGGCTTCTATTACTGGTTCCCGAAGATGAGCGGGAAGATGCACTCCGAGTTCCTCGCGATCCTGCACTTCATCGTCTTCTTCATCGGCGTGAACATGATCTTCTTCCCGCAGCATTTCCTTGGGCTGGAAGGCATGCCTCGCCGCATCCCTGACTATGCGCAGGCTTTTGCCTACTGGAACTACGTCTCTTCGGTCGGATACGCCATCACGGCGGCTTCGATCGGTATCTTCTTCGTCAACATTGCTTATGCGTTCATCGCCGGCAAGAAGGCGGAAGACAACTACTGGGGCGAAGGCGCCACCACGCTCGAATGGACCTTGTCGAGCCCGCCGCCTTTCCACCAGTTCGAAACCCTGCCGGTCATCGAGGACGCGGCGCACCATTAATGGTGCAAAGCAACGGCAAGCTAGGAACCCCGGGAGGAAACTCCCGGGGTTTTTCGCGTGTGCGCGCCAGTTTTGCACTTCGTCGAAGACTCGCTTTCCCTTGGCGGCGGACAGGCCTATAGGCGCGGTCAAATGGCGCTTTCCCAGACTCAGACACTGCCAGCCGACTGGCGCGATTTCCTCTCGCTGACCAAGCCCGGGGTCATCAGCCTCGTCATATTCACTGGGCTTTGCGGCTATCTTGCCGCGCCAGCGCGTATCCATCCTGTGCTCGCCTTCACCGCGATCCTGTGCATCGCTATGGGCGCGGCCGGATCGGCAGCGCTCAACATGTGGTGGGAAGCGGATATTGATGCCGGGATGAAGCGCACGGCAAAGCGCCCGCTACCGGCAGGCCGCATGGATCGGACCTCGGCGCGCGATTTCGGTGTGGGACTGGCTGCCGCCTCGGTGCTGATCATGGGGTTGGCGATCAATGTGCTGGCGGCCGTGATTCTGGCCGTGTCGATTTTTTATTATGCCGTGGTCTATACGATCTGGCTCAAGCCGCGCACTCCGCAGAACATCGTCATTGGCGGCGGGGCAGGGGCTTTTCCGCCGATGATCGGCTGGATCGCGGCGACGGGTGACATCACGCTGATGCCGGTCGTCCTGTTCCTCATCATCTTCATGTGGACACCGCCGCACTTCTGGGCGCTCGCGCTGTTCGTGCAGACCGATTATGCGAAGGTTGGCATTCCGATGATGCCGGTTGTCGCCGGCGAAAAGTCCACCCGGCGGCAGATCCTTGCCTATTCGGTAATCCTTCTGCCGCTGAGCCTGGTGCCATGGTTTTTGGGCGGGACGGGTCTGATCTATGCGGCCAGTGCGGCGCTGCTATCGGGCCTGTTCCTTGCCTTTGCCATCCCCGTCGGTCTGCGTACCCGCGCCGGTGATGACGATGCTATGAAGCCTGAAAAGCGGTTATTCAAATATTCGATTCTCTATCTCTTCCTGCTGTTTGCCGCACTGGTCGCTGACCGGATGCTGGCCGGAGTATGACCATGACTGACCCGAAGAAGAGCATTACCGAAGAGCAGCGCCAGAAGGTGATCCGCCAGCGCAACCTTGTGCTGGCCCTGGTGCTCGGCGCGTTTGTCGTGCTGTTCTTCGCCATCACGATCGCCAAGATGCAGCACTGATGGCCAGCGCTCCGCTTCGTCCGCTTGCCAGGAGCAACCGCCCCACCAGAAGTAACAGGAGGGTCGGCCTGATGGCCGGCGGGCTGGCGCTGGCCATGCTTGGCCTTGGATGGGCCTCGGTGCCGCTTTACCGCATGTTCTGCCAGGCCACCGGTTTTGGCGGAACGACTCAGCGCATCAGCGAAGAGCAGGCCCGCACTGTCAATGTCAGCGCCCGGACGATCTCGGTGCGCTTTGATGGCAACGTGGACAAAGGCATGCCGTGGCGGTTTGGCCCCGAGCAGATCACTCAGACTGTGCGGCTGGGCGCGCGGACCATGGCGGTCTATTCGGCGAAGAACACATCTGACAGGCCGGTCGTCGGCCGCGCCAGTTTCAACGTCTCACCGGACGAGGCGGGCAAGTATTTCACCAAGATCGAATGCTTCTGCTTCACCGAGCAGAGGCTGGAACCGGGGCAGGATATCCGCATGCCGGTGACCTATTATGTCGATCCCGATATCCTGAAAGACCCCGAAGCGAAGGCGATCCAGCAGATCACCTTGAGCTACACTTTCCACGAGGATCGCGCGACCGCCGCGAAATAGAAGCCAACAGGACTGGACCGCGCCGACAGGGCGCGATAAGGGGCCGGAAATTCGAATTTGGCGGGCACGCCCGCCGCTTGCTGCAACAGGGACTTGAGGACCATCATGGCCGGCGCAAAGAACCACGATTTTCACATTCTTCCGCCCGA
>NZ_JANPGP010000099.1:0-12068 GCF_031424035.1 Novosphingobium sp.
CATGCTCGCCAAGGGCCGCCTGGTGAACCTGGGCTGCGCCACCGGCCACCCCAGCTTCGTCATGTCGTCGAGCTTCACCAACCAGACGCTCGCGCAGATCGAACTGTTCACCAACCCGGCGCAGTACAAGAACGAAGTCTACGTTCTGCCCAAGCACCTCGACGAAAAGGTCGCCGCGCTGCACCTCGAAAAGCTCGGCGTGAAGCTGAGCAAGCTGACCCAACGCCAGGCCGACTACATCGGCGTGCCGACCGAAGGCCCGTTCAAGCCGGATCACTACCGCTATTGAGCTGACGGTTCAGGAATGAGAGAGAGGGCGGGGCTGATGCTCCGCCCTTTTTTGTTTGCTTTGCCAATTGCCATTCATGCCATAGGCTTGGGTGATGCGGGCCTTCTTTCGAGCAGTCATGGTTGGCACTCTTGCCGGTGCGTGGATGCCGCTGATTTTTACCGCCATTTTCACGCTACCGACTTTGTTTGACCAATACGGCGACAACGCCAACCTGGGGGAGATGCTACTTACCACGCTGGCTCCATTGATTATCACGTTTCCAATTGTGCTCGTTTCATGCCTTTTAATTGGTCTGCCCACAAGTTGGCTGCTGAAGCGCTTCAATGCAGAACAGTTGCACACATACGTGTTCGTTGGAGTCGTCGGAGGATCGCTCATTCCACTGCTAATTTACTGTGCCATGGGGGCAGATGGGGAGTGGTGGTTGTCGTTGTTGGGGGCATTCAGTGGCGGCGTAACCGCAGCCTCTTGGTTCAATTCGATTGGACCTCTAGACGACTCTAGTTTCTCTTCGCCCCGGACTTGATCCCGGGTTTGGCTGCCTTTTCAAAGATTGGGGGTGAAGGCGAGGGTGGCGAAGAAAAGCCAAGCCCCGGGTCAAGCCCGGGGCGACGATGGAGGATGGAAGGTAGGCTTGCCCAAGATTCGCGCGGATCATTCCTGCGCCTGCCTTGCCATCCGCACCTCGCTCCCATAGCGAAGCAGCATGGTGTTCAACCAGACCGCGCTTGTTCTGATCGGCCTGTTGCTCGCGGCTTGGACCGCGCTGGCGGCGTGGGCGTTTCTTGCCGCGCGGCGGCGGCTGAAGCGGGCTGAGGCAAGCCAGCGAGCGGCGCGGCGCATGGCGCGGATGGTCGAGGAATCGCCGGCCTTGCCGTTGCTGGTAAGGACTGACGGCAAGATCGAGGCGGCGCCCAAGCTGGCCGGCTGGCTGGGGCTCGATGGTGTGCCGCAGTTCCTTACCGAACTGTCCGAAGAGGGCCGGGGCCTGCCGCCCGAACAGCTCGTCGCGCTGAACGAAGCGGTGTTGCGCACGCAGAAGACCGGCGCGCCGTTCCACTTGGTCGCCACCCCGGTGGGTTCGCGCCGCAGTCTCGCGCTGCGCGGGGTGCTCGCCGATCCGCAAGTGTCCCCCGGCGGCGCGGCGCTGGTGTGGATCTTCGACTTTTCCGACAGCGAAAGTGAACTCGTCCAGCTGCGCGCCGATGCGGCCCGCGCACGGGAGGATTTCGCCGCGCTGGTCGGCCTGATCGAAGCCGCGCCGATGCCGATGTGGTTCCGTTCCAGCGATGGCAAGCTGCGGCTGGTCAATCATGCCTATGTCACGGCGGTCGGCGGCACCGATGCGGTTGAGGTGGCCGATGCCGGGACTGAACTTGTCGAAGCGGTCGACGGAGTTAGCGCCGCCAAGGTCGCGCTGCAGGCGCTGTCGCGCAAGCGCTCGATCGAACGCATGGTGGCGGCGACCATTGGCGGGCAGCGCCGCACGCTCAAGGTGACCGACCTGCCGCTGGGCGATGACGGCGTGGCTGGCTATGCCGTCGACGTCGAGGACATGGAGGAGCTGTCGCGCTCGTTCGATGCCTTCCGCAAGGCGCAGCGCTCGTTGCTTGACCAGTTGTCCGCCGGGGTCGCGCAATTCGATGCGAAGCATAACCTGTCCTTCGCCAACCAGCCGTTCCAGCGCATTTTCGCGCTGAAGCCCGCCGCCATGCTCGATCCGCCGCCGTTTGAGCGCCTGCTCGATCTGGCGCATGACGCTGGCCGCGTGCCCGAAGCGCGCGATTTCCCGGCTTGGCGAAAGGAAAAGGCCGGCTGGTTCCACAAGGGCGAGGCGCAGGAAGAGGCATGGCCGCTTGGCGATGGCACCCACCTGCGCGTTGTGGCACACCCGATGCCCGATGGCGGCCTGCTGCTGATCGTCGAGGACCGCACTGAGCAACTGCAGTTATCCTCGGCGCGCGACACCCTGCTGCGCACTCGCACCGCGACGTTCGACAGTCTTTTCGAATCGGTCTCGGTCTTCGCGCCCGATGGGCGGATGCAGCAGTGGAACCGGCGCTTTGCTGCCGATTGGGGGCTCGACAGTGAGTTCCTCGATACCCATCCGAAGATCGACACTTTGCTCGAACGGATCGGCGCGCGGCTCAAACGGCCGGCGCAGGCCAAGGCAGTGGGCGAAGTTGTCCGCGCCGCCACGCTTGACCGCAAGCAGACCGGCGGGCGTGTCAGTCTGGCCGATGGCCGCACGCTCGAATTCGCTGGCGTTCCGCTGCCCGATGGCAACGGGCTGCTGACGGTGCTCGACATTACCGACAGCCAGAAGGCGGAAACGGCGCTGCGCGAGCGCAATGCCGCGCTGCTTGAGGCAGACGAGGTGAAGACGCGCTTCCTCGCTTCGATGTCCTACGAATTTCGCAATCCGCTCAATGCCATTGGCGGCTTTGCCGAATTGCTGCAGGCGGGCATCGGCGGCGATCTTAACGAACAGGGCCGCGAATATGTCGGCGATATCCTGACCTCGGTGGCACGGCTGGGTGAGCAGATCGAGTCAGTTCTCGACCTGTCGCAAAGCGAGGCGGGACTGCTGCCGCTGGCGATGGAAGAGGTTGAACTGCTGCCCTTTATCACCGCAGTGGTCGAGGAACGGCGCGACCGCTTCAAGCAGTCCGACCTCCAGCTAGACCTGCGCGGGGACAAAGGTGCCGGCAGGATCATGGCGGACCGGCGGCGGCTGGGCCGGGCGATCGGCCACCTGATCGACAACGCCATTGCCGCGACCCCGCGCGGCGGACGCATCCTGATCGAACTGGCGCGGCTCAAGAATGGGCGCGCACGGATCGTCATTTCGGACAATGGCCCAGGCATGGACCCGGCCGCGCTTGCCCGCGCGATTGGCGGGGTGAAGGTTGGTGCGGTGGGAACGGCGCTGGAACGCAGGCAGGGGCTCGGCTTGCCGCTCGCCCGCCAATTGGTCAGCGCACATGGCGGCAGCCTCGAACTGGTGTCGGAACCGGGACAGGGCACCGCCGCGCTCATCGAACTGCCGTGACGATCGACCTGCCGGACCTCGCGGCGATGGACCGGCTTGGCCGCGCCATTGCCGGAGTGCTGCGCGCCGGGGACGTGGTCGCGCTGTCGGGCGGGCTGGGCGCGGGCAAGACCACGTTGGCGCGCGGGATCATCGCCGGGTTGGGGCATGAAGGCGAGGTGCCGAGTCCCAGTTTCGCGATCATCGAGACCTACGATCCGCCCACTGTCCGCCTGCCGCTGGTCCACGCCGATTTCTACCGGCTGGAACACCCGCGCGAGGCGGAGGAGCTGGGGCTCGACGATTACCGCGAGGGTGCCGCATTGATCGCGGAATGGCCCGATCACGCCGGCGGATTCGCATCCGAGCCGGGCTGCCTTGAAATTACGCTGGAAACTGCGGAAACGGGGCGGATTGCCATTGTAAGTGCCGGGCCCGATTGGCTAGGGCGTGAACCATGGAAGTGACCCTGCCCGAAGGCCTTGATGGCTTTCTCGCCGATGCCGGCTGGCCGAACGCGGTAATCGAACCGCTGCCCGGCGACGCGTCGTTCCGCCGCTATTTCCGCCTCCGCATGGGCGAGAAGACGGCGATGCTGATGGACGCGCCGCCGCCGAATGAAGATCCGGGCCCGTTCCTGCGCGCCGCGCGCTGGCTGGACGAGAACGGCATGCGCGCGCCGCGCATCCTTCATGCCGAACCGGAACGCGGCCTCGTCTTGCTGGAAGACTTCGGCGTGACGCGGATGCGCGATTACCTTGATGACTGGCCGGCGGACGAGGAAGAGGTCTACGCTGGCGCAGTCGATGCGCTGACGGCGCTGCACCGCCTGCCGCCGGGACCGTTCGTCAGTTACAGCCTGACCGAATACCAGCGCGAGGCACAGTTGTTCATTGATTGGTACGTGCCCGCGCGCGCGCTGTATGTGGACAGCCGCGGCTGGGCGGCGGCCTGGCAGGAGGCTTTCGCCGCGCTGATGCCCAACCAGCGCCCGGGCGTGACGGTTTTGCGTGATTACCACGCCGAAAACATCATGCTGCTCAGCAGTCTCGACAAGCAGGGGCTGCTCGATTTTCAGGACGCGCTGATCGGCCATGCTGCTTACGATCTGGTGTCGCTGCTGCAGGATGCGCGGCGCGATGTCAGCCCTGAACTCGAAGCGAAGATGCTGGATCGCTATCTTGAAGGTTATTCTGGCAATCGCGACGTGTTCCTCGCCGATTACGCAATGCTCGGCGCGCAGCGGAACGCCAAGATCGTCGGCATTTTCGTGCGGCTGTGGAAGCGCGACGGCAAACCGCGCTACCTCTCGATGATCCCGCGTGTCTGGGTGCAGATGGAGCGTGACCTTGCCCATCCGGCGCTGGCCTCGGTGGCGCGCTGGTTCGATGCCAACATCCCTGCCGACCTTCGCGAGGCGCTGGGCGGCGACTGGCAGGCATGACCCCAAAGCCACTCGCCACGATGCCCGAAACCGCGATGATCATGGCCGCGGGCATGGGCACGCGCATGATGCCGCTGACCAAGGACCGGCCCAAGCCGCTGGTCCGCGTCGCCGGTACGACCCTGCTCGATCACGTGCTGGTCCACCTGCGCAATGCCGGGGTGGGGCGGATCGTCGTCAACGTGCATTACTTCCCCGACCAGATCGAGGCGCATCTGGCTGATCATGCGCAGGATTTCGCCGTGACAATTTCGGACGAGCGCGACCTGCTGCTCGATACCGGCGGCGGGCTGGTGCGCGCCAAGCCGCTGATCGCCGGCGATCCGTTCATCTGCGTCAATGCCGACAACTGGTGGACCGACGAGGGCGAAAATGCCTTTCGCCGGCTTGCGGCAGCCTGGGACGGCGGCAGAATGGACGTGCTGATGCTCGTCGTCCCGTTCGAGCGGGCGGGCAATACGCAGGGGCAGGGCGATTTCGACCTTGAGGACGATGGCCGCCTCACCCGCGAAGGCGGCAAACGGGCGCGTCCCTATGTCTGGACCGGGATCCAGATGCTGTCGAAGCACCTGATCGCCGACGCGCCGGAAGACGTCTTTTCGACCAACCTGTTCTGGGACCGCGCGATCACCGCCGAGCGCTGTCACGGGCTGGTCCATGAAGGCCAGTGGTTCGATGTCGGCTATCCCGAGGCGATCGACATGACGGAGGCAGCGCTCGGCTATGCCGGCTGAGCGCGAGCCCACGGAAAAAGGCCCGCAGGTCTATTCGATTGCCGCGCACCGGGGTTTTGCCGATGCGCTCGTGGCTGGGCTTCTGCCGCGTTACAGCGATGACCAACTCGGCCTGGCGCGGCTGACGCTTCTGCTCCCCAGCCAGCGCGCGATCCGCACGGTAACCGAGGCTTTCGTGCGGCTGTCGGGGACCCGCGAACTGCGCGGATTGCTGCTCCCCCGCATGGCGGCGGTGGGCGATCTCGACATCGATGAAAAGCTCGGGCCGCTGCTCGATCCGCTTGGTGCCGGCAATGACATTCCCCCGGCGGTCGAACCGACCCAGCGCTGGCTGCGGCTGGCTGTGCTGCTCGCCGACGAACTGGGCGACCGCGCACCGAAAGGCCCTGCGCTGCTGCGGCAGGCCTTTGATCTGGGCCGCACGATGGACCGCCTGCTGGTGGAAGGCATTCGTCCCGAGGAACTTCTCGAACCGCGTGTCGTCGACGTCGTTGGTGAACTCGCCGAGCACTGGAAGCGTTCCACGCTGACTTTCGCGCGGGTTCAATTGCGCTGGCTGGCCGAACTGGAAGGTTCAGGGCTGGTAGATGCTCCGGCGCGGCGCAACCGTCTGTTTGACCGGGCGGCAGCGAAATGGGCGGCGCAGGCTCCGGCGACACCGATCGTCGCGGCAGGCGTCACCAGCGCCTCGCCGTCGCTCGCCCGCCTGCTGCGCGTGGTCAGCGAATTGCCGCGCGGCGCGGTGATCCTGCCCGATCTCGACCTCAGCCTTGATGCCGAGACCTGGGCGGCGCTGGGCCGGGCAGGGGTGGGCGAGAGCCCCGACGATCCGCCCTTTGCGCGCGAAGATGCGGTGACCCATCCGCAATACCACCTCAAGCTGCTGCTCAACCGCATGGGCGTGCAGCGCGGCGAAGTGCAGCCGTGGCACCGCGCCGGCATGGCCGCTGCCCCGCCGGAACGCAGCAAGGCGATCTCCAATCTATTCCTGCCGCCTGCTGCCAGCGCGCGCTGGGTCGGTCTGACCGCAGAACAGCGCCGGCTGACGGGCGTGACGCTGATGGTCAGCGACCATCCGGGGCACGAGGCGCAGTCCATTGCGCTCAAGATCCGTGAGGCGCTTGAAGTGCCGGAGAAGCGCGTCGCGCTGATCACGCCTGACCGGGCGCTGGCCGCGCGCGTAATCTCGCACCTGCGCCGCTGGAATGTCGAGGCCGATGATACAGCGGGCGAACCGCTGCCACTGACTCCCGCAGGCCGCTTGCTGCTGCAATTGGCTGAAGTCGCCGCGAGCAATGCCGCGCCGGTGCCGCTGCTGGCACTGCTCGGCCATCCCTATTCGGGCGAGAAGTTCGGCCGCGCCGACTGGCTGGACCACGTTCGAGCGTTTGATCTTGCCCTGCGCGGACCGCGTCCAGGTCCCGGCTTGGCGCCGCTTCGCGCTGTGGCCGAGGAACGCGACAAGCATGTGCGCGGGTTTGCCGAATGGTGGGGCGTGGTCGAAGGCTTGCTGACCCCGTTGCTCGGTGATGGTGAGGACATGCCGCTGGCAAGCGCGCTAGACGCACTGATCGCGGCGGGCGAGGCGATCAGCGGCGGCCGCATCTGGGACGAGGCGGATGGGCGTTCGCTCTCCAGCTTCGTCGAGGACCTTCGCGATGCTGCGCGGGCCGCCGGAACGCGGATCGAGCGCGACGGGCTCGCCGTCGCCCTGCGCGATGCGATGGAGCGCGTCGCCGTGCGCAAGCCGTGGGGCGGGCATCCGCGCGTTGCCGTCTACGGCTTGATCGAAGCACGGATGAGCCGCGCCGACATGGTGATCTGCGGCGGGCTGACCGAGGGCACCTGGCCGGCAGCGCCGTCGCCCGATGCCCTGCTCGCCGCGCCGGTGTTGCGCGCGCTCGGTGTGCCGGGTGCGGACTTCCGCATCGGGCTTGCCGCGCATGACCTTGCCGCCGCGCTCGGCGCGCCCGAGGTGGTGCTGAGCTATGCCCGGCGCGATACCTCTGGCCCGGCGATCCCCTCGCGTTTCGTGCTGCGTGTGCGGGCCATGCTCGGCGCAGACCTGCTTGACCGCCATCTTGACCGCGAAACCCCCGCGCTCGCCCGGCGGTTGAACGAGCCGGCGCGCAAGACGGCACATACCCGGCCGCAGCCGATGCCCTCGCCCGAACAGCGTGACGTGCCGATAGCCGTGACCGGCCTCGACCGGCTGCGCGGCGATCCCTACCAGTTCTACGCCAGCGATATCCTGCGCTTGCGCGCGCTCGACGCGCTCGATGCCGAACCGACCGCCGCTTGGAAGGGCACGGCGGTGCACCAGATCCTCGAACGCTGGCACAAGGAAGGCGGCTCGCTCGGTGCCATTGCCAGCGAAGAGCTCGACAAGATGAGCGCGCACCCGCTGGTGCGGGGCCTGTGGTGGCCGCGCCTGATCGCCGGGCTGCGATGGATCGAGGAACAGATCGCCGCGCAGGACGGGCAGGGCCGGCGCGTCCTCGCCAGCGAGATCAAGGGCAGCATCACCTTCAAGGGCGTGACGATCAAGGGCCGCGCCGACCGCATCGACGCGCTGGCGGATGGCACTTTGGCGGTGGTCGATTACAAGACCGGCGGTCCGCCCACCGCGCGGCGGGTTCAGGAGGGGTTCGCGCTGCAGCTTGGCCTGATCGGACTGATGGCGCGCGATGGCGCCTTTGCCGGGGTAGCGGGAGAGCCGACCCGGTTTGAATACTGGTCGCTGCGGAAAAACAGCAAGAGCGCGAGCGGGTTTGGCGAACTCAGCGAGCCGATCCTTGAAGGCGCGAAGAAATCGGGCATTCCGCGCGGCGAATTCCTCTCGGAAACCGAACGCTTCCTGGGCGATGCGATCGACCGCTGGATCAAGGGCAGCGATGCCTTCACCGCGCGGCTCAATCCGGCCTATCCGGGCTATGCCGATTACGATCAGCTGATGCGTCTTCAGGAATGGCAAGGCCGCGAGGATGACGGCGAATGAGCAAGGTCTTCCCGCTACATGGCAACCAGAAACTGGCGGTCGATCCGGCTGACACGGTCTGGCTCTCGGCCTCGGCCGGAACTGGCAAGACGCAGGTGCTTTCCGCCCGCGTGCTGCGCCTGCTGCTGCAGCCCGGGGTCAGCCCGTCGCAATTGCTGTGCCTGACCTTCACCAAGGCAGGCGCCGCCGAAATGGCCGTGCGCGTGAACGAGGTGCTGGCGAACTGGGTGCGCATGCCTGACATGAAGCTGTTCGAGGAGCTGCGAAATATCGGCGCGCCTGACGATCCGGCCTCACGCGACCGCGCGCGCACGCTGTTCGCCTCGGTGCTGGATTGCCCCGGTGGCGGGCTGCGGATCGATACGATCCATGCCTTTTCCCAGTGGCTGCTGGCGGGCTTCCCCGAAGAAGCCGGTCTGTCCCCCGGCACGCGCCCGATGGAAGACCGCGACCGCATCCTGCTGCTGCGCGATGTGCTGGGTAACCTGCTGGTCGAGGCGGAAGCGCGCGGCGATCATGCCTTCATGGCGGCGCTTTCCACGCTTGCGATACGGATGAAGGACAGCGGCGAGGTGGAGCAGTTCCTGCTGCGCTGCGCCTCGGCCCATTCGGCGTGGTTCGGCCCCGGATCGTGGGAACTCGGCGACCTGCGACCGCGCGTAATGCGGCTGTTGGGGTTGTCGGAGGATGCGGGCGAGCACAGTCTGATCGAATTGTGCAGCGACGCCGAATTCGAATGCGATGCGCTGGAATTGTGCCTGTCCGCATACCGGCAATGGAACGGCAAAAAGGGCATGGCCGGCCGCGAGGTCATCGCCGCATGGCTTGCTGGCGACCCGGCTGACCGGCTTGAAAGCTTTGCCCAGCTTTTCGCCGTTCTGTTCACGCAAAAGGACACGATCAAGGACGTACCTTCGCTAGAGAAATTCGAAGCGCACTTCGGCGATGCGGCACAGCGCGTGCTTGAGGCGATGCTGCGCATTCGGGACATGCGCGGTCTGCTCGCCGCTGCGGACTACGTCGTGCCTGCGCTCACGCTGGGCCGCGCCTTTGCCCACGCCTGGGACGAGGCGAAGAAGCGTGAAGGGCTGATCGATTTCGACGACCAGATCCGGCAGGCGGCGGAACTGCTCAATCGCCGCGATGTCGCCGACTGGATCCGCTACAAGCTCGACCGGCAGTTCGACCATGTGCTGATCGACGAGGCGCAGGATACCAATGCCGCGCAATGGGAGATCATCAACGCGCTGACCGGCGATTTCTTCTCCGGCGAGGGACAACACGGGGAGCGGCTGCGGACGCTGTTCGTGGTGGGTGATTACAAGCAGGCGATCTTCCGCTTTCAGGGCACCAGCCCGGAGAACTTCCAGCGCGCCAAGGAACGTGTGCGCGGTTATCTGGAAGATGTGGCGGACAACGTCATCAAGCTGCGCAGTTCGCAGCCGGTGCGCAAGCTGCAGGACTTGGGTCTCGGCCAGTCGTTCCGCACGGCGCGGCCGATTCTTGAATTCGTCGATCGCGCGATTGATCAGATCGGACCGGACCGGTTCGGCCTGCAGGAACTGCCTGAACGCCACGTGGGGGAGGAGCGCGAAGGTCTCGTCACCCTGTGGCAGCCGGTTGGCCTGACCGACGGCGAAAGCGCGGACAGCGGTGATGGCGATGAGGGCGAAGAAGGCTGGATCGCCAAGCCCGACCGGCAACTGGCCGAAAAGATCGCCAAGCAGGTCAAGACATGGCTGCACGGCGGCGGTTCCTTCCCGCTGAAAAAGGGACAGCACCGGCTGGCCAAGGCGGGCGACATCATGGTGCTGGTGCGCAAGCGCAAGGACCTTGCCGGCCTGATCGTTGCGCGGCTCCATGCGGCGGGCGTTCCGGTGGCGGGGGTTGACCGGCTGCGGCTCGGCGCGCCGCTGGCGGTGAAGGATCTGGTCGCTGCGCTGCGCTTTGCCGTGCAGCCGCTCGACGACCTCAATCTCGCTGCGCTGCTGGTCTCGCCGCTGGTGGGCTGGAGCCAGGAACAGCTGCTTGAACATGGCTATCGCGGTGACCGGGTGCGGCTCTGGGCGCACCTGCGCCAATCGCGCGAACCGTTAGTGCTGGCTGCGATGGAGCAATTGCTCGGTCTGCTGCGTCTCGCCGATTACGAAACCCCGCAGGCGTTGCTCCACTGGCTGCTCGTCGGTCCGTGGCGCGGGCGCGAAAAGCTGGTCGCGCGGCTGGGGAGCGAGGCGAACGATCCGATCGATGAACTGGTCAACGCCGCCCACGCCTATGCGATGACCGACGTGCCCAGCCTCGTCGGGTTTCTCCACTGGTTCGATGCCGGCGACGGCGAACTGAAGCGCGAGGCCGAAGGCAGCGGCGGATTGGTGCGGGTGATGACGGTCCACGGATCGAAAGGCCTGCAGGCGCCGATCGTCATCCTTGCCGATGCAGCGGACAATCCCGAACGCTCGCTCGGATCGCCGCTCGAACTCAGCGATCCGCTGGACAAGTCGCGCCGCATCCCGCTGCCGGGCCTGCGCGCCGAAGAGAAGCGCGGCCGGCTTGAGGACGAGGAAGCCCGCGTCAAGGCGGAGGAGCGCGAGGAGCATTGGCGGCTGCTCTATGTGGCAATGACCCGCGCCGAGGAGGCGCTGTTTGTTACCGGCGCACTGGCGAGCAATGAAAAGGAGCTCGCCCTCGATAGCTGGTACGCGCGGCTCGCTGAAGTCATGGCGGATGAGCGCGAGATCGACGATCCATTGTGGGGCCGCCGCCTTGAATATGGCTCGCTGCCGCCGATGCCGTTCGGTTCGGGCGACGTTGCCGAGATGCAGCCGCTGGCACTCAACCCGCCGTGGGCCGAGCGTGCGATTGGCGAAGAACCGCGCCCGCCGCGCCCGCTCGCACCAAGTGCGTTGGGCGAGGAGCGTTCGTCCGATCCACCGTGGCCTCCGGGCACGGGTGTGGAAGCCGCGCGGCGCGGCGTGCTGATTCACCGCCTGCTCGAACGCCTGCCCGAACTTGCCCCGGCGGATCGTTCGGCGGCGGCCATGGACTGGCTGGCGCGCAATGCCGCCGATCTGACGGAACATCTGCGCGGCGAAATGGTCGATGCCGCCATCCGCGTTCTGGGCGAGGCGACCTGGGCCGACCTGTTCGGGCCAGAAGCGCTGGCCGAAGTGCCGATTGCCGCGCTGGTCGGCGATCAGGTGGTTGCCGGCACGATTGACCGACTGCTGATCGAACCCGGCCGCATTCGGCTGATCGATTTCAAGACTGCGCGCCGCCCGCCGCACGACCTTGGCGGGGTGCCGCAGTCGGTGGTCCGGCAGATGGCCGCCTACGCAGCCGCCTTGGAAGTTGCCTATCCGGGCCGGCAGATTGACGCGGCAGTGCTCTACACCTCGGTTCCGGCGCTGATCGAAATTCCCGCCGACCTTCTGGCGCGGTTCAAGCCCGGCTTGTCCGCGCCCGAGTAAACCTTTCGCTGGCCGGGAGTTGCGTCCGCCCGCCGAGTGCCTAAATTGGCCGCAACAAATCAGGAGACATTCCCATGCCGACCATCGCCGTTACCGACGCCA
>NZ_JANPGP010000100.1:0-1840 GCF_031424035.1 Novosphingobium sp.
GCACCATCTTCGTGTCTTCGTGTGAACCAATCTACCCGGTCACATCCGCCAGCGCGGCGATGAACCGGTCGACGTTGGCGGTGGTCAGCCCGGCGACGTTGATCCGCCCCGACCCGGCCATGTAAATCCCGTGCTCCGCGCGCAGCCGCAGCACCTGCTCGCCGCTCAGCGGGAGCACCGAGAACAGCCCGTTCTGGCCGCCGAGCGGCGCGAAATCGACCCCGCCCTGCTGGCCCGCCTCGGCCAGCCGCGCGCGCACCTGATTCATCCGCGCGCGCATTGTATCGAGCTCGTCCTGCCACAGCGCGATCAGCGCCGGGTCCTCGAGGATCAGGCGCACCGCCGCTGCGCCGTGATCGGGCGGCATCGACCAGGCCGCGCGTGCCAAAGTTGCGCCATTCGAGAGCACCATGGGCAGCAGCGCCGGATCGGCGACCATCGCATAGATTGCGCCGACCCGGTCACGGTACATCCCGAAGTTCTTGTCGCACGAATAGGCGATCAGCGCCTCGGGCACCGCAGCGAGCACCGCGCGGACCCCGTAGGCGTCCTCCTCCATCCCCGCACCTAGCCCCTGATAGGCGAGGTCGAGCAGCGGCAGCAGGCGCTTCTCCGCGACCAGCGCGGCGATCTCGTCCCACTGTGCGGGGCTGTAATCGATCCCGGTGGGGTTGTGGCAGCAGCCGTGGAGCAGGATTGCGTCGCCCGCATCCGCCTCGGCAATCGCGCCGCGCAGCGCGTCCATGTCGACCGCGCCATCCGCTGTGGAATGCCTGAAGGTCTTGAGCGCGAGCCCGAGATCGCCGAAAATCTGTGCATGGTTGGGCCACGATGGCGTACCCATCCACGCCCGCTTGACCCCGGCCTTGAGCGCGAGCGCCACCGCGAGCCGCACCCCGCCGGTGCCGCCGGGGGTCTGCATCCCCTCGATCCGGCCACCTAAACTGGGATCGTCCCCGCCGAAGATGTACGGCATCAGCGCGTGGACGAAGCCCATGTCGCCCTCAGGCCCGAGGTAGCTCTTCGAATCCTGCGTATCGATCAGCCGCTGCTCGGCCGCCTTGATCGCGCCGAACACCGGAGTGTCGCCCTGCCCGGTGCGATAGACGCCCACGCCCAAGTCGATCTTGTCGGCGCGCGGATCGGCGGCGTAGAGCTTGATCAGCGCGAGAAGCGCATCGGCGGGCTGGGGAGCAAGGTTGCTGAGCATGATGCCCGCGCCCCTAGCCCCGCGAGGCGCGCCGGGGCAAGGGTGAATTGGGCTGCGTTGGCCTGTTTAGCGTTCCGTGGGCGGTTCCTTGTCGGCATCTCGCAACTTGCAAGAATTGCACCCAATTCATGATGACGCGGCTTGAACGAAACGCTAACTCAGGAAAATGCCAAGCGTAATACACAATCATCTCAAGCACTATGCGAAGCGCATCCGCGACCAACTGCGCGCCAACGCCGAAGCGTCCGAACCCGCACTTGCCCCGGCATTTCAGGAATTGGTCACCAATCTGCTGCCGTTGCTCCAAGCCGTACCGCAGCTAACCGTATCGCCGGAGTTCAACAAACCGGGAGTGGGCCGCCCGGACATTGCCCTGATCCGCCCCGGCCAGCCCGCGCGCGCCTTTATCGAGCTCAAGGCACCCGCCAAGAACGCCGATCCCGAACGCTGGAGCGGCGCGCACGACAAGCGTCAGTTCGAGCGACTGCAAGAACTGGCGCACTGGTCCGCCAGCAACTTCGCCGAATTTCACCTGTTCTCCCGCAAGGACCGCCTCGGCAGCGCAACGATTGTCCCGCCGCACACGCTAAAGGCCGATACGCCGGACAAGGCGGCGGACGAAGCCATCGC
>NZ_JANPGP010000101.1:0-32512 GCF_031424035.1 Novosphingobium sp.
TGATTGCGCTCTACCGGTGGGACGGGACGAGCTGGGTTAAACAAGACTGCAACTGGAGACCAAATCATGAAGTTCATCAACAACCTGTTCCGTGACGAAGCTGGTGCAACCGCTATCGAATACGGCCTGATCGCTGCTCTCATCGCCGTCGCCATCATGTCGACGATCGGTGGCCTCGGCACCGAACTGAACAAGACCTTCTCGAAGACTTCTTCGGCCATGAGCTCGACCAACGCCTAATAGCGGGTCAAGTTCGACAAGATTTGGGGCGGCAGGTTTACCTGCCGCCCCTTTTCTTTGTCCAGTGTCCACTGTCCGCAATGATTAATATGAAATTGCGTTAGGGAAATCTCTTTAGTCCGCTTTTAACCTTATGAGCGAAAACGGCATGGACTCTTCCGGGGAGCGGAACGAGCCGAGTATCAACTCCAAATCATGGAGAATGCACATGTCGTTCGTCACAAAGATCCTTCGGGATGAAACCGGCGCTACTGCCATCGAATACGGCCTGATCGCCGCCCTGATTGCTGTTGCGATCATGACCACAATTGGCGGGCTGGGTACCGAGCTCGACAAGACCTTCTCGAAGACCTCTTCGTCGCTGTCTTCGACCAACGCCTGATAAAAATCAGGGTCGCTAACGAAAGGGGGCGCGGAGCAATCCGCGCCCCCTTTTTGCGTCGTCAGTACACGACCAGCTTGATCTTCTGGCCGGGGGTCAGCTTTGATGTGGAGGTCAACCCGTTAAGCACCAGGAAGCGGTCAAGCTTGTAATCGCTGTAGGCCATCTTGGAGGAGAGCGACTGCAAGGTGTCACCGGAACTCACTGTCACCACGGAAAGTCTGCGCGGCTTGATAGAGGCAGCATCGGTTGCTGAAATCCGCCGCATCGAAGCGAACATCGGATCGAATGACTGGGCGCCGCCGGACTTGGCCAAGGCGACGAAATGGAAAGCCTGCGAATTCGAGAATTCATAGGCGAACACCACGGCATCAACCTGCCCGCTCGATGAGTTCACTCGCGCAGCGCCGTAAGCCGCCGGAATGCCGTTCACCGTCGTGCGCTGGATGCTACCGGGATCAATCGTCTGGCCCTGCCCCGCGAGCCCGGTGAACACCGAGCGGACATAGGTATCGAGATTGCCGCTGTATGCGGCACTGGTCAGTTCAGCTTGACCGGACTGTCCGGTGATCGCAACAGCGCGCGTGCCGTTCGTCATGTAAAAGCCCTGGGGGGCGTCAAAGCTGAAGCGGAATTCGGGATGCGTGAAGCGCCGGCCTTCGATCACGCCCTGTTTCGGATCGTCATCCATCATCATGCCATTGACGCCGGTGAGAAACCGATCGCGGTTGGTCTTGCCGGTGGCCGATCCCGCCTTTGCCAGCGCAGCCTTGATGCGCGGGGCATCGGAAGGGTGAGTCGAAGCCCATTCCGGAACCTGCGTGGCCGTCCGGCCCTGGATGCGCGCTTCGAGCGCGTTTTCGTTGGCCAGCGCCTGCAGCACCGTACCCATCGCGTGCGGATCGTACCCGCCACGCTTGAGGTATTCAACGCCGAGATTGTCTGCCTCGGTTTCCTGGCTGCGCGAATACTTGAGGGTCAATATCTGCGAGCCTTGGATCAGGCCCTTCTGCACGATGTTTCCAAGACCGCTATTGCCCAGCACTGCCCCGGCAAGCACCGATCCCAGCACGCCGATCACAGTGTTACGCGTCGCCGCACTTTGCCGCTTGTTGGAATGTCGAGCGGCAACATGGCCAACCTCGTGGCTCAGAACGCCGGCAAGTTCGGCCTCGTTGTTCATCAGGCCGACGAGATCGCGGGTGACGTATATGTAACCGCCGGGAATGGCGAAAGCATTGTTCACCGGCGAATTGAGCAACGTAACGGTAAAGTCGGACCGGGCGTTACTGAGGCCCGAATAGATCGCCACATCCTTGCCAATGCCCTCCACATAGGTGGCCTGCGGACCGCTAACCGCGCCGCCGAATTCCTCGACCAGTTGCGGGTGCGCCTTTGCGCCCTGCTCCTTGTCGGATTGGCTGATCGATTGGGCAGTCTGGGCGCTGGCCAGGCTCGGCAGGAAAGCGAGCGCGCCGGCGCTGGCCATGAAAACAAGCGTTTTGCGGCCGGTCATCTTGCGGACAGTCATAAGGTATCTCCTTTGCGAGTCGGCAAAACGCTGCAACTTTTCGGAAGTTGCAGGCCGCCCAGCCGAACATACGCAAAAGCGATCCCGGTTCAGGAACGACCAATACGCAAGAATCGCTCTTCGCGCAGCCTGATCCGATCGTTTGCCGGAATTTTTGCAAGTGTATCAAGCTCCGCATCGATGACCTTGGCAAGCCGCTGGGCGGTAAGCGCGGGGTCGCGGTGGGCACCGCCAACAGGTTCGGGAACGATCCGGTCAATCACGCCGAGCCGTTCGAGATGCTGGGCGGTGACCTTCATCGCTTCGGCCGCGTCGGGCGCCTTTTCGGGCGTGCGCCACAGGATCGAGCTGGCGCCTTCGGGCGAAATCACCGAGTAAACCGAATGTTCGAGCATCAGCACGCGTTCCGCAGAGGCCAGCGCCACAGCGCCGCCTGAACCGCCCTCACCCACGATCACCGAAACCATGGGCACCGGCAGGGAAAGGCAGGCTTCGGTCGAGCGGGCAATGGCCTCAGCCTGACCGCGCTCTTCGGCTTCAACACCCGGGAATGCGCCGGATGTATCGACCAGCGTCACGACCGGCAGGCCGAACCGTCCGGCCAGTTCCATCAGGCGAATCGCCTTGCGGTAGCCCTCGGGCTTGCCCATGCCGAAGTTGTGGCGGATGCGGGTGGCCGTATCGTGGCCCTTTTCATGACCGATCAGCATGACGCGGCGGCCATCGAGCCGGGCAAACCCGCCAAGGATGGCCTCGTCCTCGCCAAAATAGCGATCTCCGCCCAAAGGCATGAATTCGGTAAAAGCCAGACGGACGTAATCGACAAAGTGCGGCCGCATCGGATGGCGGGCGACCTGCGTCTTCTGCCAAGGCGTCAAAGCTCCGTAAGTGCTCGCCAGCAGGGCAGCGCTTTTCTTCTCAAGCCGGGCGATCTCGCTGGCCAGGTCAACGTCACCATCGGCGGCCAATGTGCGCAGTTCGGCTATGCGGGCTTCAAGCGCCGCGAGCGGCTTTTCGAATTCGAGGTAAGAGACCATGGCTCGCCTCTAATCGCGGCTGCGATGCGCGGCAAGGGGATGACGCGCATTGACCAGTGCAACAAGCCGGGCCGCATCAACATGAGTGTAGATCTGCGTTGTCGAAATGTCGGCATGGCCCAGCAGGGTCTGGAGCACGCGCAGGTCGGCCCCGCCCTCAAGCAGGTGCGTGGCAAAGGCATGTCGCAGGACGTGCGGAGAGACCTTTTCGGGCGCGAGACCCGCCCGTAGCGCCAGATCCTTGAGCATCTGGAACAGCCGAACCCGCGTCAGATGGCCCGATTTACCACGTGAGGGAAACAGGTGCTTGCCGCCGTCGACCCTCAGATCCAGCCAACGTGACAGCGCCTGCTTTGCCCGGGTGCTGACGGGTACAAGCCGTTGCTGGCCGCCCTTGCCGGTCACATGAAGGAACGGCGCATCGCGGGGCACGGAGTTGAGCGGCAAGGATACCAGTTCGGTGGCGCGCAGACCTGAACCGTACAACAATTCGAGCAGCGCCAGCATCCGCACCGCCTCAGGCTTGTCTGATTCGGCCTCAGCTTCGGCCCGCGCGAACAGGGCATCGACATCGCCGTGGCCAAGGAGCTTGGGTAGAGGCCGCCGTGTCCGGGGCCGGGGCAGCGCCGGCGAAGGATCGTCCTCGCGCAGCCCCTCGTCCTGCAGGAAGGCATAGAACTGGCGGAGCGCGGAACACTTGCGAGCAAGGCTGGACGGGGCCAGCGCGCTCCACGCAGCACCCAACTTTCCGAGATCTTCGGGGCTGGCAGCAGCTACGTCTCCGACAATTTCCTCCGCCCCTTCAAGATCGCGGCGATAGGCAGCAATCGTGTTCACCGCAGCGCCGCGTTCGGCGGCGAGCATGGCAAGGAAGGATGCGACCGGATCGGACGTGATCAGGCCCTCGCCACGGCTTCGGCGGCGATCATCCGGGCCTCGGCGCGAAGGCCTACCCGGTCAAGCGCGGCGACGATGTGATAGAGATGGCGCGGGGTCATCTTGCTCCACGTTGGCCCCTGCATACCGACCCCTGCAAGGATGGCCACCAATCCAGGATTGTTGACGGCAGCCGCCTGGTCGATCGCCTGAGCCCAGCGGCTGTCAGCGGCGAGAGAGAAACCCATGTCGCTGGCGAGATCGTTGCCGGTTTGCTGAGAAATGCGCCGCAAACCGGCCAGCCCGGCGATGAACATGCGGGTTTTCGCCTGCTCCTCGCTCTCATCAGCTGCGCGGAAAGTATCGATCTGATCGCGTGACACCTCGGCCGTTCGGTTGGCCTGAGCCAGCGCGAGCAAGGCCCAACCCTCGCTACCATTAGGAACGACTGCGCCCCATTTGACCGCGTTCTCATCAAGTCCGGCGGACAGCATCGAGGCGATCAGGCCCGGTGATTCCTCTAAAAAATCGCTCGAAACCGGCAGGCGGGCGGCGGCATAGGCGGTTAGAACCTGCCGCGAGTAGAACTGCAGGGTCACAGAGCGATCACCCCACAGCGCAGTGATCGCCGCGACCTTTTCCTTGTCGGACGCCGCAAGATAGGCCGCTTGCAGCTGTCCCGCCCGGCTTGCCCAGTCGCCCGCGCCACCCAGCGCAAAGACCTGGCTGTAAAGGTCGACCATGGCCGTGCTCGACAGCACGCCCTGCCCTGCGGCGAAATCGGCAGCCGAGGCGCGCAGTTCGAGCGGCGCAAAAGGCGAACTCGCCGGATTGGCGCGCAGCGAGGCAGGCGAGGAGGCGGTCAGGCTTGCCGGCGGCTCCAGCCCCACGGCGAGCGCCAGGTTGTAGCGCAGGGGGGTCATTCCCTCGACGCCGTCCCATTCGATCTTCACCGCGCGCTGGCCGCGGTTGGCGGCACCGGCGTACTTCTGGGCGAGCAGCACGTCGATCCGCTCCACGCCGCTACCGGGCGTCAGGCGATCGAGCACGGTCATCGCGCGGCTGCCTTCGCCCGAATAGGCGCTGCAGATCGCCTGAAAAACCTTCCACTGGTTGTCCTTGCGCGCGCCGCCCTGGAAGGTGACGACCGGACAGGCACCGGTGAAATCGCCCGTCTGGACATAGGCGTCGAGTGCCGCCTGGCTAAGCGCCGGAGAATAATTCGCAGCGTCGATGTCCTGCAGCAGTTCACGTGCCGCCACGCCTTCGCCCATGCGCACCAGCAACGAGGCACGCAGTGCGGCGAATTCAGCGGGCGTCATGCCGCTGGGCGCATCAAGCCGCGAAGCCAGAGCGCGGCGGAGCAGAATGTGGCCCCAGCGCGATACCAGCTGGCCATTGTTGCCCGCAAGGACCGCACGCACCAGCGAGGCGTTCTGCCCGGCGAAGGTCCACGAAGGCAAGCCGCCCTCGCTCTCATCCAGAACGCCAAGCCGCTTCATTTCACGGCGGGCGCCCGCAGGTACGTCGAACTTCGGCTTGTTGCCCAGCAGTGTGGCAAGCTCTTCCGGAGACATCTTTTCGATGCGGTCGAGCGAGGGGATGGCTGCAGGAAGCGTGACGCTGCCTGTGGATGGCGCGCTGCGGCCCGGGATCGACTGGACTACCGGCGAAGAAATCGTCGTCGGTCCGCCGGAACTAGCCGGTGCCTGAGCAGCGGCCTTTGGCTGCGGCTTGTCAAAACCGGGCGGCAGCAGTGATTCGGGGCCTTGCTGTGCAATGGCTATTGCCGAAGTGACGAGCAGCGCGGCTGCAAGCGCGATACGGGCCTGTTTCACTTGGGTTGCTCCGGAACGGTGACGTCCTGTGACATCGGGCGCAGCTCTCGCTTGCCGCCGTCGATCCATGCCCAGATTACCAGAATCAGCAACACCAACGCCGTTACAGCCAATATTCGATTCCTGCCTGCCAGCATCGCCACGCCGAACCACTCCCCGGAAAGCTTGCGCCCGTCCCTATCGCATCTATAGGCGGGCCTGCAATGGAACATGAAGCAATCATGCCCGGAACTGCCGAAATTTCGGCGCTGGTCCAGCGGATTGACCGGCCAATCGTGCTCGTCGGCATGATGGGCGTCGGCAAATCGACGATTGGCCGCAAGCTGGCGAGCCTGCTGCACCTTGCCTTCGTCGACGCTGACGACGCGATCGAGGAAGCCGCGCACATGACGATCAGCGACATGTTCGAGCTTTATGGCGAGGCCAGTTTCCGCGACGGTGAGCGGCGCGTCATCGCCCGATTGATCGGCGAAGCTGGCGAAAAGCCGAAAGTCATCGCTACTGGCGGCGGCGCCTTCTGCAACCCGGAAACCCGTGCGCTGATCCTTGACCGGGCAATCACCATCTGGCTCGACAGCGATGTCGATGTGCTGGTCGAAAGGGTTGGCCGCAAAGACAACCGCCCTCTGCTCCGCAATGGCGATCCGCACGAAATTCTCGCCCGGCTCCGTTCGGAGCGCGAACAATTCTATGCCGAAGCCCCGATCCGGGTGAAGAGCGGCAACGTCCCGCATGCGCACGCACTGGCGCAAGTGGTGAAGGAGATCGACGCATGGCTGTGATCGCGGTTTCGCTGGCGGGGCGGCCCTATGACGTCCGGGTCGAGCGCGGCTTGCTGGGCGACATCGCTGCCGCCTGCGGCACGCGACTGCGCAAGACCGTGGTGCCGATCGTTACCGATGCCAATGTTCATGCTGCATGGGGCGTCGCGATCGAAGCATCGCTGCTTGCTGCCGGAAAGCGGCCCGCGTGGCGCATTCTGCCGCCGGGCGAGAAGACCAAGTCATGGGAATCGCTGTCGGCGCTGGTCGACTGGCTGCTCGAACTCGAAGTCGAGCGCGGCGATCACATCATCGCGCTGGGCGGCGGCGTGATTGGCGATCTGACCGGCTTTGCTGCGTCAATCCTCAAGCGCGGCTGCAACTTTATCCAGGTGCCAACCACACTGCTGGCGCAGGTCGATTCAAGCGTTGGCGGCAAGACGGCGATCAACACCGCGGCGGGCAAGAACCTTGTCGGCGCGTTCCATCAGCCTTCGCTGGTGCTGGCCGATCCGGACGCGCTTGATACCCTGCCCCCGCGCGAAGTCCGCGCCGGCTATGCCGAGGTCGTCAAATACGGCCTTTTGGGCGATGCAGCGTTCTTTGACTGGTGCGAGGCGAATGGCACTGCGCTGCTCGCGGGCGATGCGCAGGCCCGCGAAACCGCCATTGCTGCCTCGGTTGAGGCCAAGGCGCGCGTTGTGGCGGAGGACGAGCGCGAGACGACCGGCGCGCGGGCTTTGCTCAACCTTGGTCACACCTTCGGCCACGCGCTTGAGGCGCAGACCGGCTTTTCAGACCGCCTGCTTCACGGCGAGGGCGTTGCCATGGGCATGGTTCTGGCGGCGCGCTATTCGGCGCGGCGCGGCCTGATGGCGGCTGCTGAGGTTGATCGCGTTTCAGCCCATTTCGCCGCGACCGACCTGCCGCACCGATTGTCTGCGCTAGGCCTCAATTGCGCGGGCGAAACGTTGGTCCAGCACATGCTGCACGACAAGAAGATGGACGCGGGCACCCTGCCCTTCGTCCTGATGCGCGGTATCGGCGCGGCATTTCTGGCGAAGGATGTGGAACTGGCCGACGTTGCGCAGTTCCTCGATGCGGAACTTGCGTCCTGATCAGCCGAATACAGCCACCGATTGCATACCGGAAACCACTGGCTCGCCATCGGCGTTCCATAGGCCCATGTGCTGGCTGGAGCAGCCGCGTTCTGAATAGTCGGCGTTCGATCGCAGCAGCCACCAGCCATCGCGCGTTACCGGCGCCGGGGTCAGCAGGTTGGCGATCCATGTCATCGAACTGACCGGGGTTGCCGGCGTGAGCAGCGGCAGGATTCCCGGCGGCAAGGCATCGGCGACTAGCATGACCTCAACCATCGGATCGAGAATTGCGCGATCCTTTGACCGCACCCACCAACAGATTTCCGCGCTCTTGCCCTCGGCTTTGGGCAGGGCAAAGCGGACCTCGAAATTGCTGCGCAGGAACACCGGCATATGCGGATGCGGTTCGAAGATGCGACTATCGTCTGCGGCGATCAAACCGACGGGGGCAATCTGCCGATTGAGATGCACGGCCGAATCCACCGGCCCCATGAAAACAAACGTCGCGGTCAGAGTGCAGGCCCCGCCGCATGAAACTTCAGCACCGATCCACGTGGCGTTCTTGCCTTTGCGCAGCATGCGAACGCTGACTTCAGCCAGTCCGCTCGCCGGCCCGACAAAGTTGACCGAGGCCGAGCGAAGCGGCGGCAGGTCTTCCCCGCCTAGGCGCATCGCGGCAGTCAGCGCCAGCGCGGCGGAAAATCCCCCGTAGGCCGTGCGACCCTGCAACCACGTGTCCGGAACGGTCAGCGCAAAGCCGTGTTCGCGCTGTTCCGCGCCGTCAATCAGCGCGGCAAAGCTCATTCAAGCTCCAGAATGATCGCATCCACCGCCAGGCTTTCGCCCGCCTTGGCATTGACCTTCTTGACCGTGGCCGACTTTTCAGCGCGCAGAATATTTTCCATCTTCATGGCTTCGACCACGGCGAGCGGCTGGCCAGCCTCGACCTTGTCGCCTTCCTGAACATTGAGCGACACCAGCAGGCCCGGCATCGGGCAGATCAGGAACCGCGAAAGATCGGGCGGGACCTTTTCGATCATGTGATCAGCCAGATGCGCCACATGCTGCGGCAGCACGCGAACGGCGTGGATGCGGCCGCGCGTCGTCATCTTCCAGCCTGCGCGTGTGCGGGCGAGCTTCACGCCCAGTACGCCATCGCCGATCTCGGCTTCAACAAAGCGGTCGCCCGGCGTGTAAGCCAGGCTCAGGTCGATCTTCTCGCCATCGACCTTGATCGACTTGTGGCCGATCTTCACCTTGTGGGCAGCGCCATCGACCACGATCTGCCACTTGTGCGGCGGCGGCAGGGTATCGCCCAGCTGGCCGTCAATCCGGCGCGCACGGTCGGCATCGGCAGAGGCGATGAAACCGGCGATTGCGGAAAGCTGCACCTTCAGCTCGTCCGAGCTGGCCGCTCCGGTAAAGCCGTCCGGATATTCCTCGGCAATGAAGCCGGTGGTCAGTTCGCCCGAGCGGAAGCGCGGATGCTGCATGATGGCCGAGACGAAATCGATGTTGTGGCCCAGCCCCTCGATCTCGAAAGCGTCGAGCGCGGCAATCTGCTTGTCCGCCGCTTCGTCGCGGGTTTCGCCCCAGGTGATCAGCTTGGCGATCATCGGGTCATAGAACATCGAGACTTCGCCGCCTTCATAGACGCCGTCGTCCACGCGGATGCCGTCAACACCCCGGCGGCCATTTTCCGCGCCGTCGTCCGTCCAGCCTTCGACCGGCGGATTGTAGCGCACGAGCCGGCCCGTCGAAGGCAGGAATCCGCGATAGGGGTCTTCGGCATAGACGCGGTTTTCGATCGCCCAGCCGTCGATCTTCACATCGTCCTGCGTGAAGGCCAGTTCCTCACCAGCAGCAACGCGGATCATCTGTTCGACCAGATCGACCCCGGTGATGCACTCGGTAACCGGGTGCTCCACCTGCAGGCGGGTGTTCATTTCGAGGAAGTAGAAGCTCTCGCCGCTCGGGTCCGCTCCCGAGACGATCAGTTCCACCGTGCCGGCACTGTAATAGCCCACGGCCTTTGACAGCGCGACGCACTGTTCGCCCATGGCCTTGCGCATCTTTTCGGTGACGAAAGGCGAAGGCGCTTCCTCGACCACTTTCTGGTGGCGGCGCTGGATGCTGCATTCGCGCTCGTTTAGATACAAAACGTTGCCGTGCTTGTCGCCGAGGATCTGGATTTCGATGTGGCGCGGGTTGAGAATGAACTTCTCGATGAAAACGCGGTCATCGCCGAACGAATTCAGGCCTTCGCGCTTGGTCGCCTCGAAGCCCTCGCGCACGTCCTTTTCGTTGTAGGCAAGGCGCATACCCTTACCGCCGCCGCCGGCCGAAGCCTTCATCATCACCGGATAGCCGATCTCGTCCGAGATGCGCACAGCATGCTCGGTATCTTCGATCTCGCCGACGAAGCCGGGAACGACATTGACGCCGGCCTTTAGGGCCAGCTTCTTGGACTCGATCTTGTCGCCCATTGCGGCAATCGCGTTCACCGGGGGCCCGATGAACTCGATGCCTTCCTTGGCCAAGGCCTCGGCAAACGAGGTGCGTTCCGAGAGGAAGCCGTAACCGGGATGAACCGCATCAGCGCCGGTCTGCTTGGCCGCCGCGATGATCTTGTCCGCGATCAGGTAGCTTTCGGACGCCGGCGAGGGTCCGATATGCACCGCCTCGTCCGCCATCTTGACGAACGGCGCGCGGGCATCGGCGTCGGAATAGACCGCGACCGTCTGGATACCCATGCGTCGCGCCGTCTTGATGACACGGCAGGCGATTTCACCACGGTTGGCGATGAGGATTTTCTTGAACATCACTGATCCTGACTATCAAATCGTCGAAACAGTCGCTTGAGGACGAGGAGCCCGACAAGCGAAACAGCGGCGAAACTTACAACCCCGAAAAGCTGCCTTTGGTGATCATCGTAGTATTTGCCCGAGCCCAATATGTACCCGAAGCAAACCGCCGCAATTGCCAGCACGACAATGCCACTTAAAAGGCAGCCTAGCTCTCTCACCCCGCCGCATCCAAAGGCGGCATGTTGTGGCCCAGCAGGACCAGCATGTCCGCCGCGCATTCGACGACGTTCGAACCGGGTCCGTAGATGCCTTGGACGCCCGCCTCACGCAGGTAGTCGTAGTCCTGCGGCGGGATCACGCCGCCCGCGACGACCTTGATGTCGGGGCGGCCCGCAGCCTTGAGGTGGCCGATCAGTTCAGGGATCAGCGTCTTGTGACCCGCAGCGAGCGAGCTTGCGCCGACGGCATCGACATCGTTGTCGAGAGCGAGTTTGCAGGCCTCTTCCGGGGTCTGGAACAGCGGACCCGAAGTCACCGCGAAGCCCATGTCGGTGAAGGCCGAGGCGATCACGTTGGCACCGCGATCGTGGCCGTCCTGGCCCATTTTCGCAACCAGCAAACGCGGTGCGCGGCCGAGGCGGCGGGTGACGGCTTCGACGCCTTCGATCACCTGGGCATAGCGGCTGTCATCGGCATAGGCCTTGCCATAGATGCCCGTCACGGGAACCGGCTGCGTGCCATAGCGGCCAAACTCCGCTTCCATCGCGTCGGAAATTTCGCCGAGCGAGGCACGGTGGCGGGCGGCTTCCACGGCGAGTGCGAGCAGGTTGCCCCCATCCTTCGCGCCTTCGGTCAGGGCTTCCAGCGCCGCGCGGCACTTGGCCTCGTCACGGCTGGCGCGCATCTTCTGCAGGCGGACGATCTGCGATTCACGCACCGCGTGGTTGTCAATATCGAGCGTATCGAGGTGCGCTTCCTCGGCCAGCCGGTACTTGTTGACGCCGACGATGACGTCCTCGCCCTTGTCGACGCGGGCCTGACGTGCGGCGGCGGCCTCTTCGATGCGCTGCTTCGGCATGCCCGTGGCGACCGCCTTCGTCATGCCCCCGATGCCGTCGACTTCCTCGATCAGCTTCCAGGCATCGTCGACCAGCTGCTGGGTCAGCGCCTCGATGTAGTACGAGCCGCCAAGCGGATCGACGACCTTGGTGATGCCGGTTTCCTCGGTCAGCACGATCTGCGTGTTGCGGGCGATGCGGGCCGAGAAATCGGTCGGCAGCGCGATCGCTTCATCGAGCGCGTTGGTGTGCAGCGACTGGGTGCCGCCGAGCACCGCCGCCATGGCTTCAACGGTGGTGCGGATGACGTTGTTGTAGGGATCCTGTTCCTGCAGGCTGACGCCCGAGGTCTGGCAGTGGGTGCGCAGCATTTTCGAGCGTTCGCTCTTGGCGCCGAGGCCGTCCATCACGCGGTGCCACAGCGTGCGTGCGGCGCGCAGCTTGGACACTTCCATGAAGAAGTTCATGCCAATGCCGAAGAAGAAGCTCAGGCGGCCGGCGAAGGCATCGATATCGAGACCCGATTCCACCGCGCGCTTCACGTATTCCTTGCCGTCGGCAATGGTGAAGGCCAGTTCCTGCACCGCGGTCGCCCCGGCTTCGTGCATGTGGTAGCCGGAGATCGAAATCGAGTTGAATTTCGGCATGTTGGCCGAGGTATAGGCGATGATGTCCGATACGATCCGCATCGAAGGTTCGGGCGGATAGATATAGGTATTGCGGACCATGAACTCCTTGAGGATGTCGTTCTGGATGGTCCCGTCGAGCAGTTCGGTGGCGACGCCCTGCTCCTGTCCCGCAACGATGAAGAAGGCGAGGATCGGGATCACCGCGCCGTTCATCGTCATTGAAACCGACATCTGATCAAGCGGAATACCGTCGAACAGGATCTTCATGTCCTCGACGGAATCGATCGCCACGCCGGCCTTGCCCACATCGCCGACAACGCGCGGGTGGTCCGAGTCATAACCGCGATGCGTGGCCAGATCGAAGGCGACCGAAAGGCCCTTCTGCCCGGCCGCGAGATTGCGGCGGTAGAAGGCGTTCGATTCCTCGGCGGTGGAGAAACCGGCGTACTGGCGGATCGTCCAGGGGCGTCCGGCATACATCGATGCGCGCACACCGCGAGTGAACGGCGCGAAACCCGGAAGGCCCGGATCGCCAGCGTCTTCCGCCGTATAGAGCGGCTTGATCGCAAAGCCTTCTGGCGTGTTCCAGGTCAGGTCCCTAAAACGTTCTGGGCCCTTGACCTCTTTCGCGGCGGCTGCCTGCCAGTCTTCGATTTTCGCCATGATAGTCCTCATTCGCCCCGGAATACCGGGGGCCTTTTTTCCAGGAAAGCCTGCACGGCCTCCGCACAATCCTTGGCATTGCCCGAGGTGCGCTGGGCATCTTCCTCGGTGCGCAGTGCGTTTTCGTACGTCGAACTGGCGGCAAACTGCAGCGCTTGCCGGATCTGGCCGTAAGATACGGTCGGGCCTGCCGCGAGGCGGGTGGCCAGCGCCATGGCTTCGGCCAGCAAGGCCTCGTCCGCCACGACCTTGTAGATCATGCCCCAGTCGAGCGCCTTGGCCGCCGGGATGCGCTCCACCAGCATCAGTGCTTCGTTGGCGCGGGCGAGGCCGACCAGGCGCGGCAGGATCCAGCTTGCCCCGGCATCGAGTGCCAAACCGACATTTGCGAATGCGAAGTAGAAAAACGCGCTCTCACCGGCGATCACGAAATCGGCGTGAAGCGCGAGCGGCGCGCCAGCACCGGCTGCTGCTCCGTTGACCGCTGCAACCACCGGGATTTTCAGACCCGCCAGCTTGCGCAACATCGGGTTCACCGCATCTTCGAGGCCCTTGGCGATCATGTCGCCAAAGCCCATGCCTTCGGGCGTTTCCGAGGCCATGTTGCCGCCCGAGCAAAAGCCCTTGCCCGCCCCCGTGATCACCAGCGCCCGCGCATCGCCAAGCTGGTCGAGCGCTTGGCCCATATCCCGGCACAGATCCCACGACAGCGAATTTCGCGTGGCCGGGTCATTGAGCGTCAGAACCGCAACGGCGCCGTGGCGTTCGAGGGTGATCTTCGAGAAGGTCATCAATGCGCTCCCTTCGGGGTTTCCATGATCTCGGTGAGGATGCCGCCCATGTCCTTGGGGTGGACGAAGAAGATCATCGTGCCATGCGCGCCGACGCGCGGTTCGCCCAGCACACGCTTGCCCAGAGCCTCAAACTCAGCCTTGGCAACGTGGATATCGGGCACTTCAAAGCAGAGGTGATGCTGGCCGCCAAGCGGGTTCTTCTCAAGCCACTTGCCCACCGTGCTGTCGGGCGAAGTCGGCTGGAGCAATTCGACCTGCGTGCCGTTCATGCCGCTGTCGGTCGGCGTGTTTACGAAGCAGACGCGGACCTGCTGCGATTCCAGCACGAACGGTTCGGTGATGTCTGTCGCGCCCATGACATCGCGGTAAAACGCGATCGAGGCATCGAGATCGGGCGTGGCAACGCCGATGTGGTTCATCCGGCCCAATTTCATGCGGCAACCCTTTCAATGATCAGGGCAATGCCCTGCCCGCCGCCGATGCACATCGTGATCAAGCCATAGCGGCCCTCAATGCGCTTCAGTTCGTAAGCGCACTTGATGGTCAGGATGCAGCCGGTAGCGCCAACGGGATGGCCAAGGCCGACGCCCGAGCCGTTGGGATTGACCTTTTCCGGATCAAAACCAAGCTCCTTGGCCACCGCAGCAGCCTGCGCGGCGAAGGCCTCGTTGCTTTCGATCACGTCCATCTGATCAAGGCTGAGACCGGCGCGTTCCAGCGCGATCGGTACGGCCTTGATCGGGCCTTCGCCCATGTGATCGGGCTCGACCCCGGCGTGGCCCCAGGCGATGATCTTCGCCAGCGGCTTCAGCCCGCGCTTTTCGACTTCCGCGCCGGTCGCCAAAACCACGGCGGCAGCGCCATCATTGATGCCCGAGGCATTGGCTGCGGTAACGGTGCCGTCCTTCTTGAAAGCCGGACGCATGGCGGCCAGCGTTTCCATGCTGGTATCGGCCTTCACGTGTTCATCGGTGTCAAAGGCGACCACGCCCTTGCGGGTCTTCACTTCGACGGGGACGATCTGTTCCTTGAACCGGCCCTCAGCGATGGCGCGGGCGGCGCGCTGGTGGCTGGTCACGGCCACCGCGTCCATGTCCTCGCGGCTGATGCAGTGGCGCGCGGCGACGTTTTCCGCCGTGATGCCCATGTGATAGCCGCCGAGCGCATCCTGCAGGCCAACCGTCAGCGCGTCCTCAACCGGGTTGTCACCCATCTTGCGGCCCCAGCGCACGCCGTGATCGTGGTAAGGCACGTTGGTCATCGATTCCGCACCGCCAGCGACGGTGATCGAGGCCTCGCCGGTCATCATCAGGCGCGCAGCATTGACGATCGCCTCGACGCCCGAACCGCAGAGACGGTTGAGCGTCAGCGCGGGAACGTGAAGCGGAATATCGGCCTTGAGCGCAATCGCGCGGCTGAGCATCTCGTCACGCGCGCTCGACGGCATGACCTGCCCGATAACGACGTGCTGCACGTCCGAGGGCGCCACGCCCGAGCGCTTCAGCGCCTCGGAAACGACAATCGCGCCCAGCTCGTTCGGCATGAAGCCCTTGAGCGTGCCGCCGAAGTCACCAATTGCTGTGCGTGCGCCGCTGACGATGTAGATGTCGTTCATTTGCTTCAGTTTCCTAATTCAGATGATTTGCGCCTTGACTCGAATTTTGTTCTCTTCTCGGCTCGTTCTCGTTTCTGAACGTAAGCTCCGCCAATCAAGGCGATGCCCAACGCCAACATATAGAACTGCGAATATCGGTAGAGCTTCGCGTCATTTGTTTCGACGAAATATCCTTTTCCTTTGACCGAGATCAGTTCGGTCCTGATTGCAGATTTCGACGCGTAGGATGGGTCAGAGAACACTTTCGAACCGATATGCAGCGAAATCAGCCAGCTTGAAATGAAACCCAAAACTCCTAGCGCTATCGCGAATTTTGCAAGTTTGAGCTTGGCGTCCACGTCTTCACCTCACAACGGAATATTATCGTGCTTCTTCCACGGATTCTCGAGGTGCTTGTTCTTCAGCTTCCTCAGGCCCAGCGCGATGCGGCGGCGGGTGGAGTGCGGATAGATCACCTCGTCGATGAAGCCCTTGCTTGCCGCCACGAAGGGGTTGGCGAACCGGTCTTCGTATTCCTTGGTCTTTTCGGCGATGCCGGCGGCGTCGAGCCCGCGGAAGATGATTTCCACCGCGCCCTTGGCGCCCATCACGGCGATTTCGGCGGTCGGCCAGGCGTAGTTGAGATCGCCGCGCAGGTGCTTTGACGCCATAACGTCATAGGCACCGCCATAGGCCTTGCGGGTGATCACGGTGATCTTCGGCACGGTTGCCTCGGCATAGGCAAACAGCAGTTTCGCGCCGTGCTTGATGATACCGCCCATCTCCTGCGAGGTGCCGGGCAGGAAGCCCGGAACGTCGACGAAAGTGACGATCGGAATGTTGAAGGCATCGCAGAACCGCACAAACCGCGCAGCCTTCTTCGACGAGTTGATGTCGAGGCAACCGGCGAGGACCATCGGCTGGTTGGCGACCACACCCACGGTCTTGCCCTCGATCCGTCCGAAACCGCACAGAATATTGCCCGCATGCATCGGCTGGATTTCGAAGAAGTCGCCCTCGTCGAGCACCTTCCGCACCACTTCGTGCATGTCATAGGGCTGGTTGGCGTTCGCCGGGATCAGCGTGTCGAGGCTGTCCTCTCGGCGGTCCCACGGGTCGGAATTGGGCCGCTGGGGAACGTCCTCGCGGTTGTTGAGCGGCAGGTAATCGAAGAAATCGCGCGCAGCGAGCAGCGCCTCGACGTCGTTTTCCAGAGCGAGGTCGGCGACCGAGGTCTTGGTCGTGTGCGTGATCGCGCCGCCCAGTTCTTCCTGCGTGACGATCTCGTTGGTCACGGTCTTCACCACGTCCGGCCCGGTGACAAACATGTAGGAGCTGTCCTTCACCATGAAGATGAAGTCGGTCATGGCGGGCGAATAGACCGCGCCGCCCGCGCAAGGCCCCATGATCAGGCTGAGCTGCGGGACGACGCCCGAAGCCGTGACATTGCGCTGGAAAATCTCGGCATAACCGCCGAGCGAAGCCACGCCTTCCTGAATGCGCGCGCCGCCGGAATCGTTGATGCCGATGACCGGCGCGCCGACCTTCATGGCGTTGTCCATCACCTTGCAGATCTTCATCGCATGGCGTTCGGACACGGCCCCGCCAAAGACGGTGAAGTCCTGACTGAAGACATAGACGAGGCGGCCGTTAATCGTGCCGCTGCCGGTGACGACACCGTCACCCGGTATGACATTTTGCGGCATGCCGAAGTCGACGCAGTTGTGCTCGACATACATGTCCAGCTCTTCGAACGAGCCTTCATCAAGCAGGATCAGCAGCCTTTCGCGCGCGGTCAGCTTGCCCTTGGCGTGCTGCGCGTCGATGCGGCGCTGGCCGCCTCCCATCCTGGCCGCATCACGGCGGCTTTCCATTTCGGCAATATTCGCGGACATGCGGTTTTAGACCCCTTCGCAAATGCGGAATCGGTCAGGCCGCTAAGACACTTTGCGCGAGACTCGTCAACCGATTTAAGCGATCGGTTAAACACATATCGCGGGACTGTTTGTTGCTCTGAGGTCAACGCATCAGGACAAGTTCTTCCGCCATCGACGGGTGGAGCGCAACGGTCGCATCGAAATCGGCCTTGGTCAGCCCCGCCTTGACTGCAATTGCTGCGGCTTGCAGCACTTCAGGCGCTTCGGGCGCGATCATGTGAACGCCGACAACCTTGTCGGTGTCTGCATCAACGACCAGCTTGTAAAGCCCGCGCTCCGGCACGGTGGCGAACATGTTCTTCATCGGGCGGAAGTCGGAGGTGAAGACCTTCACATTGGCCAGCTGCGCCCGCGCCTGCTCCTCGGTAAGGCCGACTCCCGCGAGCGGCGGCTGTGAGAACACGGCATTGGGGATGCAGTCATAGGCCGTGGTGCGCGGGGTGTTGCCGAAAACGGTATCAGCAAACGCATGCCCCTCGCGAATGGCGATGGGGGTAAGCTGCACGCGGTTGGTCACATCGCCCACCGCGTAGATCGAGGGGCACGAGGTCTGGTTGTAGTCATCGACCAGCACTTCACCGAGCGGGCCGAGGTCCACTGCGGCGGTCTCCAGCCCCAGCCCTTCGGTCTTCGGCTTGCGCCCGGTGGCGACGAGCACGGCATCGGCAGCGATCGGTTCGTGTCCTTCGGTATGGACCATGAGGCTGCCGTTCGCTTCCTTGACGATCTTCCCGATCGGGCTGGAAAAGCGAAACTTGATGTGGCGCGCCTGCATGATCTGCAGCAGCCGCTCGCGCAGCGACAGGTCATAGCCGCGCAGGATCTGGTCCGAACGGTTGACTACGGTCACTTCCGCGCCAAGCGAATTGAAAATTCCCGCGAATTCCAACGCGATATAGCCCGCGCCTTGAACAACGACACGGCGCGGGAATTCCGGCAGGCCAAACACCTCGTTCGAGGTGATCGCGTGTTCGTTGCCCTCAAATTCGGGCAGAACTGGCCATGCGCCAACCGCAATCAGGATGATCTTCGCGCTGATCTCGCGCCCCGAAGCAAGGCGGACGGTGTTGGGACCGGCCACAACCGCGCGTTCATGGAAATGGTCGACCTTGTTGTTGTCGAGCGTCGAGGTGTAGGCCTTTTCGAGCCGGTCAACATCGCTGGCGACGAAATCGCGCAGGACATTCCAGTCAAACTTCGCTTCACCGATGGTCCAACCATAGGCGGCGGCGTCTTCAAGCCCGTGGGCGAAGTCCGAACCATAGACCATCAGCTTCTTGGGCACGCAGCCACGGATCACGCAAGTTCCGCCGATGCGGTGCTCCTCGGCAACCGCCACGCGCGCGCCGTGGCCTGCCGCAATCCGACTGGCGCGAACGCCGCCCGATCCTGCGCCGATGACGAAAAGGTCGTAGTCGAATTCTGACATGCTGTGCTCCTGTGCGGGGCGCGATATGGGGCGGGCGGGTAGCCCTTGCCAACCGCTTTTCGCGATCACTGTCATCGGATGCGAGTTAGCGCCATTCCGGTGCTAACTGGGTTGCAGGCGGATTGCGGGGCGCAATGGCGGAACGTATCACGAACTCAGGACATTCCCTGATGGAGTTGATGCCATGCTCAAGATGCTCACTGCCGCTCTGGCCCTTGCCGTTTCCACGCCGGCACTGGCAGCCCCCGCCCCGGACACCTGCCCCGCTGGAAAGTTGCAGCGCGTGCGGGTGAGCGAGATTGTACCGGGCGGCTCACTCGCCGGGTTTCGCGAAGCCTTTGCCGACCACGCCCGCTGGTATGCTGCGCACGGCTATAAGGCAGACCGGCTGACGTTCTCGCCCGTACTGCGCGAATCCGGACGTGGACGCGGCTCTGGCCAGCGGCTGGTCACCATCCACGTCGGCGTCAGCAATGTTCCGCGCGACAAGCAAGACGCCGCTTGGAAGGCCTTCGCCGCCAAGTACAAGGCGAACAGCCGCATCGTCTCGACCACGCTGACCTGCATGGCCTGATTTAGCCAGATTCAGGCCAGACCGGCAGCCTCCAGCAGGGCGGTCGTGCTGGCATCGAAACTCGCCCCGCCCGTCTCGATCGATTTGGCGATCTGCTTGCCAAGCTCGACACCGAACTGGTCGAACGAATTGATGCCCATAAGGACGCCGGCCGCGAAGGTGCGGTGTTCGTGGAAGGCGATCAGCGCGCCAAGCGTTGCAGGGTTGATCTCGTCGCACAGGATCGTCGCGCTCGGGCGGTCGCCGGGATAGGCGCGGGCCGAATCGGCATTGTCCTGTCCCGCCATAAGCGCGGCACCTTGGGCAAAGCAGTTGGTCAGCAGGATACGGTGATGCGCCGGATCGAGTGCGTCACCGGACTGGATCGCAGCGATGAAATCGACCGGGGTCAGCACCGTGCCCTGATGTAGCAGCTGGAACACCGCGTGCTGCGCGTCCGTCCCCACACCGCCCCAAGTGATCGGCGCGGTCGGCCCGCTGACCGGGGTGCCATCGGTGCGCACGCGCTTGCCGTTCGATTCCATCTCGAGCTGCTGGAGATAGCTGGGGAACAGGGCCAAACGCTCGTCATAGGCAAAGACCGCGCGGGTCTGGCAACCGCGCAGCCGCGTATAGAGCAAGTCGCCATAGGCGGCGCGCAGCGGCAGGTTGTCGGCGCCTTCGGTGGTCAGGAAGTGACGGTCCATCTCCGCCGCACCATCGAGGAACGAGGCGAATTCGTCCCAACCAATCGCCAACGCCACCGGGAAGCCAATCGATGACCACAGCGAATAGCGCCCGCCGACCGACTCCGAAAATGGCAGCACGCGCGTTTCATCGACGCCCCATTCGACCGCCTTTTCCGGCGCGGCAGTGAGGGCGACCACCCGCCCATAAGCATCGACAACCCCGTTCTCGCCGAGCCATGCCAGCGCGGAGGCAGCGTTGGTCATCGTCTCGATCGTGGTGAAGGTCTTTGAGGCAATGGCGATCATCGTCGCCTGCGGATCGCACTTGGCGAACGCCGCCTCAAGCGCGCAGCCATCGATGTTCGATACGACATGGACATCGCACATCGCCCCATCGCGGGTCAGGGCATCGACCGCCAGCGCCGGGCCGAGCGCTGAACCGCCAATGCCGATGTGGATCAGGTGCTTCACTTCGCCCAGCGCGCCGCCGTGGGTCGCCTCGACCAGAGCGCGCATCCGGGCGTGGAGCACACCGGCTTCGTCGACCGCCGCCTCATCGCCCACGCCGCGCTGGGCGGTGTGCTGGACCGCGCGGCCTTCGGTAACGTTGATCGCCTCGCCGCTGAACAGCGCCATGCGTTTGCCGGAAAAGTCGCAGGCCGCCGCCAATTCTTCGAACAGGGCCACGGCGGCGTCATCAAGGTGAGTCTTCGACCAGTCGAACCGGATCGTACCGCCCGGCAGGTCCAGCGCCTTGGAATAACGGTCTACCCGGCCGTCATCGGCAAACAACTTCGCAAGGCTGGGGCGCGGCAAGTTTTCCAGCGCATTCCATACCCGGGTTTCCGCTTCGTTCATTACTGGCCCTTTTCACTTTGCACGCCCTGCCCTATGCCGCCCGCAAGCCGCCCTGCCAACCCGGAGAGCGCCCTTTGCGGTGTCATTCATCTCCGATACAGGGAAACAAGGCGCATGGTGTATTGCATGATTAATACAGTTAAGAACGGGAAAACATGACCACCGAACCTATCGACAGCGTTGCCACGCCGCCCGCTGAAGCCGTTCCGGGCAAGCTGGCGAAGAAGGAAGACAGCTATCCCGTCTTCCTGCTGAAGCTGTTCGTCATCGTCATTGTGTTCCGCAGCTTCATCCTGTCGCCGTTCAACATCCCGAGTGAATCGATGTTGCCGCGCCTTGAAAAGGGGGACTACCTGCTCGCCAGCAAGTGGTCATACGGCTATTCGAAGTACTCGCTGCCGCTCAGCCTCCCGCTGATTCCCCGCGTGCTGGCCAGCCAGCCCGAACGCGGCGACGTGGCCATATTCAAGGCTCCCCCGGGTAACGATGTTGATTACATCAAGCGGGTGATCGGCCTGCCGGGCGACCAGATCCAGATGATTGGCGGCGTGCTGCATATCAACGGCACCGCTATCCCCAAGGAACGCGTCGCCGATGCCGAATACGAAGTCGCACCCTATAACCAGTGCAACGACGCCTTCCGGGCCAAGCGCGCCGATGGCACGTCGCTCTGCCGCTATCCGCGCTTCAAGGAAACGTTGCCCAATGGCGTCAGCTATTACGTGCTCGACATGGGCACCTTCCCGGCAGACGACACACCGGTGTTCCTCGTCCCTGAGGGGCAGCTTTTCATGATGGGCGACAACCGCGACAATTCGGAAGACAGCCGGTTCGATGCAGAGCCCGGTGGCGGCATCGGTTTCGTCCCGCAGGAAAACCTAGTCGGCAAGGCGCAGGTCATGATGTTTTCAACCGACGGTTCCTCGTCATGGCTGCTGCCGTGGACCTGGTTCAGCGCCGCGCGCTGGGACCGCATCGGGGGCCGGATTTGAGCGAGCCGCGACTTTCGGCCGAAGCAAAGGCATTTCTGGAGGCCCTGATCGGCGCGCCGCTCGGTGACGAGGGACTGTGGCTCGAGGCGCTGACCCATGGAAGCACAGGTGAGAGCCGCCATTACCAGCGGCTCGAATTCCTCGGCGACCGCGTCCTTGGGCTTTCCATGGCGCAATGGCTGTTCGAACTGGGCACCGGCGATGAGGGCCGCCTGTCGCAGCGGCTCAATGCGCTGGTCAGCCGCGATGCCAATGCCCAAGTGGCGCGCGAAATCGGGCTTGGCGATCACATCCGGCTAGGCAAGCAAGCCCATGACGATGGCGGGCGCGAGAGCGACAACATCCTTGGCGACGTCATGGAGGCGCTGCTCGGCGCGGGCTTTGTCACCCACGGATTTCCGGCGATGTCTGCGCTTGTCCGGCGCTTGTGGGGGGATCAGGTGCTCGGCAAGGTCGGGCAATCGAAGCATCCGAAGTCCGCACTTCAGGAATGGGCCGCCGGCAACCGCCGCAAGATGCCCGAATACCAGTTGCTGGAACGCGCCGGCCCCGATCATGCCGCGCGCTTCACGGTGGAAGTGCGCGTCCATAACGTCGGCACCGCGCAGGCGTCAGCAAACAGCAAGCAGGCGGCCGAAAAACTGGCCGCCGCAGAATTCTTGAGGAAATTTGGATGACCGAGCCCAGCACACAGGCCGAAACCCCGGCCAAAGCGCAGCACTGCGGCCTCGTTGCCGTCCTTGGCGCGCCCAACGCGGGCAAGTCCACGCTGGTCAATGCGCTGGTCGGCCAGAAAGTGGCCATCGTCTCGGCCAAGGCGCAGACCACGCGCGCGCGTCTGATGGGCATTGCACTGGACAAGAGCGATACCGCCGACACCCAGATCATTCTGGCCGATACGCCCGGCATCTTCGCCCCGCGCCGCCGGCTCGACCGGGCAATGGTCTCCGCCGCGTGGGAAGGCGCACAGGAAGCAGACGCGATCCTGCTGGTGGTCGATGGCCGCAAGAAGAAGCTCGATTACCTCGAAGCAATCCTTGAAAGCCTGTCTGGCCGCCCGGAACGCAAGATACTGGTGCTCAACAAAGTTGACGAAACCGCCAAGGAACCGATGCTCGTCTCCGCGCAGGCGCTGGCCGGCGAAGGCCAGTTCGACGAAGTGTTCTTCGTCTCGGCGCTGACCGGAGACGGCGTTCCCGAACTCAAGGCACGCCTTGCCGCGCTGATGCCCGAGAGCCCCTGGCACTATCCCGAAGACCAGGTTTCCGACGCCAGCGAACGCCTGCTCGCCTGCGAGATTACCCGCGAACAGCTCTACCGCCAGCTTCACGATGAACTGCCCTATGACTCCATCGTCCGCCCCGAAAGCTACACCGAGCGCAAGGACGGCTCGGTCGAAATCCACCAGCAGATCGTCATCGCTCGCGACAGCCAGAAGGGCATTGTCCTCGGGAAGGGTGGCTCGAAACTGAAATCCATCGGCGAGGCGGCGCGCAAGGAACTGGCCAATCTCCTCGGCCAGAAAGTCCACCTGTTCCTGCACGTGAAGGTCGACGAACGCTGGGGCGACGACAAGGAAATCTACGAGGAAATGGGGCTGGAGTGGGTTAAGTGAGGATCGCTGCGTCCCTTCTCTCCGCGCTGGCGCTGTCCGCCTGCGCACACATTCCCGCAGGCTTGCCGAGCAACGCCCGCTACGTCGCCATGGGTTCCTCTTTCGCCGCCGGAACCGGGATCAACGGTATCAAGCCGGGAACGCCGCAGCGGTGCGGGCGCAGTGCGTCCAACTATGCCACCCTGGTGGCTGGCAGGCTTGGCCTTGCGCTGGATGACCAGACCTGCGGCGGGGCGACCACCGCGCATATCCTTGGCCCGTGGGCCGAATTGCCCGCGCAGGTCGAAGCCGTGAACGCCGATACCCGGCTGGTTACCATCACCATCGGCGGCAATGATGTTGGCTATGTGATGAACCTGTTCGCGGCGAGCTGTCTGCCAGGCGAGGGCTTCAACTTCCAAGGCGTCAAACACCCCTGTCCGGCAATGCGACCGCCGAAAGCCGAGGATTTCGGCAAGCTGGAAGCCAGCATGCGTGCCGTCGCCCGCGAAGTTTTCCGGCGTGCGCCGAAAGCGCGGCTGGTCTTTGTGCAATACGTCAAGCTGATCCCCGACGCGCCCTGTGCGGCATCCCAGCTTTCGCCCGAAGGCGCTCTGGCAACCCGCGACATCGGCGAGCAGCTGGCCCGGGTAACGGCGCGGGCTGCCTTGTCAGAAGGGGCGGAAGTCCTCGCCGCCGACCAGTTCTCACGCGGGCACACCATGTGCGATACGGACAAGTGGAGCGTGGGGCCCAAGCCGGGTGGCATAGAGGCCCCTGCACCGTGGCACCCGACGGCTGCTGGACACGCAGCCATCGCGGTGGAACTCGAAGCCATGATCACCGGCAAGCCGGTCCGTCGATGAGAGGAACAATTCGTTCAGGCAATTGCGGATATGCTTCGCGCCATGAACGCATTTGCTCCGCTGTCAGTCGAACTCACTCACCAGGAAGTCACCGCTGCCAACGCTGAGGCGGTGCAGCGATCAGTGCCATCGCCGACGCTTTACAAGTTGGCGATTGTTTTCGTGTTCCTTGCCGCAATGGAAACCGGCCTTGGCCTGGCCTTCATGCTGGGCCAACGCACCCCGCTCCCTTATCTTGTGCTAGTCCACCAGTTCCTGTCGATGGCCTTGCCCGCGCTGCTATTCCTGATCGGCTTCTGGGCGGTCAACACGGCATACAACCGCATCGCCGCTCGCCGTTACGCGCGGGAGATTACGTCCAACGGCACCCCTGAAAGTGTGTCTGCAACCTATTCAATCGAACACGCCGGCTTCCGCCTGAGTACACCGCGGGGCGAATGGCTGGCGAAATGGATCAGCATTAGTCGGCTGAGCAAGACCAGCGGCGGCTGGCTTGTCGGCAATGACCTTGGCAACCTGTTTGTGCCACAACGTGCATTCGCCGACATCGCCAGCGAACGCGCCTGGGTCGCGGCCATGGTGGACAAGATGAAAGACGAAGCTGTCACCGCCAGCGCGGCGGCCACTGACTTCGCCATCGCGGCGGATTAGCGCAGCTTCGCGATGCCGATGCCGTCTTCCTTGGCGCGGTCCTTCGTCGATTCCTCGCTGCGGTTCAGGGCCTTGGCGATTTCCTTGAGGCCCTTGCCCTTGGCAGCGAGAGCACGCAGTTTCGCCACTTCTTCGCCTTTCCAGGGCTGGCGATGGCGGGTGAAGTTTTCGGCCATCAGAACGGGACGTCCTCGTCAGCGACGGCCTCAGCGGCGTCCTTCTTTGCAGGGGCTTTCTTGACCGCAGCCTTCTTCGGAGCAGCCTTCTTGGCGCCAGCTTTCGCGGGAGCCTTTTTCGCCGGGGCCTTCTTGGCGGGAGCCTTCTTGCGGCCCTTGCCCTTTGCCGGACCCTTGGCCGCCTTCTCGGTGATCAGCGTGACCGCTTCCTCCTCGGTCAGGTCCTCGGGCTTCTTGTCGCGCGGCAGGGTGGCGTTGGTCGTGCCGTCAGTGACGTAGGGACCATAACGCCCCGCCATCAGCTTCATCTCGCCGCCGCTTTCCGGGTGCGAACCGAAGACCTTGAGCGGTTCAGCCGCAGTGCGCGCGCCGCGTCCGCCGCCAGCGGCTGCTTCTGCCAGTTTGGCGACCGCGCTGTTCATGCCGGTTTCGAAGATTTCCGCCGTGCTCCGCAGCTTGGCATACTTGCCATTATGCGCGAGGTATGGTCCGTAACGTCCCAGACTTGCAGTGATAGGCTCTCCCGTTTCCGGGTGATTACCGACGGTACGCGGCAGGCTGAGCAGCTTGACCGCCCAGTCGAGATCGAGTTCGCCGATGTCCTTCGGGATCGATGAGCGCGCAGCTTCCTTGCCCTCACCCAACTGGATGTAAGGACCAAATCGCCCAACCTTGCGCGTGATCGGCTCGCCCGTTTCCGGGTGTTTGCCGATCTCGCCGTCTTCGCCGTCACCAGCGCCGCCCGGCTGAGCGAACTTGCGGGTGAACTTGCACTCCGGATAGTTCGAGCAGGCAACAAATGCGCCGTAACGCCCGCCGCGTAGAGACAGCCGGCCAACGCCGCACTGCGGGCATTGGCGTGGATCGTGGCCGTCTTCCTTTTGCGGGAAGAGGTAGTCGGACAGGAACTCGTCAAGCGCCTCGGTAACTTCGCTCGGCTTGCGCTCCATGACCTCGTCGGACTTCGGCTTGAAGTCCTTCCAGAACTTGGCGAGCACGGTCTTCCACGCCTCGCGACCGCCGGATACGTCGTCGAGTTCATCCTCCATGCCGGCGGTGAAATCGTAGGCGACATAGGTCGGGAAAAAGCGTTCAAGAAACGCTGTGAGAAGTCGCCCGGAATCCTCTGTAAAGAAACGGTTTTTCTCGGTACGGACGTAATTGCGATCCTTCAGCACCTGCAGCGTTGCAGCATAGGTCGAAGGCCGCCCAATGCCGAGCTCTTCGAGCCGCTTGACGAGGCTTGCTTCCGAATAGCGCGGCGGCGGCTGGGTGAAGTGCTGGCTGGCCTCGACGCCCTTTTTCAGCGGCATGTCGCCCTTGTCCATCGGCGGCAGCAAGCCGCTTTCATCGTCTTCGGCATCCTGCTTCTGATCGCGGCCTTCTTCATAGACGGCGAGGAAGCCAGGGAACTTCACGACCTGCCCATTGGCGCGCAGTTCGTGCATACCGGTGCCGTCACGCATGACGACGGTTGTGCGTTCAAGGCTGGCCGAGGCCATCTGACTGGCAATCGCGCGCTTCCAGACAAGGTCATAAAGCCGCGCTTCGTCGCCCGAACCATACTTGTCGACGGCGAAATCGACCGGGCGGATGGCTTCGTGCGCTTCTTGCGCATTCTTGGCCTTGGTCTCGTAAATACGCGGTTTTTCGGGCAGGAAGTGGCCCGAATAGCGGTCATTGATCGCCTTGCGCGCGTCCTGGATGGCGCTGGGGTCCATCTGCACGCCGTCAGTGCGCATGTAGGTGATCGCGCCAGCTTCGTAGAGGGTTTGGGCGATCCGCATCGTGTGGCTGGCCGAGAAGCCCAACTTGCGCGCCGCTTCCTGCTGCAGCGTCGAAGTGGTGAACGGCGCGTAGGGATTGCGGCGGGTCGGCTTGGTTTCGACTTCCTCCACCCGGAAGGCCCCGCCCTCGACCGCAGCTTTGGCACGTTCGGCAATGCCCTGTTCTCCAAGGCTCAGCTTGTCGAGCTTCTGTCCATCAAACTTGACCAGCCGCGCGGTGAATTCGGTGCCGCCCTGCTCCATCTGGGCAACGACCGACCAGTATTCCTGCGGATTGAACACTTCAATCTCGCGTTCACGCTCACAAATCAGGCGCAGCGCGACCGACTGAACGCGGCCCGCGCTCTTGGCGCCAGGCAGTTTGCGCCACAGCACCGGTGAAAGCGTAAAGCCGAACAGGTAATCGAGTGCGCGGCGGGCCAGATAGGCGTCGATCAGGTCCTGATCCAGCTCGCGCGGGCGGGTCATCGCCTCGGTCACGGTGGCCTTGGTGATCGCGTTGAAGGTGACGCGCTGAACGTCCTTGGGCAGCGCCTTGCGCTTGGCCAGCAGTTCGCGCACGTGCCATGAAATCGCCTCACCCTCGCGGTCAGGGTCAGTCGCAAGGATCAGACGGTCGGCCAGCTTGGCGGCATCGGTGATCGCCTTAACTTGCCGCGCCTTGTCGCCATAGAGCTCCCAATCCATCGCGAAGTCTTCATCAGGGCGCACCGAACCGTCCTTCGGTGGCAGGTCACGGACGTGGCCGTAACTGGCGAGGACCTTGTAGTCCTTGCCGAGATACTTCTCGATAGTCTTTGCCTTGGCGGGGGATTCTACGATGACAAGTTGCATGGCCGAAAGGGTATTCCTTCACGTGTATGTACACGCGCGAGGGTGGGAGGGTTCTCTGGCCCCCGTCAACCACCTTCGTCAGGACAGGTTCTGGAATTGCGCGAACAGCACTGGCATAGGCGCTGTCTATGAGCGGCAACCCTCCCGAACTTGATCAGGCCATGCGGCTGTATGCCGCTGGGCAGCGCCAGGACGCGGTGACCGAGATCGAGGGCATGGTGCTGCGCGGAGTGTCTAGGCGATGCTGATGCTCGGCCACATGAAGTGCGACGGCCAGATCGCACAGAACCCGGTGGGCGCGCGGCGACTCAATGAGCGCGCCGGATCGGCGGGATCGGGTGACGGCGCCGAGACGGCGACCAACTTACTGGCAAGCGTGTCGCCGGGGAGCGCAACTGGTTGGCGGCCATCGAACGGCTGCGGCTGACGACGGCGTGAGATGCGAAGCGCAAGGCCGCACTCGATCTCATCTCGGTGCTGACGATCGACGCGCAGGGCGATCCGCTGGAGCTACCCGAAGGCGAACAGGCGAGCGAACACGCGGGTCTGCCGATCAAGCGTGGGACAAAGCTGATCTGCAACCGCTGGATCCGGGAAGCGCTCTGGCAGCCTTGATTGGCGACTTAACCGGACAAACTCACCCGGCCCGCCGCGTGGCGCACCAATCGCCCGGCAAGCTCCAGTTCCAGCAGCGCCATCTGCACTTCCGCAGGCGAGGCACCCGACTGCCGGATCAGCTCGTCGACGGCCACCGGCGCGGTGGTCAGCAGGCCGGTGATGTCGGCAGGCTGAGCCTCGGCATCGAACGTGTCAAACGACAGAGGCTCTGCACTCTCCCGAAGGAAGCTGCGCGGGGCACCGGTGAAGCCTTGGATCAGTTCGAGAACGTCCTCGGGACGTTGGACCAGAACGGCCCCATCGCGTATCAGCTGGTTGCAGCCGTGGCTGCGGCTGTCGAGCGGGGAGCCGGGGATGGCCATCACATCGCGCCCCATTTCCCCGGCAAGCCGCGCGGTGATCAGCGAGCCGGACTTGGGCGCGGCTTCGACCACCAGCGTGCCAGCGGCGATTCCCGCGATAATGCGGTTGCGCGCCGGGAAGTGGCGGGCGAGCGGTTCCGTCCCGCAGGGCTGTTCGGCGATCAGCAACCCCTCTTCGCCGATCTGCGCCTGCAGGTCCGCATGTTCGGGCGGGTAGGTAATGTCGATACCGCTGGCGATAACGCCGATTGTGCCGCCGCCGCCCGAAGCCCCGGCCAGCGCGCCCCGGTGCGCCGCTCCATCGATCCCGCGCGCCAGCCCGGAGACGATGACCACGCCCTGCCCCGCCAACTCGGCAGCAAAATCGCGCGCCAGCTTGATCGCGGCAGCCGACGCATTGCGCGCCCCCACTACAGCCACGCAAGCCTGCGCGCCGAGCGAGGCATCACCCTTTACCGTGAGGATTGGCGGCGCGGAATCGCAGGTGCCCAGCAAGGATGGATATTCCGGTGCGTCATGGAAAAGGTAGCGTGCACCTGAGCGGCGGACGGAAGCAATCTCCGCCTCGATCCGGTCCGCCGGTGCGGCGCGATAGAGATTGCCACGCTTGCCTGCGATGTCGGGCAAGGCCTCCAGCGCCGCCCCGGCCGTGCCGAACCGCCGCAGCAATTGCGCATAGCTGACCGGTCCGACATTGGGCGAACGCAGCAGGCGGATTCGCGAAAAAGCCTCGTCACGGGTCAGGTCGAGCACAGGTTCCATGCTCACCCCTTGCTGCCCACTTTCGGCTCAGTCCCGGCGCGCAGGCGGGCGATGTTGGCGCGGTGTAGCCATATGACCAGCACGGCGAGTGCCACCAGCACCGGCACGAACGCGGTGTGGCCCAGCGCCCAAGCAGCAATCGGCGCGGATACCGCCGCGCTCATCCCCGAGAGCGATGAAATGCGCGTGCCTGCCAACATTCCCAGCCAAACGGCAGCATAAACCGCTCCGATCGGCCATGCGAGACCGAGGGCGACGCCCATCAGCGTGGCAACACCCTTGCCACCCTTGAACTTCAACCAGACAGGAAAGCAGTGGCCGATCACGGCAGCGAGACCGCCGATTGCCGGATCGCCGCCCAGCACATGCCGCGCCAGCCACACTGCCGCGAAGCCCTTGCCCAGGTCGAGCAGCAGCGTGGCCGCCGCAAGTCCCTTGCGACCGGTACGCAGCACGTTTGTAGCGCCAATGTTGCCTGAGCCCACCGAGCGCAGGTCCCCGCCGCCGGTCAAGCTGGTGAGTAGCAGGCCGAACGGGATCGACCCCAGCAGGTAACCAGCAAACAGCACAGGCAGCAAGGTGGCCAGATCCATCACAATCCCCCGAACTCTGCATGAACCCTTAGCGCGGCAATGTCCTTTATCGGAATGGAAAAATGGCTATGCCGCCGATATGGCCCAAGTTCCCGACGATACTGCCCCCCTCCTGCTGTTCGATTCGGGCGTTGGCGGCTTGTCGGTACTGGCGGAAATCCGGAAAGTGTTGCCCGATGCTCCGGTCATCTATGTCGCCGATCATGCTGGCCTGCCCTATGGCGAAAAGACCGAGGCAGAGATTGCTGCCCGGGTCTGCGGCCTGCTGGGACGGCTAGCGGAGCGCTATCAGCCACGGCTCGTCTGCATCGCCTGCAACACCGCCTCGACCATTGCGCTGGCCATGGTGCGCGACGTTTTAGAAGTCCCGATCGTTGGCACGGTCCCGGCGATCAAGCCGGCGGCAGAGATCACGCAAAGCGGCGTCATCGGCCTACTGGGCACCGCCGCCACGATTCGCCAGCCCTATGTCGACCGGCTCGAGGCGGAATTCGCTCGGGGCAAGGTGCTGTTGCGCCATGCCGCCCCCGAACTGGTCGCCGCAGCGGAAGCCAAGCTGCGCGGCCAATCAGTCGATCCCGTTGTCTTTGCCCGCGCAGCAGCGGGCCTCACTGCTCAGGGTCGCGGCGCAGAAATCGATACAGTCGTGCTGGCCTGCACGCATTTCCCGCTGGTCGCATCTGAACTGGCTGAGGCTTTCGGCGGGGCAGTCAATTTCGTCCACGGCGGCAGCGGGATTGCGCGCCGGGTGCAAGTGTTGGTCGGCGGGCAAACCTTCGAACGCAACGGCCCTGACTTTGCGCTCTTCACCGGCAAGGATGAGGCCGCAGTCCGCCAACTCGCTCCGGTACTCGCCGGAATGGGACTTCAGCAGATCGCCATGCTATAGGGCTCGCGAATGACTCGGCGCATCAACATCCTGCTTATGATCCTGCTGGTCTTCGTCGGCGCGCCGGTGTGGTATCTGTTTATCGACAGCTCGCCATGGTCGAACAAGTCTGCACGGCTGGACATTGCCGGTGCCCGCCAACTGGTCGCGGCAGCCTCCGGGCAAAGGCCTGACAGGGTCGCCTTCGAACTCGTCGCCTTCCGCAGCGCGACTGGAAACCTGCTGGCCGCCGGATCGGGTTTCCGGCCACAGCTGGTTGGCGTGATGGCCTATCGTCTGGAAGTACCTGGTGCGCGGCCGATCGTGATCGAAACGGGGCTAACCCCGGCTTATGCGCAAGAACTGGGCATGGAGAATTTCGATGCGGCCGCTCAGGTACGGGTCGATGATTCATTGCGGACTGCCAGCCTGATCCTGGTCACTCACGAGCACGCCGACCATCTGGGAGGACTCGCCGCGATTACCGCTACGCCCGGCGGCGCGGCTATCGCCGCAAAAGCGCGGCTGAACAGATTTCAGGTTCCCAGCGCCCAAAGCACTCCTGCCCTGCCTTGGGCGACTGGCCTCAAGATCCCGGCAACACTCACGCAGGACCGCCCGCAACTGGTGGCGCCGGGCGTGGTCGTGATCCCCACGCCGGGTCACACGCCAGGTTCGCAGATGATTTATGTGCAGCTTGCCAATGGCACCGAATTCCTGTTCGTCGGCGATACCGCGCCGCGCGAAGTTAGTTGGCTGGAGCGCCGACCGCCATCCCGGCTGGTCACCGATTTCACCGTGCCGCAAGACCGGGTTGCGCTGATCGGCTGGCTAAACGCCCTGCACGATCTGGCCAGATCGGCCCCAAAGCTGAACCTGATCCCCGGACACGACCTTGATTGGCTGATCGATCCGAACAACCGTACTCCGCTGGTCAAGATGCGTGACAGTTTGCCACAGAAAGTCGCTGGAAAGTGATCTTGCGATGGTCTAGAGGCGCTTCGTTTCGAGGAGCCGGCTGCGAAGCCGCTGGGGATTTGCTCTACCCATGAACTACGACAAGATATTCGACGCTGCGATCGATCGCCTTCATTCCGAAGGCCGGTACCGGGTGTTCATCGACATCCTGCGCAACAAGGGTGCCTATCCCAACGCGCGCTGCTTTGCCGGCCATAACGGGCCGAAGCCGATCACGGTGTGGTGCTCGAACGACTACCTTGCGATGGGCCAGCACCCCAAGGTGATCGAGGCCATGGAAGAGGCGCTGCACGACGTTGGTGCGGGCTCTGGCGGCACCCGCAACATCGGTGGCAACACGCATTACCACATCCAGCTCGAGGAAGAACTGGCCGACCTCCACGGCAAGGAAGGCGCGCTGCTGTTCACTTCAGGCTATGTCTCGAATGATGCGACGCTGTCGACGCTGGCCAAGATCCTGCCGGGTTGCGTGATCTTTTCCGACGAACTGAACCACGCCAGCATGATCGCCGGCATCCGCAATTCAGGCGCCGAAAAGAAGGTATGGCGGCACAACGATCTGGAACACCTTGAGCAATTGCTCAGCGAAACCGATCCCGAAGTGCCCAAGCTGATCGCCTTTGAAAGCGTCTATTCGATGGACGGCGATGTTGCG
>NZ_JANPGP010000102.1:0-14408 GCF_031424035.1 Novosphingobium sp.
CGCGCGGCGGCGGAACTGGAGCGGCTGGCGCTGGCCACGGCCGATGGCGGTCCGGCGATGCTGGTCGGCTCGGTCTTCGTGGTCGATGGCGCGCTGCATAACGGCGTGGCCCTGCTTGACGAAGGCAAGGTCGCGGCGATCCGGCTCAAGCACGAATTGCCCAATTACGGCACCTTTGACGAAGTCCGCCTGTTCCAGCCCGGCCCGCTGCCTGAACCGATCCCGTTTCGCGGCGTGCTGATTGGTGTGCCGATCTGCGAGGATATCTGGCATCCTGACGTCTGCGATCATCTCGCCGATTTCGGCGCGGAGATCCTGCTCTGCCCCAACGGCAGCCCTTACGAGATCGATAAGGACGCCCTGCGGATCGACGGCGTGGCCAAGCGCCGCGCGGTCGATACCGGCCTGCCTATCGCCTACCTCAACCGTGTCGGCGGGCAGGACGAACTGGTGTTTGATGGGGCCAGCTTCGTGATGAACGGTGATGGCAAGCTCGTCGTGCAAATGGCTGACTGGGTGGAGCACGAGGTCCACACCACATGGCGGCGGGGCGAGGGCGGCTGGACCTGCGACCGGGGCGAGATCGCCAAGCTCGCCGACCATCCCGAAGACATCTATTGCGCGATGGTGCTGGCGCTGCGCGATTACGTGGACCGCAACCGCTTCCCCGGCGTCGTGCTTGGCCTCTCGGGCGGGATCGACAGCGCGATCTGCGCCGCCATTGCCGCCGATGCACTGGGCCCTGACCGCGTGTGGTGTGTGATGTTGCCGAGCCGCTTCACCAGCCAACTGAGCCTCGACCTCGCCACCGAATGCGCGCGGATGATCGGCTGCCGCTATGACACGATCCCCATTTCCCCGGCGGTCGACGCTTTCGACGTGATGCTCGAGGGCACTTTCGCCGACAAGGACGTCGACATCACCGAGGAGAATGTCCAGTCGCGCATTCGCGGAGTGACGCTGATGGCGCTGTCGAACAAGTTCGGCCCGATGCTGCTGACCACCGGCAACAAGAGCGAGATGAGCGTCGGCTATGCGACGATCTATGGCGACATGGCGGGCGGCTATAACCCGTTGAAGGACGCCTACAAGATGACTGTTTTCGCCATCAGCCAGTGGCGCAACCAGCACAAACCCGCGATCGGCCTTGGCCCGGAAGGGCCGGTCATGCCCGATGGCATCATCACTCGGCCGCCGTCCGCCGAACTGCGCCCTGACCAAAAGGATGAGGATTCGCTGCCGCCCTACAAGGTGCTCGATGGCATCCTGCTGGGGCTGGTAGAGCATGAAAAGTCGGTCGATCAGCTCGTTGCCGAAGGGTTTGACCGCGATGTCGTAGTGCGGATCGAACGGCTGCTGCATCTCGCCGAATACAAGCGCCGGCAGGCCCCTCCCGGGGTCAAGCTGGGCAGCCGCAACTTCGGGCGCGATCGGCGCTATCCGATCACACACGCGTTTCGTTCGGCCTGACCGGGTTTTGCGTGGCCCGAACTAGGGCGGCCTGCGAAAAATCTGCGCCACCGCCATCCCGGCCTCTGCCGGAATGACGATTCACTTTTTGCGCGGGCCGTGCAAGCGGCTATAGGCGCGCCATGTCCGTGATTACCCGCTTCGCCCCCAGCCCCACCGGGCGTCTTCATGTCGGCAATGTCCGCACCGCGCTGCATAACTGGCTGCTGGCGCGTCAGGCGGGCGGGCGCTTCCTTCTGCGCATCGACGATACCGATGCGGCGCGCAGCCGCGAGGAGCACATTGAGGCGATCCGCGCCGATCTCGCCTGGCTGGGCATTGTCCCCGATGGCGAGGAGCGCCAGTCCGCGCGGTTCGATCTTTACGAGGCCGAGTTCGCCAAGCTGGTCGTCTCGGGCCGGGTCTATCGCTGCTATGAAACCGCGCAGGAGCTTGACCTCAAGCGCAAGGTCCTGCTCGGGCGCGGCCTGCCGCCAATCTATGACCGCGCGGCGCTGGACCTGACCGAAGCGGACCACGCCGCCAGTGCGGCAGCGAGAGAGGCACCGCACTGGCGCTTTCTGCTGGACCGCGACCAGCCGATAGAGTGGGTCGACGGCATTCGTGGACGCCAGCACTTCGATGCGGGCCAGATGTCCGACCCGGTGATCCGCCGCGCCGACGGTTCGTGGCTCTATATGCTTCCCAGCGTGATCGACGATATCGCCATGGGCGTGACCGACGTGCTGCGCGGCGAGGATCACGTGTCCAACACCGCGACGCAGGTGCAGATGTTCGCGGCTTACGGCATCGATCCGCCAGCCTTCGCACATGAGGCGCTGCTGGTTGGGAGCGAGGGCAAGCTGTCGAAACGGCTGGGCTCGCTCGGCATGGAAGAATTGCGCGCTGAGGGCATCGAACCAGAGGCCGTTCTGTCCATGCTGGCGCGGCTGGGCACGTCCCAGCCGGTTGAGCCGGTGCTGGACCGTGAGCAGCTTGCCGCCACTTTCCAGCTCGATACCTTTGGTCGCGCGCCGGCGCGGTTCGATGAGGCGGAACTGGCACGGCTCAATGCACAAGTCATCCACCGGCTGCCCTATGCGCAGGTGGTCGCGCGATTGCCGGCGGATATGGACGAAGCAGGCTGGCAGGCGGTGCAGCCCAATCTCGCGACCGTGGCTGAGGCGGCGGACTGGTGGACCGTGGTCAAGGGGCCGATTGCCGTTCCTCCTCTCGAGGCCGAGGATCGTGCGTTCCTTGCCGCCGCCGCCGATAGACTCGCCGCACAGGACTGGGGCGACAGTCCGTGGCAGGCGCTGACCGGGGCGCTCAAGGAAGCAACCGGACGAAAGGGCAAGACGCTTTTCCTGCCGCTGCGCCTTGCGCTCACGGGCCGCGAGCATGGGCCAGATATGGGTGCGCTATTGCCGCTGATCGGGCGGGATGAGGCGCTGGTAAGGTTGCGCGCGGCGGCAACTCTCCAATAGTCGTCATCCCCGCGCAGGCGGGGATCCATCCACCCACCGAAGCGCACCGCCGCCAGACCTCATGGACCTCCGCCTGCGCGGAGGCGACGGAGCTTTCGACTCGCCGAAAAGTTTCTCTTGAAACAATCCATCTGCCGCAGTGCAACAAAAGGCATTTACATTGCGCGGAGGCCTCGCTAGGGGCGCCACCATGTTCGTGAAGCCGATCATTACCATTACCAGCAAACCGACCGCCGCTGCGGGAACGGTTGCCCTGGTGCTGGCCAAGTAAGGCTTTCACGGCAACCCGCCCCGCAAGAGCAGGCGGGGCTTTCCAATCACGGATAAACCAACCCTCGCGCTGCTCCCAGATATGGAGAAGTAGTGATGGTTTCCAAGTTTGCTCCCAAGTTCGCTCAGGGCCAGAAGCTCAACGTCGGGATTGTCGGCGCGACCGGGCTTGTCGGTTCGATGATTCGCGAAATCCTTGCCGAGCGCAATTTTCCGCTCGCCTCGCTGCGCCTGTTCGCCTCGGCGCGCTCGGCGGGCAAGGTGCTGGACGGCGTGACAGTCGAAGACGCCGCGACCGCCGATTTCGCCGGCCTTGACGTCGTGCTGTTTTCCGCCGGCGGATCGACTGCCAAGGAACTCGCGCCCAAGGCGGCTGCGGCCGGCGCGATCGTGATCGACAATTCGTCAGCCTGGCGCTCTGATCCGGACGTGCCGCTGGTCGTCGCCGAAGTGAACCCCGAGGCTCTGGCGAACCTGCCCAAGGGCATCGTCGCCAACCCCAATTGCACGACCATGGCAGCCATGCCGGTGCTCAAGGTGCTGCACGATGAAGCTGGCCTGTCGCGGCTGATCTGCTCGACCTACCAAGCGGTGTCGGGCGGGGGGCTGGAAGGCATCGATGTGCTGGCGCGGCAGGTTGCTCACGTGGGCGACAAGGCTGCGGCGCTTGCTCAGGGTGACACCGCGGCGTTGCTGCCGGCAGCGGAAAAGTGGGCCGTGCCGATGGCGCACAATGTCGTGCCGCTGAACTATGTCTATGCCGAGGAAGGCTATACCGAGGAAGAGATCAAGCTGCGCGACGAGAGCCGCAAGATCCTCAATCTGCCGGACCTGCCGGTGTCGGGCACCTGCGTGCGCGTGCCGGTGTTCACCGGGCATTCGCTGTCAATCAACGCCGAATTCGACCGCCCGATCAGCCCCGAACGCGCGCTCGAACTGCTGGAAAGCGCGCCGGGCGTGGTGGTGACCGAAGTGCCCAATCCGCTTGAGGCGACGGGCAAGGACCCGGTCTTCGTCGGCCGCGTGCGCCGCGATCCCACGGTTGAACACGGTCTGGCGCTGTTCCTGTCGAACGACAACCTGCGTAAGGGCGCGGCGCTCAACGCGGTGCAGATCGCCGAAGTCCTGCTGGGCTGAGCCACAGCTTCGCTTGAGGTTCCAGAAGGGGCGGGTGGCTTGGTCACTCGCCCTTTTTGCGTTTGGGGTGAGGGGAGAAGAGGGTTCACACAGAGGCGCGGAGAAGAAAGTGGAGGCGCAGAGGGATGGCGCCAAGCCGACGGCAAATAATTCTTATCGAACGCAGCCGACAGTGGAACCGTTGGTTTGATAGAGCGGCTTTGCCGCCGACGCTGTTCCTCTGCGTCTCCCTGTCGTCCTCCGCGTCTCTGCGTGAACACCCTCAATCCATCAGTCCCCAAACGAAAGGCGGGGGACAGCCGAAGCTGCCCCCCGCCCTCGGTGGAATTGTAAAGTGCTTAGAAGCCGAAGGTCAGACCAACGCGGCCGGCCGTCTTGCCGCCCTTGTTGAAGCCCGTGGCCACACCGGCGTTCAGCGCGACGTTCTCGGACACGAGAGCGTTGAGCTGGAACGAACCGGCATAGGCACCGTCATAGGTGGCGACGTTGGCAGTCATCGAGACCTTCTTGTCGGGCAGGAAGGTTGCGCCGCCCATGGCGACCGCAACGGCCGTCGATGCAGCAGCGTAGTTCTCGAGCGCACCGACCCGCGAGGTCAGGTTCGAGAGGCTGGTGCCCATCCCGTTGATCTGGTTCTGCAGGTTGGTATCAGCCGCGGCGCGCGCCGCTGCTTCTGCATTGTCCCCAGCGATACGGGCAGTCGCTTCGTTCGACACAGCCGTGATGCGGTTGCTGATTTCGGCGTTGAGGTTCGTCGTCAGCGTAGTGTCCGCAGCAGCGCGGGTGGTGGCTTCAGCCGCCAGATTGGTGGTGAGCGTGTTGTCCGCAGCGATACGGGCAGTCGTTTCAGCCGCCAGGTTGGTGGTGAGCGTGGTGTCCGCAGCGATGCGGGCAGCCGTTTCAGTCGCCAGGTTGGAGGTGAGCGTGGTGTCTGCCGCGATGCGGGCAGCCGTTTCAGCCGCCAGGTTGGTGGTCAGCGTGTTGTCCGCAGCGATGCGGGCAGCCGCTTCGGCATTCAGCTGGCCAACGTTGACCGCGTCCGTCGTTGCCGTACCGGCAGCAACGTTGACGACGCGGCGTTCGCCACCGACCGTGCCGACCGAAACGGTGTTGGCCTGGTTGGCGACCGAGCCGAAGCCGAGCGCAACGCTGTTCGCCGCAGTGGCGCTGGCGCTGTTGCCAACTGCCGTCGACGACGTTGCGCTGGCGGTTGCGCTGCGGCCAAGGGCAGCAGCATCAGCCGCCGTGGCATTGGCGGAGTTGCCGAATGCCGTGGCGCGAGCGGCCGTGGCATTGGCATCCCAGCCAACCGCGGTCGAACCGATTGCCGTGGCATCAGCAAGTGCGCCGATTGCCGTCGAGTGGAAGCCGGTCGAGTTGGCGTTGAGACCAACCGCAACGGTTTCAACGTCGGTGGCATTGGCACCGCCGCCAATGGCAATGGCACCAGCCGTGGTCGCATTGGCCTGGAAGCCGGCAGCGAAAGCGGAGTTGCCAAGCGCGGTCGAGTCTGAACCCAAGGCAATCGTGCCGCGGCCAAGCGAGGTGTTGGCCTGACCGATGGCGACGCCGCCAAGGCCGTTGGTGCCGTTGTCAGCACCGATGGCGACTGCGCCCTGACCGATGGCACCGTTGCCCCAGCCCGAAGCGACCGAGCCAACAGCATTGGCAATGTTGCCGTTACCCGAAGCGACCGAACCGTTGGCAGTGGCCTGGTTGTTCGAACCAGCGGCGATTGCGCCGAGGCCGGTGGTCAGGTTGTTCGAGCCGACCGAGGTAGCGCCGGTGCCGAATGCGGTGTTGTCCGCACCCACGGCAACTGCGCCGATGCCGGTGGCCGAGTTGGGATCGCCAATGGCAACCGCGCCGCGGCCCGTGGCCGTCTGGCGTTCACCCAGCGCGATCGCGCCGTTGCCGGTGGCGGTCGAAGCCGAGCCGCCCTGCAGCGCGCCGGTGCCGGTGCCGTAAAAAACCGGCCCAACTGGAACTGCGGCAATGGCGGAGTTAAGCTGGTTGACGTTTACGGCATCGGTGCCGCCGGTGCCGGTTGCGACGTTGGTGATGCGGCGTTCGCCACCGACGGTGCCGACTGAGACCGTGTTCACCTGATTAGCCAGAGCGCCAGCGCCGAGTGCCACGCTTCCGCTTGCAGTCGACGAGGCACCAGAACCAAGTGCAACAGAGTTGTCCTGAGTTGCGCTTGCGCCAGCGACCGTCCCAGAAGCACCGCCAATGGCGACAGAGAAATTGCCTTGCGCTACTGCGCCGACGTTCGGGCCAGCGGCGCTACCGATGGCAATGCCTACCGATCCGCTTGCAACTGGGCCGTTCAGGAAACTTCCGCTGCCGATCGCGATTGCGAGCTCGCCCGATGCATTGGGTCCAGCACCGAAACCAGAGAAGCTCCCGCCGACGGCCGTGCTGCCTGGGGCGGTAGCGCTCGCGCCTGCACCGCAGGCAAGCTGATCGTCAAACGGAGCTGTTGCACCACCGCTGGCGTTAGCCGCATTGCTACCACTGTTGGTGCCGTTAAGGTCGCAAGTCGCTGCAGCGGCCGTGCTGCTCCACGCCATGGCCAGCGCCGAGGCGGCCATCGTAATCATAATCTTCTTCATAGTGCTTACCCTTTTCCACACGAGGTGCGTGAAACGGCGCATATCTGCAAGACCCGTGACCAGCACAAAAAAATCTTGCGACCCTGACAGACGGTTTCTGATCGTATGTGCGTCGGAAACTTCGTTTGTTAGTATAATCTACTAGACGCTCCGCTCCCTCCGTCAACGCAATAATCGATCAACCGTTCAAGTGGCAGAAAGGATACCGGGCCTTTGGTAAGGCTGTGTCTTGCCTTGGGGGCCGCTGCCGCCCTATCTGCGGGCAAGATTCCTCGCGGAGTGTCCATGTTGCGAAACCCTTTCGTTCGTTCCTTTATCGCCGTGTTGTTGTTGGCGGGGTCCGGTCAGGCCTTCGCCCAGACGGCGCGCCCCCGTCCCGCGCCGGCGGTCAAGGTGCCGGTTCAGGTCCCCGCCCAGCCAGCGCCCCAGCCGCGCCCGCCAGTCGCCGCCGCGCCGCAAGTGCCCGACATGCCGCGCGCTTCCTTCATCGCGCAGATGGACGCCGAACATCGCAAGCGTGACACTGACGGCGATGGCAAGATCACCCGCGCCGAGCTTGAACGCTGGGAGCGCGGCCTGCTGATCGCGCAGGCGCAGGCGGGTAACCGGGCGCTGTTCGCCCGGCTCGATGCCGATCGCAACGGCGTGCTGACCCCCGGCGAATTCGCCGCGTTGGTTCAGGATCCCGGCAACCCCGATGTTGGCCCGATGATGACCCGTTTCGATGGCAACCGCGATCAGGTGATCACCATGATCGAATACCGCGCCGCCACGCTCGCCAACTTCGACCGGCTTGATACCGACAAGGACGGCGTGCTGACCGGTGCGGAAATCAATGCCGTGCCGCCGAGGCCAGTGGGCAGGTAACTCCCGCTAGACTTGCGTCCTTTCCTTCGCCATCGTCGCGCCGGGTGCCGTTGGGAAGGAAGGAAGGTCTTATGACCCAACCTATTGACGCGCCTGCTTGGTCCGCACTCATGCTGGGCCTTGCCGCAATGTTCGCGGGCATCGGTGCGCTGCGCAAGCCCGGTATCTGGCGGACAATGCTTGACGAGATCGAGGGATCGCCGACGCTGCAATTCGTCTGCGGGTTGCTCGAACTGTTGATCGGCACGCTGGTCTATCTCGCCAATCCGTGGGTGCCGGCGGATACTCTGGCCTGCGTGATGAAGGCGCTGGGCGGGCTTATGATCATCGAGGCGATCGCCATCCTCGGCTTCTGTGACATCTACACCCAGTTCTGGCTGCGCAGCCTGACGCATATGCACCGCGGCTGGGCCATGGCGACGATGCTGTTTGGATTGGCGCTCAACGTGGCGGGTGCGCTCAGGTTCAATTAGGGCGGTTCAACCAGCCGCCAGATCCCGCATCAGCGACGAGGAATAGGGCGTGATAAGCGGCTCTGCCCGTTTCCAGTCGCCGCGCAGCCACGTCGTCCAGGCGCGTGGATCGGCGGGGAGGATCACTGGCATCCGATCGATTCCCGCCTCTCGAAGCAGAGCGTTTGGCTCGCAGGTGAGCAGGGCGAAGCTGGCGATCTCGCTATCCTTCCACACGCCTGCCATGGCGAACAGGGGTTGATCTGTCGGCGCGAACCAGTGCTGGCGGCGGCGGCCGGTGGCGGGATCGCTGCGCCCCCAGGCCATGAAGGCGCTGGCGGGGGCGAGGCAGCGGAACTCGCTGTTCCTGAGGTTGCCGATCCAGAACGGACTGCCCGGATTGCGCACGGTCAGCACCAGCCGCGAGGGATCGCCGGCGGATGGTGGCGGAGGCACGCCCCACAGTCGCGGGATCAGGCGGCGTGGCGGCTCTGCCTCAGGTCGCGGGCCGGCCACCTCCTCGCGTCCCGATGTGATGACCGGCGCGAAGCTATGCGGTGCGATCGTCCCGCCCGCCCACGGATCATTCCCCGCCCGCGCACCGAAATGCGCGGCGATTGCGGCGGCGGCGGCATCAAGGCGGTAAAGCGTGGGCATGGATAACCGTTTAGCCCATTTCAATTCATTGGCCATTCAGGCATTTAACCTGATGTGTTCGCACAGAATTTTGGGCCAGACACAATACCGGGGGAACCAGCATGACCACATCGCACAGCCTCAATCGCCGCACCTTGTTGCAGATGGCCGCCGCATTGTCGCTGGCCAGCACGGCGCTTTATGGCGGCGGGGTGATCGGCGCGGGTGAGGCAATGGCGTCGACCAAACAAATTGCCGGAATCGGAATCAGGGTCAGGAAGAACCCCGGTGGCCCTACCTCGCGGGTGCGGGCAGTGGCCAGTGACGGTGCCGGGCGCTTCAGCGTGACCGTGGCCGATACCGGCAATCAGAGCGTCGATATCGACAAGGCCGCGCTGCAAATGGCGGTGAATGGGCAGGCCGCGACATCGCCTGCCGGCGCGGCAGAGCGCATGGTCGTGGTCCGCTTCGCCCCCGGCCTGCGCGTCAGCGGACCGAACGGACAGAGCGCGGTGCAGGGCAAGCCGGGCGTGTTCATCCTTTCCTCCGGCACGCAGACTTTCGTGGTGGCGGGCATGGCAGCGGGATCGGTGATTTCTGGCGTGATCGAAACCGCAGACGCGGGCGATCTGTTCCCCGGCGCAGCGCAGGGTGGTGTGGCAAGCACCAATCGCAACGGCGACACTCCACCGCGCTTTGAACTGCCGCGCGGCAGCTTTGGCGGGAGTGACCGAATGATCCCGCGCAACGATATCAACCCACTGCCCCGGCCGCGCCCCAAAAGCTAACGCATCACCCGTTACGCCGCACCTTCACAGCGCGTTGATCGGCAGCTTCAGATAGGTCTTGCCGTTCGACTCTGCCGGCGGCATGGCCCCGGCGCGGATGTTGACCTGCAAGGATGGCAGGATCAGCGCCGGTGCCTCAAGCAAGGCATTGCGCGCCTCGCGCTGCGCCACGAAGTCGGCCTCGCTCACCCCGGCGTGGATGTGGACGTTGCCCGCGTTCTGCGCGGCGACGCTGGTTTCGAAGGCGTATTCGGTGCGGCCCGCAGGCAGGTAATCGTGACCGACATACATGCGGGTCTCGGGCGGCAGGCTCAGGATCTTGCGGATCGAGGCATAGAGCGCCTCGGCGCTGCCGCCCGGAAAGTCGCTGCGCGCGGTGCCGTAGTCGGGCATGAACAGAGTATCGCCGACGAAGGCCGCATCGCCGATCAGGTACGTCACGCAGGCCGGGGTGTGGCCGGGCGTGTGCATCACGCGGATCGACAGGTCGCCCAGCGGCAGATCGTCGCCCTCCTCCACCAAACGGTCGAACTGGCTGCCATCGGGCGTGACATCGTCGGCACCAAACAGCGGGGCGAAGGCCTTTTGCACGGCGGTTATGTGCCGGCCGATGACAATCGGCGCGCCGATCTGATCGCGCAGGTAATGCGCGGCGGACAAGTGATCGGCATGGGCGTGGGTTTCCAGGAGCCAGTCAAGCGTCAGGCCTTCGCGCGCCACATAGTCCAGCAGCGCGTCCGCCGACTTCGTTGAAGTGCGGGCATTGCGCGGATTGTAATCGAGCACTGGATCGATGATCGCCGCGCGCCGGGTGGCCGGATCGTGGACCACGTAAGTCGCGGTAAAGGTTGCGGGGTCGAAGAAGCCTTCGACATGGAGGGCATTGGCAGCTGGGGCGGCAGTTGCGGCGGACATGAATCGTCTCCTTACGCTTTATATTAGTACTTGCTAATTTAGAATCAATGCATATAATGCAGTCCATGTTCGATCTCACCCAACTCAACCTCGCCCAGTTCGAGGAAAGCGCCGGGCGCGCCGCCGCCCTGCTCAAGCTGCTCGGTAACGAGAAGCGCCTGATGGTGCTGTGCCAGCTCTCCGAAGGGGAACTTTCGGTCAGCGAGCTGCAGATGCGTGTCAGATTGTCGCAGTCGGCGCTCTCGCAGCACCTCGCGCTGCTGCGCGAACAGGGTGCAGTGACAACCCGGCGCGAGGCGCAGGTGATTTTTTACCGGATCGCCGACGCGGCGGTGATGCGAGTGATCGAGACGCTGGCAGAGCTGTTCTGTCCCCCTGAATTGAGGACCTGACCCATGACCGCAACGCTCCACAAATTGTCCCCCGGCGAAGTCCAGGCACGCATTGCCTCGGGCCGCGCCGTACTCGTTGATATCCGCGAGGCTGACGAATTTGCCCGCGCCCATGTGCCGGGCGCGCAGTCGCAACCGCTGTCGGCGTGGGAGCAGGCGCATCTGACAGTCGATCCGGCGGCCGACGTGATCTTCACTTGCCGCACCGGTATGCGCACCGCAGGTGCCTGTGACCGGCTGGCCGCGCGGGTGCAGGGTGAGGCTTTCGTGCTTGATGGTGGGCTTGATGCCTGGGCCAAGGCGGGCCTGCCGGTGGCCGAGGACCGCAAGGCGCCGATGGAGATCAATCGCCAGGTTCAGATCACCGCGGGGCTGTTGATCCTGACCGGCGTGGTGCTCGGCTTCCTTGTGTCGCCGGTGTGGTTCGGACTGTCCGGCTTCGCTGGTGCTGGCCTGATTTTTTCAGGCCTCAGCGGCACTTGCGCCATGGCAAGAGTGCTGATGGCCATGCCGTGGAACAAGCGGGCGGCCTGAAATGGAGCCGCTCGTCCTTGCCTGCCTTGGCGGCGCGCTGATCGGCCTGCTGCTGACTCTGTTCGGCGGCGGTGGATCGGTGCTGGCGACGCCGTGGCTGATCTATGTCGTCGGCATGGCAGACGTCCATGCGGCGATCGGCACTTCGGCGGCGGCGGTGGCGGTGAACGCCGCGACCGGACTTGCGGCGCAGGCGCGGGCGGGGCGGGTCAAGTGGCCCTGCGCCAGCGTATTTGCCCTCTCCGGTCTCGCCGGGGCGCTGGGCGGCGCGCAGCTGGCCAAGCAGGTTGACGGGCAGGCGCTATTGTTCTGGTTCGCGCTCGCCATGATCGCAATTGCCCTGTCGATGCTGCTGCCGAAGAAAGGCAAGGGCGACCCCGGTGTCCATCTGACCGGGCCGTTGGTGTTCAAGCTCGCGCCAGTCGGCCTGCTGACGGGCCTTGCTGCCGGGTTCTTCGGTATCGGTGGCGGCTTCCTGATCGCGCCGGGGCTGATGGCCGCTACCGGCATGACCTTGGCCAATGCCGGCGCCAGCTCGCTCGTTTCGGTCACCCTGTTCGGCACGGCCACTTCGGCCAGCTACGCCGCATCGGGCCAGATCGCCTGGCCCCTGTTCGGTGCGCTGGTCGTGGGCGGAGCGGTAGGCACACTCGCCGCCCTGCCGCTGGCGCAGCGGCTGGAGAGCCGGGTGAAACTCGCCCGCACAGTCTTCGCCGTGATGGTCATCGCCGTGGCCGTGTTCATCCTCACCAAGTAGGCCGGTCGCGGCTGGACACTTTCATCCGGCATAAGTAGGCTTTGCAATCCAAGGGGTTGGGAAACAAAGCGATGGCCTTTGCCGATGGCGATTCAGACTTGCGCGGGGTTGGTGGGTGGCTGGGGCTGTTCGCTTTCGGCTTCGGCATTGTCGGGCCTTTGCGGTCGATCATTGAAACCGCGATTAACCTCTACAATGACCCGGCCGTTGCCGCTGCGCTCGGCAATGCCTGGCTGTCGTTCCAGATTGCCTCATGGTTGCTGAATGGGTTGTCCCTGGCAGGAACGAGCTATGTCGTCTGGCGGCTCATGTACCGGCAGAACCCGCAAACCGTGACGATCACGATTTTCGCTATTCCAGTGCTGGCTTTCGGGTCGGTCCTGCTAGACGGGGCCATAGCCGTGACGGTCGCCGGGATCGATCCGGGCACCGTGCTGGAAATATCGACTCCGGGGCTTTTTCAGGCGGCGATCTACTGCGCGGTCTGGTGCTGGTACTTCAAGGTCTCGAAGCGGGTCCACAACACCTATGTCGCGCCGTTCCGCGACGAGGAAGTTTTTGCCTGACCCGTTGCTTGTAGCGATGCGCGCGGGTAAACCGCTTCCATCCCCGGGGAGTCGTGTGACTGAGAGGGATGGGTAACGCCATCCGACCCGTTGAACCTGAACCCGTTAGCACGGGCGGAGGGAAGGGTTGTCGCATCCCGCGCGCGCCCGGCCTTTCGTCCAAGAAGGACTGCGCATGGCCGACATCAACAGCAAGCTCGAAATCCCCCCCTCGGGAGGGACTTTCAGTGTGACCACCGGACCGATCCGGGGATCGAAGAAGATCCACGTCGGCCCTCTCGGCGTCGCCATGCGCGAGATTTACCTTGAGCCGACCAGCGGCGAGCCACCGGTGCGGGTGTACGATACCTCTGGCCCCTACACCGACACCGCCGCGACGATCGACATCGCCGCCGGCCTGCCCGAAGTGCGCCGTGACTGGATCGTGGGGCGCGGCGATGTGGAGCAGGTGCTTCAGCGCGAGGTCAAGCCCGAGGATAACGGCCAGCTCGGCCCGGACCGTTCGGGCGGCGTGCCTGCCTTCCCGAATGTCCGCCGTCAGGTTCTGCGCGCCAAGGCCGGCGCGAACGTCAGCCAGATGCATTACGCCCGCAAGGGCATCATCACGCCGGAGATGGAATATGTCGCCGTGCGTGAAAACCTCGGGCGCGAAATGCTCAAGGAATACAAGCGCGACGGGCAGGACTACGGCGCGCAGATCCCCGATTACGTCACCCCCGAATTCGTCCGCGATGAAGTCGCCCGGGGCCGCGCGATCATCCCCAGCAACATCAACCACCCGGAAAGCGAGCCGATGGCGATCGGGCGCAACTTCCTCGTCAAGATCAACGCCAATATCGGCAATTCGGCGGTGGCGTCTGACGTCGCCAGCGAAGTCGACAAGATGGTCTGGTCGATCCGCTGGGGCGCGGACACGGTCATGGACCTTTCGACCGGACGCAACATTCACGACACCCGCGAATGGATCCTGCGCAACAGCCCCGTCCCCATCGGCACCGTGCCGATCTATCAGGCGCTGGAAAAGGTCGGCGGCGTGGCCGAGGACCTCACCTGGGAGATCTTCCGCGATACCCTGATCGAACAGGCCGAGCAGGGCGTCGATTACTTCACCATCCACGCCGGCGTGCGCCTGCCCTATATCCCGCTGGCCGCCAAGCGCATGACCGGCATCGTCAGCCGCGGCGGCTCGATCATGGCCAAGTGGTGCCTCGCGCATCACAAGGAATCGTTCCTCTACGAACGCTTTGACGAGATCACCGAGATCATGAAGGCCTATGACGTCGCCTATTCGCTGGGTGACGGCCTGCGCCCCGGATCGATCTACGACGCCAACGACGAAGCCCAGTTCGCTGAACTCTACACCCTTGGCGAGCTGACCAAGCGCGCCTGGGCCGAAGACGTTCAGGTGATGATCGAAGGCCCCGGCCACGTGCCGATGCACAAGATCAAGGAGAACATGGACAAGCAGCTCGAAGCTTGCGGCGAGGCCCCGTTCTACACGCTCGGACCGCTGGTTACCGATATTGCGCCGGGTTACGACCAC
>NZ_JANPGP010000103.1:0-1557 GCF_031424035.1 Novosphingobium sp.
GCGATGCATAACACAGCGTTAACAAGGCCCGCAAAGGCCACGCAGAGTTATCCTCCCCGAAGGGTCGCTTCCGGGAGGATGATGGGGTCAATCCTTCGGCTTGAAGTCCAAGGAGGCGCTGTTGATGCAATAGCGCAAGCCCGTGGGTCCGGGGCCATCAGGAAAGACATGGCCAAGATGGCCTTCGCATTTTGCGCAGCGCACTTCGGTGCGGACCATGCCGTGCGTGACGTCGCGCAATTCCTCGACCGCGTCGGGGGCAACCGGATCGGTATAGCTCGGCCAGCCAGAGCCCGAATTGTACTTCTTGTCCGAGCTGAACAGCGGCGCGCCGCAGCCGGCGCAGAAGTACATGCCGGGCGCCTTGTTGCTCTCGTACTTGCCGGTGAACGCGCGTTCGGTGCCGTGTTCGCGCAGCACATGGTATTGCTCGGGGGTCAGCTTCTCGCGCCATTCGGCTTCGGTTTCAGGGAGCTTGTCGGTCATTGGGGGTCTCCTCTAGTGACGTGAATATGGGGATTTGCGGCGCCGAAGAAAAGGGCCGGTCAGGCCCCGGATTTGGCCATCGCATCCATCGCCCGCGCCAGTTGAACGTCGCGCGCGCTCAACCCGCCGGCGTCGTGCGTGGTCAGCGTCACGTCGACGCGGTTCCACACGTTTGCCCATTCGGGGTGGTGGTCGGCCTTCTCCGCCGCCAGCGCCACCCGCGCCATGAAGCCGAATGCCTCGGAAAAGTCGGCAAATGTAAACCGCCGCTCGATCGCCAGGCCATCTGTGCGCAGGCACCATCCCGGCAGTTCGGCCAGAGCCGCGCCGATTTCCGTTTCGCTCAACTGTGCAATTGCCATCACCGACTCCTCAACCTTGGCAGCCCCCCCGGTTTCCCCTATCGCCCGCCCCCAAGCAAGCAGGCGATCCCGGCCCCGATGGCAAAGCGCGCCTGACCGCGCGCGACCTCGCTTGCCGCCGCGGTGACCGGGTGCTGTTCGCCGGACTTTCGCTCGACCTGCGCCCCGGTGCCGCGCTGCATGTGCTCGGCGCCAATGGCATCGGCAAGTCGAGCCTGCTGCGGCTGCTGGCCGGGCTGGCGCGGCCCTATGCCGGCACTGTCGAGCGGGCCGGCATGATCGGACTGATCGACGAGCGCCCGGCGCTCGACCCGGCGCTGCCGCTGGGCAAGGCGCTCGGCTTCTGGGCCAGCATCGACCGCTCGCCGGCCGCCGGACAAGCCGCCACCACCGCCCGCCTCGGCCTCGCCGAACTGCTCGACGTCCCGGTTCGCTATCTCTCCACCGGCCAGAAGAAGCGCGCGGCATTGGCGCGGCTGATCGGCCAGCGTGCGCCGATCTGGCTGCTCGACGAGCCGCTGAACGGGCTGGACAGTGCCGCCGCTGTGCTCGTCGGCGAGGTCATTGCCGGACATTGTGCCGGCGGTGGCATCGCCGTCATCGCGTCACACCAGCCGCTTGCGGTCCCGGGCAAGAACGAACTCGCGCTTGCGGACTACGCGGCATGAGCGGGCCGCTGATCCTGCTGCTCCGCCGCGATCTGGCGCTG
>NZ_JANPGP010000104.1:0-10722 GCF_031424035.1 Novosphingobium sp.
GGATCATAGGGCGTCGCCTTGTGCAGCGAGGTGCGGTTGTCCCACATCACCGTATCGCCAACGGTCCAGACATGGCGATAGGTATAAGGCTCACCAGTGGCGAATTCGCGCAGGCCGTGCAGCAGCCGCTGGCTGGCCTTCATGTCGAAGCCCTTCACGTAATGCGCCGTATTGCCAAGGACGAGGCTCTTCTTGCCGGTCGAATTGGTCACGACGAGCGGGATCTCCGCCTCGCCCTTGGACTGCCAGTCGTCGATCTGTTCGAGGCTGGGTTCTGGCGTGTGATAGAACTGCGAACACCACAGAGAATGGACCACGCGCAGGCCCTCAATCTCTGCCTTCTGGTCTTCGGGCAGGTCAGCATAGGACGTCGCCGTATTGGCGAACAGCGTGTCGCCGCCTTCGGGTGCCAGCACCTTGGCCGTCAGCATCGAGGCGCGGATCGGCGTAGGGTTCATCGTGCCGTCGATGTGCCAGTAGAGCGACCCCTTGAGGTATTCGGCGACGTTGCGGTCCTGCTTCTTTTCGTCGAGCGTAACCTTGAACACCGCGTCCTGGTTCTGCCCTGCAAGTTCATCGGCATTGCCGCCAAGCGAGTTGGAGAACTGCACCTGTTCGGCATCGGTCAGATCGAGCTTCGGGAACACGAGCACGCCGCGTTCTTCCATCAGGCTGAGGATGGCTTCCGCAAGCGCGCTCGAAAGCAGCTCTTCCTTGGTGTTGAGCACCCGCGCGCCGATCTTCGGCTTGATGGCTTCATAGCGAATCTGGACGGCTACATCGGCTGCAGTGGCCACGGTCATTCTCCCGGATATTCTGATCTTGTCTGTTGAACGAATGTACAGCGCGGCGGAAAACGAGACAAGGCGGCTGACTGCAGGGGTGCTGCGCTGGGGCGATTATAGCGGGACAGACAGTCGCCCCAATTGGCGTGACAAGTCGTGCCACGCGCCATACATTCGCGGGCAGGCCGGCACTTGCGCGGGCCGGCGGGGCATGACAGCGCATGGACGAGCAAGCCGCGAACACCGGGGGCGATCCGCACAAGAACGCGCACGTCTTCCTCAGTTATTCCCGCGAAGACCAAAAGACTGCCAAGGCCGTTATCACCCTGCTGGAGAAGCTGGGATACAAGGTCTGGTGGGACGGCCTGATCCCCGGCGGCAAGCGCTTTGGCAAGGTCACAACTCAGGCGCTCGACAATGCCCGCGCGGTCATGGTGCTGTGGTCGAAAGTCTCGGTCGAATCGCACTGGGTCCATGACGAAGCCACGCGGGGACGCGATTCCGGGCGACTGGTGCCATTGTCGATCGACGGCAGCCATCCCCCGCTCGGTTTCGGGCAGTTCCAGTTCATCGACATATCGAAGGAAGGCGTGCGCGAGGACGGGCCGCAGATGCAGCGCGCACTGGCGGCGCTGGCGGCGCTTTATGGCGAGCCGGCCCCTGCCCTGCCAAAAGCGCGTGCCGGCAGCGGCGTTTCGCGCCGCACGCTGATCGCCGGATCGGCGGCGGTGGCGGTGATCGCCGGCAGCGCGGTGGGCTGGCGTTTCATGCGCGCTGGAGCCCCCGGCAACAGCCTCGCCGTCCTGCCGTTTGACAATCTCAGCGGCGATCCGGCGCAGCAATACCTGCCCGATGGCCTTGCCGCCGAACTGCGCAGCCGCTTTGCCCGCAACCCGCTGCTCACCGTGGTCGGGCAGACATCGTCGAACGAGTTTCGGGGCAAGACGGGGGACGCCAAGGGCATCGCCGCACGGCTTGGCGTGGCGCACCTGCTGACCGGCAATGTCCGCTTGGGCGCAGGTGAAGTGCGCATCGCGGTCGAACTGGTCGAGGCGGCGACCGGCTTCGCCAGGTGGACGCAGACCTATCAACGCCCGGCGGGCAATATCCTGCGGCTGCAGGAAGAAATCGCCGAGGCCGTCGATGCCGCGCTCACCCCGCAGCTCTCCGCCGGCAGCCACAAGGAATCGGTCAAGCGCAGCGGCGGCACGACAGTCGCGGCGGCCTATGACGCTTACCTGCGCGGCAAGCTCTTGTTCGAGAACCCGGTCGATGAAGCGAGCGACATGGCCGCACTGGCGGAGTTCACCCGCGCCGCCACGCTCGATCCCGCCTATGCCGCTGCCCACGCCGCCCGTGCGCGCACCATGGGCGTGATCGCTGTGGCCAGCCATGATCTCGCGGTACGCCACAAGCTGGTGGCCGAGGCCGAAAGCGAGGCCCGCCGCGCCATCGAACTCGCCGCCGAATATCCCGAAGGCCACGTCGCGCTCGCTTATGCCACGCTGTTCGGCAAGCTCGACGTGATCGGCGCGGAGCCGGCGCACGAAGCGGCGATGCGATACGGCGCGGGCAATCCCGAAGTGCTCAGCCGCTATGCGCTCTACCACGCGCGCCGCCGCCAGCCGGACAAGGCCCTGCCGGCGATCGACAAGGCGGCGATGCTCGAACCGCTCGACCCGGCGCTGTTCAAATCGAAGTCGCAGGTCCACTACGCCAGCGGTGATTGGGACTCCGCGATTGCCGCCGGGCGCAAGGCGCTGGAGATCAATCCCAAGGTCTCCTCGACTCACGGCAACATCGGCAATGCGCTGCTCCAGCAAAACAAGGTTGCCGAGGCCGCTGCAGAGTTCGCACTGGAAAAGAACGTCACGCTGGCACTTCCCGGCAAGGCCATCGTCGCGCTGCGGCAGGGCGCTCAGGCGACGGCAAAGGCAGCTTACGACCAGTTGGTGACCGAGACCGGCAAGGCCACGCTCTACCAGCAGGCGCAGATCCTGGCCCAGTGGGGCAAACGCGATGAAGCCCTCACCGCGCTGGAAGGCGCCTATGCCGAGCGTGACCCCGGCCTGCTGCTGACGCTGAGCGATCCCTTCCTGCGGCCGCTCGAAACCGAGGCGCGATTCAAAACGCTTTTAGGCAAGCTGCACTTCGTATAGCTTCCGCCGCGTCAGCAGGGGCTGACCCTTAGAGGGGGAAAGACATGCGCAAGATCATTGCCACCGTTTCCGCAATTGCCTTCATCTCGGCGCTTGGTGCCTGCACCAAGAAGGAAGAGGCCGCACCTGAAGCCGTAACCAGTGAAGCTGCTCCGACCGCCGAAGCCAGCATGGATGCCAGCGCCGAACCATCGGTCGACGCCTCGGGCGATCACCACACGCTGGATGAACGCAAGGCACCCTGATCGGATTACCAAGTCGCAGCGGGCGGTCCGGGATGCCGGGCCGCCCGTTTTCGTTTGATCCTCTCCATTTTGCGAAGCCAAATGGGGAGGTGGCCGGAGCGCAGCGAAGGTCGGAGGGGTTTCGACGGCAGCGCAAGGCCCCTCCGTCAGCGCTTCGCGCTGCCACCTCCCCAGATGTGCTGCGCAAATCTGGAGAGGACATAACCTACCGCGCCAGCGCCGGATCGCTCACCCGGCCCACCTTGCCGGGGTTGTTCGCCAGCCACACCTTCGCCGCATCGATCCACTGGCCATAGCTCGCCACGGCGGCAAAGGCGGTCGGCACCGGGCCTGAACAGCCTTTCGAGAAATTGACCACGCCGACCAGCTCCTGCCTGCCGCTGCGCGTGCGGATCAGCGGCCCGCCGCTATCCTTGAAGCAGGTAAACACCTGCCGTTCGCGCCCTTGTGGTGAGGCAGCGCAGATGACCCGCAGCGAGACCGGGCAGCGCTGCGGGGCGATCGCGGTCAGCGGCCCATAGCGAAGCTTTTCGGTGGGCATTTGCTGTCGTCCATCGATCGCGACATGCGGATTGCCGCGGCCTGACATCCATTCACCGGAAAAGCCCCAGCCGAAGATATCGAATTGCGTGCCCGGCGCGAAGACGGAATTCTCCGAAAGCGCCACGGCCCTGTCCGGCAAGGTTGCGCCCGGTGAAGCCTTGAGCTTGATCAGCGCGATGTCAGACGGATTTCTCCCGGCCACGAAGCCAGCGTGGATGGCAATGCCGTCGATACCGTAAGACCGCCCGCCACCCAGTGCGATGCTGCCAGTGCGCACGCGCAGGGTCTGCCGCGCCTTGGCTTCGTTCACACCCGCAAACGACCCTTCCGCCACACAATGCGCCGCCGTCAGCACCAGCCCCGGACCGATCAGCGTCCCGCCACAATGATGCTCGCGCTGCTCAGCGTTCAGCGCACTGATTCCGATCCGGTCCTGTGCGCTGCGCTGGTTGTCCCGCGCGATCTGGGCGGCTGTGAAGGGCCGCGTATCGTAAAGCTGCGCCATCCACGGCGCGAGGCTGGCGAGCGCCACGTCACCGCCGCCCACCCGCGGACACGACGAGGAGGGCCGCACATCAATTTCCAGCGAATTGGCATAGGCTGCGACCGCCGGCAGCGGATCGGTGAGCGCGATGGCGTTTATCGCCGGCGGTCGCGGCTTGCAGGACACCAATTGCGCCCCGGGACCATAAGCGCCAGCCTGATTGATACGGCGCGGATCGATCGGACCTTCGCTGGTCAGGGTCATGGCATAGGACCGGCCATCAAACGCGGGCGCTGGGTGCGAAAACTCCACCACCTCGCCCGGCTCCAGCGGGCTGTCCGCGCCGTTGCGAACCGACACGAAATCGACGCGCCGCGAATCATCGAGAAAGCCGAAATAGACGTAACGCGGCTGGCTTCCGCGGTTGCGCACCCGCACGGTCATATCCTCTTCGGTGTAAAGCTCCCTCTCAACCTCCTCGCCATCAATCACGTTCGGAGCATCGGGGTTGGAGCTGCACATCGCAACCTTCATTGCCTTGATGCAGGTCTCGATGTCCCGGCTACCGGCGATCTGCGGGAGAGACATGACCTTCATGCCGCGGAATTCTTCGGCAAGGCGCGCTTTGAGCAGTGCCAGCGAGCTTTCTGCCGTAACATCCCCGACCATGAACTGGCGCGGCTCGTAAACCGGGCAATTGTTCTCCCCTTTGCGCGGCAGCATGCGCCAGTGCTGAGGCCCCGCCTTCGCGTCGACCAGCACCATGGTCTGCGGATAGTCGACCAGTGTCGTCAGTTCGAAATCCGCGTTGGGCGTGACCGTCACAAAGTCCAGTGAGGCAAGGAAAGCGCGGACCTGCGGCTCGGCATCGCCGAGGCTTTCGTTCAGCCGGACCGAGACCTTGTCTGTCGGTGAATTGCCGATCAGTAGTCCTTCGAAGGCGACATTGAGCTGCGCTGTGCCACATCCCTTGTAGCGTTCGGTATCGGGATAAAACGGCAGCGGCGCGCGCATTGGTTCTGCAGAAACGACCGGCTGCGCGAGCGCGGGTACGCCGCTGATGACCAGAAGGCCGAGCAGCACCGCGATCATGCGGGTTCGAACGTCGCGCAAGGCCGGTCTCCCTCGCCATGGTGGGCGCGGCGGCGATGGTGAGAGTGATGCTCCGTGCTGTCAACCGCGCGGAGGCAGCCTCAGTTCACTTCGATCTGGCTGACATCATAGCCGCTTTCGCGCAGGGCGGCGACCAGTCGGTCAAGCTGCTCCTTGTCGCGCGCTTCGCATTCAATGTCGGTGATCAGGCCCTTCGCCGGCAGGTGGGTGAAGATGCGCTGGTGCCAGATTTCGATGATGTTGATGTTGTGGCGGTTGAACTCTTCCATCACCTTGAACAGCGCGCCGGGGCGGTCCTGCAGGGTGAGCCGCAGCCGCGCGAGGCGGCCCGAACGGGCAAGATCGCGCAGCAGCACATTGGCCAGCAGGCGCGTGTCGATATTGCCGCCGCTCAGCACGATGCCGACCTTCTTGCCCTTGAACATGTCCGGATTGCGCAGCACGGCAGCTAGGCCAGCCGCGCCCGCGCCTTCGACCACGGTCTTCTCGATCTGCAGCAGCAGGGCGAGCGCCGCTTCCATCTCGCGTTCACCGACCAGCAGGAAATCGTCGAGCAAGCCCGCGAGCACCTTGGAAGTGAACTCGCCCGGTTCCTTGACCGCGATACCTTCGGCCAGCGTATCGCCGCCGATCGGCAGGTCGGTGCCTTTCAGCCGGTTGTACATCGAGGGGAACAGTTCCGCCTCAACCCCGATCAGGCCGATGTCCGGCTTCAGCGCGCGCGCGGCGACGCCCATGCCCGATGCCAGCCCGCCGCCGCCCACCGGGATCACCAGCATGTCGAGATCGGGCATGTCTTCCAGCATTTCGAGCGCCACGGTGCCCTGCCCGGCCGCAACCAGCGGATCGTCGAACGGGTGGATGAAGGTCAGCCCCAGCTGCTTTTCCATCGACCGCGCATAGGCATAGGCATCGTCGAAGGTTTCGCCTTCGAGCATCACCTTGCCGCCAACCTGTTCGGTCTGCATCACCTTCACCGTCGGCGTGGTGCGCGGCATGACGATGGTCACCGGAATGCCCAGCCGCGTGCCGTGATAGGACAGCCCCTGCGCGTGATTTCCCGCCGAAGCCGCGATCACGCCGCGCGCGCGCTGTTCCTCGTTCAGGTGCAGCAGCGCGTTGAGCGCGCCGCGTTCCTTGTAGGCCGCGGTGAACTGCAGATTCTCGAACTTCAGCCAGATGTCGCAGCCGGCAATGTGGCTCAGCGTCTGGGAGTAATCCATGTCGGTGCGCACGACCGCGCCCTTGATGCGCCCGGCAGCTGCCCGGATATCATCGATGGTCAGCAGCGCCTCGGCTGCAACGGGGGTATCAGCGATGCTTTCCATATGGCCCGCGCCGTAAAGCCAAAGCGCGGCGCTTGCAAATCGCTATTGGCAAACCGCTACTGGTTCCGGCGCAGCACCAATGCGGCAATGCCGGTCACGACGATGACCGCCACGGTATCGGCGACCCAGTCGCGGAAGTCGCAATCGCGCTGCAGCGCCGGGATCGACTGCGCCACCTCGATCAGCGCGCCAAGGAAGGACAATCGCTCGATCACCCGCCAGCGGGGCACCTGCGGAAAGGCCAGCGCCGCCGTGCCCGCCATCGCCGCGAAAGCAAGGATATGGTTCATCTTGTCGCCCAGCCGGTCGCTCGGCATTTCGGGCGGCTTGGGCAGCAGCGCCATCACGACGGAGAAGATGACAATGGCCCAGAACAGCCAGAAGGCGGCACGCTGCACGGGCGCTGACTTAAGGAATTGCATCGCATGGCCCATACCGGGGGCTGGCACGGCGCGCAATTGGCGCTAACAGGCTAACCATGAGCGAGAAACGCAGGATTTCCTTTCTTGGCCTTGGCGTGATGGGCGGGCCGATTGCCCGGCATCTGGCCCAGGCCGGGCACGAGCTGACCATTTACAACCGCTCGCCCGAACGGCGCGAGCGCTGGCAGGCCCGCAATCCGGAACTGTCGGTGCGGGTAGCCTCCAGCCCAGCCGATGCTGCCGAAGGTGCCGAAGTCGTCATCACCTGCGTCGGCAATGACGATGACCTGTCCGACGTTGTCCTCGGCCCCAACGGCGTGTTCCGCAGCCTGAAGCGCGGCGGGCTGTTCATCGATCACACCACCGCCTCTGCCCGCATCGCCCGCCAGATCGCGGTCGAGGCGCGCGACCTGCAGGTTCACTGCGTCGATGCGCCGATGACCGGCAGCCAGATCGGCGCGGAAGAAGGCCGACTGACCCTGATGTGCGGCGGGCGGCCAGACGCCATCGCCGCCGCCATGGCGGTGTTCGAGGCCTATACCCGCCGTGTCGTCCACATCGGCCGCGCCGGTGCCGGCCAGACCGCGAAGATGGCCAACCAGATATGCATCGCCGGCATCGTCGCCGGGCTTTCCGAGGCAATGCGCTTCGCCCAGGCCAGCCACCTCGATACCGACAAGGTCTATGAGGCGATCTCCGGCGGGGCGGCGCAATCATGGCAGATGGACAACCGCTGGAAGACCATGGCCGCCGACGAATTCGATTTCGGCTTCGCGGTCGACTGGATGCGCAAGGACCTTGGCCTGGCCATGGACGAAGGGCGCGGGCTGGGCGTTTCGCTGCCGATCACTGCGCTGGTCAACCAGTTCTATGCCGAGGTTCAGGCCATCGGCGGGGGCCGTCTCGATACCTCTGCGCTCGTGCGCCGCCTGCCGTTGCCGGGGAAACGCAAATGATCCGCCTCAACATTGCCGTTGCCGTTTCCGCCCTCTCACTCGCCACCCCCGCCCTCGCCGATACGCTGATCGACAATGTCGATGGCTTCACGCTCGATGACCAAGGTCAAGTCCAGCGGATTTCCGGTCTGGTGTTCAGCGCCGATGGCAAGGTCGTGCAGCTGCTGCGCCGGGGCGACAAGAAGCCCGCCAAGACCGACTATTATATAGACGGCAAGGGCCGCGTTCTGATGCCCGGCCTGATCGATGCCCACCTCCACATCATGAGCCTCGGTATCGCCGCGATGACGCTCGACCTGTCAGCCACGAAGTCGCTGGCCGAGGCGCAGGCAGCCATCGCCAAGTTCGCCGCCGAGCATCCGGAGCGCAAATGGATCATCGGACGCGGCTGGAATCAGGAAGTGTGGAAGCTCGGCCGCTTCCCTACCGCCGCCGAGATCGACGCCGTGGTCAAGGACCGCCCGGTCTGGCTGCAGCGCGTCGATGGCCATGCCGGTTGGGGCAACAGCCTCGCGCTCTCCACCGCCGGCGTCACCGCCGCGACCAAGGACCCGGCTGGCGGACGCATCGAACGCTTACCCGGCAGTCAGGCACCGTCGGGCGTGCTGGTCGATGGGGCGACTGTCCTGATCGAGAAACACGTGCCGCAGCCGCGCGCCGCCGAACGCGATCTTGCGCTCGACAAGGCGCAGGATCTGCTGGCGAGCAAAGGCGTGACCGCCGCTGCCGACATGGGCACCAGCATCGAAGACTGGCAGGCGCTGCGTCGCGCCGGCGATTCGGGCCGGCTGCGCATCCGCGTGATGTCCTATGCCTCAGGGGTCGATGCGATGACCCTGATCGGCGGGTCGGAACCGGGGCCATGGCTCTATGACGACAAGCTGCACCTCAACGGAGTGAAGATATATCTCGACGGCGCGCTGGGTTCACGCGGGGCCTCGCTCAAGGCGCCCTATGCCGATGCGCCGGGCAACAAGGGCCTGTCCTTCCTCACCCCCGCGCAGCTGCGCAACCTGATGAGCCGCGCGGCGATGGACAGCTTTCAGGTGGCGGTTCATGCCATCGGTGATGAGGCCAACGGCCAAGTGCTGGGTGCCGTTTCGGAGCTGGCCCAGACCTACAAGGGCGACCGCCGCTGGCGGATCGAGCACGCGCAGGTCGTTGATCCGGCGGATATCAAGCGGTTTGGCCAGCTCGGCGTGATCGCCTCGATGCAGCCTGTGCACCAGACATCGGACCGTCTGATGGCAGAGGCCCGGCTTGGCCCGAACCGTTTGGCCGGATCCTATGCGTGGAAGTCGATCGCCGATGGAGGGGGCAAGCTGGCCTTCGGGTCCGATGCCCCGGTCGAATCCCCCGATCCCTTCGCCGGCCTCGCCGCCGCGATCAGCCGGCAAGGCCCCGATGGCCAGCCCTTTGGCGGGTGGCAGCCACAGGAACGGTTGACGCGGGAAGCCGCCATCGCCGGCTTCACCACGGGCGCGGCCTATGCCGGACTGGCGGAAACCCGCTTCGGCCGTCTCGCCCCCGGCCTGCGCGCCGATTTCCTGCTGGTCGACCGCGATCCTCTGCTCGCGAGCCCTGCGGAACTCGCGCAGACCCGCGTGCTGGAAACCTGGGTGGGCGGCCGCCGGATTTACTCGGCACCTGTGACCTCGGCGCAACAGAAGCCCGTTGATCCCTAGGGATGCGCCGGAAACAGAACCTAACCTGTTGTTAATTCTCTGCGACTAGCCGCCCAAACGCCCCGGTTCACCTCTCATGACGGGAATTTGGGGTTGCGCGAATCGGATGCTTGGCTAAATGCGATGCGTCTGACGCCCTTGTACTGCGAGGCCCCTGATAACGGGAACCTTTCGGGCGCAAGACCGTTGATTATATGCTTGTGCGTCATTCGCGGTTCGGTTAAGCGAATGATGAAGAGCTCAAAAGGAGAGACTCGATGAAGTTTCGTGATCTGGCTGCAACTGCCGCAGCTCTGATGGTTTCAGCCCCTGCTTTCGCTCAAACGGAAGTGGGCCGTGCCTCGACCCAGGTTGCAGACGCTGGCCAGTTCGGCGGCGACTCGACCATTCTCCTGATCCTCGCCATCCTCGCGATTGGTGCGGGCATTGCCCTTCTTGTGGGCAATCAGGATGACAAGCCGACCAGCCCGTAAGGTCTGTCGACTAGTCGAAAACAGGGAAGCGGGGTTTTTGCCCCGCTTTTTTGTTGTCTGCTGAAGACGTAAAACGATCGTCGAAGGCGGAAAGCGGCGGCAGTCTAAGCGGCGGTCATCATTCGAACCAACCCGTCATCCGCCGCAGGCCGGGACCCAGCGAGCATAATTTGGACGCAGTAGCGTCCCTCTCTGCAAGCATGAATGGGGTGCCGCATAGCGGGCGCGATTTTTCTGACTGGGTCCCGGCCTGCGCCGGGATGACGAAGGACAGTGCCAAACGACACCCTTCGCTGACTCAAGCGTTAGGGTCGGCAGTTGTCTCGACTGCAGTGCCGGTATCACCAGCCGCAGCTTCGGCATCCTCGCGGGCTTTGACTTTCGCGTCATTGCGCTCGGTGAACCACATGATCACCAGCGCGCCTTCGAACAGCAGGAACAGCGGCACCGCCAGCATCAGCTGCGACATGACGTCTGGCGGCGTGATCACTGCTGCCAGCACGGTGATCCCGACGATGACATAGCGCCG
>NZ_JANPGP010000105.1:0-2263 GCF_031424035.1 Novosphingobium sp.
TCCGCCGGTCTGCAAGTTCCTCGATGTCGGCAAGTTCCGCTACGAGGCGCAGAAGAAGGCTAACCTCGCCCGCAAGACCCAGAAGACGCAGGAGATCAAGGAGATCAAAATGCGTCCGAACATCGACGATCATGACTATGAGACGAAGATGAAGGCGATCCACAAGTTCATCGGCGAAGGCGACAAGGTCAAGGTGACCCTGCGCTTCCGTGGCCGCGAACTGGCGCACCAGCAGCTGGGCATGAACCTGCTGCGCCGCGTGCAGGAAGATACCGCCGAGATCGCCAAGATCGAAGCCTATCCCCGCATGGAAGGCCGCCAGATGCTGATGGTGATTTCACCGAAGTAAGGCCGGTTCCCGGTAGCGGGACGAAAAAAGGGCGCACCGCAGGGTGCGCCCTTTTTCGTATCAGGCCGACATTAGCGCTTCGACTTGGCCTTGCTCATCAGCACGCCGAGCACAACGGCGACCAGCAGCAAAGCCGGAACGTCGCCCAGCATATGGCCGGCATGCATCGGGTCGCGGCCCGACTGGAAGGCCATGACCGCGGCGTGGACGACGCTTGACCAGATCGTGAACGAGATCAGCGAAGCATTGGCGAGCGGGTCGCGCCCCGCGCGGATCAGGAAGACCCCCAAGGTGGCATAGATGCCGACGATCATCATGAAATAGTTGTCCGAGGCGGGAACGCCTTCGTGCCAGGCCCAGCCAGACGGCCAGAACATCGCCAGCGGATAGATCAGGCAAAAGATCACGCCGAACACAGTCAGCGCCATGGAAAGAAGTCGTGTCGTGTCAGGCATGTTTCGTATCCCCCTGCGACCCGAGCGCATAGCGCACCTATTTTGTCGCAATAGCAATAGCTGCTCGCCAAGCATGGCCAACATGGTTACAAGAGAAACCATTATGGCAAAATCATCCAAAGACACCACGATCGGCAATCGCCAGCTGAAGCCCTCCACCTTGATGATGGGCTATGGCTATGACCCCGCGCTTTCCGAAGGCAGCCTGAAGCCGCCGATCTTCCTCACCTCGACTTTCGCCTTCCCCAGCGCGGCGGAAGGCAAGCGGTTCTTCGAAGGCATCACCGGCAAGCGCCCGGGCGGCAGCGATGGCCTTGTCTATTCGCGCTTCAACGGGCCGAACCAGCAGATCCTCGAAGAACGCCTCGCGCTGTGGGATGTCGCTGAAGAGGCGCTGGTATTCTCCAGCGGCATGTCGGCCATCGCCACCCTGCTCCTCGCCTTCTGCAATCAGAACGACGTGATCGTCCATTCCGGCCCGCTTTACGCCGCGACCGAGGGCTTCATCGCCAAGACCCTGTCGCGCTTCGGCATCGGCTATGTCGACTTTCCCGCGGGGGCTGAACCCGCCGAAATCGAGGCGGCGCTGGCCAAGGGCAAGGATCTGGCCGCAGCGCAGGGCGGCAAGGTCGCCATGGTCTATCTCGAAAGCCCGGCGAACCCGACCAATGCCCTCGTCGACATCGAGGCGGTATCCGCCGCGCGTGATGCGATGCTCGGGGCCGATTGCCCGATCGCCATCGACAACACCTTCCTCGGCCCGCTGTGGCAGCACCCGCTGGCGCATGGCGCGGATATCGTTGTCTATTCGTTGACCAAATATGCCGGCGGTCACTCGGACCTTGTCGCGGGCGGCCTGACCGGGGCGAAACGCTGGATGGATCCCATCCGCATGCTGCGTAACACCATGGGCACGATCCTCGATCCCAACACCGCCTGGATGCTGCTGCGCAGCCTGGAGACAGTGGAACTGCGCATGACCCGGTCGGGCGAGAACGCGGCGAAGGTCTGCGCTTACCTCAAGGGCCACCCCAAGGTCGACGGCCTCGGTTACCTTGGCGATATCGACGATCCGCGTCAGCAGGACATCTACAACCGCCACTGCACCGGCGCGGGCAGCACCTTTTCGGTGTTCATCAAGGGCGGCGAGGCGGAGAGCTTCCGCTTCCTCGACTCGCTCAAGATCGCCAAGCTGGCGGTCAGCCTTGGCGGCACCGAAACGCTCGCCAGCCACCCGGCGGCGATGACGCACTTGTCCGTCCCGCCGGAGCGCAAGGCGATGCTGGGCATCACCGACAACCTCGTGCGCATTTCAGTGGGTATCGAGGATGCCGACGACCTGATCGCCGATTTCGAACAGGCACTGGCAGCGGTCTGACCCGGAGTCCCCGCGGCGGGGGGGGCCGCACGGGGGTTGGGGAAAATGGCAGTGGGCCCCCCCCCCGCCGGGGGGGGGGGG
>NZ_JANPGP010000106.1:0-1880 GCF_031424035.1 Novosphingobium sp.
CTCGCATCGCGGCAAGATCGACCACGCAGGGCACTCCGGTGAAGTCCTGCAGCAGCACGCGCGCCGGGCGGTACTGGATCTCGCCTCCGGTCACCGGGTTCTTCTGCCAATCGACCAGCGCCTGGATGTCGCCGGTCGAGACAGTGAAGCCATTGTCTTCGAAACGCAGCAGATTTTCGAGCAGGACTTTCATCGAGAACGGCAGGCGGCTGATATCGCCGTACTTCACGGCGGCGGCTTTCAGCGAGTAAAAGGCATAGTCCTTGCCGCCCACGTTCAGCGTGCTGCGTGCGCCGAGCGCGTCCTGTCCGACCTGGGTCATCCTGCCAATTCTCCTGTTGCTGGAGCCCCGCCGCGCGCGCCCTTCGCAGGTGCAACAGGCCGGACTTTCGGCGCCGCCGATGCGCGTGAATCCGTGGCGCGTCAAGGGGGCGGAAGGTGACTCACAACCCTAAGCCGCCATCCCGAGCACGAAATCGACATGCACGCCGTCGTAAGGGAAAATCACCCCCCGGTTCTCTCGCTGGAGCAGTCCGGCGTCGAGCAGGGCAGTGACATCGCCATGAACCGCTTTGACGTCGCGGCTGACCCGGCGCGCTGCTTCGCGGATTGAAACCTCACCTGCGCCGGTGAGCGCCTGCAACAGTTGCCAGCGCTTGCGTGTCAAAACCTGCCAGAGCAGTTCGACGGTGGCAAAACTGATCTGTGCGCCCTGCGCTTCTCCGCTGAACGCGGCCAAAGCCCGTGCCGTAACTGCGGCGCGCGACGCAACCGAAAGTGTGACGACGTTGGTGCTTACCTGCTCAGCCATCGGTCTACATCCTTCCAGAAATCCGCTAACAACTGCTCAAATGTGGAAAACCGGTATGCGCTCTCCGCGCCTTCCTCGTGGCGGTGATCGCCTTTGCCGGCTTCGTTGTCATACCGCATCACACAGCGGCCGTGCATCACCAGCCCCAAAGAGTACTTTAACCGGTGCTGCGATCCCTGCACTGGCACCGGAACGCGCCAGATCAACAATTCGACGAAGGCATGCTCAGCCACGACATGGCGTTCGTGCAGCAGCTTGTCCGCCTTCATGTTGGACCATATGCCAACGCCGCGCTATGTTGTCAATCAGTCCAACGCTGCAAGCCTAAAGCGCGGTCTGCTCCGTATGGGCGGTTCGTTCGGTGCGTGCGGCGATCCAGCAGCCGAGCACGATCAGTGCGACTCCGCCGAGCGTCGCGAGGGTCACCGCTTCGCCGAACATCAGCCAGCCGATCAAGGCGGCCCAGATGAACGCGGTATATTCGATCGGCAGCAGGACCTGCGCTTCGGCGCGGCCATAGCCCCAGCTCAGCAGCATCAGCGAGACCGCCGCCAGCGCCGCGCTTCCGGCGATTGCATAGGTGGATTGTATGCCGGGCAAGATCAGCAGGAAGGGCGCGGCCAGGGTCAGGAACAGCCCGGAAAAGCCCATCTGGAACAGTGCAACCTCTTGTGGCCCCGCAAGCTGCGCCTGCTTGCGCTGGAAGATCAGGTTGAAGGCATAGAGCACCGCCGAAACCAGCACCGCGCCGATCCCCCACACCGCATCATGGCTGAACCCGCCCGCGCCCAGCCGCCCCGCGCCAATCACGATCACCCCGCCGAAACCGAGCAACGAGCCGACAATCGCGCGCCGCTCGATCCGCTCGCCGAGCAGTACAGCGGCGAGGTACAGCGCGATCAGCGGGGCGATGAACGAAAGTGCGATCGCCTCGGCCAAGGGCAGGCGGATCAGCGCCCAGAAAAAGGTCACCGCCATCACCGCGCTGATCGCGCCGCGCAAGGCATGCAATTTGAGCGCCGCGCGCTCGGGCCACGCCCCGCCGCCGAGCTTCCACAGCGGCAGCATC
>NZ_JANPGP010000107.1:0-10391 GCF_031424035.1 Novosphingobium sp.
CACCCCCCGGTGAGCGCAGCCATCCAAATCGGCGTCGACCAGAACGACCAGCCGATCACCCTTGACGTCGAAGAACTGCTCGCCACCCGCTTGCTGGTGCAGGGCAACAGCGGCTCGGGCAAATCGCACCTGCTGCGCCGCTTGCTTGAGGAAAGCGCCGCGATCATCCAGCAGATCGTCATCGATCCCGAGGGTGACTTTGTCACGCTGGCCGACGTCTTCGGCCACATCGTCATCGATGGCGCGGCCTATTCCCCGCCCGAGCTGATCCGGCTGGCTTCGCGTATCCGCCAGCACCGTGCCTCGGTCGTGCTGGCGCTCGACGGGCTGGAGATCGAAGGCCAGATGCGCTGCGCCGCGCTGTTCCTTTCGGCGCTGTTCGATGCCCCGCATGAGCAATGGTTCCCCGCGCTTGTCGTTGTCGATGAAGCGCAGCTGTTTGCCCCTGCCGCTGCTGGCGAGGTCAGCGACGAAGCGCGGCGGCTCAGTCTGGCGGCCATGACCAACCTGATGTGCCGGGGACGAAAACGCGGGCTGGCCGGGATTGTCGCCACGCAGCGCCTCGCGAAGCTCGCCAAGAATGTCGCGGCCGAGGCATCGAACTTCCTGATGGGCCGCACCTTCCTCGATATCGATATGGCCCGCGCTGCCGACCTGCTGGGCATGGAGCGCCGCCAGGCCGAGCAGATCCGCGATCTGGCGCGTGGGCAGTTCCTCGGCCTTGGCCCGGCGATCAGCCGGCGGCCGGTGGCAGTGCGGATCGGCGCGGTGCGTACGGGTGCCAAGGTTGTCATGCAAAAGATGGTGCCGCCGCCCAATGCCCTGCCGGACGAATTGCACGCCCTGCTGCACGAGGACCTGCACCTTGATCCGGCTGCTCCGACCGAGCCGGTCCGCGCAGCCCCCCAGCCGGCTGCCGGGGCGCTGATCGAACAGATCACCGGCCACGCGGCCGGGCCTGACGACCTGCCCGAGCCGGCCCCAGCCTTCGTGCGATCAGCCGAGGAGATCGAGGCGGCAGTTACGTCGATCCTGCTCGAAATGGCGGCCGAGGATGGCAACACGTTCCAACCGCAGGCCATGCTGTTTCAGGACTTCACCGTCCGCTGCCGGATGCAGCGGCTGACCGCCGGCCATGTCGACATGCACCAGTTCCGCCGACGCTTTGCCATGGCCGTGGCCGGCGTGGAGGACCAGAGCGCCGAGGCGTGGCGCGACATTCTGCGCGTGTCCGCCGTGCTGTCCGATGACCTGCTCGCCCCGTTCCTCGTCATCGCCCGCGCCGCACAGGATGGCTTGCCGTGCCCCGGAGACGATGAACTGGCGCGGGTCTATGGCACCAATTCGCAAGGGCGCATCCGCCGCCTGCTCGACCATTTCGAACGGCTTGGGCTGATCGTGGTGCGCAACGATTTCAGCGGGCGGCGTTCTGTCTCGATCCCCGAACTCGGCTTCGCCACCGAACCGCTCGAGGCATGAGGCTGCCGGTGCGATTGTCGGCGCGGCACAGTTCCGCTAGGTAAGGCAGACACATGGCCCGCAAACATAACAAACGCGATCCCTACGGCGACCTAGACCGTGAGGAAGAAACCCCCGTCGAGGTCGTGCCCTGCTGGCTGTGCAGCCGGCCGACCGGCAAGACCATCGTCTGGCACCATCCGGTTCCCAAAAGCCGGGGCGGGCGCGATACCGTGCCGATGCACCCGATCTGCCAGCAGACGCTGATCACCAATTTCACCAATTCCGAATTGCAGCGCTACGGGCTTGACGTCGATGGCCTGCTGGCCAACCCGCCCATCCGCAAATTCGTCGACTGGGTGGCGAACAAGGATCCTGACTTCACCGCCCCCCTGGCGAAGAAGCAGCGCTAACTTTGGATCGAAGAGCAATGACCGGGTCAACAACACAAACATCGCAGGATCTCTTCGCCCACTGCGTGCAGGTCTTCGGCGGCATTCCGGCAACTTCGCGGCGGCTGGGCATTGATGAACGCGCCATCCGTCGGTTCATCAATGGTGAAAAGCCCATCGGTGACGGCTTGCTGGACGATACGGCCAAGGCGCTGAGTCTGCTGGTCGCCGAGGCAAAAGCAGCGGAAAGCCAGATCGCCGCCGCCAAGGCCGACTAGAAAGCGACTTCGCCCAGAGGCAGGTCCGACCGCAGCAAGGTCACCGGAACGGAGACTTGCCCCTTCAGCCAGTCGGCCAATGCCCGCGCCGGTGGTTCTTCAAGCGCGATCGAACCCGCCAGCAGCAAAGCCTTGGGCCGGCCCAGCGCGATCGCATCCATGACATAGGCCGCCGTCTCGGTTTCATGGACCTCGCCGGCGATCAGCAAGTCGACATCGCTGCGCGCCAGCAGCGGCGCGAGGGCGTTGGGCCGGTTGGTTTCGGTCGCCAGGGCAAGCCCGCGCACCATCATCGCCGGGTCACCGATCAGCCGCACCGCCGCGCTGCCGGTGGCGGACTTGACCCGCCGCACCAGCTCGCTCAGCTGAGCAGGTGCGCCCGTGTGGATCAGACCTGACGCCGGATTGGCTGCCGTTTTCGCCCCCGGCAGTCCAATGGCGCGCAGCAGCGCATCGGTTATCGCCCGCCCCGCCTTGCCAGAGCGCGGGTCCTGCAGGCGCAGAACGGCAAAGCCTTGCCGCTCGATCAGCGCCAGCTTTTCTGTCAGCGCTGGCTCGGGCTTGCTGACCGGGCGGTCCTGGCTGTCGCCAAGGAAGGCTTGCCGGCTGATGACAAGGTTCGCCCCCAGTTCGCCGGCGCGCTTCAGCACCGCGGTCGAGGCCCGCGCGCAGACCACGATCCCGCGCACCTCGCTATCGCCGTCGCCGGCGCGGAACCCGTCGACCAGCGTGCCGGGCGCTCGGTAGGAGCCGCCAGCAATCGCCGTATCGCGCCGCGCCGGGGCATCGATGCCGCGGTGGCGGTTCAGTTCGGGTCCGAGTCCCCGCTGGATCAGGTCAAACAGCTCGTGTCCGCGCATGGACGGCTCCTCAGGCGGGGTTGCTGTAAGGGTCGGCCGCTTCGAGCCATTGCACAGGCAGCGCGGGAAACACCGTCCGCAGCCAGTCGGCGAGCACGCCCATGCCGGGATCCTCGCCGGTGTGGCCGGCAAGATAGATCGTCACCGGACGGCTGGCGGCCATGTCCTGCGCGTAGCCAAGCACTTCGGGCTCGCGCACTTCGCCAAGCAGGACGGCGTCAGCGCCCGATTCAAGCTGCTGGATCTGCGCGTTCTCACCTGGCATCCCGGCCGAGACCGAGACCGTGCGGATGGTCCGCGCCGGATCGCCGAACATGCGCAGCGTTCGCCGGCCGAGCCGGGTGGCGATGTGGCGGCCTAGGGTGCCCGCGTTGGTGGCCGGCATCACGATCCACGGCATCGGCATCCCGGCGCGCGCCTCGCGCTGGGCCTCCCAGCCCAGCCGCCGGATCAGCCCGGTCATGATTGCATCACCGGGCCGGCTATGCGCGTGGCCGTGCATGCGCTGGATGACCATCCCGTTTGCATCCAGGAAGCGCTTCTTGGCGAGCAGCACGGGATCGTCATCGCGCACGGCAGATTCGGCAAAGTCGTCATACCGTTCGTAGAAGCTGGCTTCGTGCGGGACGATATAATTCAGCCCCGCCGCTTTTGCCCGGCGCAGCACGTCCACGCTGGCGGTGAAGCAGGTGGCGATGCCGGTGACCGGAACGTCGCGCGGGCCATAAATTATGCGGTCGTCAGTGGGATTCGGGTCCCATGGCTGGCCCGAAGCATCCTTGATCGCGGCGAAGACTTCGCGCGCAGTCGGAGCCGTGCCTGCTAAGGCCAGCGGCGCCGGCGCGACGATCGTTGCGGCCAGCGCGGCCAGCGTCGTGCGCCGGTCGATCATCAGCGGGGAACGCGCAGCTTCTGGTGAAAGAAATCGAACGTGGCGTTGGTCGCGCGCAGGGTTGCGTCGCGGGTCTGCGCCGGTGTGGCGCCAATGAACGAATGGTCGACGCCGTCGATGTAGATTGTCTCCACTGGCACCCCGGCAGCGCGCAGCCGTGCCTCGCCGATGCGCGATTGTTCGACCGGCACGACCTTGTCCTCGGTGCCGTGGATCAGCAGGAACGGCGGGTCCTTGGCATCGACATAGGTCACCGGGCTGGCCGGTGCGTAGGTTTCTGCCGAGCAGCGCCCCGTGCAACCCAGCAACTTTTCCGCCGCGCCATCGACGCCATTGGCGCGGCCCGCGGCCATCGCGGCAAAATCGTAGACGCCGTACCAGGTGACCGCCGCCGTCGCGCAGACATCACTGGCGGCAGCCGGATCGAGGCCCGTGTCCTTGCAGCTCAGCGCGGTCAGCGCCGTCAGGTGGCCGCCAGCAGAACCGCCCCAGATCCCGACGCGCGAGGGATCAATGCGATAGCGCGCGGCATTGTCACTCAGGAAGCGCAGCGAGGCCTTGGCATCCTGCACTTGCGCCGGGAACTTGGCGTCACCTGACAAGCGATACTCAAGGCTGGCGACGACGAAACCCTCTGCCGCCAGCGCCGCAAGCACGCGCGGGAAATTGGCCAAAGCGCCTGAATGCCGGGTGTGACCGCCCACCCAGCCGCCACCGTGGATGTAAAGCACCAGCGGGTGCGGGCCCTTGCTGGCGGGCACGTAGATATCAACGACTTGCGGAATGTGGCCATTGATCTGCTGATAGACGATGTCGCGGTAGCCCTTCACGCCGCCCGGGAAGGCGACCGGCACGATCGGAAAATGGTCTTCAAGACTTGGCTTTTCGGAAACCGGGAACACCCTTTGGGGCGCAGCCTTGGCCGAGGCTGCGGCAGGGACTGACAGCAGCGCAGCCGTCATCAAGAGGGTGAACGCCTTGCGGATCATCATCGTCTCCATCAATCCAGAAAGTCGGGTTTGTGCCGGGCCTGTGCGGCCAATCGGATCGGGGCGTTAACCGCGCCGTAGCCCGTGTAACGCCGCCGCTCGACCAGTTCGAAGAACACCCGGCGCGCGAAGGCGCGGGTGTAGAACTGGAAATATTCGGACTCGCTGCCATCAGCCTCGACCGCGCGGTCATAAAGGATGTCGCGCGCCGCCATCGCCTCGATGAGCGCGGGGTCCAGCCCCCAGCGGGCCTCGAGGTCGTCGTAATAGTTGCGCGGGATTTCCAGCCGCTCGATCCCGGCGGCAATCGCCGCGTCGACGCTGGCGAAAATGTCGGTGCAGGTCAGCGCTACGTGCTGCACCCCGGCGCCGAAATAGTTCTGGATGAACCGCGACGACAGCGACTGGCTGGCGAGCGACCCGTTGAGCGTGAAGCGCACCGAGCCGTCAGTGCTCTCCACGGCCTGGCTCTGCACCAGCCCCATCGGATCGGCAATTTCGAGCTGCGGCGTTTTGCGCATGTCGAGCAGACTGACGTAGAACAGCTGCCACGAGAGAAACTCCTCGAACTGCATGGTCTGCGCGATATGGTCGACCCCGGTCAGTTGCACCGGTACGGCAGGTTCAAGCGCTGCGGGGAATTCGTGCGCCCACATGGCATCGCGGCTGGCGGCATCGACGAAATAGAGCAGACTGCCCCCCACCCCGCGCACGCTGGGGATCGGCCATTCGTCCGGCCCGATCGCCTGTTCGAAACGCGGCACGGAGAGCGCATCGGCGCGGGCGAGCGCGCCCGGAACGTCGTCCAGCGTCAGCCCGATCGCGCAGACCGAGGCGCCGTGGACCACGTCGAAACTATGGGCCAGCCCCTCGGGCTCGCAGTTGATGACGATGTTGACCGGGCCTTGCGTCCAGCGGGTGACGTCCTTGCTACGGTGCCGGGCAGTTGGCCGGAAACCGAGCGGGCGGAGCATTGCGCCCAGTTCGTCAGCCTCGGCATGGCTGGCAGCGAATTCGAGGAACTCGACCCCGCGCGGAACGGCCTTGGCGGGCAGCGCCGGACTGGTGGACACCGGGCGCGTGACGCCGCCTTCAAGCAGGCGCAGCGAGCGCAGGCCATCCAGCGCCACGCCGCTGGCAGAACCGGCGCGGAAGCGGTCGTTGAATATCTCGAGGCTCCAGTAGCCGTCATAGCCGGTGCGGCGGATCGCCTCCGACCAGTCGTCGAGCGGAAAGTCGCCCTGCCCCGGCATGCATCGGAAGTGGCGGCTCCAGCCGAGGTAATCCATCTGCAATTGCGGCGCGTCGCAGACCTGGACGATGAACAGCTTGTCGCCGCGAATGTCGCCGATGCTGCTTGACGGGATGCCGCGTGCGAGTGAATGAAAGCTGTCGAGCACCAGCCCCAGCGCCGGGTGATCGACATCGCGCACCAGCGCCCATGCCTCACGGTGGTCGTTGACGTGGCGCCCCCAGGCGAGCGCCTCATAACCGATGCGCATCCCGCGTTTGCCGGCGCGTTCTGCCGCTTCGGCAAGGTCATCGAGCATTCGCGAGCGATCGCCCTCAGCCTGCGGTGAACAGCTGGAACAGACCAGAACGAGGTCGGTGCCAAGATCGGTCATCACATCGAACTTGCGCTCCAGCCGGTCAAAGGCGCGGGAGCGGGCTGGTTCGGGCAGGCCTTCAAGGTCACGGAATGGCTGGAACATGGTGCAGGCAAGGCCAAGGTCGGCCATCATGCCCGCCACCTGACGCGCATCAAGGTGCGTGGAAAGCAGGTCGTTCTCGAAAATCTCGGCCCCGTCGAAGCCGGCAGCGGCAATCGCCTGGAGCTTCGTTTCCAGTGTGCCGCTGATCGAAACCGTGGCAATCGAGGTCTTCATCGGGCCTTGCCGTCCTGTCCCTTGGCGGGAGTCGCTTGCCCCCTGAAGCAGCGGCGTAACACGGGTCGTGAGTTGACAAAAGCAGAAATGATGCGAACTAGTTCGTAACACAAATTTCCGAGAGTCACTCGCGGGTGCAGACGGCAGCAGAAAATGGCGTTATCGAAGCCGGGACAAGCGTCCTCGCCGCGCCGGTTCCCCGGCGCGGGAGGCCTGTGCCCGGAGATTCTGCCTTGCCTTCAGAAAAGCTTGCTCCTGCTGAAAAGCCCACCAAGGCCGAAAAGCCCGCGCGGCGATCGCACGCCGAAACCCGCGAGGCGACAATCAACCAGATCATCGACATCGCCACGGCCGAATTCGTCGAAAAGGGACTGGCCGGCGCCCGCATCGACGAGATCGCCGGCAAGGCGACCAAGCGCAAGATCTACTATTACTTCGAGGGCAAGGAGGAGCTTTACCGTGCCGTCCTTGAACGCGCTTACAAGCGCGTGCGCGCAAGCGAGAACGAAGTCGATATCGAGGCGGGGACCGCGGCCCAGGCGCTGCGCAACCTGATCGAGCATGAAGTGCGCTATCACTCGCAACATCCCGAACTGGTGCGGCTGGTGATGAACGAGAACATCCTGCGCGGCGAACAGATCAAGCAGATCGCCGGCCTGCCGGAAAGCAACAGCAAGGCGGTCGACATCGTTTCGCGGATCGTTTCGCGCGGTGAGGCGGAGGGTTCGTTCCGGCCGGGAATCAATCCGGTCGAACTTCACATGAACGTAACCGCGCTGAGCTTTTACAACGTATCGAACCAGTTCACTTTCGCCCACAATTTCGGCGTCGATATGACCAGCGCCGATGCCGTCGAACGGCGGGCGAAGCAGGTGGCAGACATTATCATAGCATGGGTCACGCAGAAGGACTGACCAGCCCCGGCCCCTTGGTCGACGGCACGGTTCCGGCTGCATAGGCCCAGCGACAAACAAGCTGAGCGATCAAGGGGAAGAGGACAATGGCAGGTTACAATGCGGCTTCGGCTGCCGTTTCGCCGTCGCAGTGGACGGCACGGGCAATCGCCACGGTGGCGCTGTGCTTCGCGATCAACATGGCCGACGGCGTCGACGTGACGATCCTTTCCTTCATCGCGCCGCGCATCCAGCAGGACTGGGCCATCGGCCCCGATGTGATGGGCACGCTGTTCAGCGCCGGCCTGCTGGGCATGGCCATCGGCGGCATGTTCATCGCGCCGCTGGCTGACCGGTTCGGGCGGCGCAAGGTGATCCTCGCGGCGCTGGCGCTGATGTCGTCAGGTATGCTGGCCAGCGGCTTTGTCGCTACCGTCTCGCAACTGTTCACGCTGCGGGTGATCGTTGGCGCTGGCATCGGCACGGTACTGGCAGCCATGGCCGCGCTGGCATCCGAGAGCGCGCCGGAACGGCATCGCAACCTTGCTGTAGGGCTGGTGCAGGCTGGTTACCCATTCGCCGCGATCTTCACCGGGCTCATCGTCGCGCGGTTGCTGCCGGTCCACGGCTGGCACGTGCTGCTTATCGGCGCGGGTGCCATCACGATTGGCCTGTTCCCGCTCGCGTGGATCCTGCTGAGCAACGCCGTTCCGCATAGCGAAGACGATGACGGTGCTGCCACCGGCGTCGCCACCCTGTTCAGCCCCACCCTGCGCGGCCGGACCATCGCCTTGTGGGGCGCGGTGTTCTTCGGGCTGATGGTGCTCTATTTCATCGTCAGCTGGATCACCAAGCTGTCGATCCAGGCCGGCCTTTCGGAAACCAACGGGATATACGCCGGCGCGCTTTACAACCTTGGTGCGTTTGTCGGAACGGTGACCATGAGCGTGCTGGCAGTGCGCGTGCCGCTGGGCAAGCTGGTGCCGACGATGCTCGTCTGCGCGGCGGGCGCGATGCTGTGGTTCGGCTCCGTACCGATGTCGATCGGCGCGACCATGGCGACCGCCTTTGCCATCGGGGTCCTGTTGCAGGGCGGCTATAACGGCGTCTGGCCACTGGCAGCGGAAAGCTATCCCTCGCAGGTCCGCGCCACGGGGATCGGCTGGGCCATCGGCATCGGCCGCAGCGGCGCCATCGTTGGCCCGTTCGTCGGCGGACAGCTCATGGCCGCCAAGGTCTCGCTGCCGATCCTGTTCGCCACGTACTGCGTTCCGCTGCTGGCCTGCGCCGCTTGCGCCTATGCCGTGCAGCGCCAGACCCGTCGATGAACGAATTGACAGGAACTAGTTCGTAACATAAATGACGGAACCACGAGACCGGGGGAAAGCCCTCGGTGGATCGGGAGGGGATTTATGAAAAAGTTGGTTTCGCGACTCGCCGTGTCGGCGTCTTTCCTTGCTTTCACAGCGGTTATGGCAGTTCCGGCAATGGCCCAGGATGCCGCTGCTGATGATGCCGAATCACCTGCGGAAGAGATTGTCGTCACCGGATCGCTGATCCAGCGGCCGAACAACACCGCCGTATCGCCAATCGTCTCGATCAGCGATGTCGCGATCAAGGAAAGCGGCAAGTCCAGCCTCGTCGATGCGCTGAACCAGCTGCCCGGCTTCACCGTGGCGGGCAATGAATCCACCGGCGGTCAGGGAACAGGCGGACGGGCCACGATCAACCTTCATGGCCTTGGCACCAATCGCAACCTCGTGCTGCTCGACGGACGCCGCCTGCCTGTCTCGGACATTCGCGGTAATGTCGACATCAATATCCTGCCCGATGCGATCATCGGCGGCGTCGATGCCATCACCGGTGGTGCTTCTGCCGTCTATGGTTCGGACGCCATGTCCGGCGTGGTCAATTTCAAGTCGATCCGCTCGCTCGACGGCTTCGTCATCGATGCCCAGACCACGATCAGCGAAAAGGGCGATGCCTTCAAGTTCAAGGGCTCGGTCGCCTTCGGCTCCAGCTTTGCAGATAATCGCGGCAATGTCGTCGCGGCATTCTCCTATGCCAAGCAGGACACGCTGAACGGCAGCGAGCGTTCGTTCTTCTTTGACAAGACGCCCTCGGGCTTCATCGGCACCGGCACCTTCGTGCCGAGCGCGGCCAACGCGCCCAGCGCCGCCGCCGTCACTGCCCTGTTCAACGGCTATGGCATTGCCGGCACGCGCAACCCGCTCGCCTCCAACTTCGGCTTCAATTCTGACGGCACGCTGTTCACCCAGACGGGCGCGCTTAACTACAAGGGTCCCAACGGCAGCGGCGGATATGCGATTGTCGGCGGCAACGTCCGCATGCCGGTCGGCCAGCAGATCGACTATATCAACGGACTGGAACGCAAGACCGCCTACCTCAAGGCCGATTACGAGCTGGCACCCGATTTCAAGCTCTATGGCCAGTTCATGTTCGTGGACCTGACCACCACCACGCACAGTGGTGGCAGCCTGACGCAGTTCCCCACGCTGACCACCATCCCGGTCACCAACCCCTTCATCCCCAACGACCTGAAGACCATCCTGGCATCGCGTGCGAACCCGACAGCGGCCTTCAACTGGAGCGCCCGCTATGTTGGCGTGCCGTACAAAGGCTGGGATGAAAACTACCAGATCCAGCAGTACCTGACCGGCCTGAAGGGCACGATCACCGATGGCTGGACGTTCGACGCCTTCGTTGCCTACGATCAGTCGGT
>NZ_JANPGP010000108.1:0-38128 GCF_031424035.1 Novosphingobium sp.
AGTCGATATCAGCGCGATCCAGCCCGGACAGGCGATCAAGGCGGTCTTCCGCAAGCAGCCGCTGTTCATCCGCAACCTGACCCCGGCCGAAATCGAAGCCGCGAACAAGGTTGACGTGTCTTCGCTGCGCGATCCGCAGTCACTCAAGGATCGCACCGTCGATGCTGAGAAGAACAAGAAGGGCAAGGAAAACTGGCTCATCACGATGGGTGTCTGCACCCACCTCGGCTGCGTGCCGCAGGGCGCCTCCGAAGGCGAAGTGAAGGGTGAGTTCGGCGGGTATTTCTGCCCGTGCCACGGTTCGTCCTATGATACCGCTGCCCGCATTCGCAAGGGCCCCGCTCCGAAGAACCTGATGGTTCCGGTTTATGAATTCACCACCGACACTGTCGTGAAGATCGGCTGAGGTAGACAACCATGAGCTTTCCCTGGGCCAAGGAATACAAGCCAAGTCATCCGATGATGCAGTGGCTGGACGAGAAGCTGCCGATGCCGCGCCTCGTCTACAATGCGATCGGCGCCGGCTATCCGGTTCCCCGCAATCTCAACTATTTCTACAACTTCGGCATTCTGGCAGGCTTCTGCCTGGTGTTGCAGATCATCACCGGCGTTGTTCTGGCGATGCATTACGGCGGCAATACGCTCGTCGCCTTTGATTCGACCGAGCACATCATGCGCGACGTCAACTGGGGCTGGATGATGCGTTATGCCCACGCGAATGGCGCTTCGGCGTTCTTTGTCGTGGTCTATCTCCATATCTTCCGCGGCTTCTACTACGGCTCCTACAAGGCGCCGCGCGAGATGATCTGGCTGCTGGGCGTCACCATCTTCCTGCTGATGATGGCCACGGCTTTCATGGGCTACGTGCTTCCCTGGGGTCAGATGAGCTATTGGGGTGCTCAGGTCATCACCGGCCTGTTCGGCGCCATTCCGCTGGTCGGCGAGCCGATCCAGCACTGGCTGCTCGGTGGTTTCGCGCCGGATAACGCCGCACTCAACCGCTTCTTCTCGCTCCACTTCCTGCTGCCCTTCGTGATCGCCGGTGTTGTCATCCTGCACATCTGGGCGCTGCATATCCCGGGTTCGACGAACCCAACCGGCGTCGAAGTGAAGACCGAGAGCGATACCGTTCCGTTCCACCCGTATTACACGGCGAAGGACGGCTTCGGGCTGGGCGTGTTCCTGCTGATCTATTGCGCGATCCTGTTCTTCGCGCCGAATTATCTCGGCCACCCGGACAACTACATTCCGGCGAACCCGATGCAGACCCCGGCACACATCGTCCCCGAGTGGTATTTCTGGCCGTTCTACGCGATCCTGCGTGCCTTCACCGTGGACTTCCTGTTCTTCCCGGCGAAGCTGATGGGCGTCCTGGCGATGTTCTCGGCGATCCTGGTGTGGTTCTTCCTGCCTTGGCTCGACAAGTCGCCGGTGCGTTCGGCGAACTATCGCCCGCTGTACCGCAAGTTCTTCTATGCCCTGGTGGTTTCCATGGGCGTGCTGTTCTATTGCGGCGGCGCCCCGGCGGAAGAGCCTTACGTGCTGCTGAGCCAGCTCGCTTCGCTTTACTACTTCGCGCACTTCCTGATCATCGTGCCGATCGTTTCGTCGATCGAACGCCCGGACCCGCTGCCGTTCTCGATCACCGATTCGGTGCTCGGAAACGACGGCGCCGTCGCAAGCCCCCGGGCCTGAGCCAGCGATAGGAAAGAGACAGAATCATGATCCGCATCTTCTCCATCCTCGTTGGCCTGTTTTTCTCGATGGTGCTGGCCTGGTCCGCCTTGGTCGGCGGCATCAATCTTGCCAAGGAAGGCCATCTTCCGACAACCGTTGAGAAGCAATTCGGCAAGCACCCCGAGCCGATCCACTTGTCGAGCGACGGCGTGTTCGGTCACTTTGACAATCAGCAGCTGCAGCGCGGCCTGAAGGTCTATCAGGAAGTCTGCGCCGCCTGCCACTCGCTGAAGCATGTTGCCTTCCGCGATCTCAAGGCGCTGGGCTACAACGACGACGAAGTGAAGGCGATCGCCAAGCCCTATCAGGTGCCGGTCTACAATGCCGCCACGGGTGAAGTTAAGTCGCGCGCCGGTCTGCCGACCGACAAGTTCCCGCCGGTGGCTTACGGCGGCCAGGGTGTTCCGCCAGACCTTTCGCTGATCACCAAGGCCCGCCATGGCGGTGCGCCTTATGTTCACGCACTGCTTTTGGGCTATGCCGATCCCGCAACCTACAAGAACGAGGAAGGGAAGCCGCTGCCCAAGGAAAATTATCCGGGCAATGGACTGCACTTCAACCCGTACTTTGCCAACTTGAACATCTCGATGCCGCCACCCCTCGCGAGCGACGGCCAGGTAACCTACGCCGATGGCACCAAGGCAACCAAAGACCAGATGGCGAAGGACGTCGCGGCGTTCCTCGTCTGGACTGCGGAACCCAAGCAGGACAAGCGCCGCCAGACCGGCTGGGTCGTGCTGGGCTTCCTGCTGTTCGCCACAGTTCTTGCCTATATGGCTAAGCGCCAGATCTGGGCCGACAAGCACTGATCTATGCGCCGCTAACGGCACAAAGGATCAGGCCCTTCGCACCAAGGTGCGGAGGGCCTTTCCTTTTGGAAGGATACCCATGACGCTTGACGACCTGAAGCAGCTGGTCCGCACCGTCCCGGATTTCCCGGCGCCGGGTATCCTGTTTCGCGACATCACCACGCTGATCGGACACGGCGAGGGTTTCGCCGCAAGCGTCGAGCATCTTGCCGAGCGGGCTGCGGCAGCGCGGGCCGAATCGATCGCCGGCATGGAAGCGCGCGGTTTCATCTTCGGCGCGGCCGTCGCGGCACGGCTTGGCATCGGGTTCGTGCCAGTGCGCAAACCCGGCAAGCTGCCCGTGTCCACGCTCGGCATCGACTATGCGCTTGAATATGGCAGCGACCGTCTGGAGATTGATCCCAGCGCCATTTCATCTGGTGAACGCGTGGTCATCGTCGATGATCTGATCGCTACCGGCGGTACGGCGCTCGCCGCTGCGGCGTTGTTGCGACAGGCCGGGGCGCAGGTTGACCATGCGCTGTTCGTGATAGATCTGCCCGATCTGGCGGGCGCGCAGCGGCTGCGAGACGCGGGCGTGACGGTCGATGCGCTGATGGAATTTGCCGGCCACTAGGTTTTACCCCGCGATCAGAGCGTCCGGAACCAGGCTGCGCGTTTTAGGCTGCGCCAATCCGCTGCGGCAGGCTGCTCAGCACCGCGCGCTTTTCCGTGGCGGTGAGCATCGGCCAGTCGGCAATCTCTGTCAGCGTCCGGCGACAGCCTTCGCACCACTTCGACGCGGGATCGATCCGGCATATCGAGGTACAGGGGCTGGGCGGGTGATGGCGCATAATCATGGTGAAAGCACGCCGCGCGCCGTGGGGCAAGCCGTGCTTGTCTACGTATGAATCCATAATGGTGGTTTCTCGGCTTTGGCCAGCCCCTGTCCTGCACCTGTCTTGACCGGGGCGGCTGCCGCCTCCATCGACACAGGATGAGCAATGCGGATCAGCAGGGCGGCAATTGGCTGGCCAGAGCCACGGCAGCAGGCGGCAGCCTCGCCCCGTTCCGCCACCCCGCATTTGCCGCGATCTGGACCGCCAATCTGTTCTCGGCCATCGGCTCGTCGGTCCAGTCGGTCGGCGCGGCATGGCTGATGACCGACCTGACCAGCTCTCATCGCCTGATCGCCATGGTGCAATCGTCCGTCACCCTGCCGATCATGGCGCTGGGTCTGTTTGCCGGGGCTATCGCCGATAATTACGATCGGCGCCGGGTAATGCTCGCCGCCCAGATCTCGATGCTGCTCGCATCGGCGGTACTGGCCATCATGACCTATGAGGACATGATCGGCCCTGCCTCGCTGCTGGTACTGACCCTGGTGCTCGGCGCGGGCACGGCGCTCAATTCACCGGCCTGGCAGGCATCGGTCCGCGCGCAGGTTGGCCCGGAGGACTTGCCGGCGGCGATCTCGCTCAACACCATCGCCTTCAACCTCGCGCGCTCGATCGGGCCGGCGCTGGGCGGTCTGCTGATTTCCTTCGCCGATGTCGGCGCGGCTTTTGCGCTGAACACGGTTAGCTTTCTGGCGATGATCTGGGTGCTATGGCGCTGGCGGCCCGGATCGCCGCCGCCCGCCCGCCAGCCGATCCTGCCGTCGATTGCCGCTGGCCTGCGGTTCTGCTTCACCTCGTCGCCGCTGCGCAAGGTCCTGGCGCGGGGGTTTGCCGTGGGCTTCGGCATTGCCGGCTATCAGGCGCTGATCCCGGTGGTGGTGCGCGAACAGTTGCACGGCAGCGAATTCGATTTCGGCGTCATGCTCTGCGCCTTCGGTCTGGGCTCGATTCTTTCGGCGCTCGCTCTGCCCGATGCGCGGCGGAAGTACGGGACCGAGATCGTCGTCGGCGCGGGCACGCTTTCCTATGTCGTGCCGCTACTGGTCCTGCCGTTCCTCACCCAGGTTGCCCACGCATTGCCCTTCGCCTTCATCGCCGGGGCCGGCTGGGCGATCTGCCTGACCACGCTCAACATGGCGATGCAGTTCCGTTCGCCGGATGCGATTCTCGGCCGCTGCCTTTCAACCTATTCGGCGGTGACCTTCGGCGGGATGGCGCTGGGGGCATGGGGCTGGGGTGTGGTCGCCGATTGGCAGGGACTGGGCGCTGCCCTGCTCGCCGCCGGGGCATGGATGGTTGGTGTTCTGGTGCTTTTTCCCTTTATCGCGCCGCTGCCAAAGCGCCACGAAGGCCGCGTCGAAACACCCTGAATACAAGTCGCGCCAAAATTCGCGCAACTTAACGTTTAATCAACCATGATGAGCGAAAACCCCCCTGACGACCTTAGGGGGATTGACGAATGGACAGCTTGCGCGGGGATTTCGGTGGTCATTCAGACCGTTCCGATTCCTATGATCCGGCTGAGGACGATGTCGGGCACGAAGCGCCCCCGGCGGCGATCGGCACGGACGAGCGCCGCCTGCAGGTCCGCGCCTACAATCACTGGGCCAGCCTGCTTCATGACCGCCCATTCCCGGTCATTGCGGACCTTGGCACGGGCAGCCTTCCGGACTTTGATCGTCACAGCGTGCTGCTCGACTTCACGCAAGGTATTGAGGATCCCGCGATCCGCTATCTTGGTGACTCGCTGGCAGAGGAATGCGAAACCAGCGGCGATGCCATCCGTACGCTCTCCGACGTACCCAGCCGTTCGCTGCTGTCACGCATCACCGATCACTACATGCAGATCCACGCCAATCAGGCACCGATCGGGTTCGAGGCGGAATTCGTCAATTCGGCGGGCCGCACGATCCTCTATCGCGGCATTCTCCTGCCGTTCTCGGGTTCGGTCGACAGCAATGAGATCGACCTGATCTATGGCGTGATCAACTGGAAGGAGCTGGCCGACCAGGATTCGACCGAGGCGCTGCTGCGCGAGGTTGACCGTGCGCTTCAGGAAGCGCCGCGCCGCGAAGCTGCCGTCCTTACCGACTGGGCCGACGGTCCGGCGGATACCGGGGCGGACATCCTTGAACTCAACGTGCCGTTCGACGATGTCGGCGCGGCCTCGCTCGCTTGGCCTGAACCGGCTTTCGGCGCAGCGGACAATTCGGGCGACCTGGCCCTTGCCGATTGGCTGGCTTCGGCCCGCGAACTGGCGCAAGCAGCGCAGGGTTCGGAAGACCGCACCCGCAACGCGCTTTATGCCGCCATCGGCCGAGCCTGGGACTTTGCGCTCGCCGCGCAGAAGCACCCTGAGGATTTTACCGAACTGCTCGAAGATGCCGGCCTCACGCGTCAGGAGCGCGCGCCCTATACGCCGGTGGTCAAGCTGGTCTTCGGCGCCGATTACGACAAGACCCGCCTGACCGAATATGCCTCGGCCATGGCCCATGCCCAGCGCTGCGGCATCGGGCAGGGCGCGCTGGCGGCCTATCTTGCCAGCCATAGCGGCGGTCTCAAAGGCGTGGTCCAGGCCGAACGCCGCGCCCGCCGTGAGGAAAGCGGCAAGCCCGGATCGCTGCGCGATACCCCGCGCGAGGCGCTGTCGCGCCGCCTGCGCGAGATCGAGCCCCGGCCCATCGCCGCGCTGGACGGCGAGGGCGAGGAATTCGCTCTGGTCGTGGTCCGCCGCATGGCTGATGGTCAGGTGCTGCTGGTCGGCGAAGTGGAAGGCGATGTGCCGCTGCTCGAACGCGCGGTGAAAGCGCTGGCCGCATAACAAATTCGCCGGAGCTTCGGCTCCGGCACACGTTGAGCGAGTGGGGCGCCATGTCTGGTATCAGACATGGCGCCTTTCGCTATTCCACGCTAACTTAAGCCCCGGTTCATCGCTCCAAGGCTTCAAACGCGCCCATGCGCAGGCTTTCCAGACTCCTCACGGCGTTCATCGCGGCGACTCTTTGCGTGCAGAGCGCTGCGGCGCAATCGGTGCTGCGCGATGCCGAGACCGAGGCCTTGCTGCGCGACATGGCACGCCCCTTGGTCATCGCCGCCGGGCTCGATCCCGCCAATGTCGATGTTGTGCTGGTCAACGATTCCTCGATCAACGCTTTCGTCGTCGCGGGGCAGGCGGTCTATATCCATTCGGGGCTGATCAATTCGGCTGACAGCGCCAATCAGGTGCAAGGCGTGATCGCCCACGAGCTTGGCCACATCACCGGCGGCCACGCGATCAGCGGTGAGAGCGCCGCGAAGGAAGCCAACGGCATTTCCATCCTCTCGCTCCTGCTCGGCGTGGCAGCGGCGGCAGCCGGCGGCGGCGAAGCGGCGATGGGCGTGATAATGGCGGGCCAGCAGGCCGCGCTTGGCAAATACCTCGCCTTCAGCCGCGCGCAGGAAAGCTCGGCCGACGCGGCGGGCGCGCAATATCTTTCAAAGGCGGGGATCACCGGCAAGGGCTCGGTCGAATTCTTCAAGAAGCTGGCCAATCAGGCCTACCGCGCCGGCTACAGCCAGAAAGAGCTGGGTGACTTCATGAGCACTCACCCGCTCGAAAGCGATCGTATTGCCACTCTGTCCGACAGTTATTCGAAGGACCCGGCGTGGACCAAGCCGTCCGACCCCGAGCTTGAAGCGCGGTTCCAGCGGATCAGGGCCAAGCTCTATGGCTATCTCGCCAAGCCGCAGCAGACGCTGCAAAGCTATCCTGTGACCGATAATGGCGTGCCGGCGCGCTATGCCCGGGCCTATGCCTGGCACAAGGAAGCCTACATCGACAAGGCCATGGCTGAGACCGACGCCTTGCTGAGACAGTCTCCCAACGATCCCTATTTTCTTGAACTCAAGGGCCAGATCCTGCTCGAATCGGGCAAGCCGGGCGAGGCGCTGGCGGATCTGCGCCGGGCTACCGACCTGACGCAGAACCAGCCACTGATCGCCACAACTTTCGGCCATGCCCTGGTGGCGACCGAGGATCCCAAGAACCTTGCCGAGGCGCAGCGCGTGCTGAAAGCAGCCGTCGCCCGCGACCGCGAGAATCCCTATGCCTGGTACCAGCTCGGCGTGGTCTATGCCGCCAATGGCGACTTGCCGCGCGCCCAGCTGGCCAGCGCCGAACAGCAAGTGATGACGCTGCGCTATCCCGAAGCTCTGCGCAACGCCGAGGCGGCTGAATCAAGCCTGCCGCGCGGCTCGGCCGACTGGCTTCGTGCGCAGGATATTGCCATGCAGGCGCGCGCCGCGATTGAACGCAAGGGCAAGCGCCGCTAGGCGGGCAGCATGTCCGAAAGCCAGAACCCGCGCCGAACCGTTCTCATCGCCATAGCCTGCGTCGCCGCGGGCCTTGGCCTTGGCCTTGGCTGGGGCTGGCAGCAATGGCGCGTCGCTTCCGATCCGGCAGCGGCGCTGTCAGGCGGCGAACGCGCGGCGATCGAAAAGGTGGTCCACGATTACCTGATCGAACACCCCGAAGTCCTGCCCAAGGCGATGGAAGCCTTGCAGCGCAAGGAGAACGCCAGCGCGCTGTCCGGCATCAGGGGCGACGTGACGAAGGAATGGCCGGGGCAGGTCCTCGGCAATCCGGCCGGCAAGATCACGCTGGTCGAATTCACCGATTTCGCCTGCACCTATTGCCGCCAGAGCGAGGCTGATGTCGATGCGCTGGTCCGCGCCAATCCCGAACTGAAGGTGGTGATCCGCCAGTTGCCGATCCTCTCGCCCGAAAGCGCCGATGCTGCCAAGTGGGGCATGGCCGCCGCCGAACAGGGCAAGTATTCCGTGTTCCACCACGCGATGTATGCCGCCGGCAAGCCTGATGCGCGCACGATTGAGGCTGCGGCCCGTGCCGCCGGGCTCGACATGGCGCGCGCGCAAAAGGTGATTGCAGATCCCCGCGTCGAGGCGGAACTCGGCCGCAATATCGAACTCGCCCGCCAACTTGGCTTCAATGGCACGCCCAGCTGGGTGATCGGCGATGTGCTGCTTTCGGGCGCGGTGGGCAAGGAACGGCTGCAGGCGGCAATCAAGGATTCGCAGAGCTGAAACAGGCACCGCGCGTCCGGGCGCTGATCGCCGCACTGGCGCTCTTCGCTGGCGCAGTGCCGGCGTTTGCTGGTGCCCCTGCTTCTGGCCTTGCCGCCAAAAGCACTCTGGCCGAGGCCCTTCGCGTGCTGCAGATCGACGATCACCGCGTCAACGCCATCGGCTTTCGCCTGATCACCGCAAACGCGCCGTTCTGCAACGAGCGCCGCCCGGCTACCGGGCTGCTGCTTGCCGACATGGCTACCTATCGCGATCCGGGGGCCATCCGCGCCGCCATGGGGCTAAAGGGCGACTTTGCCGTTCAGGCCGTTGCCCCGGGGTCGCCCGCTGCCGAAGCCGGCATCGTGGCCGGGGCGGAACTCTTCACCATCGATGGCACTCCTCCCGGCGCGCTGGCCAGCTTCACACCCGGTGGCACGGGGCGACTCAATGCGCTGCACGAACGGATCGAAAGCGCCGTGGAAGGCGCGGGTGAAGTCCGGCTGCGACTGACGGACCGCACTTCGGCTCTGCGCGGGGTGACCGCCTGCCATGTCCATTTTGAACTGACCACTGACGGCAAGGGCGCGCAGGCGGGTGACGGGTTGGTCCTGGTCAGCCGCGCGATGCTCTCCGAAACACGCACGGATGATGAGGCGGCTTTCGTCATGGCGCATGAAACCGCGCATATCGTGCTCGGCCATCAGGCGCGGCGTAAGGCGTTTGGCAAGGCGCGCGCGGTGATGCTTGAGACCGAGCGCGAGGCGGACCGGATTGCCGTCTGGCTGATGACCAATGCTGGTTACGATCCCAATGTAGGCCCCGGCTTTCTGCGCCGTTACGGGGCCAAGGGGCTGGCGTCGCTGTTTCCCGGGCCGTACCACGACCGGGCCGGAGTGCGGGCAACGATGGTCGGGGGTGAGATTGCCGCGATGCGCGCGGCCACTGCCGGCGAGAATAGCCTGAAAGACTGGCGCGTGGCGCTCAGGCCCCGTCTGCTAGACCGGAATATATTCCGGTAAGCGGCCGCGCCATGACCCGCCGCAGCATCGGTTCGAAAAAGCTGAGCGGCGCGGTGTCATAGGCCGGGTCGAAGGCGGCCTGATCGTATTTCTCGCAGAATTCGGCGCAGGCCTCGAAATGCGGATGGCCGCGCAGGGCTTCGCGCAGGTTGCGGTCCCAGCCGAGGTGGTGGAAGAAATAATAGCCCTGAAACACGCCGTGATGTTCGCAGATCCAGCGCAGTTCCTCCGTCACGAAGGGCTTGACCATGGCGGCGGCGATGTCGGGGTGGTTGAAGGTGCCCAGCGTATCGCCGATGTCGTGGAGCAGGGCCATGACGACATAGGCCTCGTCCCGGCCATCGCGGTGCGCGCGGGTGGCGGTTTGCAGGCAGTGTTGCAGCCGGTCGATGGGAAAGCCGCCGTGATCGCCGTCGAGCAGCATCAGGTGTGCCATGATCCGGTCGGGCAGCGACTTGCCGAAGGTCATCATTTCGCCCGCAATGATCGCCCAGTCTTCCCGGGTGCCCTCGGTCAGGGCCGTGAATTGCGCTCGCGCGCCGCCATCATCGTGCACAGCTGCTCTCCCGCGCCTCACCCATTCCCGGCGGGGAAGCTAGCGGCAATCGCCGACTTGGCAAGCGCCGGGCGGCACGGCGAGCCGGACGGTGCATTATGCGCCGCCGCCTGTTTCCCTTGGCGGACAATTCGCACTAGAAAGCGGGCATGACGAGCCTCACCGTGAACGGCCGCCCGCTGGCATTCCAGATGGACCCGCAGACCCCGCTGCTATGGGCGCTGCGCGATGGTGCCAACCTGACCGGTGCGAAATATGCCTGCGGCGAGGGCTTTTGCGGGGCCTGCAACGTCCTGATTGATGGCGAGGTGCGGGCATCGTGCACGCTCACGCTTGGCGAGGCTGAGGGACTCACCGTGACGACCATCGAGGGGCTGCCCGCCGATGGATCGCACCCGATGCAGCAAGGCCTGCTGCTCGAAGGCGCGATCCAGTGCGGGTTCTGCACACCGGGTATCGTCATGGCCGGCGCGGCGTTGCTTACCCGCAATGCCGATCCGGGCGAGGCCGAAATCCGCGAGGCGCTGACCAACCTGTGCCCCTGCGGAACCTACCCCCGACTCGTCCGCGCCGTACAGCGCGCCGGTCGCATCGCGCGCGGGGTGGAAGCCGCGCCGAAGACCGGGCCGGTGCCGGCGCTGAAGTCCGTTTAGAACTTCAGGCGCGCGGTCATGCGGGCGTTGAGCGGCTTGCCGGTGGCAATGTTGTTGTCGGTATGGGCGCTGGGATAGTAGCCGACGTCGGTCAGGTTCTCGACATTGAACTGCACCGCGAAACGGTCGGTCACGTCGAAGAACACGGCGGCGTCGATGCGGGTGAAGGCTGGCAGGACCACGGCATTGCTGATCGTTGCGAACTGGCTCGACTGGTGGACTACGCCAAGACCGAAGCCGATGCTGCTCGACACATTATAGCGCGTCCACAGCGAGACCTGATCGCGGGGTAGCTTGTCGAGCTTGCGGCCGGCAGGGGCGGCGGTGGTGGTGGTGCGGATCTCGCCGGTCTGGTGGGCATAGCCAAGGCTGGCCTGCCAGTTGTCGGTGATCTGCCCGGCGAGCGAGGCTTCGAAACCGCGCACTCGGCTGGAGCCGGACAGCACCGGGTTGCCGGTCACCGGATCGGTGGCGCGGGTGTTGGTGCGGTCGAGCTGGAACACGGCGGCGGTCAGCGCGAGGCCGGGGGTGACGTCCCACTTGGCCCCGGCTTCGAGGTTGCGGAATTCCTCAGGCGCCAGCGTCTGCAGGTTTGCCGCGAGCGTGGTGAACTGGTCGCCGGTCTGCGGCAGGAAGCTCTTGGCATAGCTGGCGTAGAGCGAGATGTTGGACTGCGGCTTGATCACCACGCCAAGGCGCGGCGACCACTTGCCGTCGGAGCGGCCGGTCACGGCGCCGCCGATCAGGTTGGTCGCCTCGATCCGGAAGTCGTCATAGCGTACTCCGGCGATCAGCTGCAGGTGCTCGCCGATCTCGATCTGGTCCTGCACGTAGGCGGACAGCGAGCGCACGGCGGACTGGCTGTTGCTGGTCGCCGCCCAGCCCAGCGCCGGCACGGTGATACGCAGCGCAAGCGGCACTGATACGCTGGCCGCGCCGGAGAAGCGCGCGTCATCGCGGTTCGAGGCGGTCGACTGGTCACTCGCCTCGACACCGACCAGCAGCGTGTGCTTCAACGCGCCGGTATTGCCGTTCCATACAAGGTTCGCCTGTCCGATCCAGTTGTCGCGCGTGGTGCTGCTGCGATAGCCAGAGAGCGAAACCGCTGTGCGTGCGGCATTGACCGCGCCGGGCAGGACATTGCCGTAGTACTTGTCGTAGGTTGCATACTGGCCGATCACGTTGAAGCTCAGCCCTTCGCCCAGCTCCTGATCGAGTCGCAGGCGGGCGAAGTGCGCTGTGACATCGCTGCGGTTGATCGCCGTGTCGCCAAAGAAGGTAGTGTCGAAACCGTTGATCGGCAGGCCGCCGAATGAAGGCACGCCGCGATCGGTGACACGGCTGTCCTCGACATATTCATAGGCGAGGCTGAGGCGCGTGGCTTCGCCCAGCTTGACGCCGAGCGTGGGCGCGAAGCCAAAGAAGTGGCCGTCATAGCCGTCGCGGTGGTTGGCGAATTCCTCGTATGTCTCGTTGATGCGAAGCGCGACGGTATCGCCCAGCGCCAGGTTCGCATCGCCCGAGACCGACCATGCGCCGAAGCTGTCGCCGCTGACCGCCATGGCCAACCGGTCTTCGCCGAGGACCGGAGCCTTGGTCACGCGGTTGATCACCCCGCCGCCGCCGCCGCGGCCGAACAGCAGGGCATTGGCGCCCTTGAGCACTTCGACGCGCTCGGTGTTGTAGAGCGGGCGGTAATACTGCGCATCGTCGCGCACGCCGTCGAGGTAGAAGTCGGCGGTGGTCGACTGGCCGCGAATGGTGATCTGGTCGCGGTGGCCTTCGCCCTGGGCCAGTGTCACGCCGGGGACATAGCGCAGCGCATCGTTGAGCTGGTCGATGCCCTGATCGTCAAGCTGCGCGCGCGAGATCGTGGTGACCGATTGCGGGGTATCGAGCAGCGGGGTGCCGGTTTTCAGGGCGTTCGCCGAATCGGCCTTGTAGCCTTCCTCGCGGTGCCCTTCGACCACGATGGTGGGCGCTTCGACTTCTCCATATGCTTCCTCGGCCCACGAAACCTGCGGCATTGCGAGGGCCAGCGCGGCGGTGGAGAGGCGGAACAGGATGGGGGCCGGTAGGGACAAGAGCATTTCCTTAATGAGAATCATTCGCAATAAATATGCCGCTAATGCGAATCGTTCTCATTGACAAGGATCAAATTGCGAGGAGAATTTATTGCCGCTAGGGCGATGGCCGAAGGCAGCCCGGCGCTGCGGCACCACGTGAGGATGTGATGAAGGCGACGATCTGGCACAATCCCAACTGCGGCACGTCGCGCAAGACACTGGCGATCCTTCAGGAAACGCCGGGCATGGACGTTACCGTCGTCGAATATCTCAAGAACCCGCCTTCGGCCGACAGGCTCGCCCAGCTTTACCGCGATGCCGGGATCACTCCCGCACAGGGCTTGCGCCTGCGTGGCACGGACGCCGAGGAGCGCGGCCTGCCGCAGGCGAGTGACGCCGAAGTGCTTGCCGCCATGGCTGCCCAGCCGGCGCTGATCGAACGCCCGCTGGTGGAAACCGACAAGGGCGTGCGGCTGTGCCGGCCGCAAGAAAAGGTCCACGAGATCCTTTGATACCCGTCATTTCTCGGCACGGCCGGTCCCAATTGGCTTGCCAAGAAGAAGCAAATTTGCAAACGCCACACACCCTTATGACGTCCTTTTCGGAACTCTCTTCCCTATGACGAGCACTGAGCTTGCCCGCGAACCTTTGCTTCGCCGGATCATGCGTCGCGTCTCGCGCCTGATGGGGCCGCGCGGGGTCTTCCTTGAAGGCTTCCTTGAACATCCGGTCATGGTCGGATCGATCATCCCGTCATCGCGTTTCACCATCACCAAGATGCTGGCCCCGGTGAACTGGGACGAATGCAAGGTCTTTGTCGAATACGGTCCCGGCGTCGGCACGTTCTGCCGCCCGGTGCTCAGCCGCTTGGCGCGCGATGGCCTGTTGATCGTGATCGACACCAACCCGCTGTTCATCGATTACCTGCGCGCGACGATCTCTGACAGCCGCTTTTCCGCCGTGCTAGGGTCTGCCGCTGACGTGGAGAGCATCGTCCGCGCGCACGGGCATGACCATGCCGATTACGTGCTTTCCGGCCTCCCGTTTTCGACCCTGCCTGACGGCGTCGGCCCAGCCATCGCCTCGGCCACGCACCGCGTGCTGCGGCCCGGCGGCGCGTTCCTGGTCTACCAGTTCACCGCCAAGGCGCGCGATTTCATGGCCAAGCACTTTACGCGGATCGATTCGGGCTTCGAACTGCTGAACGTCCTGCCCTGCTTTCTTTATTGGGGCTGGAAGGACACGCCTGCCGACGAATAAGGCAGGCGAGTTTGGGCTTATCTGCTCCGCTTTCCGGTTACCTGAACGTGTCGTCCAGCGCTGGATCCCTGACCCCGGCAAGCTGGACATGGACCGCAGCCAGCACGGCACTGGCGATCACGCCCACCACGGCCCCGATCGCGCCGGCCAGTACGCTGGTAAAAATCAGCGTCGCCTCACCCGGCTCTCCGCCGCCGGCAATGCCGGTTGCCGCGCCGATCACGACCATCAGCAGCACGGTGATCACGACATAGGCGATGAACAGCAGCGCGTAGAACCCCAGCAGCCGGAAAGCATTGCCCTGCGTCAGCCGCCACGACCGCTGCAGCGCGGCAACAGGGTTGAGCGTGTTTTCGACCACGACGATCGGAAAGGTCATCGAAAAGCGCGCGACCACGGTCAGGACCAACGCGAGCATGGCGATGAAAATCAGCACCACGCCGGCACCGCCCAGCACAGCGCTCAGGATGCCGCCAAGCACGCTGATCACCACGATGCAAAATAGCAGGGCGAAATAGCCTATCACCGTCGCCGTCAGCACGGTTGGCAGACAGCGCAGGCCGCGCATGATCGCCTCGCCCACGGTCGGCCGTGACCGGTCGGTCAGCAGCACCAGCACCGAGAGGTAGCCAACGAAGCCCGCGATCATCGACAGCAGGCTGACGATCAGGATCCTGCCCATCTCGGCCTGGAAAATGCCGTTCAATACCTCGCGGTTGTCCATGTTCTCGAAAATCCGGGCCTGGACATCGCCGAGCAGGAACGAACTTGCCACGCTGGGGACGAGGAAGAACACGCCCGCGATCGGCAGCAGCAGCGATCGGCATGCCTTCACCGCGGCGATAGCCTCTTGCCAGGCGCGGTTGCTGTCGAAATTCATCATTGATCCCCTGCTGGTGCGTGCCCCCTTGATAACCACGGCAAACCCCGGCAGGCAACCGGCATGGTCCAAGGGCTCCCCATCGATATCGAATGGCGCGTCGAAACCGCGCGCGTTCCCTATCGCGCTGCGCTTGACGAAATGGCGGCGCGCAATGCCGCGATTGCCGCTGGCGAGGCGGAGGAACTGGTCTGGCTGCTCGAACATCCGCCAGTCTACACGGCGGGCACCAGCGCAGCGGCGGGCGAATTGCTCGATCCGCGCTTCGAAGTGGTCGAGGCCGGGCGCGGCGGGCGCTATACCTATCACGGGCCGGGGCAGCGGGTCGGCTATGTCCTGCTCGACCTGCGCAAACGGGCGCGCGATGCCCGCGGCTTCGTCCATGCGCTCGAAGGCTGGGTGATCGATACGCTCGGCGATTTCGGCGTTTCATCATGGCGGGTCGATGGCCGTGTGGGCATCTGGACGCGTGACATCGACGGATCGGAGGCCAAGATCGGCGCGATCGGCGTGCGCATCCGCAAATGGGTGACGATGCACGGCTTCGCGGTGAACATCGCGCCCGACCTCTCGCATTTCGGCGGCATCGTCCCTTGCGGCATCGGCGATGCCGGGGTCACCAGCCTTGAACGGCTTGGTGTGACGCTTGCCTTCGAGGACTGGGATCGGGCATTGTTCGCCCGCGCCGGGGAATTTCTCGCCCGACTTGATGTACCTTGCCCGGGGGAAGGACCCGCATGACCCAACTCTGTCAGAATCGGCCCATCCTGATCCTTGCCGCAGCCATTGCCATGCTGCCGCTGGCCGCTTGCAACAGCAAGCCCGAGACGCAGGCGCAGGCCGGCGGCGAGATCCTTGAAGGATCGATCAGCGATGCCATGTTGCCGCTCGACACGGCAACCTCGCAGCCGCCGCTCGCGCCGAAGTCCGCGAACACCGGTGGCAGCGGCAATGACAAGGACGCGGCAGACGAGGACAAGGCTGATCCCGCCGCCAAGCCCGAAGATCCTGCGCCAAAGGCCCCTGCCGCCGAGCCGGAATAGGTCTTGGCCGAACCGCAAACCCTGCAGCCGCCGCGCACTTGGCAATGGCGGCACTTCCTCGCCTTGCTGGCCGCCAACGCGGCGCTGGCACTAGGTCCGTGGTGGGTGCGCATGGCGGACAGCGGTCCGGTGTCCGCTGGATTCTGGCGCTGCTTCCTGCCGTTGCCGCTGCTCTTCGCCTTTGCCCGGTTCAGCGGCCAGCCGGTCAGCGGGTTCCCGCGCCGCACGCTGCTGATCGTGCTCGCCGCCGGGCTGTTCTTCGGCGTCGACATTGCCTCGTGGCACATCGGCATCGGCATGACGCGGCTGGGCAATGCCACGCTGTTCGGCAATGCCGGCAGCCTGATCGTGATGATCTGGGGCTTCGTCGCCCTGCGCCGCCGCCCGCACTGGCCCGAAGCGCTGGCCATCCTTGCCGCGATTGCCGGGGCGGCCATCCTGTTCGGACGCAGTCTGGAGATTTCCACCCGCACGCTCGCCGGCGATCTGTTCAGCTTGTTCGCCGGAGTCTGCTACGCGTTCTACCTGATCCCGCTGCAAACCGCGCGCGGCACACTGGGCAACTGGTCGCTGCTCGCCTGGTCAAGCCTCGCCAGCGCGCCGCTGCTGCTGGCGATTGCACTGGCGCTGGGCGAGCCGATCTGGCCGACGACCTGGTGGCCGGTGATTGGGCTGGCCCTGTCGAGCCAGGTGCTGGGGCAGGGGCTGCTGGTTTATTCGCTGAAGCATTTCCGCCCGCTGGTGATCGGGCTGATGCTGCTGACCCAGCCGGTGATCGGCGTGCTCGCCGGCTGGCTGGCCTTCGACGAGGCCGTGGGCGGGGTCGACCTGCTGGGCATGGCGCTGGTCGCCAGCGCACTGGTCATCGCGCGGGCGAGTGAGAAATCCGCCTAAGTCTTATTGCAAAGTCACGCGCTCGTCGTCGCCGTCGCCGTGGCCATAGAACTGCATGAGTTGGACCATCAGTTCGCAGCGGTCGGAAATGCTGTCGGCCTCGAGCAGGGCCTGCTTCGATGCTGGGTCGAACGGGGCGATCTGCGACACGCCGTTGATCAGAGATACGTCATCGAGCCGGGCAACCGATTCCCAATCGACACTGTACCCCTGCGCCTCGGCAAAGCGGCGCGCCTCGCGTTCAAAGCTGGCGCGTTCGATCGCGGCGAGAGCTTCCTCGCAGCGCTCCTCGATCAGTTCGCCCTCGATCTGGCGGAACGGCGTGGTGACATCGAGTTCGCGCACCATGCGAAAGCGTGATTCGCCGACCAGCACCACGTTGAAGCGGCCATCTTCCAGCGCCTCGACCTCGTCGATCTTGCCAAGGCAGCCGACGGCATAGAGCGGCGCGCCTTCCTCGGCACGTTGCGGCTGGATCATGCCGATGCGCCGGTCGCGCGCCAGCGAATCGGTAATCATCGAGCGATAGCGCGGCTCGAAGATGTGCAGCGGCAGTTGCAGCCCGGGCAGCAGGATCACGCCGGTGAGCGGAAAAATCGAGATGCGGGTTTTGGACACTAGCCGAACAACACCGTCGAGAGCTTGCGGCGGGTGGCCGAAACCCACGGGTCTTCCAGCCCGATCGCCTCGAAGATCTGCAGCAGCTTGGTCCGCGCCGCTCCCTCGTTCCATTCGCGGTCGGCGGCGATCATGCGCAGCAGCGTTTCCGCCGCCGCATCGCGGTCGCCCGCGGCAAAGGCGGCGCTGGCCCAGGCGAACTGCTTGTCCATGTCAGCGGGGGATTCGGCGGCGGCGGCGCGAAGCACGGCCAGCTCGCTGTCCTCGGGCCGATGGGCGGCGAGTTCGAGCGCGGCCTTGGCCTGCGCCAGTGCCGGATCGCCAGCCATCGCTGGATCAAGCGCGGCGATCACCGCGCGCGCTTCCTCGATCTGGCCAGCCAGAGCCAGCGCGCGGATCAGACCGGCGTGGGCGGGAACCGAATCGGGGGCGATTTCGACGATCTGGGAAAAGACACCTGCCGCCCGCTCGCCATCGCCGCTGGCCAGCACGTCCTCGCCCATCGCGATCAACGGGGCAATGTCTTGCGCCGGCGAACCGCCGCCGGGCTGGATCGGCAACTTTTCAAGCAACTGGTCGAGCATCGTTTTCAATTGCGATTCGCTGCGGGCGTTGGTCAGGTCGGCAACCGGCTGTCCCTGGAACAGGGCATAGACCGTCGGGATCGATTTGACCTGAAACTGACCGGCGATGAACGGTTCCTCATCGACATTGATCTTGGCCAGCACGACGCCCTTTTCGGCATATTCGGCGCAGACCTTTTCCAGCAACGGTGTAAGTGCCTTGCACGGACCGCACCATTCGGCCCAGAAATCCAGCACGACCAGACCCGTCATCGATGGTTCGACCACCGCGCTGCGAAAGCGATCGACGGCCTTCTGTTCCTCGATGTTCAGTCCCATGCTCGCCACGCGCTAACTCCTTTTCGCCAAGCGCCTTATGTGGGCCCTGCCACGAATTTGTGAAGGCCGGAAGCGCCCCGGCGTCGCGGATTGCACATTCAATGCAGAATCCCCCTTGGCAAGGTCCAAACCCGGTGCTAACCGCGCGCCTCACCCGGACGGCCCAGCCGTTCCATGGCGCCAGAGCGGGCGTAGCTCAGGGGTAGAGCACAACCTTGCCAAGGTTGGGGTCGAGGGTTCGAATCCCTTCGCCCGCTCCAGTTTTTCACCACATCGCAGAACTCCGCCAGAAACCGTCTGGCCAACGGTCGTGCGCGCGAATCCTCTACACAGAGCTTCTACACAGTGGTGTCGCCAATGGTGGTCAAACTGTCGGTAAACGCTCGGAAAAGTCGCGGGCTGGCTTCTACACAAAGCTTCTACACAATCGACCAGTTGGTCTCACACTCGTGGGTCGAACTTACCATTACCGTCGTCGTGTCCCCGTCGATGTTGCGGGAGTCTTGGGCCGCCGCGAAATCTGGCGTTCGCTTGATACCGATAGTTACACGGGTGCTGTTCGACGGCTTCATCTGGCGGCAATCGCGGTCGAGGCGGAGTTCGAACAGGCTCGACATTCGTTGGGGAAGGCCATCGATCCCAAGCTGCTCATGACGGTCGATTCACGGTCTGGTGACGGTCTCGCGTCAGCCAGCCCGCCAGTCGATTCCGCAGTGGCAACCGACGCTGTTGCGCTCGATGCACCCCGCACCTCCGAGCGCACGATTGGCGAAGTCTACGTCCAGTTTCTCGCAGACCCGAAGCACACATGGTCGAAGCGCACTACCATTGCACACGAGACGACCCGTCGTTGGGTGATGGAAGTGTTCGGTGAGCAAGCGCCAATCACCGAGATTACTCGGGAAGGCTGCCGTCAGTTCGTTGACCTGCTGCGCCGTATGGCTGCAACTTCACGCGCGGCAAGGATGTCCTGTTTCTGACCGATTACAACTCGGGAGTTCTGAGGTTGAAGTTTGGTCGGAACCGGAGCGAACCGTTTGAGCTTACGACCCGATTCAATGGCTCGCGTCAGGTGCTTTTCAATCCCATGGACAAGCGCCCACAGATGACGGGCTTCTTCACGGGAGGAGTCGGCGATTTCACAGTTCATCTGGTTTCGAAATCCAGACTACGAACATCGGGCGAAGAACAGTCGAGCGCCCCGGCGACCATGATTGTGCGGTTCAATTTCACAGACCAGACTTCCCGAGATGCGCCTGATCGACACGAGCAGATTTCGGTGGACGGCGTGATCTCCTGTTACGCCTAAGAGCCATTCCGAAACCCTCTGCTGCCAACACGCTCTCAGACTGTCGCGTTTGAGCCATTCGCGGTGTTTGCTTTTTGCCATTCCGCAACCGAGTGAAAGCGGAATGGGGGCAGCCTGATCGGCCACCCCCACCATGCTCAGTCGCGGTGCGAGTAGAAGCTGCCGGATTCGGTGTTGTAGGTGCGCTTCCACTTCCGGCGACCGCGAACCTTGAAGGTCGGACCAAGCCATTCGCGGATGAGGCGTCCGACGAGTTCGTTGACCTTCTGCTCGCCGAGATGGTGCTCGATCATTGGAGCGACGATGAGGATTGGCGGTTCACCGTTTCGGGCTGCGTCAATGACAGCCGGAGCATTGGCGCGAAGGGCGTGGGCAGTAGCGAGTCCAGCGGGACTGGTCTTGAAGTGGTCGAGGCCGAAAGCCATGACGGGTCTCCTCAGGTGGTTGATCGCCATGACCTCTCGGCCATGACAATGCGTATTCATTTGAGGCCCCGAGAAATTAGCACCCACGGGGTCGTCTTGAGACGAGCCGCCTTTCCATAGCGCCAAGCCGAAATGCTTGACGGATTCAAGGACTGGAGAGAGTCCGTGGAAATGAAGAAACGCATCGCCATCTACACCCGCGTGTCGCAGGACTCGCAAACGACAGAGAACCAGCGCCGCGAACTTCTTGCCGTCGCTGAACGCAACGGTTGGGAGATCGTCGCCGAGTTCGAAGATCACGGGATCAGTGGCGCGAAAGGGCGCGAGCAACGTCCTGCTTACGACAAGCTCATGAAGGCAATCGCACGGCGGGAAATCGATCTGGTGGCATGCTGGGCCGTGGACCGGCTTGGACGTTCCCTTCAACACCTTGTCGCCTTCCTCACAGAAGTGAACGCGAAGGGCGTCGATCTCTACCTGCACCAGCAGGCTCTCGATACCAGCACGCCCAGTGGCAGGGCGATGTTCGGCATGCTCAGCGTGTTCGCCGATTTTGAGCGCGAGATGATCCGCAGCAGAATCATGGCTGGCCTTGCGCGTAGTTCGAAGAAGAGCGGCAGACCCCCACTCGATGCCGACAAGGAACGCCGTGTTCGCAAGATGCTCGACCAAGGCACCTCAGTGAATGGCACCGCGAAGAAGCTCAGGATCGGCGTCGCCACAGTCCATCGCATCAAGACGCGGATGGCCCAAGCCGCCTGACCACGGACAGCCCGAATGGGAAAACACAATGTCAATGCAGCGAACCTGACTGGCATGCCGCGCCGTAGCGCTTCGATACGGACTTACGAATCGGAGCATACATCAGGTCGATTCCAGTCCGCATTATTGCTCTTCGGTCTCGACATCGGGCCACCGCCAGCATCGCCATCGTCGAAACATCAGGCCGGTGCATCCGCCAACCAGAGGACGACCAGCACATGCCCACCAATGACGATGACCAGACCGTCCCCGCGAATACCGACCCGCACGGTCCCCAGCGCATCACCGACGCTGCTGGCGACGAGCAGATGCTTCCAGACCGTCAACGCCGACAGTCAAAGACCGTCAGCACTCAGCCTGCCCCCGACCCTACCAGCGCGCCGCAGGGGCCTTGTGAGGCTCAGGAAAACGGTTTGAGACTGTCAACATCGCATGGCTCCGAAACCACGACCGAGCCGCTCCCTTCGCCCGCTCCAGTTTTCACGACAGATCCGATTTTTCGGCGGGCCTTGCGCCCAGCGGCGGGGAACCCTCGAGTTCTTGTCTGTGCTACGCGGCAAGCCGCTGCGCTGGGGGTTGGCAGCTGTGGACCTCGGTCACCACCGGGCGAAATAGACAACTGACAATGCAGTTTTTGCAAGCACCATCCTGATCGTAGCCTGCTACATGGTCGGCATGAACCGGGCAGTTCTTTCGGGCCAGCCCAGGGAGAAGCAAAAATGACTGCGCTGATGCTGGCCCGCGCCCAGTTCGCTTTCACCGTGAGCTTCCATTTTCTGTTCCCGGCCTTCACGATCGGGCTCGCCAGCTTCCTGGCTGTGCTTGAGGGGCTGTGGCTGAGCACCGGCAAGGGCGTTTATGCGAACCTCTATCGCTACTGGCTCAAGATATTCGCTGTCGTCTTCGCCATGGGCGTCGTCTCGGGCATCGTCATGTCCTATCAGTTCGGCACCAACTGGTCGGTGTTTTCGGACAAGGCGGGGCCGGTCATCGGTCCTCTGATGGCCTATGAAGTGCTGACGGCGTTCTTTCTCGAGGCCGGATTTCTGGGAGTCATGCTGTTCGGCATCAACAAGGTGGGGCGGCGCCTGCACTTTGTCGCGACGCTGGCGGTCGCTGTCGGCACCTTTATCTCGGCATTCTGGATTCTGGCGGTGAACAGCTGGATGCAGACGCCCGTGGGCTATGAGCTGGGCGCCAATGGACAGTTCCTGCCTGGCCCGAGCTGGTGGGCGATCATCTTCAATCCCAGTTTTCCGTACCGGCTGGTCCACACCGTGATCGCGGCCTATCTGACCACGGCCTTTGCTGTCGGCGGAGTTGGCGCGTGGCACCTGCTCAAGGATCGCACCAACCCGGGTGCGCGCAAGATGTTTTCGATGGCGATGTGGATGGCGGCTTTGGTGGCGCCGATCCAGATCCTCGCCGGGGACATGCACGGGCTCAACACGCTCGAGCATCAGCCAGCCAAGGTCATGGCCATGGAAGGCCACTATCAGAGCCACCCCAATGGTGCGCCGCTGATCCTGTTCGGCATCCCCAACAGCGCGGAGCAGCGGGTCGACTATGCCATTGCGATTCCCAAGGCCTCGTCGCTGATCCTGAAGCACGATCCCGATGCGCCGCTCAACGGACTGGACACCATTGCGCCGGCTGACAGGCCGCCGGTGGGGATCGTCTTCTGGGCCTTTCGCGTGATGGTCGGGCTGGGCTTTGCCATGGTCGCGGTGGGCGTGTGGAGCCTGATCGCGCGAAGCCGCAAGCGATTGTACGACTGGCCGTGGCTGCACCGTGCGGCGCTGGTCATGGGCCCGGCGGGCTTTGTCGCGGTGCTGGCGGGGTGGGTGGTCACCGAGGGCGGACGCCAGCCTTTCACGATCTACGGTCTGCTGCGCACTGCCGACAGTGCCTCGCCGCTCGCTGCTCCTGCCGTTGCAGCTTCGCTCATTGCCTTTGTGCTGGTCTACTTCAGCGTATTCGGCACCGGCATCTGGTATCTGCTGCGTCTGATGAAAAAGCCGCCCGAGGCTCACGAGGCAGCGCTCGATGGTTCACCGATACGCACCGCCGGCATCACGCCGGCTCCGGCGGTGATCGAAGGAGAAGGCGCATGATCGATCTGACCGTCATCTGGGCCGGGATCATCGGCTTCGCCATTGTCGCCTATGTCGTGATGGACGGATTTGACCTCGGCATCGGGATCCTGTTCCCGTGGATCAAGGTCGGTGCCGAACGCGATACCGCGATGAACAGCATCGCACCGGTGTGGGATGGCAACGAAACCTGGCTGGTGCTTGGCGGCGGTGGACTGCTTGCCGCCTTTCCGCTGGCCTATGCCATAATTCTCCCGGCGCTTTACGCCCCGCTCATGGCGATGCTGCTCGGGCTGGTGCTGCGCGGCGTTGCTTTCGAGTTTCGCTGGCGCGACCCGGCGCACCGGCCCACCTGGGATGCCGCTTTCCATGCCGGTTCGCTGATTGCCACCATTGCGCAAGGGATAACGCTGGGCGCGCTGCTGCAAGGCATTACGATCAGTGGCAGGGCCTATGCTGGCGGCTGGTGGGAATGGCTCTCGCCTTTCAGCCTGCTGACCGGCGCAGGCCTAGTGATCGGCTATGCCCTGCTCGGATCGTGCTGGCTGATCTGGAAGACCGAAGGTCCGTTGCAGGCGCACGCCTTTGGCCGCGCCCGTCTCCTGGGGATCCTGCTGCTAGGCGCGATCACGGCGGTGAGCCTCGCCACGCTGACGCTGGAGCCGCAGTATTATATGCGCTGGCTGTCCTTCCCCGGGGTGCTCGCCACGGCGCAGGTTCCGCTGGCATCGTTGATTGTCTCTGTGCTGTATTTCCGCAGCCTGCAGCACAAGCGCGAGGCGCAGCCGTTCTTTTACGCGCTAGGTCTGTTCGGCCTGTGCATTGTCGGCCTGGGTATCTCGATCTGGCCCAATGTCATTCCGGCGCGTGTATCGATCTGGGAGGCGGCCGCGCCTTATCGCAGCCAGATGTTCATGCTGATCGGCGCCGGGATCATGGTGCCGGTGATCCTTGCCTATACCGGCTGGGCCTATTGGGTGTTCCGCGGCAAGGTGGGCAGCGAGGGCTATCACTGATGGGCCGCCCCTTGAGCCAGATCCTGTGGTTCGTCGGCATCTGGACGATCAGCGTGGCGGCGCTTGGCGGAGTCTCCATGGTGCTGCGCTTCTGGCTGAGGCAGGGTTGAAGAGCGGCGGTCAGATCCCGAAGCGTTCCCGGTAAAAGGCGAAGCGTTCCCGCAGCGCCGCCTTGTCGAGCCCGTAATCGGCGGGGTCGATCTGGCGCGTGCCGTGCTTGTCTTTCGGGGTATCCTCGCGCCAGCGGCGCATGCCTTCGCGGGCTTGCGGGGTGAGGTCTTCACCCAGCCAGTCATACAGCGCTTCGATCGGGGGCCAGGGATCGGCCTGGAATTCGGCAAATTTCACGTCGAAGAACCGCGCGTCGTTCGCGCCTTCGCGGAACTTGATCACGCGGTTCATGCCCAGCTCGCAATATTCGATGTTGACCGCGCCGAGCCAGTCCTTGTCGACGCTGTCGGCGAAGGGCTTGGTATATTCGTAATAGAGGTCGGCGACCGAGGTCACGACATCAGCGGGATCGCGGTGCGTCATCCAGAAGCGGGCATCGGGGAACACGGCGTTCAGGTCGTCGATCCACAAGATGTGGCTGGGGTTCTTCAGCCGCCAATGGGTGTGCGGGCCAAGCGCCGAAGGGCAGCGCCATTGCAGCAGTTTCAGCGTGCGCTTGACCCAGCGGTAGGTGCTCTTGAGGTCGGCCTCGTGGTGCAGCCAGTCGACGTAGCTGCGCACCTGATGCATCGCCTGGAAAATCTGCGCCTTGAAATCCATGCCCATGATCAGCTGGCATTCGGTGGGCGATGTCGCCGTGCTGGGCAGCATCTGCTTGGCGCGGGGGAAGCGTTCGTCGCGGACTTTCATCGATGCTTCGGCAAGCGCGATGCGCGGATCGCTGTCATAGGTCGCGGTTTCGGGCGGCGGGCAGAGCTGCATCGGCTCCCAGGTGCGGAGCGTGCGGACGGCGGGGTCTTCGCCCAGCATGCAGGAGAAGGCCGTCGATCCGGTGCGCGGCAGGCCAAGGCCGATCAGCGGCGCGACGAACTGTTCGTCGTCGATCTCGGGATGGCGGGCAAACCAGCTTTCGACTTCGAGCCGCTGCTTGAGCAGGTCGACGACCATGCCGTCAAACACCGCCGCGCCCATCTGGGTGTGGTGCGCTTCGGTTTCTGCCGAATGGACCAGCCGTTCGAGTCCTTCCTGCCAGCCATCCGCGCCGAAATCATCGAACTGCGCCGCTTGCCGCGCGCGTTCGAGCAGCCCCTCGATCCGGTTCACCCTCGATCTCCCACTTGCCGTTTGCGCAAGCCTAGCGCAATTCAGGCGGGACCATGACACGCCCAGCCGATATCGTGATTGCCCTGCTCGGAGCAGGCCGCGCCAGCCGCTTCGGCGCGGATAAGCTGGCCCAGCCCTGCGCCGGCAAGCCGCTGGGGCAATGGGCACTGGAGGCGGCACAGGCGACCGGGCTGCCGGTGGTGTGGATTGCCGGGGAGCGGGCACCGGACTTCGTCACTTGCGAGGTTGCGCGCAACTCCCACGCAAGCGAGGGCATGGGCACTTCGGTAGCGCTCGCCGCACGGTTGGCAGTTGAGCGGGGCGCAGGGGCGCTGCTGGTGATGCTGGCGGACATGCCGCTGGTCACGACGGACCTGTTGGCGCGGCTGGTGGAGGCGGACGCGCCATCGGCCTGCGCCTATGGGAGCGAGCCCGGCGCCCCGGCGCTGATCCCGGCCACGCTGTTCGGGGAGCTCGCGGCCTTGTCCGGTGACATGGGTGCAGCGCGGGTGCTGCGCGGGCGCGGCGATGTCTCGCTGGTCGAGGCAAGCGCCGAAGCCCTGTTCGACGTTGATACCCCGCAGGCGCTGGCCGAGGCCGAGCGCCTGCTGCAAAGCCGCGCCTAGTTGACCTCGAACAGCGGCTTGGGCGCGCCGCGGCCTTGCATCATCCGCGCCAGGTTGCGGTGGAGGTTGATCACCTTCTGCTCCTGATGAGGGTTGGGCAGGGTGCCGCGGAAGCCCGAGCTTTTCATGCCCTTCTGGACGAATTCCATGTTGGAGAAGTCCTGCTCCAGCACCGAGCCCCAGTTCTCCGCCGTCGGAGCGGCATAGACCCATTCGGTCTTCGGTTCTTCGCCTTCGGGGAAGCGCTCGAGCGCGTAGCTTTCGAACACGCATTTGTTGGGATCATCGCCATAGGGGCGCACGCGGTAGCAGAGGGCAAAGGTCACGCCGTGGAGGATGTTCTGGTTGGGCCAGAGCCCCCAGGCGAGGCCGGCTTCGGCCATCACGTCGCCGGGAATTTCCGGCCAGATCACGCCGCGCTTGGCATCGTCTGCCTTGGCCGAGGCCATCCAGTGCGCGATGACTTCCTGCGCCGGGGTGCCTTCGGGAAGTTCCTCGACGAGGCGGCTGGCGGCGTTGACCAGCGTTTCAGTCGAGGCGGAGAAGTTCACCGTCTCGTAGTTTTCGCGGATCAGTTCATAGGTTGAGCTGCGCGGATCGTCGCCTTTGCCGGCACGGGTGGTGCCGCTCGCCTCGTTCATCTGGAAGTCGACATCGCGGGTGTCGTAGCTCGATACCGAATGCCAGCCGTACTGCTTCGACATGGCGTAATAGTTGCCATAGGCGAGCAGCTGCGTGTGCGTGCCGGCGACGTGGTAGGGCTCAAGGAAGGCCTCGATCGCGGTCTTCCAGTTGCACGGATAGATCGCCCATTGCCGCCACTTGTAGCGCATTTTCGCCAGGTCAAAGTGGCTGAGGATCTCCCCTGCACGGCCCATGAAGCGTTCCAGCGATTCGCTGCCGGGGTCCATGTTGATGTAGATATAGCCGCCCCAGGTACCGACCTTGACGGTCGACAGGCAGGTCAGTTCGGGCGTCAGCCGGTTCTGCCAGTCCTGCGGGTCGAGGATGTAGGTATTCTCACCCTCGGTATTGAAGGTCCAGCCGTGGAAGCCGCAGATGAAGTTCTTGCGGTTCTTGCCGCGCACCGAATGGACCGGCTGGTCGCTCTTGCTGTTCAGGCCGGGCAAGTGGTCCGGGACCGAGACGAGCTGGCGGCCGCGGTGCGGGCAGACGTTGTGGAAGGCGCGGAACGCCTCACCGCTGTCACCTTCGGCCACGCGCACGACGATCACCGATTCATCGGCGACATTGTAGGTCAGCCAGTCACCGACATCGGGCAGGTCTTCCAGCCGCTCCACCATCTGCCAGACCTTGGGCCACAGCAGCCGCTTTTCGGCCTCCAGATATTCGGGGCTGAGGAAAGCCTCGTTGCCATAGGTCGCCAGAACCTCGCGGTCCATGTCCTCGTCGGTGATCACGCGCTCAGTCATTGCCTTGCTCCTCAGCGCAGTTCCATGCCGTCGAACTGGCCCGCTTCGCGCCAGCCATTGATCAGCCCCCGCCAGGCATCCCAGCCGTGGCCATAGGCGCGGAACAGCGACCACGGTGCGTCCTTTTGCCCCTCGTTCGAGAAGTAGCTCGGCGTGCATTCGGCCTGGAAGGCGGAGACGTCGATCTCGATCTCGGCGAAGTGGTTGCAATAGGCTTCCATGCCTTCCTGCGTCGTTTCAGCAACGGCCAGACCGCGCCGCTGCGTTTCGCCAATAATCCATGCGGCGTGCTCGGCCTGCCGGCCGAACTGTTCGGTGACCGATCCGTTGAGCCCGCCCTGAATGTAGCCGATGAAGTACATGTTCGGGAAACCGTTGGTGGTCACGCCGTGCAGGGTCTTCGCGCCGCGACGCCAGTGATCGTAGAGCGAGGCGCCGTTGCGGCCATCGACCGCGTCAAAGCCCCAGCGGCGTTCCAGCTCGCTCGACACTTCAAAGCCCGATGCGAAGATGATGCAATCGACCTCGTATTCAACGCCGTCCTGGATGAAGCCCTTCTCGGTGATTTCCTGAAGGCCCTGTGTGTTTGAAGTATCGACCAGCGTCACATTGGGCTGGTTGAACGCGGGATAGAAGGTGTCGCTGGACAGCGGTCGCTTGCACAGGAAGCGGTAGTACGGCTTCAGCTTTTCGGCCAGTTCCGGGTCGCTGATCAGTTCGTCGGCGCGGCGGCGGAAGCGTTCCATGATCTGGTAATCGACCACTTCGCGCTTGGCCATGAACTCTTCGGGGCTGAGCTGCGGATAGCCTTCCTCGGCCATCTGCGCCCACAGGTTGCGGTTGAGCTCGGTCCAGAAATCGCAGACCAGATCAGGCTCGCCGGGCTTGGGCATTTCCATCGCGTGGCGCTGGAAATTGGCGATGCGCTCCTGCTGCCAGCCGGGTTCCAGGCTGGCGATCCAGTCGGGGTCGGTCGGCGGGTTGGGCCGGGTATCAACGCACGAAGGGGTGCGCTGCACGACATAAAGATGCTTGGCGCTCTTGGCGAGGAACGGCACGGCCTGGATCGCCGTGGCGCCCGTGCCGACGATGGCGACGCGCTTGTCAGCCAGCTTGTCCAGCACCGGGTTGTCGCACGAACCGCCGGTGTAATCGTATTCCCAGCGGCTGGTGTGGAACATCTTGCCCTTGAACCTGGCGATGCCGTTGATCCCGGGCAGCTTGGGCATGTTGAGCACGCCGCAGGCCATGACCACGTGGCGGGCGAGGATTTCATCGCCGCGGTCGGTCGAAACGTGCCAGCGCTGGATCGAATCGTCCCAGCGCAGCGCGGTGATCAGCGTGTGGAACAGCGCCCTGTCGGCAAAGCCGTACTTCTCGGCGATCAGGCGGATATAGCCCATGATCTCCGGCCCCGGCGCGAACCGGCGCGAGGGCATGAAGCCGGTTTCTTCCAGCAGCGGCAGGTAGCAATAGCTTTCGTTGTCGCACTGGATGCCCGGATAGCGGTTCCAGTACCACACGCCGCCAAAGTCGCCCGCGTGGTCGATGTTGCGGAAGTTGGTGACGCCCTGCTGCGTCAGGTAATAGCTGGCCATGACCCCGCCGAAGCCGCCGCCGAGCACGGCCACGTCAAGCTCTTCGCTCACCGGATCGCGCGGGGCGACCGGCATGTGCGGATCGGTGTTGTACAGGTCGTGCAACTGGCCCGGGCCATCGTGGATGTACTGCGCGCCGGCCTTCGAATTCAGGCGCTTGTCCCGCTCGGCATAATACTTTGCGCGCAGGGCCGGGATATCGAGTTCATCAGCCGACGGCACATCGGTGGGCTTGCAGTCCATGGTATCTCCCGTGCCCTTTTCGCGGGCAATTTATAATCAACAGTGTTGTTCACTAAGTCGCAGCGGACAGATTCGCAAGGTGCGAAGTTTCGCCAGTTTGGCAAGCGGCTATGCTGCGCAAGTCTGCGCCCCGGCGATGCCTTTGGGTCAAGTCGTCTGGACGCGCTGCAATGCGGTTTGGCTCTGGCCAGCGCGGCCCGATCGCGTCAGTTTCCCGGGCAGACACAAGCGTGGGAGAGACGCGATGGCCAAGGTGATCGTCATGCACGATGCCGCCACCCCGTGGGAAGAGGTGCGGCCCGACTGGCAGGCGAAGTATGCGGACGGCGATGCCGGGCTGCGTTTCAAGCGTCTGCTCAGCCATGGCCCCGGCATGCCGAACATGCAGCGCACCGAATATCGCCCCCACCACCACGAACCGCCGCACAGCCACCCCGAGGACGAAGTGCTTTTCGTCCTGTCCGGCGCGCTGTTCCACGGGCGCGAAAAGCTGGGCTTTGGCGATGCGATCTATGTCGCGAAGGATACCACCTACAGCCTGCGGACCGAGGACGAAGGCGCCAGTTTCGTGCGCGTCGGCTTCGGCGAACTTTCGGAAGGACTTGCCTGATGTCCATTGCCATCGACCTGACCGGCAAGGTCATCCTCATCTGCGGCGCGGCGCGCGGCGGCATCGGCGGCGCGACCGCGCGGCAGGCCTCGGCTGCCGGGGCGAGCGTCATCGTACTCGATCACGATCAGGCCCTGGTGGACGAAACGGCGGCGGAAATCCGGGCATCGGGCGGCGATGCGCAGGCGCTGGTCTGTGACCTCACCGATCCGGCGGCCACCGATGGCCTGATCGAGCGGATCTTTGCCCGCCACGGCCGGCTTGACGGCGTGGTCAATGTTGCCGGTGGCACGCGAGAGGACGAATGGCGGCCGCTCGATGAAACCCCGCTCGATTCGTTCCGGGCGACGCTCAACCTCAACCTCGAATATGTGTTCCGCATCTGCCGCGATACGGCCAAGGCGTGGATCGACCGCGACCTGCCGGGTTCGCTGGTCAACATCGGTTCGGTCTCGTCGCTTACCTCCGCGCCGTGGCACGGACCATACGGCGCGGCGAAGGCCGGCATTTCCGCGCTCACCCGCACCATGGCCAATGAGTGGGGCGAATTCGGTATTCGCGCCAACACGGTCAATCCGGGCGGCGTGCTGTCGGAACGGGTGCGGGTGCGCATCCCGCCGGCCAATGTCGATTCGGCAAATAGCAACGTGGTCTTCGTCAGCACCGACGAGATGGCCTGGCCGATCGTCTTCCTGCTGTCCGACCTCGCCGCCGGCATTTCCGGCCAGACCCTGACCATCGACCGCGCGCTTTCGACCAAGTTCTGCGCCGGTGCGCGCAAATCGCGTAAAGAAGTTGCCGCTCAACAGCAGGGATCACGCTGATGGAACTGGGACTGCTCTACGAATTCGAGGCACCGCAACCCTGGGCCAAACCGCACCCGTGGGGCCAGCGCGAGGCCGAGCGCAAGGGCTACCACGATGCGATCGAACAGATCGTGCTGGCCGACCAGAAGGGCTTTTCGACCGTGTGGTGCGTGGAGCATCACTTCCGTGAAGGGCGCAGCCATATGCCCTGTTCGGAGGCCGTGCTCGGCGCGCTCAGCCAGATCACCAAGGACATCCGGCTCGGCTTTGGCGTGACGCTGATGCCGCACGAATTCATCCACCCGGCGCGCGTGGCGGAGAAGGTGGCGACAGTCGATGTGCTCAGCCAGGGGCGGGTCGAATGGGGCATCGGACGTTCGACGCCGATGGAGCAGACGGCCTTCGGCGTCGACATTCCGCGCTCGAAGGAAAAGATGCTGGCAGCGGCGCGGACCGTGGTCGGCATGTGGGAACAGGAGTATTATTCCGAGGATTCCGAGTTCCTGAAATTCCCGCCACGCATGGTCACGCCCAAGCCGTGGCAGGACCCGCACCCGCCGGTCTGGCTCGCCGCATCGAGCCATGAAAGCGCGCGGTTTGCCGGCGAGAATGGCCTTGGCCTGCTGTGCTTCTCGATCATGACCCCGCTCGACAAGCTGGCCGAGATTCTTGCCGTCTACAAGGAAGGCCAGAGCCGCGCCAAGCCGCTGACCGGCGTGCACACCAACAAGGTTGGTACCTATACGCTGGTCCACTGCGCCCGCTCTCGCGCCGATTTCGAAGCGAACAAGCTGTGGGAATCGATGTGGTGGTGGTACACCACGGTGGCGGAATTCTTGCTCAAGTGGGAGCTCAACCTGCTACCGCCCGAAGCGCAGGACAAGGCCTTTCCGCTGCTGAAAAAGCAGGCGGATCGCGACTTCGACATCACCCAGTTCGATAAGGAAGACATGGTCATCGTCGGCACGCCTGAGGAATGCCTTGCCAAGTTCCTGCGCTATGAGGAAGCCGGGGTCGATCAGGTGCTGTGCTATGTCAATTTCGGCCACCTGACGCACGAAGCGGTAAAAGAATCGATCGGATTGCTGGGCGATTACGTGATCCCGGAACTGAAGAAGGCCGGGGCCTCGCGGATGGCGCGAAGCCTTGAGGCGTCGGTACAGGCCGCGAAGTGAGCAAGGCCGATTTTCACCACTCTTCGTCATTCCCGCGCAGGCGGGGATCCATCTGCGACGTAGCGTTTGGGGTGACGTTGGAGATGGGTTCCCGCCTGCGCGGGAATGACGAGACATTGGCAGGATATCGGGCGTGAACATTCCGCCCGAACGTCCGGGCGATCCGGCCCTCGCCGACCTCGCTGGCCTGCGCGCCGGGGCGGAGGCGGCCTGCGCGAGTGGCAAGTGGGCGACGCGGCGGCCGGTTGAGTCCGTACGACTGGGCGGTTGCGAAGTTCTGCGGGTGGCGCCACTATGCGCAGCGCGCGGGCGCGTGCTGCATTTTCACGGCGGCGGTTACCGGCTTGGCATGCCCGAAATGGACTGCCCCTTTGCCGAAGCACTGGCCGATGCCTGCGGGGTGGAAGTGCTGCTGCCGCGCTATCGGCTGGCCCCTGAACATCCGTTTCCGGCTGGGCTGAACGATGGACTTGCCGCCTTTGACGCCATGCCGGCAGACGTGCCGCGCCTGTTATCAGGCGCTTCGGCGGGCGGAGGCATTGCCGCTGCCAGCGCCTCGCTGCGAAGCGGAGAGGCCGCCGGTCTGATGCTCCATTCGGCCTGGCTCGACCTGTCAGTCACCGCGCCGAGCTATGACAGCAATGCGGAGAGCGACCCGCTGTTTTCGCGCACTTCGGCTGAAGATGCTTCCGCATTGTACCTTCAGGGCGCAAACCCGGCGCATCCGCTGGCCTCGCCGTTGCTTGCTGATCCTGCTGGCTTCCCGCCGACGCTTATCTCTGTCGGATCAGGCGAAGTGCTGATCGATGATGCCCGCGCGATGGCGGAGCGGTTGGGCGACAAGGCGCGGCTGCTTGAGGTTTCGGGGATGGACCATGTCGCCGTGACGCGTGATGCCGAAGCCCCTGGTGCGGTGGAGGTGTTCGCTGCAACCTGCGCGTTCATCCAGCAGCTTTTGGACAGAACGTCCTGACCCAAAAGCCGTCGCCCCCGCGCAGGCGGGGGCCTATCCCGGCTCTGCCCGTGCACTCAACCTGTCGTTCGCTAACTAGGGCAGATGGGCCCCCGCCTGCGCGGGGGCGACGAGAGTACTGTGGTGGTCGATCTAGAGCCCCTCAGTCGTACACACACCCATCATAATCGCTCGTCTTGATCACTGACGTCCGCGCCGCGATGGTGTTGCCGTGGCGGCGGGTGAAGCCACCCGGATCGACGACATCGCGCTTCTTCGGGCTGGGGAGCGCTGCGGCGATCCGCGCCGCCTCGATCCGGCTGAGCTTCGCAGCGGAGTGCTTGTAGTACCGCTGCGCCCCGGCCTCGACGCCGTAGGTGCCGATGCCGGTTTCAGCGACGTTGAGGTAGACCTCCATGATCCGCCGCTTGCCCCAGATGTTCTCGATCAGCACGGTGAACCATGCCTCCAGACCCTTGCGGAACAGGCCGCCGCCTTGCCACAGGAAGACGTTCTTCGCGGTCTGCTGGCTGATCGTCGAGCCACCGCGCACGCGCTTGCTGCGCTGGTTGCGCTCCCACGCCTTCTGCATCGCCTCGGTATCGAAGCCGCCATGCGTGCAGAACTTGCCGTCCTCGCCGGCGATTACCGCAGCGACCATGTTGCGGTCGATCCGGCTGAGCGGGGTCCAATCCTTCTCGAAGCCGCGCGGGTCCATGACCATGGTCGCGGTGACCGGCACCGGCACCCATTTGAACAGGATCACCAGGCCAATGCTGATCATCACGAACCAGATGAAGCCGCGCGCCACCCACCAGGAGAAGCGGTAGAGCCAGCCACGATTCGGGCCGGGACGGGGCAGGCTGGGCAGACGCAGGCGGCGCTTCATCGCGCGATCCTAACGGGCATGGCGCCCCGCTGGCAATGGCCGGATAAGGAAAAGCCCGCCCGCGCGGGTGCGCAGGCAAGCCTTCCGGTGTTCAAGGCAGGATCAGGCGGCGATCAGGTGCTTTTCGCCAGCGATCCGCAGCATGGCCTTCTGCAGCTTTTCAAAGGCGCGCACCTCGATCTGGCGGACGCGTTCGCGGCTGACGTTGTAGGTCTGCGACAGTTCCTCGAGCGTCTTGGGCTCGTCGATCAGACGGCGCTCGGTGAGGATGTGCTTCTCCCGGTCGTTGAGGCTGTCCATCGCTTCGAGCAGCAGGGCATGGCGGAAACCCGCTTCCTGCGCTTCGGCAACGGTTTCGTCCTGCAGCGGGCCTTCATCGGCCAGCACGTCCTGCCACTGGCCTTCGCCTTCCTCGTTGAGGCTGACGTTGAGGCTGGCATCGCCGCCCATCATCATGCGGCGGTTCATGTTGACCACCTCATGCTCGGACACGCCCAGCTTGGTGGCGATCAGCTTCAGGTGATCGGGGTGAAGGTCGGAATCCTCATAGGCGTCGAGGTTCTTCTTCATCCGGCGCAGGTTGAAGAACAGCTTCTTCTGCGCCGCCGTGGTGCCCATCTTGACGAGGGACCAGCTGCGCAGGATGAATTCCTGGATCGAGGCCTTGATCCACCACATGGCATAGGTGGCAAGACGGAAGCCCCGATCGGGCTCGAACTTCTTGACGCCTTGCATCAGGCCGATGTTGCCTTCTGAAATGAGTTCGGACACCGGCAGGCCATAGCCGCGATAGCCCATGGCGATCTTCGCCACGAGTCGCAGGTGGCTGGTAACCAGCTGCTTGGCCGCTTCGGGGTCCTGATGTTCCGCATAACGCTTGGCGAGCATATATTCCGTTTCCGGTGCCAGCATGGGGAACTTCTTGATTTCGCTGAGATACCTGTTGAGGCTCGCCTCACCACCCAAAGCAGGCATGGTCGTTGGCGTAGCAGGCAGGTTACCCTGCGGGTTGCTGTCAAAGTCGGACATCGTCTTCAATCGTCCTTTCACTGTCGGCTTGCCCATTGGAGACCCTTTCTAGGCATCCCCGCGCGGCAGCCACGGGAACTGTCATAGCAAATTACGGCGAAAAAATCATCTCAATTCGACCAACAGCGCCTCCATATCGGCGGGTAACAAGCTGGAAAACCGCACGGACTGGCCAGTTACCGGGTGTTCGAAGCCCAGAACGGCGGCGTGAAGCGCTTGCCTGCGAAAACCGATTCGCTCCAACAACGCGCGTAAGGGGGCGGGGTTCCTGCCGTACACCGGATCACCCAATAACGAATGACCGATGGACGCCATGTGAACGCGGACCTGGTGGGTTCTCCCGGTCTCCAAACGGCACTCCACCATGGCGGAGTGCCCCAGCATTTCCAGCACCTTGTAATGGGTGACCGCATGCTTGCCGCGGAGGTCCTTTTCGTGGAGCACGGCCATCTTCTTGCGGTCGTGCGCCGAGCGGCCAAGATGGGTGGCGATCGTGCCTTCCAGCACTTTCGGACGGCCGCCGACCAGCGCGATGTAGGCGCGTTCGATCGAATGGTCGGCGAACTGTCGGGCCAGCCCTTCGTGCGCCGCATTGGTCTTGGCGACGACGAGCAGCCCGGAGGTATCCTTGTCGATGCGGTGAACGATGCCCGGACGCGCCACGCCGCCGATGCCAGAGAGCTGCCCCTGGCAATGGTGGAGCAGCGCATTGACCAGCGTGCCATCCAGATTGCCGGCGGCGGGATGGACAACCAGCCCGGCGGGCTTGTCGATCACGATCAGGTGTTCATCCTCGAACACGATGTTGAGCGGAATATCCTGCGCCTGCGCTTCCGAAGCGGCCACGGCGGGGACGCGTATGGTCCATTCCGCGCCCTCGGCCGCCTTGAGCGAGCCTTGGCTGGCGACCTTACCGGCAAGCTGCACCCGGCCTTCGCCCATAAGTGTCTTGATGCGTTCGCGCGAAAGGCCGGTGGCGGAGCTGAGCGCCTTGTCGAGCCGCTCGCCGCCATTGGCGATAATGCCTTGCAGAACTGACTCGACGTCCCCCATGTCATGCAGATGGGAACCGACATCGGCGTGACAAGTGGCGCAATTGCCACAGTTCTCGAATTTGCAGCGCGCGAACACCCGCGCGAGGCTTGCGGGCTGCTGCTGGGGCGCGCCGGGGTGATCGAGCGCGCCCAGCCTTGCGCCAATGTGGCCGCCGATCCGCTCCGCCATTTCGAGATCGATCCCGCCGCGCTGATCGCCGCACACCGCGCCGAACGCGCCGGGGGCGAGGCGCTGATCGGCTACTGGCATTCGCACCCAGAGGGCCATCCGCTGCCCTCTGCGACTGATTGCGAACACGCCAGCGGTGACGGCCGCGTCTGGGCCATTGCCGCCGCGGGAGAGGTGACATTCTGGCGTGATGGGCCGGGGGGCTTCGAAGCGCTTTCCACGCGAGTCTCAGGGATGTAAGGGAGAATCAATTCCTCCTCCAACGGGGGAGGGGGACCACCCGCAGGGTGGTGGAGGGGCACTCTCGTCTGGTTATGGCCTTGAAAGGTCATGCAATCCGGCCCGTGCCCCTCCACCATGCTGCGCATGGTCCCCCTCCCCGTGCCGGGGAGGATCCAGAAGGACCGCACATGACCATTTCCGCCATCGATCTTGCTTCCATGCTCTGTTCGCGGCTGTGCCACGACATGCTCAGCCCGGTGGGCGCGCTGTCGAACGGGCTGGAGCTGTTGGCCGAGGAACGCGACGGCGAGATGCGCAAGCGTATTGTCGAGCTGCTTGAACAGAGCGCCAAGACCAGCGCCGACAAATTGAAGTTCTTCCGGCTCGCCTTTGGCGCGGCGGGCGGCTTTGGTGAAATGGTGCCGGTGGCCGAGCCGCGTGCGCTGGTCGAAGGGCTGGTAAGCAACAACGAACGCATCACCCTGCAATGGAATGTCGCGGCGGAATCGCTGCCCAAGCCGGCGGTCAAGGTGCTGCTCAACCTCTCGCTGTTCGGCATGGAAGCGCTGGTGCGCGGCGGCACGCTCGAAGTCGGCGCCGAGCTTAACGACGGCGCGAGCGAGATCGTCGTGCGCGCCACCGGGCCGCGCATCGCCTTTGACGAGACGGTGGGCAAGGCGCTCGAAGGGAAATTGCCCGAAGATCAATTGTCGAGCCGCACGGCCCCTGCCGCGCTGATCCAGGCGGTGGCGCAGGAACTGGGCGGCGGGGTGCAATATGCGCTGAGCGACGGGGCGCTGGTGCTCGGCGCCGTGCTGCCGGGGGCCTGACAGCTTGAACTCGATGCGCGACTGGCTGGTGCACCGGCAGATGCCGTCGCCCAATTTCAACGCACGCGAACTGCCGGTCTCGATGATCGTGCTGCACTATACCGGGATGCTGTCCGCCGACGAGGCGCTGGAGCGGCTGTGCAGCGAGGAAGCCGGCGTTTCCGCGCATTACCTGATCGACGAAGGCGGCCTTGTGACCCAGATGGTCGCCGAGGAAAACCGCGCCTGGCATGCCGGCAAAAGCTATTGGCGCGGAATCACCGACATCAATTCGGCCAGCGTCGGCATCGAACTGGTCAATCCGGGGCACGAATTCGGCTACCGCGATTTTCCCGAAGCCCAGATCGAGGCCCTGCTGCCGCTGCTCTCCGACATCAAGAAGCGCCACGGCGTCTCGCGCTCGAACGTGGTCGGCCATTCGGACATTGCCCCGGCGCGCAAGACCGATCCGGGCGAACTGTTCCCATGGGAACGACTGGCGCGGCACAAACTCGCCATCCCGTCACCGCGCCCGTCGCTGCGGCTGGGGTTCGACAATGACGGGGCGTTCTATCTGGCGCTCGAGCGGTTCGGCTATGACATCACCGACGGCCCGGCAGCGGTGCGCGCTTTTGAACGCCGCTGGCGGCCCGAGCGGATTACCGGTGAGATTGATGGCGAGATTTCTGCGCTGTTGTTTGAGTTGTTGCTGCAAAGGGATGCGGGGAAGGCGAGGTAGCGTCAGGCTTGAGTGGCAAATGGACGTTGACGGATACCACGCGCCCATTAGGCTGCAAACGTGTTAAAACGTCTAACCCCCGCCACCGCTTTATTGGCGTTAACGGCATGCTCCGACACATGCGCTAACAACCTCGTCACGCGGGTCGAAGCGCCTGATGGTCGCCATAGTGCTGCATTGTTTCAGAGAGACTGCGGGGCAACAAGCGGCTTTTCTACGCAGATTTCTGTACTGTCGGCTGGCGAAAAGATGGCTGGAATTGGCAACGCTTTCCGAGCAGATGACGACCACGGAGCCGCTGTCGTCGGTGCGTGGGGCGGACCTTGGGCTGAAACCAAGTGGTTGAGTAATGAGCATCTGCTCATACGCTATGCTGGTCGATCCCGAATATTCGAGCAGAACAATAAAGTGTCCGACGTCAAGATTAGCTTTGAACCGGTCGCTCGGTGAAACGTCCGCAATGGGGTGGCGGCGGACCTGCTAGCTCCCAGCCGTTCTAGCCAAGCTTGCGCCA